>CAWEBR010000011.1:0-21893 GCA_963807365.1 Pyrinomonadaceae bacterium | reverse complement strand
CAGTCGCTTCCTTGCTTGAGATCCGCCTCAATAGCAGCGGTAATCTCATCCCGAACCGGATAGGAGTTACCCGGCATGAATTGGGTCATGAACACCACGTTCCCCCTGCGGGCCGGGTCAATCCACCAGTCTGTTCCAGCCGCCCCGCCCCAGCCGAAAGTGCCGGGAGGCCCGAACCGGCGGTCGCCGCTGGGAAGCACAACGCGCGCCCCTGCGCCGGACCCGCCGCCGTACGGGGACACGACGCCGGCCGGGAGCAGGTTCGCGCGAGCGAGACGCGCCGTCTGGGGCTTCAAGACCCTGACGCGCCCCAACGCGCCATCACCAAGCAGCATCGCGCCGAAGCGAGCGAAATCGCGTGCGGTCGAAATTAGCCCGGCACCGCCCGCCAGGAGCGTCGGCGGTCGCAGCCAGGCGCTCGTCGCTGCCGGGTCGGTGGGCTTCAACCCCTCCGGCGTTACGTCGTAGCTGGTCGTCAGACGCGCAACGTTCTTCGGCGCGACCTGGAAGCCGGTCGAACTCATGTCGAGCGGGCCGAACAATCGTTCGCGAAGGAACACGTCGAAGCCACGACCTGCGACGCGCTCGATCACCAGCCCCATCACGTCGAGTCCCATCGAATAGCTAAAGGCAGTCCCTGGCTCAAACAAGAGCGGGAGTTCCGCCACGCGCTCGACCATTTCGACGAGGTTCCTCGCCTGCGGGCCGTATCCGGGCCGGTTGAGGCGTGCGCCGTAGTTGCCCGGCGTGATGCCGCGTTCGCGGTAGGCCGTCGGGAGCAAGCCCGCGCCAGAGCCTGGGGTCCAGTAGCTGAGGCCCGACGTATGTGTCAACAGATGACGCATCGTCATCGTCTTGACGGCGGGGCGAGAACCCAGACCCTTCTCTATATCCATGGCGACGCTTAAGCGGCGGAATTCCGGCAGGATGTCGGCGACCGGTTGGTCGAGTGCGATTCTGCCGTCCTCGACGAGCATCATTGCGGCGACGCCTGTGACCGGTTTGGTCATCGAGTGGATACGGCACAGGCTGTTTTCGTCGAAGCGCACACTTGAATCGAGTGCGATTTTGCCGGCGGAGAGATAGGCGAGCGGTGAACCGCTATAGGACAGGGCCGCAGCGGCACCGGCCATTTTCTTGTCTGCAACGTATCCATCAAGCAGCCTTTGCACGGCCGTCCAGCGGCGAGGAGGCCGCGCAGTAGCCCAAGCCACACGGCTGTCGAGGCCCGGCGCGGACATTAAGGCACCTGCTAGAGCGTTAAGAAAGTGACGACGGTTCATAGTCTCTCCGTTTAGTATTTTGTGTACTCCCTCCTCGCAAGCGCCGACAGCGGCGGCGGCTACCTTTTACTCTGTGTATCAGCTTCATGAAAGGCGCCTAACGCCCGGCATCACTCAAGTCCCATTTCACTTACATGAGAGGTTCCGTGAAGGGGCGTCAGGTGCAGGCCGTTGTTAGGCCGATGGCCCGCCATCAATTCATCCGGCGCGCAGGAACATCAGTCGGGCATGGTGTCGGCTAGGCGCGTGTTCTGCCCCCAACCGATCCTCCAGTTGCTTTCGCGCTTGGTCACGACCAGCACCTTTCGGCTCCGAATAACCTTTTCGGGGGGGCTCGTCTCCCGTCAGCGTACTGAAGAATCTGACGACCGCCGCGTCCGGGCCCACGAAGGTTAACTCTTCGAGGCGTTCGCGCTGAATGCTGTTGCGGAAGACAGTCTTGTGGACGGCGGCGTGGCCCTCTTCGATGGCGGCCCTCCCCTTCCAACCGCCCCCGTCCACAGGACCCAAACCCCATCTTCATGAAACAACTTTGCGAAGGCACGCATGTCGTGGCTGTTCCACGCCTCTTCCCAGCTCCGAAGGATGGCTGTGATTTGTTCCCGGTCGGAGGCATCGGAAGCTTTAGTGGCTGGCGATGGGACTTGGCTCATCGCAGGTGTTAACACGACGAACAAGAGGCCGACAACGACAAACGTGCGGCCAGCATTAGCAACGGTGATTACCATAATCTTGCTCCTATCTACGAGGCCTAACGCTGGCCTTCAGCTGCGGCGCGCGATCAGCATTCAAGCTGAAGGAAAGAAGTTACTTGAGAAACATGCTATCGCGCCGTCAGCTCCAAGGCTTTGTTGGGGCGCGACGTCATCTGTCAATTTGGACGAAAAACGCCTTGGCTATCCTATCCTCGTCGCCTAGGAGCCGCACCCAATTGTTTCCCATAGCGTTAAATTTGAAAACATCAAAGACCGGGTACGTAGATGTGCCCGACTCGTCGGTATAAGTGCCTTTCACACCGATATACATATCGCGCAGGGAATCCTGCGGAAGCGGCTGTAGACTGAACGACATCGATTTTCCTGTTTCGTAGGTAAGAGTTATGTTATCCGGAAAGGCATCTTCGAATTTGCTGAGTATCTTAAATCCATTTTGCGCGCGAAGAACAACGGCGGATTCAAGTCTGACGTTGTAAGCGTTTGCGTTTTTGCCTGCGCAATACGGGATGTCAAAGTACAGTTTCTGAGGCGTCACTTCTGTGACTGAAATGCCTCGACGGCACAGATCGACCACAGGCTTGGAATGTTTTTCCTTTTGGGCGTCGATTTTCTTTTGATAGTAATACGCACCATATCCGCCAAGACCAGTCATGATTATGCCAACGGCCACGGCTATCTGAGAGAGTGTTTGTAGAGTGTGATATGACATGGTCGTCAAGGTTTCTGAAGCGCCCCAACGCTGCGCTTCAGCGGCGAGCCCGCCCAACATACTTAAGAAGCCCGCTACCGGCGAGTCCGCTGCAAGCGCTTGTTGGCCGCGCGGCGCTGAGCACGGCGTCTTTCAAACCAGCGCGATCGGCGAATCAAGCTTTCACAATCTTCGACGGTAGTGTAATTGGTCTCGGGCCTATAATCCGGTACATATTGAGGCGGGTGACCGGCTGGAAACAACCAAAGCGATACTACATATCCGTCACCATATCCAAGGTCTCTCCATGCAACTCGATTCCAGGGCACTCGATGAACCTGGATTAAATATTTAGTGAGTTCAATGGCGTGAGCCTTTGCAGCCCCTTCGCAGGAGATCTGAGCTTCCTGAATATAGATATAGCCGATCTTTTCCGGCTGCTTCTTCAACTCATTCGCAAAACCATCCAAATGTTTCTTGTCCTCCTCCCAATTGATCCTACCGTAGCGATCAAATGGGGAGACGTCTTGCGCAAACACACCTTTTCCAATCAGGGCATTGAATGGCAGAACCAACAAGCACGCGAGAAAGAATGAATGTCGGTATGGTTTTCTTTGTAACATCGCAGGATCGAAGCGGCCAACGATGGCCTTCAGCTGCGGCGCGCGATCAGCATTCTAGCTGAAGAGAATAAGATTACTTGAGAAACATGCTATCGGCCGTCAGCTGCAAGGCTTTGTTCGGCGGCGCGTCACGTGGATTCAGAAACGACACGCCGGATCTCCGGGCCAATTATCATTTGAAGGGTCATCGAAATATTTTCAACATCTGACTCCTTGAGCTGTACCTTCTGGCCCGCTAAGAATTGGAGCACTGGCCGATCAATTCGCAAATTGATCCCTGTATTCTCAGGCGCAACGTAGGGAAGCTGTGTGATTTCCACATCGCCAGCAAGAACCACAGGTCGGATGAAGTAAATTGTGATATTGGATGATGGCACGCTCCCATGGTGTTCAAGGCAACGTCGCAATTCAAAGTATGAAAGTGAGGCCTGTTTTTCGAACGTGCCGAGGCCTGAGAGTTCCTCCAACTTTCGAGGGTTGGTCAACCTTTTATCAGCGGCTACGCTGCGATAGTGGAATTCAAACTGCGCCAAAACAAATGATTGAAGATCCTCGTTGGACTGGATGTTGGGCGGGAATTTGACCTCCGTACCTTTTAAACGGCGAATTGAAACCATCCGGTCCATATAAGTAATTAAGGCCCGGGTGAGATCGAGAAAACAGCGGTTGCATGCGTCACCCACAAGGCTGAGACTGGCACCTTCGTCTATACCGACCTGGAAATGAATCACCGACTCGGATCGTTGAAGGGCCACTTTTTCGTGGAACGAGCCGTCTTCTAACGCCCGGAGCGTTGCACGCAGGCTGGCGAGATGAGTTGTCAGTTGTTGCTGAAACTCACGCAGGTAAGTATCGAGGTTGATTTTAAGTTCTAGCATTACTACTTGCCTTAGAATGAGCCGCCGAACGCTGCGCTTCAGCTGCGCGCTCACTCAACGCACATAAGAGACATCGTGGCAGCGCGTCAGCTGCAAGCGCTTGTTCGATGCCGCGGTGGAGCTAACGCGAACGCTGCTCTATGATTTGGCGCAACGCTTGATTGACAGCTGCCGAATCCGGAAATACCTTGGCAACATCGGGCTCCAAGACGACGATATTTGTGCCCTCAGCGTACTGCTTCGCGTACTTACCGACCACCGCGTTGCTGAAATCGTACTCATCCAACATCTCGACTTCTTTATTCTTTTCTTCGCTCATAATCCTTTTTCTCTCGTGCCGTAGCCATCCGGGCACTAATGATTCTGATGACCTCTCCGCGATAGGTATGCACCACAATCAAGCTGTGTTGCAAGCCCGACTCGCCCAGGATAACGAACCGTTCCTCTGCCTCTGAATGTAATGGGTCGGAAATTGTCCGGGACAGTGGATCAGCAAAAACCGTCGAGGCTTCCGAGAAGGAAATGCCATGCTTCTTGAAATTCTCTGAAGCTTTTTCATCATCCCACTCGAACGTGAAACTCATGCCGAAGAATATACGTCCTCTCGGAGGGCCAGGGAAGGCATCGAACGTTGGGCATCAGCGGCGCGCACAAACCGCCGCCAGCGACAAGTCTTGCATGAGAGACATGCTAATTGCGCGTCTGCTGCATGCCCTTGTTATCTCGCCCATTGATTTAACAATTCAACCTGCGCCTCGACCCTTTGGTTGTCTGATTCAACTCAGCGTTCGCCGCCGGCTCAAAACCCTTTGGATTTCTTCTCAAACGAAGAGATAACGCCCGGCATCACCCGCCGCGCCGAACCGTGATGAGCGCCAAGTCTCGCGCATGAGAGCAACGCTATTCGCGGTCGGGTGCATGCCGTTGTTATGCGGCGGTCTCAGGATACCGAGTCCATTCCGAATCTTTGTTTTCTCGCCGCGCAGACCACCCCGGTGGTAGGTCCGCCACTGCAACGAGCGTGCGATCAAGATCAAGCGCTTCTCCCATTCCGATCACTCTGCCATCCTCAGGATAATTGTCGGTTGTGCCGCACAGGAAGGACCATGAATGATCGTCCTCATAATGGGTGACGAACAGAATCGGGTAGCCCGATTCAATGACCTGTTTTGACGAGATTGCAGCTATATCAGGTGCTTGATCAAACGGCCAATCATCATCGGGTTCAGTCTGGCATTTGCTTTGTGACACCATTACTTGTCCTTACCAAACAGTAGACGCATAACGATCGCCTTCAGCTGCGGCGCGCGAATAGCATTCAACCGCACAGGAAACATGATTACTTGAGAAAAATGCTATCGCGCCGTCAGCTGCAAGGATTGTTCGGCAGCATTGCGCTAGAGGCCACTGACGTAACAGGTAAAGAACGGGCGTTCACGCAACGGAACCATTTCGGCCTTGTGCGGAATGATCTTCGCAATATCGTCACCGACATAACCCTCGGGCATATGGAAAAATTCCATTAAATACGTTGAGCCAAACGCGAATTCACGGCCGTCCTTCATGATAGCGGTGAACTGGGTCCAGCTCATACTAGTCTCGCCTTTGATCTCGTTGAAGCGCGCGAGCGGGATAGCGAAGGGACTCTTCTCAAGGCGATCGATGTCGTAGGAATTAACGCAATTGCCGGACGTGACGAAGCTCTTTACGATATCGCGATACTCCATTCCCGTACTAAAACGGCGTTTCGACTTGGAGAGTGCGGCATCAGCGCGAGTTTCTTCGAAGCGGCGCAAAGCCAATTCGGTAACAGCCTCAGCGCTAGCGAGCAATACGCACGGGAGCTTGACCCCATCTTTCAAGACAGCAGCACAACGGTAACCCGGCCCTCCATACGTATTCTCCATGCGCTCGAGTTCCGTCTTTGCGTACGAGATGATTTCTTGGTCGTCCATTCAATCGATGCTGCCGAACGCAGGGCATCAGCGGCGCGCACGAACGCCGATAGAAACGAGTCTCGCATAAGAGACAATGCTAATTGCGCGTCCGCTGCATGCCATTGTTATCTCGCCCATTGATTTGACAATTCAATCTGCGCCTCGACCCTTTGGCTGTTTCATTCAACTGCGCGTTTGCCGTTGGTTTGAAGGCCCTTTCGATTTCTTCGCAAACGAAAGCGGGATAACGCCGGCCTTCAGCTGCGGCGCGCGATCAGCATTCAAGCTGAAGGAACAAGGCTACTCGAGAAGGACGCTGTCGCGCCGTCAGCTGCAAGGCTTTGTTATGCTTCGCGGGTAGGAAGAGGTGGCTCGGGCCGGGGCTCATTAAGGTAACGCCGATACGCCCTTTCACATTCCCGCCAGGCAATTACCACGAAAATCAGCACTCACGATCAGATACACGACCAGCTGCAGGCGGTAAACCTCACGCGCATCAAACGTTTTGTTCCAAACATCGCTTAGAATTTCACGTGGCCAGATAGAGCACGGTTGTGATGAGAGTCCACACTACCAAAAATCGCTTTTTCCGCTTTAGCTCTCCTCCGCGCCCAAGTCTCTATAAAACACTGCTCGGTTGCTTTGGCGCCACGCATCGTACTTAGCTCTGAGCTGATTCATCGTCGATGTTTTCAAGCAGAAGCATAATGAATAGGATTCTTTCCGAAGTCAGGGCAGGGGTCAAGGTTTGAGAAGTGGAGTTCCGTGGGGGGGGGTGGAGTGGCGGACTTTGGAAAGAATTGAGTTGGACGAAACCGCGGTCGGGACTATGGGGATTGAATGAAAGAGTCAACCTGGGCTATGCGGTGGAGAGGAAGAATGCGCGGTTGCAGTTGAGAGTGGCGAGAGAAGGGCAGCGGCGTATTGGGCCGTGGGTGGGCGAGATCCAATTGGCGATGAGCAAATGGCCACAGTCGAGCACAGTTCGGCGCGGACCGGCGCTCATGGCTGAAGACAGCATGACCGTGAACGAGTAAGAGCAAGTTAGCGCAGCGTAGCATTGAGTCACCTCACGAGTGTTGCGTTAGGACGAATCGATGGCCTGAGGCGCGACAGAAGCGCCGTGTGGCGCACCGTAGTTGACCAGCGATACGAGCGGAGCCGCGAACCTCATGTTGCCGGTGCGACAAGCCGGGCAATGCACCAGCGATTCGCCAGTGACGGTTTGATAAAGAGATTTGTAATCGGTGGGCAGAGGCGCAGTAGCCTGAGCTGCGGTGCCGAGTAGTTGGCGACAGCGGGCCAGTTGTACGCGGCGGCGGCGATTGGCCAGTAAGCCGAACTGACGAATGCGCTGATAGCCACGCGGCAGCACATGCAACAAGAAGCGGCGGATGAACTCGTCGGTGCTGAGCGTCATCAATGATTGTTGCCCGTGACGATAGTCTTTCCAGCTAAAAGTAACGTTGCCGTTCTTCAATGAAAGCAGTCGATGGTTGGAGATGGCGACGCGATGCGTGTAGCGGCCCAGATAAGCCAGCACTTGCGCTGGTCCACCGAAGGGAGGCTTGGCGTAGACCCACCACTCGCGCGCCCGCAGACTGGTGAGGAGCCGATTGAAGGCGAGCGGCTTGGCCAGGTAGGCGCAGTGGCCATGAAAGTTGAGTTTGCCTTGCTCGAAAGCGCGCTCCAGACCTTGCAGGAAGAGACGGCGAAACAATCGCGCCAGCACGTTGACTGAAAGAAAATAACCCTTACGACAACTGACCCAGCGTTCACCATCAACTGACAAGCCGCCACCCGGAACCACGCAATGCAGGTGAGGATGATGACGCAGGGTTTGGCCCCAGGTGTGTAGTACCGCCAGAAAGCCGATCTCGGCGCCGAGGTGTCGCGGGTCTGCCGCTATCGTACGCAAGGTCTCAGCGGCAGCCGAGAACAACAGGTTGTAGACGACGCGCTGGTTCTGCAAAGCCACTGAGGCGAGTTGCTCGGGCAGGGTGAAGACCACATGGAAGTACTCCACCGGCAAGAGGTCAGCGAGGCGCGCTTCGAGCCAGCGGGCTTTGGCCAGTGACTGGCACTTGGGGCAATGACGATTGCGACACGAGTTATAAGAGATTCGTTGGTGACCGCACGTGTCGCACTGTTCAACGTGTCCGCCCAGCGCTGCGGTCCGACAGCGCTCGATGGCCCGCATCACGCGACGCTGCTCTGGCGACAGCGGGTGGGTAAGTCGGAAGTCGTAGCCGTGCTGGCGGAAGATATCGGCCACCTCGAGCCGTGGCCGCATGTTTAGCAGCGTTTTGGATCGACCGTGTATGCCAGAGCTTCAAGTGGGCTTTGGGCCGCGCGCACCGTCTCGGTGGAAACATAAGTGTAGCCCTGGGTGGTGCGCACATTGCGATGGCCCAGCAGCGTTTGAATGATGCGAATGTCCTTGCCGCTTTCGAGCAGGTGGGTGGCGAACGAGTGCCGCAGGGTGCGCAGCGTGACCGGCTTCTTGAGGCCGGCAGCTATACCCGCCTTGCGGCAGGCTTCCTGCACCGCATGGTTACTGATCGGTTGATTGCCTTGCTGGCCTGGGAAGAGCCAGGTGGCGGGCCGTTCACGTTGCCAGTAGCGTCGCAAGACTGGCAGCAGGGTGGAGGCGAGCATCACGTAGCGATCTCTCTGGCCCTTGCCTTGGCGCACTCGAATGACCATGCGACTCGAGTCGATATCCGAGACCCGTAGTTGTGTCACCTCCGACAGACGCAGGCCGCCAGCGTAAGCAGTCATCAGCATCGCCAGGTACCTGGGACTGCGAATCGCGTCAAAGAACTGTCTGACTTCCGCTTGGCTGAGAACTACCGGCAGCCGGCGCGGCTGACGCGGATAGGGAATGCGGCTGATGGGCCAGTCGTGTTTGAGTGTGACTGAGTAGAGAAAGCGCAGCGCGCAAACTGTCTGAATGAAATAACTCCATGAGACGCGTCGCTCGTTGACCAGATATACTTGGTACTGACGAATCTCTTCCGGCCCGAGCAACTCTGGGGACTTGCCGAAGTGCCGGGCGAAGTTGGCGATGCAAGCGACGTAGGCCTTGATCGTGTGCACCGACCGATTACGCACACGCAGGTCGTCGATCATCCGTTGACGAAGAGTAGTCATGGGAAGCTCCTTTCACTGAGAGAATGTTCGTTTGGTCACAAACATTATGCTCTGTTCAAAGGAGCTTTCTACTTTTGTTAAAGAGAGATGCGGAATAGACCGGACTGAGGATCATGTGCAACACTCGCGAGCCTACCGCGTAGCGGTTTTGTCCAACGCCGCGCTTCAGCTGCGCGCTCATTCAACTGACATAAGAGACATCGTGGCAGCGCGTCAGCTGCAAGCGCTTGTTCGACATCAATCGTTCATATCAAAGCCTTCTTTGATTAATTCAAGCTTCGCTTCAGGCTTCAAATGATAAAAATCACGCAGGATCGTTGATGCCCAGATTTTCAAGCTCGCTTGCCTTCGACCCGCAGGTAGCGAACCGCATTCATCTCGCGCTTTGATACTGTGTGGCCAGCGCGCTCCATGAAATCCTTTAGCTGCGCTTCGTCGCTAATATTCCGAGGAGCTAATCAAAACCCGATCGAAACCAAGCTGCCCGTTCTCAATCGAGTATTGCAGGTTAGGGAGAAGTTCGTCGTAACTGCCGGGAATCGAGAACATGAAGACGACGAACGATCCATCATGCCCTGTCTTTTGCAATTTAGAGACAATCGGGGGTATCTGATCTCTCATGACGTAAGTCGGCTCCTGACTCGCACCTTGAGATCGGACAAGAACTACAATCAGCCAAATGACTGCAACAGCAACAAGAATTGTAGCGAGTATCTTCATGATGTCGAACGTAAAGGGTTTTATCCGCAATGCCAGCGCGATGAAGTGGAACAGAGCAACAATGAGGCATTGCGGATAAAACCCTGTTGGACTGAACCGCTGGTAACGGAAGCGAAACTAGCGAGTTCTATGGGGATTGTAAAGAGGAAGGCGTTGGAGACCAAGCTGGTGCAGCAGGATCAGGTCTCTCGATTGAAGTTGGGCGCGGGAAGAGTCGTATTCGGAAGGAGAGTAGATGGTGTGAGGGAGGGGGCGTGCGGCCACAAGGGGCTTGCCAGAGGTCAAAGATCTGGGTAACGAGCAGACGACGGCAAAGACCCGAAAGTGCGGACCAAAAGAGCACGGTAGTGAGAGTGGCTGCTTGAAGCTGATCATCATGATGAGTCCAGTGGTGGGGCCCGCGGAGAGCCCATTACGATCTCGATAGGTGGTAACTGAGCGAGGATAACCAGGGCCCCAAGGTGACAGACTGGGCAGCGTGAGAGATCGACGCCGGTAGTTTCAAGCATTAGTTGGCGGGCAGATTTCTTAGCCGTTGGCGACGGCTGCCGCTCAAGGCCCAGGAGTTCTCGGCAGCGGTCGAGTTTCTGCTTGCGCGAGCGGTTGGCCAGGAAGCCGAAGTGGCGAATACGCATGAAGCCGTTTGGCAGGACGTGCAGCAGGAAGCGGCGGATGAACTCATCAGCTTGAAGCGTCATGGTGCGAGGGCAGTCGCCATGTTTTCGATCTCGGTAAGAGAAAGTAACGCGCGGGCCCTCGGCGGTCTGGGCAACTGCGAGGATGCGATTGTTCGAGAGAGCCACGCGATGGGTGTAGCGGCCGAGGTAGTCGAGGACTTTCTCAGGAGACGAGAAGGGGCGTTTGGCGTAGACCACCCAAGGCTGCTGGCGCAGTGAGCGAACCAGTTCAGAGAAAGCAGCGGGTTGGGAGAGCGCGGCAGTGCGGCCTGGGAACTGTAGCTGCTCTTTGGCAAAGGCCCGTTGGAGGAGAGCGAGGAACTTGCCGGGAAAGACGAGCGAGAGCGCCTTGACTGAGAAGAGGAAGGTCTGGCGAGCTGTTATCCAGCGCCCAAGATCGAAGGACAGCGCCCCTCCGGGAACGAGGCAGTGCAGATGAAAGTGATCGCGCAGGGTCTGGTCCCAGGTGTGCAGCACACAGATGAACCCCAGTGAACCGTCGAGGTGGGTGCGGCCAAACTCGAGCAGGGTTTGCGAGACGGCTTTGAACAAGCTATCGCAGAGCAACTTCTTGTTCACGAGGATGAGCGGATTGAGTTCGTGTGGCAGAGTGAACACGAGATGGAAGTAGCCCACCGGCAGCAGGTCGGCTTGGCGGTCTTCGAGCCACTGGGCCTTAGCCAGCGAGCCACACTTGGGACAGTGGCGATTGCGGCAGGAGTTGTAAGCCGGCTGTTGATGGCCGCAGGAGTCACATTGCTGCAGGTGCCCACCGAGTGCAGCGGTACGGCAGGACTCGATGGCCCGCATTACCTTCAACTGCGCGCGGGGCAGTGGGTGCGCCTGGCGGTAAGCCTCGCCATAGGCGCGAAAGATATCAGCCAGCTCCGGACTGCGTTTGCCTCCTGCCGCCAGATGTTGATGAGCCGGCGGCATGGTTCACGCATCCGCTATTGCGGTGGCTGGCTCTCTGGTATCGACAACAGGTCGAGCAAGTCCTTCCTGGTCTCAAAAGTTCTGACCTGCAGGTAACGCATGGTGGTCGTGAGCGCGGTATGGCCCATCAACGACTGGATAGTCCGCAGGTCAAGACCGGCTTCGAGCAAGTGCGTGGCAAAGCAGTGCCGCAGAGTGTGAATGCCGTGACCGCGGGTGATCCCGGCCCGGCGTTTGGCCTGGTAGTAGATCTTCTGGGCCCGGCTGCGATGCATCTGCCGCTGGGGATCTCTGCTGCTGGGGAAGAGCCAGGTGGTGGGCCGGTAGAGTTTCCAGTAGAGACGGAGTTCATCGAGCAGTCGGGGAGAAAGCAGAGTGTAACGATCCTTCGCGCCTTTGGCTTGCTCTACCCGGATCATCAGACGATGGCTGTCGATATCTGCCGGCTTCAGATTGACGACTTCGCTGACCCGCAGACCGGCGGCGTAAGTAGTCAGCAGCAGGATGCGGTGCTTTGGGCAACCGGCACACGCAAAGAGTCGCTCGAGTTCCTGGCGGCTGAGCAGCACTGGAAGCGTCTTTGGTTTTTTCCGCGGCGGGAGGGGCAGACTAACCTGCTCCCAGCCGACGACTTCAGTGTAGAAGAAGCGGAAGGCCGAGACGGCCACATTGCAGGTGCTCCAGGAGAGCGCCCGCTCGTCGGTGAGATAAAGCAGATACCTTTTGATCTTTTCAAAGTCGAGTCGGTCGGGCGCAGTGTGGTAATAGTTCGCCAGAGCGGTGACCGCGGCCAGGTAAGACTTTTGAGTTCTGGGCGCGAAGCACCGCAGCTTCATCGCCTCCGTCATTTGCTTTCGCAGCGTTCCCATAGTGCCTCCTTCACTCAAACAAATTGAGATCGACACTCATCGAATGAGCATCGTCGAAGGCATTCTAGGGAACTGATTCTGTGAACCTGAAAGGATGATCTGAGGCCCGTATCGGAGGAAAAATCGCGCCAGATTATGAGGGCTTGCGATCCACCGCGAAGCGGTTTAGTTCAACTAGGTATTATATGGCGGATCCGCCACGCAATACCGGATTTGGTGGTATTATACGCCTCCGCTTAGCTTTCAACTTATTACCCCGCAACGTCTCGAAGTATAGGCTATTCCTCTATCCATGCCGACTCCCAAACTGCTCGATCAGGTAAGAATTGTCGCGCGCACCAGGCATTACAGCTTGAGCACCGAAAAAGCCTACGTGGGCTGGATCCGCCGCTTCATTCTCTTTCACCACAAGCAGCATCCCAAAGATTTGGCTGTACCGGAAATCCGCCAGTTTCTTTCCCATCTCGCCGTCGATACAAAAGTCTCGGCATCCACCCAGACCGTCGCCCTCAGCGCTCTCCTGTTTCTCTATCGCGACGTCCTCAAAACTGACCTCCCCTACGTGGACCACATCGAGCGCGCCCGCCCGTCACAAAAACTTCCGGTCGTATTCACCCGCGAGGAAGTGCAGTCAGTATTGATCCGACTCAGCGGCACACACCATCTGATTGCGTGTTTGCTTTACGGATCCGGTCTTCGACTAATGGAAGCTATTCGCTTGCGCGTTAAAGACATCGACTTTGAGCGCGGTGAACTCTCTATTCGCGAAGGCAAAGGGGCGAAAGACCGCATCACGATGTTGCCGGCATCCCTGGGCCAGCCACTCAAAGCCCATCTGAATAAAGCGCGAACACTCCATCTGGCCGATTTAAAAGCAGGCTACGGCGAAACAGTACTTCCGTTTGCACTGGCGCGAAAATATTCGCGCGCCGCCCGGGCGTGGGAATGGCAATTCGTTTTTCCGTCCCTCAATCGTTCCCACGATCCGCGCTCCGGCCTGGTGCGGCGCCACCACGTTTCGCCCAACCACATTCAGCGCGCGGTGAAAACCGCAATCCGGCAAGCCCAGCTCAACCGAAACGGCAGTTGCCACACATTTCGGCATAGCTTTGCCACCCACCTGCTGGAAGACGGTTATGACATCAGGACAGTGCAGGAACTACTCGGCCACAAAGACGTGCGCACCACTATGATTTACACCCATGTGTTGAACCGCGGCGGTAGAGGCGTAAAGAGTCCTTTGGATAGTTAAGTGAGAGGTCATCGCGAAGCAACAAAGACGAAGCTATCGCGTTGAACCGAAGAAGACCAGGCACGTTCTCAATCGAGATCGCCCTCCCTCACGCCCTCGGCTGGGCCCGCTTTCCGAACCAGCGAGTAACAACCGTGCTTCCCGGCTATCTGGAAATATTACGGGCGTAGTAGCCATTGCGATAGAGCAATTGGACTTTGTTACGCCGAAGCTCGGGATTGGTGATCTCGATGCGGATTTGGCGATAGGCCCCATCACGGTTCGGGTTCGTTGGTGAATAGGCGATGAGGTATTGCGAGCGCAACTCCAGATCGATTTGCGCGAAGGCGTTTGTGAGTTCCGACCTGCTTTGCGGAAAGAAGGCGCGGCCGCCCGTTCGGTCCGAAACTTTTTTCAGCGCTCCCGAGTCGAGCTTGCCCATGGGAAATTCCGGATCGCGCAGTCCGATGGAATAAATAACCACGTCCGAGTTAACCGCCAGATCGATTACGTCCTGTCGTTTGATTGTACTGCTGGTGTCGTCACCGTCGGATAACAAAACCACTGCGCGACGAGTGTTCGCAGGACCTTTCGATAGGATATCTTCCACGGCCATCCACATCGCATCCCAGATACCGGTGTAACCGCTCGGGTCAACCTCTTTCGGTAAGGGATCTTCGCCGGCCTCCAGGCGACGCATATTCTCCGGCGAAAGCTCGATCCGCACGCGCTCAATTCCCTGCTTGAGCTGATCTTTATTGCCTGTGAGGCTTTGCTCAATCTTAGGCTCGCCGGTAAACGAAATGATCGCAGCGCTATCGCCATTCGGTTGGTTGCTTCGGATTACCGAATCGACAAATACGCGCGCCGCGTCTTTTTCGTCAGCCAGAATGCCGCGTTGCGACTCGCTGGTGTCAACCATGATTGCAAGGGTGAGCGGACGATTGGTCTCGCGTTCGAAGAGACTGATCGGTTGCTCCACGTTATTTTCGAAAATGCGAACGTCTGCGGGGGCAAGCGAGGTCACAAAGTGACGATCTTTATCGACGGCGGTGAAAAGCGTGTTCACCAGGTTGGTGTCTACTCGGATTACCTCTGTGTCGTCAGGCGCGGGGCGAGCGGAAGGCTGGGGTAGCTGGGCGTTTGCGATTAAGCTTGCAAACACCAAAAGACCGGCACTTACTAATTTGATAGTTCTTTGCTCTCGAAACATAAACATCCGGCTAATATATCCTTGCTTCGCGTTAAATCCAGCCATTTCAACTTTCTCGTTGCGTACTCTGTGTTCGCTGTGTCTCGGTGAGAAGGCTGCGGAGTAAAGATTTACCACGGCGGCCCAGAACCCAGAGAGACGAACAGAGAACACCTTGTCATCGCGGCCTCCATGCTGCATCGACACTTCATTTACGGGATCAAGTTGGTGGTTCAAACTCGATCAATCGCCGGCGCGGATCGAAAGTGATTCTGAACGGTCGGAGCGCAGCTCGGCCCAGCAACACCGGAGCATTAGCCTCGAGGCCGTAAAGGACGTCAGTCGGCACGCCACGCAGTTCCAGTTCACCTATGCTCACAGTTGTCGGCGCCACCCGGCGCGAGCTGATGCTTCCCCCGCCAAGGTCACGACTGACGACGGCGGCCGACCTCGAATGATTTCGACCAACGATCACCGCGTCGCGCCCGCTGACCGCGAGTCCAAAACCCGAACCGGTATCAACCAGGGCGACACGCCCATCTTGTAGACGCACGAACGGCACTCTCCCACCCTCACGTCGGGCCCAGGGAACGATCGCGCCCCCTACAGGCGCTGGTCGGCCCTGTAACGAGCCATCAAACGACGCCATCACTGCATTTGGAAAATCAATTGTGTAACCGTTGGGTGCGTAGGCGGCCGTAGGGTCGAGAATTCCGTCGAGCGAGGCGGGCAGAGTAACAATCAATGCTGACTGCCTCGAAGGCACGCGGTTGCCGCTGTGGCCGATGGCGAGTCGATCGATAATCACGGCGCGATTAGTTGAGTCCTTCACACCCGTCAGACCGCCGAGCTGGGCTGGAGTAACTGTGTTGATAGCCAACCTGGCCCCGCGTGCCACGCGTTCTGAAAGCAGATGTACTCCGGCGCCGGTGTCGATGGCAAAGACATAGGGTCCTGCTCCGTTGATCCACGTCTCAACCAGGAGACCCGAGGTCTTATCAACCCGGAACCTTACCGCGCCGGGACTTGATCCCTGAGAGCCAACTTCATTCGGCACGCCCGCCTCGCTAGCCGTGTCGGCAGTGGTGTCGACAGTCGTGTCGATCAGCGTGGCCGCCAGCGTGGCCGCAGACATCTTGGCAAGAGGCAACGAAACGACGGGGGCAGCTCCAGACTTCAGAGCCGCCCCCATCATGATTGCCAAAGCGCTGAATGCGATGGAGAGTTTTCCTCCCATTGCCTTCACTCTCCCTGGACCAAAGGTTAGTAGCGTTTGTTGCGGTTGCGCAGTTTGTAAGTGTACAAAGCCGAACCACCCGCACCACTCAGGGCGCCGATTGCCGCACCCTTCTTGCCACCGATCAGCCCGCCGATCACTGCGCCGCCGCCGGTGCCCATCGCAACCGTCAGCTTGTCGCGATGTTTCTGCCAGAAACTGCGACCCTTCGGCTGCTGGTTGTAATCGTAGTAGACCCGACGTGAACTTGAAGAGTTACGCGCGCTACGGCCAACATTCCGGTAGACTACGCGCCGCTGCGGAGCCACCGTTGTTGGTGCATATCGGCTTGACGAGACGCCACTTCGGCTTGACGAGACGCCACTTTGCGCGGCCGCAAAGCCGTCCGCAAAACCTGTTTTATATGCTCCCTGCTCGGAAGCAGTTTCAAATTCAGACGGGACAAATTCATCTTTGCCGGTGTCGACAGTCCGCTTGATTAGCCGCCTGATACAAAGTGGCATTTGCATCGGCGGGATTCACAGTTCGGTTCGTGTCCAATTTTGCGGTCTGGTTTTCTGCGTTGGTCGTCGAATTCCGGGACATCACGAAGGCGCCCACTGAACCGCCAATCAAAGCAGCAATCAAAGCTACCGGGAGTAATTTGTTTGTCATAATCATCGCTTCAAGTCTCCTTGCTTAAACATTAATCGCCTTAGCACGGGTAACTTCAGCAATGCCTGTTCCTTTGGTTGAGACGAGGGGGCGAATGAGAGGGCATAAAGGTTCGGGACTTCCGGATCCCAGCAAAAAGTGAGCGTTTCCAGCGCGCCGTGAATAAACCACAAGCTGGCTGCAACCAAAATCCAATGCAGATGCGGAAGTGAAGAATCCCGACTACCCGATATCGCACGGCTGTTTATTCGATATCCAACGCGGGTTAGGTGAGAGTTGCTTCAAGCGCCCGCTCATGGTGAAAAAAAGCCAGGGAACTTCCCTGGCCTCTCTCTTATTACTGGCCTCTCTCTTATTAAATGCGATTGAATTTTGCTTCAGGCAGCTTTTGGCAGTTGCACCGGCTTATTTTCTCGCAATAGCTCCAAAGCCTTTTTCATCTGAATATCCTCAACGGCAGGTTTAGCCGGAGCTTCAGGAATAACTTCCGGCTTGTCGGTCGGCTGACCCGGTTTTGCCACCGGGTCGGTATCGTTGCCGGTGAGTTCCTCCGGATCAATGGCCTCCGCCAATTCCGGACGTTTCACTTCAACTGAAGGCATCACGCCGGAACGTGCCCGGTCTTCGCCGAGGAATGGTTTACCGCTGGCTGACGCCCACTTCACGGTAGTTAACAATAAGCCATCGCCACCGCGCAAGGTGTACAGTTGCTGTTCAGCGCCGGCGCCGAAACTCTTTTCGCCGACCACTTGTCCGCGACTACGCTCCATCAGCGCTGAAGCCACGACTTCAGCAGCCCCGGCCGTGCCCGTATCGATCAAAGCCACTACGGGTCCGGAGAAAATCGCTGCTTTAGGATCGGCTGTAAATGTCTTAAGAATCTTTCCTTCACGTCCGGACGTTTCCGCCAAAAGCCCGTCCTTGATAAATAGATTGGCCACCGTCACTGCTTCATTGATCGAACCGCCGGCAGTGCCCCGCAAGTCGATAACGATTTTCTGCGCCCCTTGTTTGGCTAGTTCCTGCAACTTCACGCGCGTTTCCTCAGCGTCTCCGTCAGCGAAACTGTTTATGCGCAGCACACCAATTCGGTTTGCTTCCATGCGACTTTCGGCGGCTGCCGCGCGTGACGCACTTCGTTTGACCACCAAAGTTAACGCTCGGGCGTTGGCGCGAAGGATACGTAGTTTCACTTCCGAGTTTGGCGGGCCGTTCAAGAGCTGTTTGGCATCGTAGAGCGAAATGTCGCGAGTGGCCTTCGCGTCGATGTATTCGATAATATCGCCGGCACGCACACCGGCGATATCAGCCGGCGAGCCCTTCATCGGCGCGATGACGTAAAGGTATGAAGCTACCTGGGAAAGTTCGGCGCCGATGCCAACCTGATTGATCCTTCCGTTTTCATTAAACTCGCGAACCTGCTGCGGGGTCAGGTAAGTCGAATAGGGATCCAGTCCATAGGCTAACCCGCGCAACGCTCCCGCACGAACCTTGTCCATATTGGGCTCATCCACATAGTCGTTTTGAATATGCTGAAGCACACTCTCGAAGATGCGAAGCTGGGCGTTAGGATCGTTAGCCGGCTGCTGTGCGCGAGTGGAAATCCAGCCGCCCACCACCGTGTAAATCGCCAGCGTCGCCGACATTAGGATCATGATGAACTTTGTGCGGAAAGACATTTATTACCTCTTGAGTGTTGCGGGTGCGATATTAATTTCATTTTCCCGACTGACTAATGCGCGGGTGCGCTTTTGCTTAGTCGGTCGTATCATACAGGCGGCCTGTGAACGGTGCAACTTAACTTTATGCCGTTTTTGCTTAGTAATTCCCGACTCTTCAATTGAAATCTGGGCCGGCACAATAATCTGAGCGACTGCGCTTCTGATGAACTTAACCACTACTCCCATTCCCATCCGCGCCCCGGTGCTCGCGCTCGATCTCGGCCAAAAGCGCGTCGGCGTCGCTGTCTCCGACCCGCTCATGATTTCAATAACTCGTCTTACTGCCCTGCCACGTAGTAATTGGAAGCAACTGCTTCGAGACGTAGAAGATTTGGTCCGCCACTATGACGCGCAAACGGTGGTAATTGGTTTACCGCTTCGGTTGGACGGTTTAGATGGTGATGCAGCCCTCGAGGTTAGACGCCTGGCCCAAAATTTCGCCCGGTCATTGAAAATTCCGGTCTTCCTTCAGGACGAGCGACTGACTTCCGTAACCGCCGAGCAGAATCTCCGGCAACTGGGGTATAACCGGGAGCAGGTTTCCGCTAATGTCGATGGCGAAGCCGCCTCATTAATTTTGGGCGACTTTCTCAGTCCAGAGCAAACCCGGATTCCGGTACCGCCAATTTAATATTCTCTATAACCTAAACCGATACATGAAAAAACGCATAGCTCTCGCAATTGCCCTTATCCTTCTGGTTACCGCTGGCGGAACAACCATTTGGGCTTATCTACAACTTAACCAGCCTGTCTCGCCCACTTAAAGCGTGGAAAGTACATTGAAATTCCCAGAGGATCTTCACCAACCTTTGTCCTTAACAAACTACATGAAGAAGGGATCATCAAACATAAGTGGCCGCTGGCGCTTTGCCCGTCAAGTTAACCTCAAACGGAAGCACGTTGAGAGCTGGAGAATATGATTTCCCTTCTCCTATTTCTCCCCTGGGCGCGTTTGCAAAGCTTCGCGAAGGACAGCAGCGCTTGCTCCGCTTGACTGTGGTGGAAGGTTGGACGCGCTGGGATATTGCCAACGCGATGTCCAGAATACCCGAGCTTGATCTGGAAAACCCGACTTCGGCACTCCCCTTAATGGACGACGTCTCAGCGATTCAAGATCTGGACCCGAAAGCCACTAATCTCGAGGGATATCTGTTCCCCGACACCTACGAATTCGCTCGCGACGCAACCCCGGCAGAGGTCATCGGATACATGGTGAAACGTTTTCGGAAAGAATGGAAACCGGATTGGACCGCGCGCGCAAACGCCCTGGGACTTTCTCCGCGGGAGGCGGTGACGATAGCTTCGCTGATCGAAACCGAGGCGAAACTAAGCAGCGAACGCCCAACCATAGCTTCGGTAATTTACAACCGTCTCGGGAAAGGAATGGCCTTGGGAGTGGACTCCAGCGTTATCTATGCGTCGAAGCTCGCCGGAAAATGGCGGAACGACGGCAAGGTCTACCAGAGTGACCTGGACCGACGTTCGCCATATAACACGCGTTTAATTTCGGGTTTGCCCCCGGGTCCAATCGCTTCCCCGGCAGGAGCTCGTCGCAAGTCGCCATACCCATCCCGGCCACCGACGATTATCTTTACTACGTTAGAGAACCATCGCGAGATGACGGAGCTCATAATTTTTATAGCGATGAAAGTGGTTTTGGAAACGGCGAGCGCTGCGGCTCTGGGAGCAACAGCGCGATGCGGCTGCGAAACAGTAACCATTGTTCCTTGAAATTGAGGGGTCGTTCACTACGCTCATCAACAGTTTCCCCTCTGTTCTGATGTCTTCAAAGGTGCGTCTTATGATCAGGTTTACAACTGTATTACTCCTCGTCTGTTTAAGTTTTCTGACGGCTCTCGCACAAGGCAAGGGTGTCGACAAGACCACTGAACGAGTGCGGGATGCGGGAACCGCCGGCAGCAATGGCGTCCATACGAGTACCGGGACAGGCCGGGGCATAGACTTCGGCGCCGGCAAGACCGTGGTTCCTCCGCCGTTACCGAATCCGTATCGATTCACCGCCCGACGAGACGTGATACTTAAAGCAGTGGCCGACCTGATGAGAGATCGGAAGCTAATCGTTGACGATGCTGCTTCCAGGCCCGAGGAGGGCGTCATAGTTAGTCAGCCATACACCTTCATCAAGGGTGCGGTTGTTCTCGCAGGGCGAGTTGGGTCGCTACGCTGTAATAACTACTTCTATCGACCGCGGCTGGACCCGCGGCAGGTATACCAGTCGTCGAGGTGCAGCCAATCGACGGCAACAGCGCAAATATCTCGGTGAACGCAAAAATTGAAGGCCGCACAGATGGGGCGACGGCGGAAGGACGACTCTTCCTTCTGTCGGGCTGGTAGAGGAAGAGTTTCTCTCAGCTTTGATCACGAGCATCACCTGGGCGCCACCGCCTGGGCGCGTGGAGTAACGCCGCAGTTAAAGTAATACCTCAACGATTTTCCCGCGATGTTAATAGATTCAGACGCAGAAGATACATTTGCCGAGTCCAGGCGTTCGCCGGCAATTAAAATACTAGGCGCTGCTGGCATTAGCGTGTACCGCCGCGGTGTTTGTCGGCTACACCTATCTTCGTAATAAGCACGCCCAAGAGGCCGCGGATGCGCTGGCGGCGAAAACGGTCGCACCTGAGCCCAAGGGACCTCCTCAGGTTCTAACCACGATTGACGACGCAATGATGCGAGCCGGGAAAACTGTTTTGGGCGGCACAGTCACAAACATTTCGAATCAAAGGCTGGGACCCTTGACGATTGAGTTGAAATTAAAGCGCCGCCAGGACGGAGGAATCGACAAGAAATCCATCGTCCTCGAGCCGCGAGAAATCGAGCCGCAACAGGAAGCCCGCTACTCAGTCGAACTACAAACTCGGGAATACGGTTCGGCGCGCGTAAGCGCTCTTACGACCGAGGGCAATTCACAACCATTGCCTTACTCCACCGCTCAAGGTCGCAAACGACCCTTGGAACGAACCGAATCCAAAACTATCCCTATCGATAAGCGTCCGCCCGGCAAGGGCGACGAGTTTGACAACTCGCCGGATAACCCGGCGCGTATTCCCTAGTCACAATTCCCGGTACTGGTGCGGTTCAGTTGATTCCATTTTTCAAAATTAACCAGCAACCAATTCCCGAAGCACTTTTCAAGGTGCTCGTCTCGGAAGTGGTATGACGAGCTCGTGGGCTAAAGTTTTCGTTGAGAGGTCGGCGCGACGATATCTCAGGTGACATCTGAACCTGCCCAGCCCTCCAAGATTATTCAGTTCCGCATCGGGGTTAGGAGGGTGACTATGCAACCCTCCCAGGCCTGGTATCGTCCTATGAGCGCTTTGGAGACCCAATTGCCGGTTCGCCCAACTGTGTCAAGAT
>CAWEBR010000010.1:0-35590 GCA_963807365.1 Pyrinomonadaceae bacterium | reverse complement strand
TCGCGTGCCGCAGCTGAAGGCCGGCGTTATCCCGCTTCGTTTGCGAAGAAATCGAAAGGGCCTTAAACCAACGGCAAACGCGCAGTTGAATGAAACAGCCAAAGGGTCGAGGCGCAGATTGAATTGTCAAATCAATGGGCGAGATAACAATGGCATGCAGCGGACGCGCAATCAGCATTTCTCTTATGCAAGACTCGTTTCTATCGGCGTTCGTGCGCGCCGCTGATGCCCTGCGTTCGGCAGCATCGATTGAATGGACGACCAAGAAATCATCTCGTACGCAAAGACGGAACTCGAGCGCATGGAGAATACGTATGGAGGGCCGGGTTACCGTTGTGCTGCTGTCTTGAAAGATGGGGTCAAGCTCCCGTGCGTATTGCTCGCTAGCGCTGAGGCTGTTACCGAATTGGCTTTGCGCCGCTTCGAAGAAACTCGCGCTGATGCCGCACTCTCCAAGTCGAAACGCCGTTTTAGTACGGGAATGGAGTATCGCGATATCGTAAAGAGCTTCGTCACGTCCGGCAATTGCGTTAATTCCTACGACATCGATCGCCTTGAGAAGAGTCCCTTCGCTATCCCGCTCGCGCGCTTCAACGAGATCAAAGGCGAGACTAGTATGAGCTGGACCCAGTTCACCGCTATCATGAAGGACGGCCGTGAATTCGCGTTTGGCTCAACGTATTTAATGGAATTTTTCCATATGCCCGAGGGTTATGTCGGTGACGATATTGCGAAGATCATTCCGCACAAGGCCGAAATGGTTCCGTTGCGTGAACGCCCGTTCTTTACCTGTTTACGTCAGTGGCATCCAGCGCAATGCTGCCGAACAATCCTTGCAGCTGACGGCGCGATAGCATTTTTCTCAAGTAATCATGTTTCCTGTGCGGTTGAATGCTATTCGCGCGCCGCAGCTGAAGGCGATCGTTATGCGTCTACTGTTTGGTAAGGACAAGTAATGGTGTCACAAAGCAAATGCCAGACTGAACCCGATGATGATTGGCCGTTTGATCAAGCACCTGATATAGCTGCAATCTCGTCAAAACAGGTCATTGAATCGGGCTACCCGATTTGTTCGTCACCCATTATGAGGACGATCATTCATGGTCCTTCCTGTGCGGCACAACCGACAATTATCCTGAGGATGGCAGAGTGATCGGAATGGGAGAAGCGCTTGATCTTGATCGCACGCTCGTTGCAGTGGCGGACCTACCACCGGGGTGGTCTGCGCGGCGAGAAAACAAAGATTCGGAATGGACTCGGTATCCTGAGACCGCCCGCATAACAACGGCATGCACCCGACCGCGAATAGCGTTGCTCTCATGCGCGAGACTTGGCGCTCATCACGGTTCGGCGCGGCGGGTGATGCCGGGCGTTATCTCTTCGTTTGAGAAGAAATCCAAAGGGTTTTTGAGCCGGCGGCGAACGCTTAGTTGAATCAGACAACCAAAGGGTCGAGGCGCAGGTTGAATTGTTAAATCAATGGGCGAGATAACAACGGCATGCAGCTGACGCGCAATCAGCATGTCTCTCATGCAAGACTTGTCGCTGGCGGCGGTTCGTGCGCGCCGCTGATGCCCAGCGTTCGATGCCTTCCCTGGCCCTCCGAGAGGACGTATATTCTTCGGCATGAGTTTCACGTTCGAGTGGGATGATGAAAAAGCTTCAGAGAATTTCAAGAAGCATGGCATTTCCTTCTCGGAAGCCTCGACGGTTTTTGCTGATCCACTGTCCCGGACAATTTCCGACCCATTACATTCAGAGGCAGAGGAACGGTTCGTTATCCTGGGCGAGTCGGGCTTGCAACACAGCTTGATTGTGGTGCATACCTATCGCGGAGAGGTCATCAGAATCATTAGTGCCCGGATGGCTACGGCACGAGAGAAAAAGGATTATGAGCGAAGAAAAGAATAAAGAAGTCGAGATGTTGGATGAGTACGATTTCAGCAACGCGGTGGTCGGTAAGTACGCGAAGCAGTACGCTGAGGGTACAAATATCGTCGTCTTGGAGCCCGATGTTGCCAAGGTATTTCCGGATTCGGCAGCTGTCAATCAAGCGTTGCGCCAAATCATAGAGCAGCGTTCGCGTTAGCTCCACCGCGGCATCGAACAAGCGCTTGCAGCTGACGCGCTGCCACGATGTCTCTTATGTGCGTTGAGTGAGCGCGCAGCTGAAGCGCAGCGTTCGGCGGCTCATTCTAAGGCAAGTAGTAATGCTAGAACTTAAAATCAACCTCGATACTTACCTGCGTGAGTTTCAGCAACAACTGACAACTCATCTCGCCAGCCTGCGTGCAACGCTCCGGGCGTTAAGAAGAACGGCTCGTTCCACGAAAAAGTGGCCCTTCAACGATCCGAGTCGGTGATTCATTTCCAGGTCGGTATAGACGAAGGTGCCAGTCTCAGCCTTGTGGGTGACGCATGCAACCGCTGTTTTCTCGATCTCACCCGGGCCTTAATTACTTATATGGACCGGATGGTTTCAATTCGCCGTTTAAAAGGTACGGAGGTCAAATTCCCGCCCAACATCCAGTCCAACGAGGATCTTCAATCATTTGTTTTGGCGCAGTTTGAATTCCACTATCGCAGCGTAGCCGCTGATAAAAGGTTGACCAACCCTCGAAAGTTGGAGGAACTCTCAGGCCTCGGCACGTTCGAAAAACAGGCCTCACTTTCATACTTTGAATTGCGACGTTGCCTTGAACACCATGGGAGCGTGCCATCATCCAATATCACAATTTACTTCATCCGACCTGTGGTTCTTGCTGGCGATGTGGAAATCACACAGCTTCCCTACGTTGCGCCTGAGAATACAGGAATCAATTTGCGAATTGATCGGCCAGTGCTCCAATTCTTAGCGGGCCAGAAGGTACAGCTCAAGGAGTCAGATGTTGAAAATATTTCGATGACCCTTCAAATGATAATTGGCCCGGAGATCCGGCGTGTCGTTTCTGAATCCACGTGACGCGCCGCCGAACAAAGCCTTGCAGCTGACGGCCGATAGCATGTTTCTCAAGTAATCTTATTCTCTTCAGCTAGAATGCTGATCGCGCGCCGCAGCTGAAGGCCATCGTTGGCCGCTTCGATCCTGCGATGTTACAGAAGAAAACCATACCGACATTCATTCTTTCTCGCGTGCTTGTTGGTTCTGCCATTCAATGCCCTGATTGGAAAAGGTGTGTTTGCGCAAGACGTCTCCCCATTTGATCGCTACGGTAGGATCAATTGGGAGGAGGACAAGAAACATTTGGATGGTTTTGCGAACCAGTTGAAGAAGCAGCCGGAAAAGATCGGCTATATCTATATTCAGGAAGCTCAGATCTCCTGCGAAGGGGCTGCAAAGGCTCACGCCATTGAACTCACTCAATATTTAATCCAGGTTCCATCGAGTGCCCTGGAATCGAGTTGCATGGAGAGACCTTGGATATGGTGACGGATATGTAGTATCGCTTTGGTTGTTTCCAGCCGGTCACCCGCCTCAATATGTACCGGATTATAGGCCCGAGACCAATTACACTACCGTCGAAGATTGTGAAAGCTGATTCGCCGATCGCGCTGGTTTGAAAGACGCCGTGCTCAGCGCCGCGCGGCCAACAAGCGCTTGCAGCGGACTCGCCGGTAGCGGGCTTCTTAAGTATGTTGGGCGGGCTCGCCGCTGAAGCGCAGCGTTGGGGCGCTTCAGAAACCTTGACGACCATGTCATATCACACTCTACAAACACTCTCTCAGATAGCCGTGGCCGTTGGCATAATCATGACTGGTCTTGCGGATATGGTGCGTATTACTATCAAAAGAAAATCGACGCCCAAAAGGAAAAACATTCCAAGCCTGTGGTCGATCTGTGCCGTCGAGGCATTTCAGTCACAGAAGTGACGCCTCAGAAACTGTACTTTGACATCCCGTATTGCGCAGGCAAAAACGCAAACGCTTACAACGTCAGACTTGAATCCGCCGTTGTTCTTCGCGCGCAAAATGGATTCAAGATACTCAGCAAATTCGAAGATGCCTTTCCGGATAACATAACTCTTACCTACGAAACAGGAAAATCGATGTCGTTCAGTCTACAGCCGCTTCCGCAGGATTCCCTGCGCGATATGTATATCGGTGTGAAAGGCACTTATACCGACGAGTCGGGCACATCTACGTACCCGGTCTTTGATGTTTTCAAATTTAACGCTATGGGAAACAATTGGGTGCGGCTCCTAGGCGACGAGGATAGGATAGCCAAGGCGTTTTTCGTCCAAATTGACAGATGACGTCGCGCCCCAACAAAGCCTTGCAGCTGACGGCGCGATAGCATGCTTCTCAAGTAACTTCTTTCCTTCAGCTTGAATGCTGATCGCGCGCCGCAGCTGAAGGCCAGCGTTAGGCCTCGTAGATAGGAGCAAGATTATGGTAGTCACCGTTGCTAATGCTGGCCGCACGTTTGTCGTTGTCGGCCTCTTGTTCGTCGTGTTAACACCTGCGATGAGCCAAGTCCCATCGCCAGCCACTAAAGCTTCCGATGCCTCCGACCGGGAACAAATCACAGCCATCCTTCGGAGCTGGGAAGAGGCGTGGAACAGCCACGACATGCGTGCCTTCGCAAAGTTGTTTCATGAAGATGGGGTTTGGGTCCTGTGGACGGGGGCGGTTTGGAAGGGGAGGGCCGCCATCGAAGAGGGCCACGCCGCCGTCCACAAGACTGTCTTCCGCAACAGCATTCAGCGCGAACGCCTCGAAGAGTTAACCTTCGTGGGCCCGGACGCGGCGGTCGTCAGATTCTTCAGTACGCTGACGGGAGACGAGCGCGCCCCCGAAAAGGTTATTCGGAGCCGAAAGGTGCTGGTCGTGACCAAGCGCGAAAGCAACTGGAGGATCGGTTGGGGGCAGAACACGCGCCTAGCCGACGCCATGCCCGACTGATGTTCCTGCGCGCCGGATGAATTGATGGCGGGCCATCGGCCTAACAACGGCCTGCACCTGACGCCCCTTCACGGAACCTCTCATGTAAGTGAAATGGGACTTGAGTGATGCCGGGCGTTAGGCGCCTTTCATGAAGCTGATACACAGAGTAAAAGGTAGCCGCCGCCGCTGTCGGCGCTTGCGAGGAGGGAGTACACAAATGCTAAACGGAGAGACTATGAACCGGCGTTACTTCCTTAATGCTCTGGCAGGTGCCGCACTGGCTGCGCCAAGCCTCGTCGGTCATGCGGCTTGGGCGGCCACGCTGCCGGCCCGCCGCTGGGCTGCTGTGCAGAGACTTCTCGATGGGTACGTCGCCGACAAGAAGATGGCGGGTGTGGCCGCGGCGCTGTCCTTCGGAGGCTCACCGCTCGCCTACCCGTCCGCCGGTCACATCGCGCTCGATTCGGCCGTGCGCTTCGACGAGAACAGCCTGTGCCGTATCCACTCGATGACCAAACCGGTCACAGGCGTCGCCGCGATGATGCTCGTCGAGGACGGCAGAATCGCACTCGACCAACCGGTCGCCGACGTGCTGCCGGAATTCCGCCGCTTAAGCGTCGCCATGGATATAGAGAAGGGTCTGGGTTCTCGCCCCGCCGTCAAGACGATGACGATGCGTCATCTGTTGACACATACGTCGGGCCTCAGCTACTGGACCCCAGGCTCTGGCGCGGGCTTGCTCCCCACGGCCTACCGCGAACGCGGCATCACGCCGGGCAACTACGGCGCACGCCTCAACCGGCCCGGATACGGCCCGCAGGCGAGGAACCTCGTCGAAATGGTCGAGCGCGTGGCGGAACTCCCTCTCTTGTTTGAGCCGGGGACTGCCTACAGCTATTCGATGGGACTCGACGTGATGGGGCTGGTGATCGAGCGCGTCGCAGGCCGTGGCTTCGACGTGTTCCTTCGCGAACGATTGTTCGGCCCACTCGGCATGAGTTCGACCGGCTTCCAGGTCGCGCCGAAGAACGTTGCGCGTCTGACGACCAGCTACGATGTAACGCCAGAGGGTTTGAGACCTACCGATTCAGCCGCATCTAGCGCCTGGCTCCGACCGCCGACGCTCCTGGCGGGGGGTGCCGGGCTAATTTCGACCGGACGCGATTTCGCTCGCTTCGGCGCGATGCTGCTTGGCGATGGCGCGTTGGGGCGCGTCAGGGTCTTGAAGCCCCAGACGGCGCGTCTCGCCCTCTCGAACCTGCTCCCGGCCGGCGTCGTGTCCCCGTACGGCGGCGGGTCCGGCGCAGGGGCGCGCGTTGTGCTTCCCGGCAGCGAGCGCCGGTTTGGGCCTCCGGGCACTTTCGGCTGGGGCGGGGCGGCTGGAACAGACTGGTGGATTGACCCGGCCCGCAGGGGAAACGTGGTGTTCATGACCCAATTCATGCCGGGTAACTCCTATCCAGTTCGGGATGAGATTACCGTTGCTATTGAGGCGGATCTCAAGCAAGGAAGAGACTGAATCCGCCGGCTGGTTGAGTTCTATCCCGGTAACGGAACTGCCCTCAGCCGGCGCCTAACAACGGCATGCACCCGACCGCGAACAGCGCGGCTTTCATCCGCGAGTCTTGCTTCGGTTCTGCAGTTCGCCGCGGCGGGTGATGCCGGGCGTTATGTTTCTCCTGCCATCGATGCTATGAAAGTCAAAACGCTTCGAGTCCTAGTTATGATCTTGGTCCTGACCTTGATCGTGATTGCTGTTTATCATTTCTTTTATGGCGAAACAGTTTTGTTTGAAAAGGAGATGGCTTCCTCAGGGCATCGAATTGCTGTCACGTGTCGCGCGGACGGAATGGCTTATTATCCCTACGTTGTGGTCAAGGATTCCGGTGGATTAGAAATCGCCCGTTCTATGATAGCGGGTAGAAGCTATGAGTATCTCAAGGAATGTCGGATTAGTTTTCCTGTTGAAGATATCTCGTTGGAGCAAGGTGAGTCGAAAGCTGTCTTTCGAGGCGACGTGGCCGTTGAGCCCAAGCGCGTGCGAATAGATTTTGGCGGCAGAAGAAATGCATTTGGTGACGCCGGGTACGTCGATGTTCCCGTAGCGTTTTATCGGCGTTAGCGGGAACTGCGGCTCGATAGCTTCCGCGACGCGAAACATAACACAGCCTTGCAGCTGACGGCGCAATAGCATTTCTCTCAAGTGCCTTCTTTCCGTCAGCTGGAATGCTGATCGCGCGCCGCAGCTGATGCCCGGCGTTAGGCGGCTTTTGGAGTTCTCAGTGGCTGAACAAACACTTCAAGGCAGACTCGTCACCCTCCGACCCGCCACGCTAGATGATAGGCGGCCCATCTACGACTGGGCGGCTCATTCAGACGCGACCAGCGCCATGATGGGGCCGCCGACATATCCTGAGCATCCCATCCCCACCTGGGAAGAATTCTGCGGCGACCATAAACCGCATTTCTTTGACGGCTCGGCCCCACATCTGGGCAGGTGCTTTGTCATCTTAGTGAACAACGAGCCGGTCGGGCAGGTCTACTATAACGATATCGAAGAGCATGAGCAGAGGAAGCGCACGGAGTTGGATATCTGGATGCGTGCAGAGCGGTACTGCGGACAAGGCTTTGGAAGCGACGCCCTCCTCACGCTCTGCGAGTATCTGGCGTGCCAGTTCGGGGTGCAGGAGTTCATGGTTCAGCCGTCGGCCCGCAACCCACGCGCGATTCGCGCCTATGAGAAGATCGGTTTTGTAAGACTGCCTCTCAAGGTAGGAGAGGCACGGGCGCAATGGGGGCCAAATGACTATTTCGACAGTGTGTACATGGTGAAGGCGGTTTTGCCGGAGGAGAGTGTAAGGGATACGAAAGGTGATCGGTGACGATCCGCGCCGCTCAACAAAGGCTTGCAGCGAAAGCGCAATCATGGTGTCTTTTATCCTCGAAGTACCTGGCGCGCCGCAGCTGAAGGCAGGCGTTCGACCTTTGGTTGAGTGTGAAGGAAATCAACGTAGACGGACATGACCTCGCTATCGAAAATCAGAATATCTCTTTACCGTGGGTTGGTTGGTCTGGCGATCGGTTGTGTGAGCGGAGGAATTCTGGGAGCTTCTGTCATGTGGTCAATTTCGTGGCTAAGAGAAAACCCAGAAGAACCTTCCTGGCTATTTGCTGGAACGGTGGTTGGTTTGATGTTTGGAATAGTCGGTGGTTCAGTGCTCGGCTTCATCATCGGATTAATCTCGGCCCACAGCTTTGCTTCACGAGAGCCGATGTTGAGGTCTGCAAGCTTGCATTAAGGTTGGCATCGTGAAATCAACCCGGGGCCGCTTCGGCAGTTTGAATGCCGGCGCAAAAGGTCGAACAAAGCCTTGCAGCTAACGGCGCGATAGCATGACTCTCAAGTAGTCTTCTTCCTTCAGCGTGAACGCTGATCGCGCGCCGCAGTTGAAGGACAGGCGTTAGGCTGCTTCCTTTAAGCATCAAAACTTGAGTTTTGGAAGAATGGAAAAACATCGAGCCGATGTTCCAAACTTTGTCGCATGATAAAATGAAAACAATTTCAGGAACTGCAGTCTAACCAAAACAGGAAAATCAAAAATGAGAAAACAAATCGGTCGAGGCTGGCAATCGTCGCTGCTGGCAATAATCGCCGTCGTTTTGACGTTTGGCGCATTCAGCGCAACCGTGGCTCAAGAGAAATCAATCGGCGAAAGATACGGCTCGCGCGAGCCGAGGACGTGCGCGGACATGAAAGCTCCGGCAAGAGGCGCGATAACAGCTGCGCTGGCCGAAAAGTATTTCATCTGCGCCGCCGAAAGACTCGACGGTCACTATTTGTTTCTGGTCGAAAACGTCAAGGTCGAAGTAGGCGCCGAGTCGCCCCTATAATCCGAACATGGATCTCAACGTCCCGGAAATCGACGTGAGATTCCCGCTCTATCCAATTCGTGGCAGCTACTCTCTATATAGTTGTCAGGCGGAAAGTGACCAGTACCTGCCGGGCAGAAACTGCACTCGTTACGAACACAAGAACGCGAAAGGCCACTGCTACAAAACGGCCTTTGGGGATTGGCGGTGCTTTCAGATGGAGCTCACCATCCCAAACGAAAATATATTCAACAAGGTCCCGCCGCCGAAGGGTGGAAAAGCCCCGGTGGCCAATCAGCCTGTCGGCCCGAAACCATCAACCGGCGAACCAAAAAGACGAACAACCTGCCGGCAACGAGGGACGAAAACAATTTTGTGAAACCGGATTTTTCCGAAATGGAAAAATACTTCGACAACATCCGGTACGACTACAACTTTGCGACGAGAGAGATGAATATCGTCGGCACAATGAAGAAGGTAAATAATCCGAACGGTTGGCTGGTTGAATATTTTGACGCGGACGGCGCCAAGATAACCTGGGGCAACACCATATTACAGGGATTGGCATGAACCCAGCGTCGGAAAAGTCGTGAAGATGTATGTCCGCGCGCGCGACCGAAAAGCAAATGCGGGATGAAGTGAAAAAGATCGTTGTCACAAGGGTAGTGAATTGAGAATCTGCTTCGAAGATTTGTTTGTCGGGGGGTGAAGATTTCCTGCAGAGCGTTGTTCCGATGATGCCTTCGGATTCCGTTAGGCGGGATTTCGCGCCAACGCCGTGGCGATCGCTGGCATAATTCCGATTCCAAAGGTAGCCCTATGCCACACAGCGCAGCCGAACAACGGCCTGCACCCGACGCCCGCTACGGAGTCTCTTTGGTATCTTGAAAGGGGCAAGGGTGATGCCGGGGGTTAGACCGCAGCAATGGGTACGGCCTACGAGATCAAAGTCGCTCAAAGCCCAATGCCCGCAGGAGATTTATCGCTCTGTCAGCAGAGTTTAGAAGGAGATATGTTGCGCTGCATTTCTGTTGTTCTTACCGCCACCCTCTTCGTGGGTGGCGTTTTCGCTCAGGAAAAAGCCCCCGCTACCGTGGCCACCGCAGAAGAAAAGCAGATGTCCACGCGCGCCGGCCTTCGCGGCGTGTGGAAGGTCACTGAGCAGTCGTCCAGGGTGCCCGGCGAAGGCTGGACAGCGATCACCCCTAACGTGAGCCTCTACGTCTTTACGGAAAAGCATTACAGCTACATGTTTACCATTGGGGCGGGGCCGCGACGGCTTTTCGCCGGAGGCCCGAACAAACCGACCGACGCTGAAAAGGTGGGGCATACGATTCGTTCGTCGCCGCCTCGGGCAGCTACGTGTTGTCAGGGACAACTGTCACCCTCAACGCAATCCTTCACAAGAACCCGAATGAGATGTCCGGGGAACCTTTGACATACTCCGTCCAGATTGACGGCAACACGTTGCGGATAACAATCGTGAATCCGCCATTCGCGCCGGGCCGTGAGCGGCGCACTGTCCTAACGAAGGTGGAGTGAAAGCAAGCGTCAGACAGCATTGGGATGTCACGGGCGAGCGGCAGGTGATGCCGGGCGTTATCCGCGCTTCGCTGCTGTGGCAAATTTAGGTATGTCTCGACCATCTGACACTCACTTGGGCCATTACGAAATCCGCGCCAAACTCGGCGCGGGTGGGATGGGCGAAGTTTACCTCGCGGAAGATATGAGGCTTCATCGAAAAGTCGCTATCAAGTTTCTTCCGCCAGAGTCAACCGCCGACCCGCAGCCAAAAAGCGGCTCATGCGTGAAGCGCAAGCCGCCGCTGCGCTCGACCATCCGAATATCTGCGCCATACACGAAGTGGGAGAGGCAGACGGCCACGCCTTCATCGTGATGCAGTATGTCGAAGGCGAAACTCTGGCGGCCCGCCTTCATCGGAAGCCGCTTGTGTTGACCGAAGCTCTGGAGCTTGCCATCCCGTTGGCCGACGCACTCGCCGAGGCTCACTCTCGCAGCATCATCCACCGCGACATCAAACCGCAAAACGTTATGATCACACTGCGCGGGCAAGTCAGGATACTGGACTTCGGACTCGCGAAAGTCGTCACGAACAAAGGCGCGCTGGATAATGAGGGTGAGTCGCAAAGTTTGTTGACAGAAGCGGGGATGATATTAGGAACGGTTCCCTACATGTCTCCTGAGCAGGCCAAGGGAGAGGCGCTCGACGTTCGGAGCGACATCTTCAGTTTTGGAGCAGTCGTGTATGAGATGATCAGCGGGCATCGTCCATTCGCCGCGAAGACGATGGCGGAAATCATTTCGGCCATCTTGACGAGCGAGCCGCCGCCGCTGGCGAGCTATTCAATCGCGGTGCCGGCGAGGCTTGAGCGGATTCTGCTTAAATGCCTTGAGAAGGATCGGGAGCGGCGCTACCAGACGATGCGCGACGTGGCGACTGATCTGGAAAACGTGCGCCCCGAATGCGAAAGCGGGGCTTTAGTAGTCCCAACCTTCGACAATGCCGCGACGACTATCAGGACGGCAGCCCCCACCCACAGTGCCAAGCGACGCGCGTTCCTTAGGTCCCGACTCGGACTGACGTTAGCCGCCTTAGTCATGCTTTCGGCGGTTGCGTCCGTCTATGTGCTCTTCTTTAGTAAACCTCGTACTGCGCCTCCGGCCAGCGCCAAATCCGTCAACTCCCCGGCATACGACTACTACCTGCGCGGCAAGGTGAATGTCAGCAACGAGAACCGCGAGTACAATGAGATGGCGATCAAGCTGCTCCAGCAGGCCATCGCCGCCGACCCGGATTTTGCCCCGGCCTATGCCGATTTGGCCCGCGCTTACAGCATTAAGGCGTTCCAGTTCGCGTCAGACGCCGAGAAGAAAAAGCTGATGGAAGACGCCGATGTGGCCGTGGCCAAAGCGCTCGCCCTGGACCCGAATCTGCCTGAAGGCCATGTCGCGCGCGGAGCGCTTTTATGGACGCATGCCAAGGGCTTCCCGCACGAGCAGGCGATTCAGTCTTTAAAACGCGCTATTGAGCTGAACCCGAATCTGGACGAGACGCATCATCAATTAGGCCAAGTCTATTACCATATAGGCCTGCTAGATAAGGGTCAGGAAGAGATCGAGAGGGCGTTGGCGATTAACCCGGCCAACACGCTCGCGCGCTTTCGCATAGGGGTCATAAACACGTACCGTGGCAAATATGAAGAGGCCCTCGCGGTCTTCAAAACCATCCCTCATGAAACGACCCCGGCGGTGTGGACTCGCGCGTGGGCCGATGCCCTCATCCACCTGGGAAGAAGCGAGGAAGCATCAGAGATCGTAGAAGAGTATCTGCGCACCTATCCGACGGACGAGGGCGGCAACGTGACCAGCGTCAAGGCGCTGCTGCTGGCGAGAGCCGGCAGGGAGCGCAAGGCGGAAGAGACGATCCAGCGCGCCGTTGAGATCGGGAAAGGCTTCGGCCATTTTCATCACACGGCGTACAACATCGCTTCGGCTTATGCGCTGCTCAACAAACCTGAACCAGCAATTAAATGGTTGCAAATCGCCGCTGACGATGGCTTCCCTTGTTATCCTCTGTTCGAGAACGACGCCAACTTGAACAGTTTGCGGAAAGATGAGCGGTTCATCGCTTTCATGGCGAAGTTGAAGCAGCAGTGGGAGCGCTATAACGCTACTCTGTGAGCGAATGCAGCCTGCGATTGAAAGTGTCTATAGATGAGGGGCGGCATAACGACGGTACGCACCCGACGCCCCTTCAGAGTGCCTTTTATGAATCTTGCGCAAGGGCGCGGGTGAAGCCGGGCGTTAGGCCGCATTGGAGGCGACAATTCTTCCCGCTGATGACCCCTACCAACTTGAAAGGGAACTATGCCATGACTATCGTTCGTCGCCGTTTCCTCCAGATTGCCGCAGGCGCGCTCGGGTCAAGCTTTGTGTGCAGAGCGGCCTGGCAACACTTAGGCATCGAACTATTCAAGGCCATGGCTGGCGTCGATCTCACCCTCGTGCCATACGCTGGACCAACACCCGCACTGGAAGCGTTACTCGCCGGACAGGCCGACGCAATGTTCGACCCGATGCCTTCGAGCATTGGATTGATCAACAGCGGCAGACTGAGACCCTTGCCGTAACTACGTCGAGGCGCTCGGAGGGACTACCCCGAGTACCACCAATGAGCGATTTCGTTCCAGGGATACGAGGCAGGCTCGATGCCAAGCGTTGGGTGGCTGTTGAATTCCTTCATCGGTAATAATCTTCCTGGAGGTCTGCATGAACTATAAAGTTGCATTAAAGGAGTCGGCGGAAGGGTTCAGCGTTTCCTGCCCAGGCTTGCCGGGCTGTTGGTCTCAAGGCGCTACTGAAGAAGAAGCCCTACAATTTTCGCTTTAGTCAATCTCAAAGGTGTAAGCATGAAGCATATTCACAAGATTCGACTTTTAGAGGCATCTTTGCTGACTCTTCTTTTCGCAGTTCAGCTTTGCGCGCAAACTAATGCTGACTCAACGCTACTGGCGGAAATCAACCGGATTAGAGCCATAGATAATCACGCTCATCCTTTGCCGTTTCTTGACGAAGGCGAAAGGGACGTCGAGTTTGATGTTCCCGAATCCGTTCCGCCTGAAGTCTTGCCCGTGCGATTGCGGGATAATAATCCTGAATATCTGGAGGCATGGCGCGTTCTCTACGGCTACAAATACAACGATTTCAACGAGGCGCATCTGCGCGAACTTCTTGAGATGAAGCGGCGCGTGAGGCGTGAAAGGGGCGAGAATTACCCGGCATGGGTGCTTGACCAATTCAATATCGAAACGATGTTTGCCAATCGGATAATATTGGGGCGCGGTCTAACTGCGCCGCGTTTTCGGTGGGTGTGGCATGGCAATTCGCTTATCTTTCCGCTTAATAACGAAGCGGCGAAACAAAGTAATCCGCAGCGCGAGGCGGATTTTACCTTTGCAGAAAAGTGGTTAAAGAATTTTCTCGCCGAAATGAAACTCGCCAAACTGCCAGTCTCGCTGGACGATTATGTAAATAAACTCATCATCCCAATACTTGAAAAGCGAAAGCAGGAAGGCGTAATAGGCGTAAAATTTCATGTCGCTTATCTGCGCTCGCTGGATTTCGCCGATGTGCCGGAGGCTGAAGCGCGGCACATTTATGTGAAATATTTGGGCGGTAATCCGGCGCCCGCCTCAGAATATAAAGCCCTGCAAGACTACCTTTTTCGCCGAATCTCACTCGAATGCGGGCGACTTGGCTTAGCCGTTCATATCCACGTCGGAGCGGGCGCGGGTGGTTGGTTTTATAACAGCACCGCCAGCCCTTTTTTGCTCGATTCGGTTCTGAACGACACGAAATTAAGAAAAACGAAATTCGTCCTAATTCATGGTGGTTTGCCTTTCGCGCAAGCGACGAAATTCCTGCTTGATAAGGAAAACGTCTATGTTGATTTTTCGGCGCAAACATTTCTGAGCTCGATTAGAGAATTAAGCGGAGTGCTTCGCAGTTGGCTCGAATTTATGCCGGAAAAGGTATTGTTTGGAACCGACGCTTATCCTTCATCCGCAACTGTCGGATGGGAGGAAACCCTCTGGCTAACGAATAAAAGCGCAAGGCAGGCATTGGCAATCGCATTAACGGAAATGATGAACGACGGCGAAATCACGCGCGAGCGAGCGTCGGAGTTGGCGCGGATGGTGATGCGGGATAATGCCATTAAACTCTACGGGCTAAAAACTCTCGTGACTCTTGCGCCGTTGTCTAACACTCATTGAACCGGAGCGCGAATAGCGGTGCTCTCATCCGCGAGGCAATGTTGTTATGGCGGTTCGCCGCGCTTGGTTAATTCGGGCGTTAGGCGGGCTACGTGCTGCGAAAGGAGAAGTCATGAAATCAGGATTTCTGGCGTTGGCAGTTCTTTTAATCATCTCTCCGTTTGTGAAGGCGCAAGATGCCGACGTGGCGCAGGCTCATCCATTTAGCATCTCATCGCTGAATACTGCTTTTGCAATGCAAGGTGAGTTCGAAGGGGAATATCGTATCTACCCCGACCGAATCGAGTTGAAAGTCACAAAGGCCAACATCCGTATTAGCGAGCACTGCCCGTATAAGGGGCGTAGGTTGCTCTCCGCAGTGAAGTTCGGTTTAGCGACGAGCACTGAGGATAAGCGGTGGAAGATTGCCAATGCGGGGCAAGAGTTCTTCCTGGAACAAGTAATGAGCCCGGGGGACACGCATAGCCTGAGTGAGCTTTATTTCTACATACCCAAAGATGATTTATTCGATCTGTCAAAACATTGGCTAGTAGTGCAGATGGAAGACACCGTATTGGATATTTCTGAAGAGCCACGGCAAAAGGGGCATGCATACGCTCATAGTCGTCGAGATATTTTCACGCAAGTTAAATAATGCGCGAGAGGCTTGCAGCTGACGGCGCGATAGCATTTTTCTCAAGTAACCTTTTCCCTTCTGGATGCTGATCGCGCGTCAACATACAAAGGCAGTGGTTAGGTCGCGGAACAACAGTGAGGTCACGTATGGATAAGATCTATCAGATCACTCCGTTCTTGCACGTACCAGATATGCAGGAGGCACTTGCGTTCTTTTGCGACTCCCTAAGCTTCGAACTGAAGCATCGCCACAGTGATTACGCGTATATCGAGCTTTCTGGTTGTGGCCTGCGCCTGTTAGAAGAGCCAACACGCAGAATCACCGCTGATGGCAAAGCCAGAGTGACTGTCTATATTGATGTTGCTGATATTGATGCTTTGCACACAAAACTCAGTCCCGCGCTTTCTGCGCTGACTTCTGATCGGGTGCAGCCCTTGAAGGACATGCCATACCATCAAAGGGAGTTTCAGGTACGCATGCCGGACGGCGACTGGCTAAACTTTGGCTCGGCCGCGGCCTAACAATTCATTCAACCCGCTTCGCGGGTCGGCTTAATTCAGGCGTTAGCTGCCTGTGTGGAAGCGGGAACTCAACATGCACGTTTCGGTAGGGAGGCTTAGACTAGAACCCAGCACTCAATAGGTTGCGCCCCTTGTGGTATGGGGCTCTTGCCTACTTGCAAGCGCGCCGCGCCCAAGGGGTCATCCACGCTTCCGTCTACCGAGAAGACGGTCGCACCTTATGGAGTCTGAGCGTCTGGGCCTCTCGCGAGGCGATGCTGGCCTATAGGAACTCCGGGACCCACCTCCGGATCATGAGAGTGGCGCGGGCATTCGGGGCGCGCGTAGACTTCCTGCATTGGGAGGCTGATGCCAGCGCGGGCGCGCCAGCTAACAACTCATTGAACCTGAATCGCAATTAGCTTGCTCCTCATTCGCAGGATTGAAGGCTCCTCGCGTTGATAGGTCGGTTAATTCGGGCGTTAGGCCACAGAGCCCAACGGGTACACCCTTTATGGAATCCGAAATTGCGCGAGCCGTGACATTGACCCCGACATCGGTACCGGAACGCTTCGAGTTCCTCGATGTTCTGCGAGGCTTTGCGCTCTTCGGGATAATCACCGCCAACATGATCCTGTACTCCCTCTACCTTTACTTGCCCGAGGCCGGCAAGGTGAGCATGAACACGTATTCGACGGACAGAATACTCGACTTCCTCGAACTGGTTCTGATCGAGGGGAAGTTCTACACGATCTTCTCGGTACTTTTCGGAATAGGGTTCTCGATCTTGCTCACTCGCGCCCAGGCGAAAGGCTTGGTCTTTCATCGCTTCTTTCTTAGACGTCTGTTTTTTTTGTACCTGATCGGCGCGGCGCACGCGATTCTGTTCTGGATCGACGACATACTTCAATTCTATGCCCTGTGCGGAGCACTGCTTCTGCCCTTTGCCAGAGTTCGCAATCGGACAATCCTCGTGTTCTCGGCGCTCGCGCTGGTGGCTCCCGCTGTTATCACGCTCACCGGCGCGATTCCCCATGAGTCCTTTACAGCTCCGCGGGATATCCTCTTTAACCACTTCGGCTTCACTCGCGATACAAGGATCGATGTCTGGACGAGCGGGAGCGTCGCACAGATAGTACGCCTCAACTTCAGTAGCTGGTTCAATCAACTGGATTACGTGATTACAAGCGGTATGCTGTTCAAGATCTTCGGCTGTTTCCTACTGGGTCTCTATCTCGGCCGAAACGAAATACACAAGAACCTGCAGAAGTATCGTCCAATCATCAAACGTTTGGCTTTCTTCGGGATCGCTATCGGGGTCCCGCTCAATGTGATCTACGCTTGGACTTTCTCGTCGGAGTCCTGGCTGCATACGGTTAGCGGGACGCTGGGCATCCTGCCGTTGAGCGCCGGGTATGCATCCCTGCTTTGTTTGATCTGGATTGGCCCGAGCGGAAACAAGCTGCTACATCACTTTGCTCCGGTTGGCCGAATGGCACTGACTAACTACGTGGGCCAGAGTGTGATCTGCACCTTGATCTTCTACGGGACGGGACTTGGGCTGGGAGGGAAGATGGGCCCAACGCTGTACTTGCCTGTTGGCTTCGCCGTCTACCTATTTCAGGTTATGGCTAGTCGCTTCTGGCTGCGTCGTTTCCGGTTCGGACCGCTCGAATGGCTTTGGCGCATGCTGACGTATGGGAGTTGGATTCCGTTGAAGAAACGGGCGATTGGTGACAGCGGGAGTGTCGCCTAAACTGATATATGAAAGGGCGCCGCGCCGCCCAAAAATGGCATGCACCCGACCGCTAATCGCGCGATGATAGGTAAAGATCAGGATTTCAAACAGCTGTCTCTGATCTAACGGAGACACATCACGGCGGCGGGCCGCCACTGCACACGCATGAGACCGAGGCGGTGCATGTGTCAAAGGTAAAGCCACGTGATTCGAGCCCAGCCAGACAAAGCCTGTTTTGATCCCCTCCAAACCTCAAGTTATTCTCAAGTCACAATTCCTATACTGCGCCCCTAATTCAACACCGGGAGGCGCGTATGAAAAGGTACCTCTTAGCATCTTTAGCATTTTTGGCGCTATTTTTAACGGCTACTGCCAACTCGGCCTTTGGCCAGGCGGTCCTGCGAGGCCCCTATCTTCAGAGTGGGACGCCGTCGAGCATAGTCGTCCGTTGGCGGACTGATATCGCTTCGGACAGCCGCGTGCGCTACGGAAGCGCCCCGGATCAGCTCAATTCAACGGCGCAAAGTCTCCTACAAACCACCGAGCATGAAATAAGGATAACCGGCCTCGCGCCGCATACCCGTTATTACTATTCGATTGGCACGACGCTGATGACCCTGGTGGGCGGAGACGACAAACACTACTTCTATACATCTCCGACTGTCGGTTCCGAGCAGCCGGTACGTATATGGACATTCGGCGATGCGCAGGAAGGCGCACTCGAAAACCGGCTGGCAGTGCGGGATGCCTATTACCAGTTTACCGAAGGCACGCGTACAGACATTATGCTCTTGCTGGGTGATAACGCCGGCTTTCTTTCGAGTGACGCCGACTACACGGGAATGGTCTTTAATGTTTACTCGGAGATCTTTAAAAACACGCACCTATGGTCGACATTCGGAAATCATGAAGGATTTTCTTCCGTGTCGCTGGCCCAGACCGGCGCTTATTACGAAGCCTTCACATTTCCGAAGGCGGGTGAGGCAGGCGGAGCACCGTCAGGCACTGAAGCCTATTACTCCTTCGATTACGCAAACATACACTTCATCTGCCTTAACTCCCACGACATTCCCCGCCAGGAATTTGGCGCGATGATGACCTGGCTCCAGGCAGACCTGGCACAGAATCAGCAAAAATGGACGATCGCGTATTTCCATCACCCGCCCTACAGCAGGGGTTCACATGACTCGGACGATTCACGGTTTGCTCCGGATACGCCCGACAGCGCTGCGAGCATTCGCGAGATGCGGGAAATCGCGTTGCCGATACTGGAAAAGGCAGGCGTCGATCTCGTTCTGAACGGCCACAGCCATACCTATGAGAGATCGTTCCTTCTCGATGGCCACTACGGAAAATCGAATACGCTAACCCATGCCATGAAGATTGATGCGGGCGACGGCCAGGAAGAAAGTGACGGAGCCTACCGAAAGACTCCCGACACCACGGCCGACGCGCACGCCGGTACCGTGTACCTGGTTCCCTCAACGGGCGGCAATGTCCGTACGGGATTCAGCCTGGATCATCCGGTGATGGTCTCATCCCTGGAGGTTAACGGCTCGATGGTCATAGACATCTCCGGCGACCGCCTTGAAGCAAAGTTTATTGATAGTAACCCTACGAACCCTAAGGTTCTTGATCACTTCACGATCGAGAAAACATTTGCGCGAGGGCCGGAAGCACCGGCGCAGCAGCGCATACAGGACGACGTATTCCCGGATCAATCCGAAGGTTTCGACCGCGACGGCAAATACAAGTTGTCGTGGACATATCCCGCATTGCCCGTCGAGCAGCCCTGCGGATACGAGATCGAAGAATCAAATCCTTCCGGCTCGGTTTTTTTAGACGATGCGGAAGAAGCGCTTGACAGCGGATCGAATTCGAAATGGACCAGCAATGGCGATTGGGTCTCGACTCCGCATCCGGGCACGCTGACCAACGGTTACACCGTAGTGTATACCGTCGATCAGAACAGTCCGTTAACCATGGCGGATCCGGTTTTGATACCGCACGGCCATTCAGCGCTGCTCTCGTTTCGCTCCTACGAAGACATTGAAGAAAATTTCGATTTCGGCTATGTCGAGGTCAGCGCCGATGGTGGACCGTTTGAAACACTCGCGACCTACACCGGCGTGTTCTCAGGCGAGCGTACGGTTGATCTCTCCGCTTATACCGGCCACACGATCATGCTTCGCTTCCGGCTAACAAGCGACTTTATTACTTTGACCGGAGAACTCGGCTGGTTTATCGACGATATCAACATTCAAACTTCAAACTGGACGCAGATCGCTGCGACAACCGCTACATCGTATGACGTCACCGGCCGCGGCAACGGAACTTACCTCTATCGCATAAACGGCGTTTTTGGAGACTGCGTATCGGGTGGGACCTCCGGCGCTTACTCGAATCTCGAGCAGATCACGGTCGAGCTTGGGCCGCCCACGAACAAACCGACCGCCGGCTTTACGGCGGCGCCAAATCCGGCCGAGACCAATCAATCGATCACATTCGACGCTTCGGAATCGCGTGATAATGATATGGCGGGGCCGCCGCCAGAGGTGGGAACCTACTTTTGGACATTTGGGGATGGCACGACGAAGACTACCTCATCGCCGGCAACCGCGCATTCTTATTCGGGCGCGGGGGCTTATCGCGTGCTTCTGATGATCACAGACAATGAAGGTGAGACGGCCGAGACTGAAATGTTGGTTCAAGTAAACGAGTCTCAGCCCGCCGACATTCACATCAGCGGCGCGGGTTTCATCATGATGGGCGGACAGAAAGCGAACTTTACTTTCGAGGCAACAAAAGACGGCCCCAACTCTTCGGGTAATCTGACGTATCATGATCGCAATCCGAATCTTAAAGTTAGAAGCCTGGCAATAACTTCAGTACAGCGTTTTGGGAATCGAGCAGTTTTTAGCGGCACCTGTACTCTGAACAAGCAGCCGGGATACACGTTTACGGTTACCGTGGAGGACAGCGGCTTCGGAAGCAGCGATACATTTCGGATAAACTTAAGTAACGGCTACGAAGCTTCCGGCACGCTTGCCGGAGGCAATATTTTATTAGAGTGAGGGACAGGCGTTTCGCCCGATCAGTATTGGCGTTCGGGTACGCGCTGGTCCCAAGCCTGTCATTAATACCGTCGAAGCTTTTAAACGCGCGCTGCTAAGTGCCAAGTCCATCGCCTATCTAACGAAAATAAGAGCTTTCGCTCCCAACTCCTGCCGCTGTTTTACTTCAGCAAGTTCTCAAAAGCACGCTGTGCCTATGCCTGATGGCCCTACTTCAAATTCATACCAAGCTAAGAGAATGACGAGTATGCTAAGGTGAAATACTGGACTGGCATAACGGCTGTAGAGTGTTTGAAGCGCAGGGAGACGAAGGATGAATGAGCGACTAAGATTCTTCTTGAACCGCATTGGCGAGCGGCTCTGGGTCAGACCGCTGTTGTTGTGTGTGCTGGCTATTGCCGGCGCGTTCGTTGCGAAGGGCGCGGATTATACGGAACTCGGCCGGTTTGTGCCTGACATTACGGCGGAGTCCGTCAAGACCTTGCTCACAGTCATCTCCGCAAGCATGCTAGTGATCGCCACCTTCTCTGTTTCATCAATGGTTTCCGCTTATGCCTCGGCAAGCAGCACGGCGACGCCCCGCGCTTTTTCGCTGGTGGTCGCTGATGATGTCTCTCAAAATGCCCTATCGGCTTTTATCGGCGCTTTTATCTTCAGCATTATTTCACTCATCGTCGTCGAGAATAACTATTACGCAAAAGCGGGACGCTTCACCTTGTTCGTTTTAACATTGGTGGTTTTCGCTGTTGTGATCATCACGTTCGTGGGTTGGGTTGATAGCGTCGCCCGACTAGGGCGCTTGGGGACGACCATTGACAAAGTGGAAACGGCAACCGCCAATGCCTTGAAACGACGGAAGTCCGCTCCCACACTTGGAGGAGTAGCGGTGTCGTCGCATCGAGATAACGCACAGATTGTCTATGGAGAGTCCGTCGGGTATGTGCAGAGGGTAGATGTCAAAGCGTTGCAGCAGTATGCAGAAAAAGCGGGGGCGCGCATTGAGGTAGCGGCTCTACCCGGCACCTTCGCTGCACCAGGGCGCGCGCTCGCCTATGTTACCCCAGACTCTGGTAGCTCTTCTGACACGGATAAAAGTCGGATAGCGCAGGCCTTTTCGATTGGGGGCGGTAGAACATTTGACGAAGACCCGCGCTTTGGTCTCATCGCCCTATCAGAGATAGCTGGTCGCGCTTTATCGCCTGGGATCAATGATCCCGGCACAGCCATTGACGTGATTGGAACTATGGTGCGGCTTTTTACCGGTTGGAGTAAGCCCATTGAAAGCGATGACGAACAACCGATCCCATGTGACCGCGTCGCGGTTCCGGAAATGCGAGTGTCAGATATGTTTGAAGATGCCTTCAATGCAATTGCACGTGATGGAGCTGGAACTATTGAAGTCGTGGTGAGGCTGCAAAAAGGTTTGGAGTCGCTCGCTTCGACCGGAGATGAGAGTATGCGCCATGCAGCCATACAACAGGCCCGTCGGGCACTTGCACGCGCGGAGGAGAAGCTGGAGTTCCCTGAGGATTTAGTGATTGCGCGACAGTCAGCGCGGTTTGCTGATTCCTTATAAGATATAGCGACCCATGAAGATCGGGGCGTCTAACCGACAGTTCGTCTAACAGGCGTTGCAGCTGACGGCGCGATAGCGTGCTCTCTGTGAAGCGGTTAGTTTTGTCAACTGATCCTTTTCACTTTTGTAGTTTTGCTTTTTCCTGGCTTGAGCACACTTCCGGAGCCGGGCAAGTTCTCGTCAGCCGTCTGTTCGCGCTCAGTGGTGGTGCTACGATCACCGGCGCAAGATTGACATCCTCCAGCATGAATAGTAATCAATGAACGGTAGGTGAGATCGGCCGCACGAGGGGGATCATGGGATGCCCAAGAAGATCTCTGAGAAGATGGGACTCAAGCCTGGAATGAGGGCGTACTTTCATAAGGCACCCAGCGACGCTGTGTCAGCAATCGATCCCCCGGATCTGTCGGTAGGTAAAACTGCTCGAGGCACGTTTGACTACATTCACCTCTTTGCCAAGAAGCGCGACTGAGCTTGAAACGGGAGTTTCCGAGACTCAAGAAGCACTTGGCTCAGGGCGGGCGACTGTTCGTGTCATGGCCAAAATCGCGGCAGCTAGGTTCTGACCTAACGCTCCCTGAAGTGATCCGAATCGGCTATTCCCACGGCTTGGTCGAAAGCACCGCTCTTAGCATCAACACGGTGTGGTCTGCACTCAAGTTCACATGGCCAAAGCCTGGAAAGATCTACAAGAATAGTCATGGCAAGCTCCCGGGGCCGCACGAATTTGGAGCCGCCCGATGAGCAGGACCATGCGAAAAGTGCATGATCCGGCTAAGTATAGGAGCATGAGATCGCCGTCGCTTCTGCTCTCGTTGAAGCGATTCGCGCTTAACTGGAATCCGGTCCTCGCAATATCTTAGGCGGCATCCCTTTGATAAAAGGAGACTGTCAATGGAAAGAAAGCTGAGGATTGCTCAGTACGGTTGCGGAAAGATGTCCGTTTACACCATGCGCTACGCCATGGAGAAGGGTGCGGAAATCGTTTGCGCCCTTGGTCGGAGTCCTCACAGCATCGGTACGGACATTGGTGAAATCGCGGGGGTGGGGAAGACGGGGGTCCTCGTCCAGGATTCAAAGGACGCAGTTGCGATTCTGAAGGAGAAGAAGCCAGACGCCTGCATCATTACCACCGCGAGTCTCATGAGAGATCTCAGGCGCCCCTTCATGGATTGTGCCGAGAGCGGCGTTAACGCCATCACCCTTTGTGAGGAGGCCTTCTATCCCTGGAATTCTTCGTACAAGACGACTCAGATGTTGGACGAGTTGGCCAAGAAGAATGGCGTTACCCTGTGTGGCTCCGGATATCAGGATGTGCTTTGGGGAAATCTGATCACCACGCTTGCGGGCGCCACTCACACCATCAAGAAGATCATCGGAAAGTCCAGCTACAACGTTGAGGATTACGGTCTTGCGTTGGCGAAGGCTCACGGGGCAGGCTTGTCCCTTGCGGACTTCGAAAAGGAGATTGCTGCCGCCGACAATATCTCCGACGCGGAACGAAAGGCTCTGATCGAGCAGGAGACTTTCTTGCCTTCCTACATGTGGAACTCAAATGGCTGGCTCTGCTCCCAGCTGGGACTCAGGGTCAAGGAACAAACCCAGAAGTGCGTTCCCCAGACCCACGACAAGGAACTTCATTCCGAAACGCTTCAGATGACCATTCCCGCTGGACACGCGACGGGAATGTCCGCAGTGGTCACGACCATCACGGAGGAAGGGGTTGTCATCGAAGCCGAGTGTATCGGCAAGGTCTACGCCGCCGGTGAGTTCGATCAGAATGTCTGGACCATTCAGGGAGAGCCCAACACCGAGGTCATCATCAACCGACCGGCGACCGTCGAGTTGACTTGCGCGACCATCGTCAACCGCATCCCCGATTTGATCGCTGCCGCGCCAGGCTTCACGACCACTGACAAGATGCCGACCAATTCCTTTCGCGTTAGAGATCTCAATTTATATGTGGAATAGGGGCGCTCCTAAATTTGACCGAGTCCTTCGCTCGAGCTTTGAGCGGTAGCGATCCCATCGCTGAGGAGTATTTAACAGATAGGGTCGCTTACACAGAAGGCAAATCCGAATATGCTAAAGCGATCACGGAAAAGGCCAAACTACACTACGGCGCAACCTAAGCCTCGCGGCCGAGATGATGGAAAGCAGTTTGGTCCAATCCCTCAAATGAATTCCGTTACAAACTCTTTGAGATTATCGATCAAACTCAAAGATTCGATTGAATGGAGGCTAACCGTGAGACAAAAAATAATGCTGACGATGTCCGTCTAATGGTGTTACGAGGGAGACACGGAAAGAGAGAGCAGCGCTGAAGGCATGGCCATGCGAACAGCAGTGAACGCCCAGCTCACATTGGCGGTACGCGAAACAGACGAATGTTACGAAGCCGCTGCCGGCGCGCGAATCATGAGCGACATCTGGATCATGGAACTCGGCAGCTAATTCACTGCGTGAGCAAGGCTATTCTTTTTCTATGCTTCCGCCAGTCTACTAGACCGCCGTGCTTCCTCGACAGAATCTCGGGCTGATTACTGAGGTGCGGTCGCAGAGGACTTGCGAGGCAGAATGATCGGGTTAATAAGAGGAGGCGTCATGCGGATTAAAGCCGCGCTATTCTCGGTCGGCTCCGAATGACTTGCTGAACTAATCTTCCAATCACGTTGAATGCGGGGCGGGTGATGCCGGATTGGGTCGTGTGAACCGCGAACTCGCCGTTGACAAAGTTGAATCCTATTCATTGGATTGCTCTCTTTTGACTCCACTATTCGAAAGGTCTACTATCAGCACTCTTCAGATTTTCTACTTGCGACGATTCCATACCTCGCCGGTAATCAAATAACATCGCCCAGAAGGAGCCTAATAATGAAAAGAAGAGTCTTCCTTGTCAGTTTTCTGCTAGCCTTCGGAGTGCTTGCCATCGCTGTCGGCGCTAGTTCTAAACCTCTGCCTAACTTTAACCGAGAAAATGGCGCTGCTACTCAGCAAGAGATTGATCCGAACAGTTACTACCGCTTAACAACGAAGTGGCAAGGTGCAAGCAAGAGCCTGGATGTCCTCAATGGCGGAAACCATGATCAGCTGCGAATGGCTGACACGGGCAACTTCTCAGGACAGAATTGGAAATTTACTCCTGTTCTGGATGGCTATTACCGGTTGACGACTGAGTTTCAAGGCCCTGGTAAGAGCTTGGATGTTGTTAATGATGGGGCGGGTAATAATAAACTCATCCTGGGCCAGACTGGCAAACGCACGGGTCAGGCCTGGAAAATCACGCCTGTGGGTGGAGGTTTCAATCGCTTAACGACTAATTGGCAAGGTATTGGCAAGAGCTTAGACGTCGTCAATGATGGAAACAAGAATAATCAACTGCTACTCGTCGATAGTGGAATTCTCTCAGGCCAATATTGGAAGATCACCAAAGTCAAATGACCATCGAGTGAGGACCCAAACGGTAGCGTCAAGGATTTTGTGTAAACGACCGTCTCTTGTCTTTGGTTGACTGCTTTTTATCTTGATTTATCAGCAGCAGTAGGGGCTGTGGGGACGCTGGGAAAACGGCGGTTTGTTTTTCCACGGTTTCCAGGCCCGGTTGTATTTTTTGCAAGTTTATTCTGTCGCGGCCCATGGGGCTAGCTCGCCGACAGCCGCAGGCACTGTTGAATCTCCCGCGATGATAAGCCTTAGCCAACTTGCCGTGGCGCGAGTTGCCGCTGTTGCCTCGTTAGGCAAATGAATGTAGCCATTTCGATTGACGTACTCAGGGTCTTGCTATATAAGCATTCTCTCTTTCCTAAAACACCTGCCATCGGCGGTCAATTCTTCTACACAATCACGTTTGCCAGGATGAAAGGACCCGCCACGTAAGTTACGCGCATCGTCGGACAGTGACGTAGCGGCAAATTGGCTACGATGCGCGTTCGTTTGGATAGCGCTACCTAACAACTTTTTACGATCAGTGCCTGGCGGCGCGGGTTTCCCGTACCTCGCGCGCCGGCTTTCGTTTTATTCTTAGTACGGGCAAGGAGCCAACTTATGAAACGCATTCTGGTAACCACTCTATTGATTCTCTCGGCGGCCACCCTCGGGTTCGGCCAGTGCAGCGAGGCCGATAAACAGAAGTTGATGGCCTTAGACAAGGCGTGGGGTGAGGTCGGCCAGCGCGGCGACCGCGCTGCCCTTCAGAACATTTACGCTGACGACTACATGAACCCCGCGCCCACCGGCGTCCTGAACAAGACGCAGACTATTGATGAGGCCATCCGCGACGCCGAACGGCTCAAGGCCGACCCGCAAAACGCCGACAAGGTTTCTCACGACCACTACATCATCACCTGCACACCGAACACCGCAACCATCACGCACCGCAATGTGATCACCGCAAAGGTGGACGGCAAGGAGCAGCATTTCTACACGCGCAGCGCACACTTTCTCGAGAAGCGTGGCGGCGAGTGGAAGGTTGTGAGCGACGCCGGCGGGCCGCTCAATGACGCCGGGCAGTTGCTTTACATGGAGATGGAGTGGGCGGACGCCGACAAGAAAGGCGACGTGGCATGGTTCGAGCGGAATTTCGCCGACGATTACTCCGGTATCAACAGCAGGACGGGAAAGCTCTACACAAAAGGGGAGGAGATCGCGGAGCTCAAGAATCGGAAGGAAGTGCTGTCTTCCGTCGCGGCCTCGGAGATGAGTGTGCGGGCGGATGGCAACACGGGCATTGTCACCGGGGTGTACACCATGAAGGGGCGCGACGACAAGGGACAGGCGATGGACCGCCGGATTCGCTACACCGATGTGTTCGTCAAGCGCGACGGGCGCTGGCAAGTTATCGCCTCGCAGGGTACGCCTATCACCAGCCAGTAACGCTGTGGAGGGTTATCGCAAAACACGTTAGTTCGGCTTAACCGAACAAGTTATTGGAGCGGACGACGGGGTAGCGTACCTTTCATGGTGCGCTATCCCTTTTTGCATTTATGATATTCGCTATCCGGAGATTAGGTTCAGACTTAAACAAGGGTATGTCCCGGTGGCGGAACGCAAACCTGTCGTGAAATGAATGTACCGAGAAGGAATAAGAAATGAAACAGGGAACCTCTAAAGTCATCGCTCTAACCGTGATCGTTGGGCTGATAATCGGTTCTTCGGCAGCAGCCCAGAATAAATCAGCTTCATTGGGCGTAGTGCTGACTAATGCCTACGATGCATTTGGTTCTGACAGAAACGGACTAAAGCACGATTTCGGTTTCTCTACGGTCATCGAGTACAAGGGAAAAACGATTCTGTTTGACGCAGGCACTGATGCGAAAGTTTTTGAAAACAATCTTAAAGCGTTGAAGATTGATTTGAGAAAAATTGATATAGCTGTTGTGTCACACGGACATTATGACCACATCGGCGGCTTTGATTATCTGTTGAGTGCTAATCCAAAGGTTAAAATTTATCTTCCGAACGATTTCTTTTCGCTCGGTGCGCCAACCAGGTTTCCTTTTCGTGAAACTGAACCGGATGTTGCCAGGACTCTGCCCAAAGACTGGCAATACTTCGGCGGCAAAAGCGTCGTTGAAGGGATGTTGACGGTGCCGACGGGAAGATTTTGGAAGTACGATGTCGAATACTTGACCGAGGCCAAAGAAGTGCTGCCGGGTGTGACGATCATTCCGACAACTTCCCGGTTGATGGGGACATTTATCAAATACCCGCCGTTTGAGGAGAACCCGCAGTTTATCGGAATGCCTGAGCTGACCGTTTCGTTTGCCACCGAAAAAGGCGAAATAGTAATAGCAGGATGCTCGCATAGCACAATTGAAACTATCGTTCAGGAAACTAAAAAAGTTCGCCAAGGGAAAATTCATCTTGTCGCCGGCGGATTCCACCTGATTCCATATAAGCGGGAATACATCGAAGGTATAGCAAAACGAATGAAGGAAGAATACGAAGTTGAATTCGTCGCTCCGGCACATTGCACCGGACATTTAGGGTTTTCAATTTTTCAGAAAGTCTTTGGCAACAAATACCGATTCTTCGGACTCGGAGAAAGTCTTAATCTGTGACAGAGACGATGAGGAGAAGAACTTTTGTACTTTGCCTCGCGGCACCTACGAGCAGTATCTACAGGAGGCTCTCTTACTGCCGCGAGCCCTCTTGGCAAAGGCGGATCGTGTGTTGCTGTGATTGACCGAGGTGGATAGCTGGGAGTTTGTTCCGACTAAAAGTTTTCCACTGATGAAGGAGAGGGCTATGCGAAAGTACTCCGTGGGATTGAATGTCCACACAGTGAGTTTTGCCATTGCGATGGTGGATGCGCACGGCAAACTGGTAACTCGCACGATGATCGAAACGACGACAGAGACGTACAAAAAATTTCTTCCGGAACCTGCGGGGAGAGATTCCCAACAGAGTGCAGCGGACGCGCAATTAGCAAGTTTCTCGTGCGAGACTTGTGTTTAGCCGCGGTTCGTGCGCGCCACTGAAAGCCGGTGTTAGCGGCCACTTAAGCCAATGAAAAAGGTGCATATGAAAACTAGAGCAATGTTCGATCTCAAGGGGCGCGTCGCTATTGTAACCGGTGGGAATGGTGGAATCGGTCGCGGCATAGCCATCGGATTGGCCGAAGCCGGCGCCGCTGTAGCCGTTTTTGGAAGGAACGATGAAAAGAACCGGCAGGTTCTTGGTGAACTGCAAGCCATCGGCAATCCCTCAATTGTGCTGAACGTCGATGTAACCGATCGCAACGGGTTAGAGCCTGCAATGCAGAGAGTCGAGAGCGAGTTAGGCAGTGTCGGAATCCTTGTAAATAATGCCGGCAATGTGTCGCTGAGCGGAGGCGTGTTGCTGGAACGATCCGAAGACTGGGATAGCGTCATTGAGACGCAACTGAATGCAGTCTTCCTGCTTTCGAAGCTGGCCGCCGGATCGATGGTGAAGCAGAGCCGGGGCAAGATCATAAACATCGGCAGCATGTATTCATTCTTCGGGTCTGGTTTGATCCCCTCTTACAGTGCGGCCAAAGGCGCGATCATCCAGCTGACCAAATCGATGGCCATTGAGCTCGCACCGCACAACATCCAGGTCAATGCGATCGCGCCGGGTTGGATTGAAACAGACATGACGGCGCCCGTGCGAACCATGCCGCTGAACGATGAGATCCTTGCGCGGACACCTGCCGGGCGGTGGGGGCGACCTGATGAAATTGCAGGGACGGCTGTGTACTTAGCGTCGGCGGCTTCGGACTTCGTTACCGGAACGACCATCCGCGTTGATGGTGGTTATGCGATCCGATGACAGCCGAACCAGCGCTTGCCCTGATGGCAAGCGTCTAGATTGATTTCGGTCACGACTCTGGTGAGATTAGTAATTGGAGGTAGTGCTATGAAGGACTTGAACGTAAGGAACCTCACCTTGATGGCGCTCGTTGCCTGTTGCCTTATGCAAGTCGGCGCGCAGTTGTTTGCGCTGTCGGTAGTAGCCAGCACCGTCTCGGCGGCTCCACCGCGTTCGTTTGCAATGCTTCAAGGGGAATACGGTTATAACAGCAGCGCATTTTGGAATACGGTCCCCACCATCACTTTCGTGCTGTTCATCGTAGCTTTGGTTGCGAACTGGAAGACCCGGCGCCGGACACTTCTGCTTTTGGCACTGACGTTGTTCGTCATCGGGGGCCTCGTGGCCGGCCTTTACCTGGAGCCGGTTTTCGATGAGATGAAGGCGATCGGCTTTAGAGACGAAGTAGATCCGGGGCTACAAAGCCGAGCGGCGAGGTGGTACGCCCTCGATTGGTCCGTGTGGGTGCTCGGTGCGGTGGCCGGAGTGACCCTTTTGTTCGCTCTTGCTTCGCCCGGTCACAACACCGCAGGTCGCTTCGGTAAGCAGCGCTCACCAGTGTGGAAGCTTGATGATGCGGCCGACCACGTGGTCAAAAATGGTTGGCGGACCTTTGAAACGCGTGAGTACTATATTGTCCACATCAAAGTTGACCCGCGTCTCGACCCGTTGCGCGACGACCCACGCTTTCATGATTTGCTGAGTCGCGTCCGTTTTCCGACTTGAAACATAGCGTTTTGACTTTAACCTCTGGGAGGAAAACGGCAAAGACGATGAGGAGAAGAGCTTTTTTGCTTTGCCTCGCGGCGTTGGCGACCACGTCTAATGCTCAGCGAAGAGGAAAAAAGCCCGGATTGCGCGTGGAAGCCGCGATTGATTCGATTGCGGAAGCCGCCCTCAAGGTGCGCTCCATCCCCGGTCTTTCTGTCGCCGTGATGCGCGGGGCGCAGATGGTGCTGGCGAAGGGTTACGGCTTCGCCGACGTGGAGAGGAAAATTCCCGCCGCACCGGAAACCATTTATCAACTCGGTTCTATTTCCAAGCAATTTACCGCGGCAGCCATCATGCGGCTCGTTGAGCGCGGAAAGGTTCGTCTTGATGATCCGCTCACAAAATATCTTCCTGATTACCCAACTCAAGGTCACACCGTACTCGTCCGCCATCTGCTTCATCAGACCTCCGGCATCAAGGAGTTTTTCACTGTGCAGGGCTTCGATGAGCTGGAAAATGGGTCGCCGGAAAAGTACTCGCGCTCCGATCTGATCAACCTCTTTAAGAAAGAGCCTTTTCAGTTCACGCCTGGCGAGCGCTGGGCTTACAGTAACTCAAACTACACGCTGCTCGGCGTCATCATCGAGAAGGCTTCGGGGATGACCTACGAGCAGTATCTACAGGAGGCTCTCTTTCAGCCGCTTGGCCTGAGTGCGACACACTCCTGCGGCGCGCGACCGGCGGGCGCGCATTTCGCAAAGGGTTACGTGCTGAAGGATGGGAGTATTGGAGCTGCTCCTCCGGTAAACATGAATTCGGCCATCGGTGACGGCGGGTTGTGTTCCAGCGTATTAGACCTTGTCAGATGGAACCGTGCCCTCGTGACGGGTCGCGCCGTGCGTAAGTCCTCTTATAAACGGATGATCGCTTCAGCGATGGTGCGCCGTGGCTATCGGCCTGATTACGGCTTTGGACTCTCGCTTATCTCGCTCGACGGGCGGCGCAGGTTGGGACACAACGGAGAGATTACCGGCTTTACGGGTGCTCTCGCCTATTATCCGGACGATGACCTGACAGTAGCCGTCCTCGCAAACCGCAGCCAGGTCTGGCCCGAAGCAATCGAGAAGGCGATTGCCCGCGCGGCACTCGGAATGGCGCCCCCGGTCGTGAAAGATTTGCCGCTGAGCCCCGAAGAGCGGCAACGCTACATAGGGACTTACGACTTCGGCGTCTATCCCTTGCGCATTTTTGACGAGGGCGGAAGGCTTAAGTTCGACATGAAGTTGGGCAGACCTCCGTACGAGCTGCTGTATCAGGGCGATCACACTTTTGTCGCCCGGAGCGACCCGGACGCGATACGCCTGACCTTTTCCATGCTCGGCGGTCGCGCCGACAAACTCATACTAGAAATGGCAGCAATGCGCTGGTACGCCGACCGTGCGGCCTAACAGAGATTCAGTAAGTTGCTTTGCCTATCTGCACGACCCTCGGGCGAATCGGCGCAGCTTGCAGCGCTAATTTTATCGTTGGTATCGCACAACCTATTTACCTTCCGTGCGGAGCGCAACATAACGAAGTCCATCTGGGTGATAAATGGGCGTGAACTACCCTCTCGCATTGAAGCTAAGTCGGAAACTGAAACGCCTCGGAGGCCCTGGTGAACATCATGCACATTCCCGGCGTTTCGCTCGCAGTCGTCTGCGACGGGCGGATTGTCAAAGCGAAGGGCTACGGGCTGGCGAACATCGAAGCGAATTCTGCCGCCACCTCAAAAACCGTTTACGAAATCGGTTCGATAACAAAGCAGTTCACCGCCGATGCCGTGATGATGCTGGTCGAAAAAAGCGCTTTACGGTTCCAGGCCGACGCGCTTCAGCAGAACTGTGAACCTCGGATCGGGCCGAAGGCTGTCGAACATCGGCTCGATCTTGAGCATCATGAGCACCGAGTCGCGCTCGTCGTAGGCCCTGTCTAACCAAACGAAAGCCTCATCCTTCTCACCCAGCGCCCCGTAAATGGAGGCGATGATGGTTGGCCCGATGTACTTTCGCTTCGATTGCTCCTTCAAGTCGGCGATGATCTTCCGCGTCTCGGCTTTCCTGCCCGACAGGGCGTAAACGCGCGCAAGCTCAGCCGGCTCGTCCGAGCTGTCCCCCGACAACGGTATCGCCTTCTTCTGGGCCGCGACGGCCTCGTCGTACATGCCTTTCTCCGTGTAGGCCCGCCCGAGCGCCCAGTACCCGAAGCCGAAGTTGGGGTCCATGTCGAGCGCCTTCTGAAAGGCCGCGATAGCCTCGTCGTGGCGGCGCGCGAGGTGAAGCACCTCCCCCACCCCCATGATTTTCACGAGCGACAGCGGCTCCAACTCCTGCGCCCGCTCCATCTCGCTCAGGGCTTCGTCAAACCGACCTCTGGCGGCCAGGAAGTAGCCGTACATCTGGTGCGCGTCCGAAGAGCCGGGATTGATCTGGAGAGCACGCTGGAAATCGCCCTCGGCACCCGACAGGTCCCAATCGTAAAAGAACTTGACGGCCGCCAGAACGACGTGTGCCTCGGCCAGATGCTCGTCCAACTCCAGAGCTTTCAGCGCCGCCTGCTTAGCTTTCGGGAAGCTTTCCTTCGGCGAGAGCGCGTTGAACCCCCCCAGAAAGTGGTAGGCATCGGCCAGCCCCGCGTGTGCGAGCGCGTAGTCAGGGTCTCTTTCCAGCGCCTGCCGGAAATAATCGAGCGCTTTCGAGAACCCTTCGTCAGTCCAACGGTTCAAATGGTAACGCCCCAGCAGGTAAAGCTGGTAAGCCTCGATGTCGTTGGTGTGGCGCTTCGTCAGCAGCTCTTTTTCCTCGCCGGTCAACGTCAACGCCAGCGCCTCCGAAACTTTCCCGGAGACTGAATCCTGCACGGAAAATATGTCCGTGAACTTTTCGTCAAACTGCTCCGCCCAAAGCTGCCGCCCGTCCACCACGTTCAGCAACCGCACCGTCACTCTTACTCTCTCGCCCGACTTCTGTATGTTGCCGTCCAACACCGCGTCCACTTTCTGCTCTCGACCTGCCGCGACCGCGTCCTGCTCTAACCCCACATACTGACGCACCGCGCTGATGGGCCGCACGTTGATGTCTGATGGTGCTGAGCCTCGCGATTAAAGTGTCCGCCATGCCCAGCTCTAACGCCTCGTCACGGCCTTCGGCGAGGAGCGGCCTGAAGGGCAGCACCGCGATGGATTTGATCGGCGTGGCTGGCTGCGGCTGCTCACGCCGTGAAAAGTAGAGCGCAAGTGCCACTCCGACCAGCACCAACGCAGCAACGCCGAGGGAGACCTTGGCCGCCGGACTTCGAATCCGGCGACCGAACGCCCTGAGCAACGTCCGCGGCCGGAGTGGAACAAGGGGAACAACCCCGCGAGCAAGGCCCGAGGAACTGAATAGCTGGTCCAGTCCGCCGGCCTCTGCTACGACTTGCCGCAACTCCGCAATCAACTCTGTTATTGACTGGTAGCGGTCTGCCGGCTCTTTCCGGAGCGCGCGGTCGATCACCGCCGACAGGCGTGCCGGTATCTCTTTGTTCAACTCCGCAGCAGGTGGGTGCGGGTCTTTGAGCAGCGCGCTGATTACATCCGCCTTTGACCTTCCCTTGAAGGGAATGCGCCCGGTGGCCATCTCATACAGCACGACGCCGAACGAGAAGATGTCGCTGCGATGGTCCACTCGCTCACCACGCGCTTGCTCAGGCGACATCGCCGCGGGAGTGCCTATCACCGCACCCGTCATGGTTAAGTGGGTCTCGGCCTCTCCTTCCGCCCGCTCCAGCAGCTTGGCCAGGCCGAAGTCGAGCACCTTCGCCTGACCGTGCGGTGTGATGATGATGTTCCCGGGTTTGATGTCGCGGTGGATGATCCCCTGCGCGTGGGCCGCGGCGAGGGCGTCCGCCACTTGCAGACTGATTGAAAGCAGGCTGTCGAGGTTTAGTGGTCGCCCGGCAATCACCTTCCTCAGAGTCTCACCCTCGACATGCTGCATCGCGATGAAGAGACGTCCTCCGGCTTCGCCAACTTCATGAATGGTGCAGATGTTCGGGTGGTCGAGGGAGGAGGCCAGACGTGCTTCGCGGAGGAAGCGCGTGCGCGTCTCGCTGTCTTCGGTGAAGCCGGGGTCGAGAAGTTTCAGAGCCACGTTGCGCCCCAGCCTGACATCCTGGGCCAGATAAACTTCTCCCATCCCGCCTGAGCCGAGTTGCTTTTGGATGGAGTAGGGGCCGACGTGGCGTTCGATCATCGACCCGTCCGCGTTCGCGCCCTTGAGCAACGCGGCGGCATCCTCCAGGGCGTTCGACCCTAGGAAACTGTCAGACGGCTGCGACGATGCGAGCAACGACTCGACCTCGTCACGCAGTCCGGGTCGTCCGCGCACTCCCGGTCGAGGAATGCTGCGCGCCCCGCCGGCTCGCAGTCCAGGGTCGCTTGCAGTACTCGCTCAATCTGTTGCCAACGTTCAGGGGTCATAGGAATCAGAAGTCAGAAGTCAGGGCTCAGGACTCAGGAGTCAGAAGGCTTTTTGTTTTTCCCTTAATTCTGACTCCTGAGTCCTGAGTCCTGACTCCTGTCTTCTGTCTTCTCCTCTTCACACTGCCCTGATTTCCCGGTGCAGCCAAATCTTTGCCAGGCGCCAGTCGCGCTCGACCGTGGGCGTTGAAACTTCGAGCACGTCCGCAGTTTCTTCAATAGTCAGACCACCAAAATATTTCAGCTCAACTATCTGAGCTTTGGCGTGGGTCAATTTGTGGTAGGGGCGTCAGCGCCTCATCGAGGGCCACGAAATCAGCAGCCCTTTCATCTGACACGGTCGCGACCTCATCCAGAGAAACCTTTTGCCCGCCGCTGCCGCGCTTTGCAGAGCGCCGGCTGCGCGCGCGCTCGATCAGGATACGGCGCATGGCCTGAGCTGCGATGGCGAAGAAGTGCGAACGATCGCGCGGGCGCACGCGCTCGTAGTCTATGAGGCGAAGATAGGCTTCGTTAATCAGGGCCGTGGTTTGCAACGTGTCGCCGGCGCGCTCACGCCGCATTTGGCGATGAGCTAATCGTCGCAGTTCCTGATGGACCAGCGGAATAACCCGATCGAGCGCGGCCTTATCGCCCTTGCCCGAATCGAGAAGCAGGCCGGTGATTTCCTCCGCGGAGGGCTCGCTAGTTTGTCTGGTTGATTTGCTCAAGATTACTTTGTCGGGGCCTGGATTATAGCACCGCCGGTTGCTGGGAGCGCGGGCATCCTTACCCGCCACATGGTCTCTTCATTCTCTAATCATAGACAGGATGAACAGGATTGACAGGATGGTCTGGTCATCAACCCCGTTCCGTCCTGTTAATCTTGTAAATCCTGTCGATGATCTTCTGCAAAGTGATTTAGCGCCGCCCTGTTCCGCCTGAAATCCCAATTAAAAAATCCTACCGCGTGATGGGATTTCGCTTCCGATTGCGCCGTTATGGGTGAAGGAAGAAAAG
>CAWEBR010000009.1:0-69614 GCA_963807365.1 Pyrinomonadaceae bacterium | reverse complement strand
CGGATCGTGAATCCGGCGGATCTAGCTGCTGAAGTTTGGATCCCTGACTGGATTCCCCCCATTCACGGTTTCATTGCTGTTGATGGTGACGGTGACTGAACTCGGCGTGCCCAGCGTCAGGCCCACCGGATTACTTAGATTGACGCTGAAGGTCTCGGCCGTCTCGCCGAAGCGATCATCGACGATGAAGATGCTGATCGTCTTTGAGGTCTCTCCGGCAGCAAAGCGCACTGCGCCGAGTCCGGCCATGTAATCCGAGCGGTCACTGGCTGAGCCGTTCGCCGTCGCATAGTTCACCGCCGCCGCTGCCGCCGTGCTGCCCGTTCTCACCACCGTCAGATCCACTTTCGTCGTCGCGTTCAAAGTTTCCGTAACGCTCGCCGTGCTCGACGTGAACTGCACCGTCAACGGCGTGGGCGTCGGTGTTGGTGTTGGTGTTGGTGTCGGAGTTGGGGTGGGGGTCGGAGTTGGGGTCGGTGCAGAACCTATCGGCAGGCAGGCCGAAAACTCTGACGTGTTGCCAGCCGGATCAGTCGCTGTGCAGTTAACTATGCCGCCGCTGACGCCAACCGGAAGTTCCAGCGGAAAACTAAACGGAGCTTCCCCACTTCCGTCTGTGTTAACTCCGGGAAGTTTTCCCGCCACCAGTGGTCTGCTCTGGGCCTGGCTGGTAACGCATTGCGCGTCAGCGCTGAAATACCAATGGACGGTAAAACTCGTATTCGGGGTGCTCTTCAGCGTCCCGTTCACGGTAACTGCGTCAGCATCAAACGGCGCCATACCACCATCATCCACCGTCGCAGCGACTGCTTCAGAGGTCGAAGCCGGAAAAGTTGTTGGCGAGACGAAGTTTAGGACCGGAAAGTTCTGGAGAAGATTTGGGCCGCTATCCGCGTCGAGCGGGTCATTAGCTGTTATTCCTTGAGTGCCAAGGTCGATTCCCAAACCCGTGTTCTTAAAAATCTCATTGTCGACTATCAAAATGCGAATACCGGGTTGGTCGGCCCCGCCGACGTTGGTTATGCGAATGCCTGAGCCGAAGTTGTGAGCAATGCGGTTCGCCTCAATGCGATCGCCATCGGCGTTAGCGGGAATGATGATACCGCCCGAAGGATCAAATCCATTTCCGTTTCCGAGCGGGTTGTCACCGGTCGCGTCAGTGCCGATGTAATTGTTTTGAATAATGTTGGTGAAAGTGACGCCGGTTTGCAGATTACCAACCTGGATCCCCGCTTTTCCATTTCCGGAAATAATGTTGCGAGCGGCTGGGATGGCCCCGCCTATCGTGTTTTCACTAGCTCCAAACAACAGGAAGACTCCACTGAATAGATTTTGCAATTTGACGTTTCCGTTGACAGTAGTGCCAATGTAATTTCCCTGCACCAAATTGCGCACCGGTGGCGGGCTCCCGAGATTGTTAGTATTAATCTCAACGCCATACCAATTGCCGGAGAGAATATTCCTGGCAGCGGGTGTAGTTCCCCCAATCAGGCAATCGCCGACTCCGGCACTCAAGTCGACGCCTGGGCCGACACCGCTGCCGTCGAGATCGATGGTGCCGGTCGCATCGGTTCCAATCTAATTACCCTGGACCACGAATCCCGATGAACCCGGATAGCCGATATCCACGCGGCGCGAGCCACCCACAATGACATTTCTCGCGCCAGCCACAGTGCCGCCGATCGTGTTGGCCGGTCGAGCCGGGAGCGCTGTTCGTGGAAACGCCGCTCGAGCCATTTGCCACCAGTCCGCTTCCAGCTACATTGGTGCCGATGTAGTTACCCTGAATCACATTTCCGGTTGCAAGGTCGGCGTCGAAGGTCTCGAAGAATATCGCGTTAAAGCGATTGCCGGAAATCACATTGCGCGCGGCCGGTGTGGTGCCGCCAATTAGGTTGTTGGCGTTATCGATTCCAATGCCATCGTCGTTCCCCTGGGCGGCCGCGCCGTTGAGACTGGTGCCAATGAAATTTCCTTCGATGACATTGTTGCCGCCAACGCGAATTAGAATGCCTTCGTCGGTGAAACGGTTAATTACCAGCCCGCGAATGCGCGAATTGCCGCCGGTAAGGAACAGGCCCACGCCACCGGCAGTGCTACCGTTTATTTCAATTATTGGTTGACCTCCGAAGCCCGGTTGCGACGTGCCATCAATCAAAACCGCCTCCGTGATTGTTGGCAAAGAGCTAGACGGTGTTATGGTTAATGGCCCGCTGGGGATGTTGAAATTGATGACGTCAGCACCGATGTTTGCATTTGAGTCGAGGATTGCTTGCCGCAGTGATCCCACGCCAACATCGTTAATGTTTGTGACAATTAGCGGGGGCCTTGGCGAATCCTCGCCGAAAATTAGACTCCAACCGCCGGCAATATTTCCACCGAAGCCAACGCCCGAATCCTCCACAATATAAAGGCTCCAGGTGCCATTTGGATCAGACCCATTGAAGGCGGACAACGTAGCTGCATAAGGCCCGGGCGGCGCCGGCGAATCAAACACGTCGTTGGAACCATCGTTAACATTCGTCGGTTTGTAAGTCCCACTCCTGAACTCAAACGGCACTACGAAGGAGCCCGCAGCATCATCGAAAATAACCGTTGCGTTATTCACAGTCTGCGGTCCGCCCGCGTCAGAAAGGAAAAGCACCTTCTGGCCTTGTGGTCCAACCAGGAGAAGGTCGAGATTTGGCGGGTAACTTTCGCTCAAGTCGTTAATCCGAACGCGAACCCGCGACACTGACGGCTCGCCCGAGACGACGATGGTGGACGGAAAGGGAGTAATCGGCCCTCCCCTGGGGAGCGGGATGGGCGACGTATTAGAGAAGATCGTATGTTCGGGCGCGAGTCCCCCGGCAGCGCTCATAATAATCGCGGGATCCGCTGAGCCGTTCCGGAGCACGACCAGATCGCTCAATGCATCGGCGTTCAGGCTCATGGGCAAAACGGCGGTGGCAGCCGCATCTGTTTTCAGAGTTTCAGAAAAGCGCAGCCGACTGGGGGTCGACTCAGTAGCGGAGTCTTTGCTCCTCCCGTTGACCGAGTCCGCGCCCAATACATGCAATTGACTGACGGCGCGATCGAGCAGGATCAGGTTGTCAACTGGCACAACTGACAAACGCGCGCTGACTAGACCGGAAGCCTCGGGCCATTTCCCGGCGGCACCGTCTCGAGCGGCCACCGGTCAATGTCAGTCGCCATGACCGCCGACACGGGTGTTCTCGAGCCGCTGGCAGAAGTCTTCGCAGCCGACAGCGCCGTGCGCAACTCTAAGCTTTCTCTTTCCCTACCCGTTCGACGGGGTTGCGACAGAACTTGTAATTCTCCTTCCTCAGTCAACAGCGCGATAGCGAAGGAGCTGTCGCCTTTGAAGTTGCCGATCATCACACTACGGAGCTGGGAGGAAAATTCAACCTCGCTTAAATGTGCGCTATGGATTGCCAACTGATCTTCACGCGCGAGCGTGAGCTTTCGATCGCGTCCATGTACGACGACCAGCGTTTTTCCCGATGCAACCGCGAGATCCAAGGTGTAGTGTTCATCGAGTTGGCCAAACGCCAGAGAGTTAACGCTGCTGGGCATGGGCAGTAGCTCGGGTGTAGCCTTAGCCGCGCCCAATGGTCCCTCAAGAACCAGAACGCCTGATCCATCCGGACCATCGATACCCAGTGCAAGATCAGTCAGGCCATCACGTCGATTGATTTCCCCAGCGGCGAAGGCGGTTACGCTGCCGCCAACATCAATTTCCACTTCTCGGCCAAAGTTTCCCTTCCCGTCGCCGGACAGGAAATGCAAACTTGCGCCGCCACGCCTGGCCACCACGATGTCCCAATGTCCGTCAGCATCGAAATCGCCGGCGCCAAGGAAGTCGGCAGCGTGTCGGGTTTCCAGGACGAGAGCGGGCGAGATGAAGGGTGCATCGGTGAAGGTATTGCTGGCTCTGCGCTGTCGGGCTTCGGGAGTGTTTGGATAGATTGAATCAACGTTGCCGCGATGCAGGGTTAGAATGCCGCGATCATCGAAGGCATACCCCGCAACAAGATCTGGGACACCATCCTCGTCGAAATCAGCTGAGGTGAGGCTGAGAGGCGCTGCGCGGTCGTGTTCCAACGCCATTCTTGATTTGTCCGGTCCCACATAGGAGGTCAGTAGATTTTGGCGGCCTTTCATAGCAACGCGCGGGTCACCGCGAGCAAGTGAGCTTACAGGCTTACTGAGCCGGGCGGGCTGGGTCGCAGGAAAGGCACGCTTAGTTTGGTCAGCTTCGGCTACCGGATAAATGATGATGGGCAAAAAGACAATGAATAGAAGTCCTCTAGCGGGTAGTATTTTAGTCTGACGCAGACGTTCTAATCTGACGCTAAGGGGGACAAGAACTTGACTATGAGTTCCGGGTAAACTCATTGTTTTGCAGACCCAACTCTATATACGGAATGGAGGTGGGCAGCGGATGCCAGTTTTTTTCAACCAGCGCCAAAGCAAGTTAGACTGCGTAAGGAGTGTGCGAGGCTGGCCGGATTATGTCAAAGAATCGCTCCGCTGACTAGCTTCATACGAGTGCTAATCGCGTCATACTTGCGGAGGGGAGGCAAGATTTAAGGTCCGAAGCGCTGTTCATATTCGGCGGAAGTAGTGAAAGCCTTGACCATCTCGGCCTCGATGTAGTTGCCGTTAAACTGGTTTAGCTTGCCCAGCCAGAAGTTGTAACCGCCAAAGTCCAGCCCCGCTTCCGGCGGGTCGTTGGGATTGCGCCGCAGGTAGCCAAAGTATTGCATCAGCACAAACGCCTTGTTGAACTGCCGCGCGCTGAATATCGCGTGCTCCGACACGCTCCGCAGCGTCTGCGACCTCAGCGTGGGTGACGTGGGATTGACCGCCAACTGCGCCACCAGCTGATCCCGTTGCGACTGCGTCAGCGCTCCGCCTGAACCAGGGTTGCGGGGGTCAAACGTATTAGCGTTCAACTTGTCCACAAACTGCGCCGCCGTCAGCGTGATGGGATAATTTGCGGGTTCTGTAAATTTCGCTCGCTGCACGAAATCCAAAAAGAACTTCGCCTTGTTCGCCTCAATCTGTGCTTCCCACCCCGGCTGCCCAATTACCACCCCGCGCCCGATCTCCTGGAGGTCCGGCAGAAAGTCGCGCAACCTGAGAAACTCTCCCTCGTTATAAGCGGCCTGATAGGTCTTGTAGACCAGATAACCCGTCTCCTGAAACTCAATCGAAACGAAGAAGGCGGCCGAGACATTCACCCGCCTCACCTCCCGGCACGGCTGCGTGGTGCATTCGTCGATCTGGTTCTTCCAGAAGTTCAGTCCGCCGGTGTCGGCTTCGCGGTTGAAGAAGTCCAGATAGTGAATCCGGACAAAGAAGTCGCTGCTGAAGTTTGGATCCCTGACTGGATTCCCCCCATTCACGGTTTCATTGCTGTTGATGGTGACGGTGACTGAACTCGGCGTGCCCAGCGTCAGGCCCACCGGATTACTTAGATTGACGCTGAAGGTCTCGGCCGTCTCGCCGAAGCGATCATCGACGATGAAGATGCTGATCGTCTTTGAGGTCTCTCCTGCAGCAAAGCGCACTGCGCCGAGTCCGGCCATGTAATCCGAGCGGTCACTGGCTGAGCCGTTCGCCGTCGCATAGTTCACCGCCGCCGCTGCCGCCGTGCTGCCCGTTCTCACCACCGTCAGATCCACTTTCGTCGTCGCGTCCAGCGTTTCCGTCACATTCGCTGTGCTCGAGGTGAACTGCACCGTCAACGGCGTGGGTGTCGGTGTTGGTGTGGCGGGGTGTCGGAGTGGGCGTGGGTGTCGGAGTGGGCGTGGGTGTCGGAGTGGGGGTGGGTGTCGGAGTTGGGGTCGGTGCAGAACCTATCGGCAGGCAGGCCGAAAACTCCGACGTGTTGCCAGCCGGATCAGTTGCTGTGCAGTTAATGATCCCGTTAGTCGTACCAACAGGAAGCTCAAAGGGAAAATTGAACGGCGCATTGCCACTGCCGTCGGTCGTAACCCCGGGAAGTTTCCCGGTAACCAGCGGGCGGCTTGCTGCCTGATTGGTCACGCATTGCGGATCAGCGCTGAAATACCAGTGGACGGTGAACGTGGTGTTGGGTGTGCTCTTCAACGTGCCGTTTACCGTGAACGCGTCAGCCTCAATCGGCGCGACCTCCGCTTCGTTCCCCGCATCTTCATTCCCCATCAACTCCGGGAAGGCGCCGGCAGAGACCGACAGCAGTTCGGGGAAATTCTGCAAACGGTTTGGTCCATCGTCTGCATCGAGCGGATCGTTGGGGGTAACGCCAGAGCCTCCGAGATCGATACCCAACCCCTGGTTCCCGTAAATCTCATTGTCTGCAATTTCGATTTCAATGCTGTCGATGTCACCGCCGGAAACGTTGGTGATGCGAATACCGTGACCTTTGTTGTAAGCGATGCGGTTCGCGATGATCCGATCGCCGCGAGAGTTTGCCGGAATGATAATGCCCGCGTCATTAAAGAAAGCACTCCCGCCATTCCCCAGCGGGAGGTCGCCGCTGGCGTCGGTGCCGATGTAATTGCCCTGGACCAGGTTGTTGAGTGCCCCGCCTCTTGTCGGTTCGCCAAACTGAATTCCGGCGGTTCGGTTGCCGGAAATAATATTGCGCGCGCCAACAGCCGCTCCACCAATGATGTCAAGCGAGGCGTCGAAGATGAAACGAATTCCTACGCCGCTGGCGATTGCCTGTGTTCCGGTGGCATTCGTACCAATAAAATTGCCCTGAATGAGATTGTTGCTCGTCGCGCTGTCGCGGAAGAAGATCCCATTGAAGGAACTGCCGGAGATGATGTTTCGCGCAGTCGGGGTCGTGCCGCCCACCAGGTTGTCATGCGTTCCTCCTTCAAGGCTAACGCCCTCGCCGTTGCCGGCGTTAAAGCCGCTGATGTAAGAACGCGTTCCGGTCGGGTCGGTGCCGATGAAGTTTCCCTGGACCAGGTATCCATTTGAAGCGGCGTAGACCAGGTCTATGCCGGACGCGAGCGTGCCGGCGGAGATGATATTTCTAGCGCCGGCCGTCGTACCGCCAATCGTGTTGCTCGGCGAACCCGGAGCGCTGCGCGAGGTAATGCCGGCATGGGATATCTGGATAATCGTCGAGCCGTCTGCGTTTACTCCGATATAGTTTCCCTGCACCAGGTTGTTTGAAGCGTCGTCGTCGGGTGTCGGCAAATCATCGAACGTGGAAAACATGATTCCGTGGGTCTTGTTGCCGACGATATTGCGAGCGGCTGCGGTCGTGCCGCCAATGAGATTATTTGCGGTATCAACTCTGACGCCATCCCCACCCCGCGGACCGGAGGCAGCCATGCCGGCTACATTTGTTCCGAGGTAATTCCCTTCGATGATGTTATTGCCGTTTCGCTGGATGGAGATGTTGTGCCCGCTGGTTTGGTTCATCGCAAACCCGCGAATCGTTGAGCGCCCGCCCTCCAGCAGAAAGAACCCGCCTACTAATTCGATGCTTAACTGGCCGGCCACTCCATTTGGCTGGGTGGTGGCGTCGATGGTTACCGGATCAATCAGGTTCATGAACGTAGGCGTGAGAGCGAACGGAGGATTGCCGGGAATGTTGAAGGTGATGTTGTCGGCGCCCGGATGGTCATTGGCGTCCAGAATCGCCTGGTTAAGCGACCCGGGTCCGCCCGTGTTCGTCGTGGTTACCACAAAGGTTGAAGGCGAATCAGGGCCGAAGTAGAGCGTCCAGCCACCGGCGATGGTGTGCGAAACAGCGACGGTGCCAACATCGTCAACCATGTAGAGACTCCACGTGCCGTTCGGATTTGTGCCGTTGAAGGCTGAGAGTGTTGTCTGATACGGACCCGCCGGCGCGGGTGCCGCAAACGTGTCCGCCGGTGCATTGTCCCGCGGCTTGTAAGTTCCCGTCACACAATTCAGGCCCTCGAGCTGCAACGCAGAATCGTCGTCAAAGGTGAGGTTGACGTTATTAAACACGCAGGAAGTGTCCACGTCTGACATCAGCAAAACCTTCTGCCCGCCCGGGCCGACAAGCAGGATGTCGATATTCGGCTCAAACACGCTGAAGTTGACTCCGTGCAGGCGCACGCGCAGTTTGCTGATCGTTCCAGTCAGTCCTGAGACAGTAAGTGTCGAAGGATATGGACTGGCGGCCTTTGGTGGGCTGGAAGTGGTTGAAGACACATTGATTGGCGTGGGATTCGCAAAAGTGTCGAAGTCCGCTATCTCCTCAGGTGGCGAACCCAAGGCTGGGTTTGCCGTGGGCATAATCACCGGTGCGCTGTTTCCCTTTCTGAGAACAACGATGTCTGTTAAGGCGTCAGGATCAAGACGCATCGGCAGGACGGCTGTAGATGGAAGCTCCGAATGCACGGTCGCGACCGCTCGGTTGATGCTCCGGCTCTTTTCTTTCTGAGGAACAGGTGCGGACGAGATGATTTGAAGTTGCCCGCTATCAAATTCACTAACCAGCAGGTCATCGTTTGCAGCCGTGGAAACCAGCGCACGCGTTAATCGTCCCGCACCCGAGTATGAACCAGGGACGGTTGTCGCTTGCCAATCACTCAGAGTGGTTCGCCCGCGGTTCAGGAGCGGATCTCGCGTTAAGGCCCCGTCGAGCATTTCGATTGTGCCGTTCTCGAAAAGCAGGGCTACGTCAGTGCCGGCGGTGCCGACAAAGTCGCCCAGGGCTAAGGAGCTAACCCGGGACGGAAAAAGGCGACGATCAATCCTGGGTGCCACGACGGAGGCGCGCGCCTGAGCACCGAGCGAGAGCTTCCGGTCGCGACCATAGACAAACTGCAATTCCGCTCCCGTAGCAATGATGAGATCTGAGAAGTACTGCGAGTCTAGCTGGCCCAACGCTAACGACGTGGCAGCCGCAGATAGTTCCACCATCTCCGGTGTTGATCGCAACGCGCCATCCGGTCCTTCAAAGATCAGAGTTGCGCCCCGCGTGGTCCAACCGTAGCGACCACGAGATCGGTGAGTCCATCGCGGCGGTTAACTTCGCCCGCGGCGAAGGCGGTGACGGAACCGCTTACCGACACCTCTCGCGGCGCCGCAAAATTTCCCTGGCCATCACCTGGAAGAAAATACAGCGCGCCACCTCCGCGATTAACCAGCACAATGTCCCAGTGTCCGTCGGCATCAAAATCGCCGGCGGCGAGATAGTCAGCTGCCACTGGGACATCGATAGCGAGGGCGGGTGAAAGAAAAGGCGCAGCGGTGAAACTCCCATTTGCCCGCCGGGTGTGGGCTTCAGGCGCATAGGGATAAATCGAATCAACATTGCCTCGATGAATCGTTACGATTCCTCGCTCTAAATAACTGTACCCGCCAGCGAGATCGGGCACGCCGTCTTCATCGAAGTCGGCGGACGCCAACGATTGAGCCGCCGCCTCGTTCTCAGTGAGGGCCCGCTGAAGGTCCACCCGGCCTTCGTAACGGCTAAGGAGAGTCCGCCCTTCGCGAAGACTCAAATTTGGACCAGCGTCATCGCGAGAGTTTCGGCGCATCGTGGGACGATCGTTCAAGCGGGCTAGCAGCTTCGGGGTGGAAGGGGTTGTGGCCCATGTCACCCTCCGCGTTAAACCGCTGACGAACAATCCACAGAAGCCGAGAACAACGATTGCGAATAAAGCGGCGAATCGACGCTGGAATATCCGGCCAGCTAAAGTTGGCGGGAAACGATGCGGCTGAGTTGCTGCGAAACTCATAAACTTTCAAGAGCTGCGCGACCAACAGTTTGCACTCAAATCCTTGGCCGATTCGACCGATCGAGGAATTGTCTCTAAATCTACGAGCCGGGCAGCTCAATTAGATTTCGTGGGACCAGGGAAGCCCCCAGGTTCGCTGTGGCCGGATTATATCGTAAAGAAATATTTTCGGCGAAAACATTCGCGCCGGAAACCGGCCTCGCTATTTAGAATGAGTATTTGAGCGCTTAGCTGCAAGCGCCGTCCCGGCGTGATTGTTTCGGTTGCCTGACCAAAGTTGGCAGCGCCGAGCCAGCGGACCGGAACACCGAAGTTTGAGCGGTTGATGAAATTAAAAATATCGCCGCGCAAGACCAGGCGGCGACTGCTGGAAAAAGAGAAACTCCGGCTCACCGACAGGTCAAGTTCGATCACGTTTCCGGCGCGAAATGTGTTGCGTTCGATATCTCCGTCTTCGCCGATCGGCGCCAATAAAGTAGTCGGGATCATTGGTTGTCAACCGCAGCGGCTGGCGGCGATCGCCAGTGACGACGAGCCCGTTCGTGTTGTCGAGCCGGTCCGAGAGATTGCCATCAAGGTTAACGTCGAAAATGCTATTAACAGTGAAAGGTTGCCCGGAGCGCAGACTGCCGGTTCCGGCAAGTTGGAAGTTGCCAAACAGAGCACGGACCAAACGTGACCGGTCCCTAAACGCCGGAAGTCTAGCCACGAAGTTGTAAGCGAGGCGCTGACGCACATCGAAATTGGCGGGCCCGCGCTCACCGGCAAAGGTGAGGCTGTTCTGCGGCAACGCCGGCGCTCCCGCGAGATCGAAAACATCCGAAACATCGTCGATTGCGTTAGCCAGCGTATAGGAAATTTGATAACTCGTAGAACGGTTAAATCGTCCCCGCAACTGTAACTGGAGAGAATCGTAACGCGAGGTCGCTGACGATTCGTAAATTGACACCGATCCCGCCTGGCCCACCGGACGGCCGCCGGTCGCCCCCGCGGTTCCCGGCCGTTGTCCCGGTCCCAGCGCCACTCCGGAAACATTCGGTTGAAATGCCACCACATTTACTGAAGTCGGAATCAGAAAAGCGTTGGGCCCGAGGTTTGGAGTGGTAAGTCGCAACAAACGACGACCGTGGGTGCCCACGTAAGCGACCGACACGACGGCATTAGGGGTCAACTCCTGCTCTACTGAAAGGGCGTAATGCTGGGCCATGGGCATACGCAACCGCCGCTCAGGCAAAGTAAATCCGAAGCCGCCGGGGAATGAGGCGTTGATGCCCACGAGACAGCCGAGCGGAACCGCCGGGTTCAGTGTGTTAAGGGTACCTGGCTGAACAATTGGGAAAAACATTACACCGGCCGGACCCGGGCAAGGGAAAAACGGGAGCGTCGGATCGGTGATGTTGAAGCCAAAGCTGTTTGGGATCGGAACTCCGCCAATTGAATTAGGCAATCCACCGGCAAGGTTCAACGTCAGAAAATCGGGGAACACATTGCGCGACTGACTAACCACCGCGCCGATGGCCTGGTCGTAGAAAATGCCATAGCCGGCGCGGACCACGGAAACACGTTTCGGTCCCAGTAGATTCGTCGAATACGCAAAGCCAATTCGGGGGGCAAAGTTTCGCCGATCCGGATCGTAAATTTTGCTTCGGCCACCAATGAAATTCCCCAGACCCGGCACGAGCGCCAGGGATGGATCGCCAAAAGTCCTTTCGATGCGCCGCTGCCCCTCGACCGGCGGCGAGTTGTACTCGTAACGCAATCCCAACGAAAGAGATAAATTAGGTCGTAAGCGCCAATCGTCCTGCGCGAAGTAGTTGTACTGGTAATACCGCAGATTAATTTTTGAGTTGGGATCCGTTTGGACGGCCTGAAGGAGTCCGCTCGGCGCCGAGGCAGCCGCCAGATCGACGGGCCGGATAAATCCGTTCAACTGCACTCCTGCCTGACCGGCCTGGGCTCGCGGAGTTCCATTAAAGATTAAGATAGGGCGCGCGTTTCGCGGCAGATCGGTGTGAAGCTCCGTCCGTCGAAAATCCACTCCAAAGGTGAAACTGTGATCGCCCTTGCGAAACGTCAAGTTGTCGGCAAGCTGATAGGTGTTGTTGACGCGCGCCTGCGGGAAATTGAAGACGTCTACGCCAACCGGGTTAAAACCGGAAATCGCGAGTTGGCCGATTGGTCCAAGAATGTCTTCGGTGCCAAAGTTGAAAAAGCTGTCGTAAAGCACTGACGTCGAAGCGGGCAACGTGTCGTTCACAAACAAGGGCGCATTCAGAAGAAACCGGCGCTCGTTTGGTCGCAGAGAATTTGCCAGCCGGCTCGGACGCAGAAACTCGCGGTCGCGGTTTTCGTCAAACACCAGGCGCGTGCGGCCGTAGGATGCACGCACCTGATTAAAAAGTGTTATCTCCCCGGGGCCGCCGATTTCGCTATTGAGAAAGTTGGACAGGTTCTGGGTGCGGATGCGGGGTCGAATAGTCGAGAAGATTGCGCCGCCGACCACCGGAATGTCGCGCCAGTCGTCAGTAAAGTTATAGCGTGACGTGATCGATTGCGCGCGCCGGCCGATCCGGAAATTGCCATCGACCTTGCCTGAGATATTCTTCGCCTGGCCGCCGGATGCCAGCGACTGGGTAAAGGTATTATCGCCGTAAATACCGTTGGGATTATTAGGAAAGGGAAACAAACTGAAGACAGCGTCGCCGCTCACGGTGGTGGGAAAGGCTACTATCTGGTTGCCGGTAAACGGATCCTGAGCGAGACCGGTCGCCCCGGTGCCGAAGAGACCGCGCTCCGCAACCGTCGGCACAGCGAAACTGGATTCCGTCCGCGCATTGGTCACCTGACCCTCAGCGGAGATGAAATAGAAGAGGCTGCGAGTTTTACCCGGCTCGGCCGGCACGAGGGGCCCACCGATAACAAACCCGCCCTGCGCAAAGGTATATGAGTCTTCCCCACCGCTTTGGTTCGTTACCGTTAGCGGACGGCCGTTTCTCAATACGGGTTTACCACCCGCCCGGAGCTGAGTGGTGGTGTTACCAAACTCAGTGTCGAAGAGACGACGCGCATTCAACTGACTCGAGTTGAAAGTCCCGGTGAGCGTTGCATGCGTTTCGTTTCCACCGGATTTGGAAACCGCGTTTACCTGGCCACCGATGTTGCGTCCAAACTGCGCCGGAGCTAGCGCGGTGATCACCTGATACTCAGCTACCGATTCAATCGGCTGTGGGATGAGAGCGACAAATCCCTGGCGGCGCACGCCGATGTCTTCGTCGTTATTATCTGCGCCATCCACGGTGAAGTTGTTTCCTCGCGAGCGTAAACCGTTAACCGCAAACTGCCCCGCCGAACCAACACCTGGACCAACTCCGGGGCCGGCGACGCTCCCCAGCGTTTGCGGCGGAGGCGAAACACCGGGCAGGAGCAAAGCCAGGTCATCAAAAGTACGCGAGCTGTTGGTCCGCAAAGGCAACGCCGATACGTCTTCTTCACCAAAGGAGCCGCTGCGTCGCGCGTCGGAAGTTATCAAGCTCGATCGAATCTCCGTATCCTCTACCACGGGAGTGAGGGGCGGACCGGGAGATACGGTTGGAACGGGCAAGGGCGTAGCCGGCGCCGGGTCGAGCGCCACCGGCACCGGAACAACTTCGCCGGTGTATGTGATTTTCAATCTTTGCAGGACTTCTCGCGGTTCATATCCGGTGGCTGAAACCCGAATCCGGTAGACGCCGGGAATGAGTAGTCCTTGATAAAAACGGCCGCGATAATCCGCTTGCAGGCTGTTGGCGACGCCCGTTTGCTGGTTGATGATTTCCACCAACGCACCCTTCAGCGCCACGCCCGTCCGACTATCGCTGACAACACCCTCAAACGCACCCGTTACTGTGTCCTGCCCGCAGACCGTCCTGCTGGTCACAAAGAGGATCAGGACCGACACAAACATGAACGCAAGGAACCTGGACAGGCTCATAATCGTGAGATCTTGCTGCATGTCTATCAACCTCCCTGCCCTGACGAAACGGTAGGGCTATGGATTGTCGTGCGACGCCAGCAACGCGGGGTTCCAGTGTCGCTTATTCTTGATGTGTTGCACGTGGCAGGAAGTGCAATATGGCTCGTCCGCGGCAATCACGATTCGTTTTGTCCCGGCCTCTACCCGTCCATTGTGACAACCCGCGCAAGTCGTGCGCGGCGTTTCGCGATCGATTGGGTTGAACGTCGTATGACAGCTTGAGCAGGATAGCTCCCCCTCAGTATTGCCGCGCAACCCTGAGACTGTGCGAACACGCTGAACATGAAGCGCGTGAAACTGTTTGCTGCGCCATTCATCGTCGGTATCAGTCGGCTGTCGATCCATGGCTATTTTCTTGATGGCCCACTCCGCCTCATTAAGTCCCTTCCAGTTCCATTTATCTGCGGTCACGGGATACCCAAACGTCCCGTGGTGAGGCGTGGAGACACGACGGGTGTTGTAAGTAGACGAGTTCGCATCGTTATGGCACTGCGAGCAACTTGCCAGGGCTCCTTCGCCTGGGCGGAAGTCAGCGCCAAGGTGTTCAGCGTGACACGAAACGCATCCAATCCCTGCCGCTTCATGTGGTTCGATAACTGTCGCCACAAAAGCCTCGGCTGTGTGACAGGCGGAACAATTCGCTTCCATGCTTCCGGAAAAGGAATGGCAATTCGTGCAAGAGTTCGCATTAGGACGGGCCGCGATTGCCGGTGACATCTGCAAAGTGGAAGTTGCATGAACGCGCGAAATCGGCGCGGGCGAGTAGGCGTTTGTATACCAAAACGCCGCTGCCACTGAAAGCAAACCAATCACCACTGTGCCCCAGATAAAAAATGAGATTGGCCAACGCGAAATCAAGTCTGTCGTCGGCACCCAGTTAAACTGGCTCTTGCCGGAACGTCTACGGCTTCTTGGGAAAAGCGGCGCCGGCCGGACCATCTTGCCGGCTTCGCGAATGCGCTTATCCCAAAAAATATCGAGGGCTTTATCTCCCGGGAGCGGCGCCGCGCGTGGGACTTTGGCAGGCTTCTTCCCTTCTCCCGCGAGTGTGGACGGATGCACAAGTTTCGCCGTTCCCAGATTCGGACTGCTGGCGGACGCGGTCTGAACCGTCATTCCGATAATCAAGGAGACCTTGATAATCAGGCCTTCCTCATCCCGATCAATATCCAGATTGAACGGTCCAACCTCAATAATGTCACCCGGAGCGAGGGCTTCGTTTTCCTCAACCGGTTTTCCGTTAAGCTTTACAGGGTTGGAAGGACGCAGGCCAAATAGGTAGTAATTCCCGCGGACCGATTTAATCCCGGCCTGCGCGCGCGAAACGGCGGGGTGATTGAGCAACAGCTCACACTCCAGCAACCGCCCGATGAGCAGACCCTCGGTAATGATCGTCACCGGATCCTGGACCAGGTCCTCGCGGATGATGATGTATTTGTTGTGGGCCATAAGAACTGAGGCTCTTCAGAGATTACCCGGACAACACCTACTTCACGGCGAAGTAAACGACCTGGATCACATGCACAATCACCAGGGCCAGCATCAGCGACGTAGAAACTACATGGGGCGCAATCCAAAGTTTCAGGAGTCTTATGCAGGTAGATCAGCGCGTCCAGCCGGCGAATGGTCACCGTCGTTTCAACTGCCTTGAGCAACAGTTCCCGTTCTTCGCTGGTCACCAGCCTGGTCAGCCGTTCTTTGAATGGCTGTCGTGCCTCGGCCAGCAATGCCGTCAATGATTCACGGCGAATTACCTGGCGGGCGAGGAAAGACACTTTGCGGAATCGTTTGATGACTTTTTCTGCAATTTCTTCGCGCAGCCACCCTTCACTCCGCTTGAGAATCTCGTCCAGCTCGGTTTGCAGCTCGCTGCGCCGCGCTATCAGGTCGTCAACCAAAAGCGGGTCGCCTTCAATGCTGGTCAGTATTCTCGGGGCAATGATGTACGACGCGAGCCCGAAGAGTCCTGAAATGATCACCACGTCGAAGGCGATATAAAGCGCGGTGGTCAGAAGGCCCCCGGTCCTGACCCCGGCATGCAGCAACAAAACGATTCCTGCGATCGCTCCCAGGTAAACATGGGCCAGCATCCAATAGCGCAATGCGCCGGCACGCCTGCGGTACACCTGCTTGCGCAGCGGATAAGTCATTACCGCTGCCACGCCAAAAAGACCGACGAGTCCAGTTACCCAGCGCATCGTCAACCATGAGCCTGCCAGGATTCCATCAAACCCGTGTGTCGCCAATCCCCAAATGGTCGCGACCGCGACGGCCAGGGTGAGTGCTCCGCCGGCACCATGAAACGCCCGCGCCAGCGGATCGCTTTTGTGAATGTTGCGTCCGAAGGCCTGGGTCTCGGTGCGAAATATAATTCCGCGCGTGCTTTCGATCTCGGTAAAGTATTTGAGCGGGTCAACTCGCACCAGCGCGCCGGTCGGACAGTTTTCTTCGCAGGAGTAAGCCTGGCGACTCACCCCCTGCGGATTCAAGGGCGTGTGCTCGCATAGATTGCACTTGATTGCCACCGTGTCGTCAGAAGGCGTCAACTCTGCCGGCGTTTGTGGAACTCGCAAGCTGAAGGTGCGCTTCAAACTTCCCATCAAGTCAAAATTGACTACGGGATCAACTCCGCCGTTACGGGGAACCATGGTGATGGCGTCGTAGGGGCATTGGGTGGCGCAATCGAAACAACCAATACAGGTCGCCGGTTCAATATCGACATAGCCCCGCGGGTCGCGAAAAATGGCGCCAGTCGGGCAGCCCGTCAAACACTCGGGATCCTTGCAGTGCATGCAAACCTGCGGCGACAGAACGTGCTGGGTTCGTTTGCTGCCGATCGCGACCGGACGCGTGATGTGAATTCCGCGCCGCAACAGACGAGACTGCCCATGCACCTTGTGACACGCCAGCGAGCAATTGCCGCATCTGACGCAGAGGTCCATGTCCATCACCAGGAGATTAGCGCCATCAACGACGCCGGTGGCAATTTCCTGTTCCGTGGCAGCCAGCGCGCGCAAGTCCTTAACGGCTTCAATCGCTGGCGGCTCATCGTCAGCCGTCGAAAATTCCGCGAATGCCGCAATGATCTGCTCCCGTAACGCAGGAGCGGCCAGAAGAGATGCGATCGGAATTTCAAAGACTTCGGTGCGGGCCATCACCGAGGCGCTGTAGTTCCAGATCTGATCCTGTGCTGTTCCTTCGAGACCCAAACAATTTCCCGAACCCAAAAAATCTACGCCGATGGCTCCGCCCATGCTAGCAATCCCGCTGGCAGCAGGATCCAGTGGAATTCCGCGAATTCGGCGAACCCACCCGCTCTTGATCAAGACGATATTCTCGATGGGCGTTTGTTCCTGACAGATTACGTGGTGCTTGCCATAGACCATGAATCGAGCGATTCCCCGAAGTTGCTCGATCATTTCCTTGTCGAGCGGATTCTTGATCACCTGGTTAAGATCGGCCAGGACTCGCGCAAATCCGTGTGCGCGATAGGTATCGTCAAGCGCCTGACCAAATTTGGGCAGTTTCCGCAGCAAGCGCAGCGCGGGTCGAGTGACCTCAAGCACGGTGGCGCTGCCGCGGCCGACGGGCACGCCCACCGTGGCGTTACGCTCCACCCCGGCGAGCACGGCCATCTCACCAAAACAGGTGCCGGGATGGAGCTCGCCGATTTTTTGTTTGATGTCGGAGGAGTCAGAGATTGAAACGTCCAGCCGGCCGGCAACAGACATGTAGAAAGTGTTTCCACCCCACTCGCCCTGGCGCATTATCGTCTCACCGCCCTCATAGACCAGCAGCCTCACGTATGGCCCGACCTTCTTGCCATTATCGTAAGCCCGGCCGTGGAGAATAACTTCTTGATCCCCGGCAAACTTTGCCTTGCCATTTAGCTCTTCGAAGAGTTCGGCGGTGAGGCTCAGGTTCTTAACAGCGTTGACAAGCAACTCCTGATCGACGATTTCACGCGGCATGGTCGATTTATACTACGTTGGTGAGTAAAGATAAATGAGTATCTGCTGGAGGAGGTCACGCCAGGTCGAGATTAAACATCCGGGAGAAGTTGTTGGTTGTGATTCCGGCAAGCTCTGCGATCCCGATGCCGCGCAGCTCGGCCAGGCAGCGCGCTACTTCCAACACGTGCGCGGGTTCGTTTCGTTTTCCCCGAAATGGTATCGGCGCGAGGAATGGACAATCAGTCTCAATCAGCAATCGATCAAGTGGCACTTGCCTGGCGACTGCCCGGAGCTCGTCAGCTTTTTTGAAAGTGATGATGCCCGAAAACGAAATCGAGAAACCCATATTGACAGCCTGCTGGGCGAGGCGGGCGCTGCCGCTGAAACAATGCATGATGCCGGGGAGTTTTGAGTCGGCCCAATGCGACTCAATCGTCTCAGCCGTTTCGGTTTCAGCTTCCCGCGTGTGGATGATCACCGGGAGTCGCATTTCGCGAGCCAGTCGCAATTGCCACTGAAAAACGTCGAGCTGCACTTCGCGAGGCGAATTGTCGTAGTGGAAATCGAGACCAATTTCACCCCAGGCAATTACCTTCCTGCTGCCGGTGGCCAGCTTCCAAATTCGTTCTTCAGCGCGTTCGTCAAAGAGGCGGGCATCATGAGGATGGGTGCCAATGGCCGCGTAAATATCGGGATTGTTTTCTGCTAACTCAACTGCTCGTTCGAGCGCTCCACTATGCGGATCGCCGGTCCCAACATTTAAAATTGCTGAAACACCGACATCTCGAGCGCGCTGAATTACCTGCTCGCGATCGGCGTCAAACTCGGGACCATCAATGTGTGCGTGGGAATCAATGAACATTGGTGGCAGCGAAGGCGCAGATTCGATATGCCGTTGCTGGAAACATCGCGCTCCGCTGGAGCGCAGGTCGTGGGCTCACAGTCGGATCTATAAACATTCGACTCCTACGGAGAGCCGGCGTTAGTTGCGGCCAAGCCGCGCCAACGAATAAGCGTAATCTGGGGATTGTTTCCTAAAGTCCCTTATTACGCGCAGGCTTGGGTTCGCTCACCGGAAAGCCTCGTTTCTTCATCAATGCTTCGACTTTCGGATCACGTCCTCGGAACCCGCGATAGCCTTCCGCCGGATCTATAGTGTTTCCGACTGAGAAGACATTCTTGCGCAGACGCTCAGCCACCTTCTTGTCGTAGGCGCCCTTGCCTTCAACAAACGCGCCGAATGCATCGGCCGTGATCACGTCCGACCAGAGATAGCTGTAGTAGCCGGCTGAATAAGAGTCGCTGGAGAAGACGTGGCTGAAATGCGGCGTGCGATGGCGCATTACAATCTCTTTCGGCATGCCAAGTTCGGCAAGCGTCTCACGCTCAAACGCATCGGCATCGATTTTCTTCGCGCCGGCCAGGTGCAACTTCATGTCAACCAGTGCCGCAGATAAATACTCAACCGTAATGAAACCCTGATTGAAAGTTGAAGATTTCATGATCCGGTCCACCAGGGGCTGCGGGATCGGCTTTCCGGTTTCATAATGAACCGCAAAACGCTGGAGCACTTCCGGCGTCGACAGCCAGTGTTCCAAAAGCTGCGAGGGAAACTCCACATAGTCGCGGGCCACCGCCGTGCCGGAAAGCGAAGGATAGGTGACCTGCGAACTCAGGCCATGGAGCGCGTGACCAAACTCATGAAACATCGTGTTCGCATCGTCCCACGAGATGAGCACCGGCTCGCCCGGTTTACCTTTCACAAAATTTGAATTATTCGACACGATGGTCGTGATGTCTCCGTCGATTCGTTCCTGGGTGCGGTACGCATTCATCCAGGCTCCCGAGCGTTTGCCTGCGCGCGCATACGGATCGAAATACCAAAGACCAATGTGCTTCTTGGAAGTCTTGTCTGTCACTTCCCAAACACGCACATCCGAATGATTGACGGGAACATTAACTGCCGGGGTGAAGTTAAAGTTGAAAAGCTCCCCCGCAACCCAGAAAATTCCTTCACGGAGTTTCTCGAGTTGCAGGTACTGCTTGACCTCATTCTGATCCAGGTCGTACCGATCCTTTCGGACTTTCTCGGCGTAGTAGCGATAATCCCAGGGTTCAATTTTTATCTTCGCGCCTTCCTTATTCGCCAGAGACTGCATGTCGGCTACTTCTTCATGAACGCGGGCAACAGCTGGTTTCCAAACTGCTTCCATCAGTTCCATAGCCCGCTCAGGATTCTTAGCCATCGAGTTCTGCAATCGCCAATGCGCGTGAGTAGGAAAGCCCAGCAATCCGGCGCGTTCCGCCCGCAACTGAAGGATCTCAGAAATGATTGCATTGTTGTCGCGCTCGTCTCCGTTGTCGCCGCGGTTGATAAACATCCGCCAAGCCTTCTCCCGCAACGGCCGCACGTCTGAATAAGTTAGAAACGGATCGATAGATGAACGGGTGTTGGTGATGACCCACGATCCGGGCATCTTTTTTGTCATCGCGGCTTCGGCGGCGGCGTCTCGCAGGGATTGAGGAAGTCCGGCAAGCTCGGCTTCAGTTTTGAGCACCAGAATCTGCTCATTCTCTTCAGCCAGGGTGTTTTGGCTAAACTTCGTGAAGAGGCCGGCGAGTTTTTGGTTAATCTGCGACAGGCGAATTTTCGCTGCGGGTGTAAGCTGGGCGCCGGCACGCACAAAGTTAGTGTAGTAAAGCCATGTCAGCCGTTTCTGCTCCGGCGTCATCGACTCCTTCGAGTCGTAAACGGCCTTGATTCGCTGAAACAGTTTTTCGTTTTGCGTAATCTTATCGTTAAAGGCCGAGAGCCGCGGCGCCATTTCTCGCTGCACAACCTGAAATTCCGGCCCGCTCATAGTGCCTCCCCAAACTGAGTACACTGCGCCCACGCGGTTCAGGGTTCGGCCCGCGCGTTCCATTGCAGCAATGGTGTTTTCGAACGTCGGCGGCGATGTTTGGTTCGCGATTCGTTCAACGTCTGCCAAATTCTCAGCCATCCCGGCTTCGAGCGCAGGCTTGAAGTGCGCGACCAGGACGCGATCAAACGGAGGCACGCCGCCGTAAGGGCCTTCCCATTTCGCGAGGAGAGGATTTTGATCATCGGGTGGCACGCTCGCCGAGGTATCCGCAGCGCCGTGAGCTCTGGCGTTGAGCACTCCTGAACTTTCGATCCTATTCATGGCCACCAGGGCAACCAAGACGATGGCGGCCGGCAGCACAAAGCTGCGAAGAATTATTTGACGCATAGTTATTCACCACGAAGAAGCACGAGACTCGAGTCGCATCGTTTCCTTTTCATTATTTCGGATTCAACGCCAATTTCGGCGTGGAGGAGATTGTCCGGAGCCATTAGTATATTTGCGCGGCGATACGGTTGTACAGACTAGCGAAGTCTGGGTACTGGTTCAGTTTGATTCGATCAGACGCATTTCTTTGCGGAACTTTGTGTCTAGCTTTGCGACCTTCGCGGTTTCTGCTTGTCTTTAGACCTTTACCGCAAAGTACGCAAAGGTTTTCGCAAAGAGCGCAAAGCAAACTGAACCAGTACCGAAGTCTGGGTGTTGGGGCAGGTTGGTAAATTCTTTGCGGCTTGGCGAGACTTTGCGGCCTTTGCGGTTAAAACGAAGTTAGGACGGCAAAGTTCGCGAACTGTCTCGGCTTAACTGCGCAGCCGACGTAACGGGCAGGGTGGTCTGCCGTTGACGCCGAAGCTAATCGACTACGCGGATCCTAATTTCTGCTCCATTGGTTCTGATTTCCGGGACATACATCGCGTGACCGAGAACAGGCAGAGCATGAAATTGCCCCGGGCTTTCCGCTCTCATCTCATAGCTGATCTGCCAGATTCCCTCCGGAAGTTTATCGATAAATAGTGCTACCTTGCGGTCGCGCAGTTCCTGGTAAACCCAGCGGTTGCGTCCGGTGAAATCGGCCGGCGACTTGAAATTCATCAGGGTAGCGTTGTGGGAAGCTCGATCGCTGCCACTTTTGACAAGGGCTCCCGACTTGAGTTCGCGAGCAAACACGCTTTCGCCACTGCGAATCTCGACAGCTTCCAACCCTGCGGGTTTCAGATCCTCAAACAGCAAATACTCATAATTGTTCTTCGCCTCAATGGTTAACACCACTTCAACCCGGTCGCCACTCTTTACAGTCTCTCCGTCATTTAGCGCCACGCGCTGGGAAACGAAACCCTTCAGCAGGGTGGGATGGTTGACAAGTTTGAAATATTGGCGGCGAACAAATATCTCGTTGCCGGCAGCCGCAATCGGTTCTTCCAGACTGAAGAATTTGGCTTCGGCAGCGAAATAAATCGGGCCATTACCCTGGGTACGGCGAATGGTGATTTCATTCGTCCCGTCGCGAATCACCTCTCGCGGGATGGCAAATCTGCTGGGAGCGCTAAGCGCATCGTCAGCAGTTACTTGTTTGGTGGCGATCGACCTCCCGTTAACTAACAACTCATAACCAAGCACCGGCGACAACTCCCCGCTCACCTTTAAGATAGTCGTTGAGTGTCAGCACCACGATCGCGGTGTCGCGCGTGTTGCTCCATTGAGCGCCACGCCGGTTCTTGATCAACCAGTTAGTAACCGGCTCGACGAGTTTGTTCTTCGGATCGATTGCGAGGAATGCCCGCAGCGCAAACGCAGTCGCTTCGACGCCACCTTCCGACCAGCGCCATGAAACACCATCTTCTCCCCAATGGGCAGTGGCGATTACCGAGGGATCCGAAGCCTGCCCGCCACGCTGCACGACCGAAGTATCGGGCTTTGAATCGATCTTTACGCCATTCTCCAGATTGGCGAGCAGTGTCCTGGCTTTGTCGGCATAACCCGAAGTGGTGCCCAGCCAGCGCCAGCAGCGCCCGCGTATACGCGTTGAGCCTGTCGCGATTGCTCCAAATATTGTCGAAAGCTTTCACCTGGAAAGCACTGGGTCCGGCCTGACGATCCGACCGCTGCCCGTGGTAAACGGCCAACGCGTGTAGCATCCACGCCTGCGCGTCGTGATTGGCTTCCTGCTCGACGAGTTCCTTATCCAGAAAGGCTGCTGCTCGGGCTGCCGCATCAGGTTTGACCTCGATGCCGCCTTGTCCAGCGAGCGTCATCCCCCAGAGCACGTAGGCGGTCATGAAGTGATCGCTTTCGCCTTCCTTCCACCAACCCCAGCCTCCATCGCTGTGCTGGAAGTTGTAGAGACGATCGAGACCCTGGCGCGTGATTAGATCCAGTTCCTTCAGATCGCGTTTACCTTTGGGATGCGTAGCTGCCGCGCTGGATTCTTCGATGCCGCCAAAAATTTTTTGCATGGCGGTCTCAGGTTTCAGACCGAGATCGCGCAAGGTTTTGGCGGTTATCGCGGCCGGGAGGAAACGGCTCATAGTCTGTTCGGTGCAACCGTATGGATAATCGATCAGATACGGCAGCGCGTCGAGCATGGTAGTCGCCATGCTGGGGGCTATTTGCACGGTCAGTTCGGTTGTGTCTCGCCCGACGAGCTTTGGGAATGTCGAGTCCGATCGAAACACTGTCTGCGCGCATCTTGCCTGACCTGGAGACAAACTTCTCGATGCCGTGTTCGTAGACCGTGAAAGTCTTCTCCATTGCGTCAGCATATTTTCCGGCGCGCGCTTCGACGTTTAACTTAGCTTGGCCTGCCTGGGTTACCGAAACCAGCCAATCGATTCTGGCTTCCGCTCCAGGTTTCACCTGCGTGGGCACAGCTTCGCCTTTGACGGGATTCCCATCGATGATCATCGCGCCCACGGTGACGCCCTCGGCTTTGAGTGCTGAGGACACTGATAAGGTCTCGTCAGTGTTGTTATTAATAACCGCGGACACGGTTAGCTGATCGCCCACTACAAAGAAACGTGGCGACTGCAAACGAACAATCAAGGGCTGCTTGGTGCGTGTGGATGTGTTTCCGACTCCAAACTGGTTCGTGGAAGTTACGGCTCGAGCGGTAGCGCTCCACGTTGTCAACGAATCCGGATACTTGACCTTCACCAGCGCTGTACCATCGGCGTCGGTCCTGATATCCGGCTGCCAGAACATTGTCGAGCGAAAATCGCTGCGCACCTGGACTGCCGGTTCGTTGCCAGGATTGGGCGGTGGCGGTGGGGCTACCTGGCCTGGTTTAAGCAAGGTCAGGTTTTTAGCGTCGCGGCCACCAATGGGCAAATCGTGAACTTGTCGCGCGGAGACGCTCTCCGCGGCGCTAACGCTATCGGCGGATACCCGCGACCGGGCCGCGCCCGCACCGCTGCGGTTGTTACCGAATCGCAATCCAACGGAACCATCCAGTCGCTCATTGTTCACGTCATCTGCGTCGTCCTTGCCGGCGCGATCTATTAACACGCCTTTGCCGTTATCGGTCAGGTATAGGTAAGACTTTTGATTGAAAGTGCTTTGGGTTTGCACCATCTGCGAACGCTTGGTTCCGTAGTAAAACTGACGCGGATCGCCGGCATAGTCCTGTTGAATATATTTCACTGACTCGTCGACTAAACCAAGAGCGATCTCAGCTGATACGGGCCGGCCCTGGGCGTCTTTTGCCGTCACCATCAGCGTGCCCTCTTCGCGGGGTTGATACTGTTCGCGATCCGCCCTCACGTCGATCGACAGGAAACGGTCTATTGGCGGAACAACGATCTGTTTGTTGTCGACGTGCAACTGCGCATCGCTAACCATGGCCGCGCTCAGGAAAATATTGGGGACATGTTTCTCTTCGATAGGTAACTCGATCAATTTCGCGGTTCCGGTCATGCGGACCAGACGATAGCTGTAAAGATCTTCGCCTTCCACACTGAAAAGCACGTAGCGATCATTCTGGGCGCCTTCAGGGACGAATAACATCACCGGCGCCGTCTCGCCCGCGCGCACGGTATCTTTGTCAACGACGATCTGCACGCCGCCGTAGCGGTACCCGAGATCAGTCGTCCGATTGCTTGCTACAAAGACGCGCCGTCTCAGCTTTGATCGGCGCCAGGAAGCGGTCGCGCTTCGCGGCGCCTTTCTGACTACTCTCCCACGCAACTCGAAAAAAGCCTTCCCGCTGCGGCGCAAAACTAAGCTGTGCGTTTCCCTCGGCGTCAGTCTTCACTGATTGAGTCGAGATTTCCTCATGTTCATAACCGCGAAACTTCAGTCTCCAGCGCTTACCGGTTTTGACAGCAGGCGGAAATGCTTCACCCTTCGCGCGCAACAAGCGCAGCTCTTCGCCTTTCACCTCGCGACCTGTCGGGTCGAGCCACACCTCCCACCAGTAGTCGCGCGTAACTTTTACTGTGCCTTCGGCAGTCACCGGCTGTTCATTCGCATCGAGGGCTTTGATGTCCACAGTCACTTTGTCGCCGGGACGATAGATGTTTCGTTGCGGACGTGGATAGACGTAGTAGCGCTGGCGAGTGACGCGCACAGTGTCGCTCGCCACGATTTCGCGTCGCGAAGAATCGGTAACGCGCGCTTCGACTCGATACTCGTAATCCTGATTGTAATTTTCACGCGGTGTGTCGAATCTCAAAGTTGCTTTGCCGGTGGCATCAGTCTTGATTGTCTCGCGTTTTACCACCTGACCCTGGCCACCGTAGTAGTAAGGCCGTCGCTGAATGTCCTCGTAATACCAGGCGTAATCGCGATAGGGATGCCAATAGTGGTAAAAGGGATTCTGATAGACAACAACTTCTACTGAGGCATTGCCGACTGGTCCGCCGAAGTAGTAATCAGCCTGAATATCGACTTCGACTTGTTCGCCGAGCCGAAACGCTTTTTTCTTACCATCCTGTTCGGGAGTCTTAACCGCCACCTTAAACTCCGGCAGCTTATATTCCTCGAGACGGAATAATTTTGCGTTGCCAATTCCGTTAACTCGTCCCGCGTCCCAAAACTGAATGTTGTACTCACCGAGTGGCAACTGTTCGGTGAGTTCGACTGACCCCCAGGCGCTGCCAAAATCGTTAAGCGTCGCTCGACCTTCGCTCACCTTCGCGCCACGCGGATCCGTTATCTGATATTCGACCACCTGGTTCGCGGGTGTCGTGTAAACTCCGTTGCCAAAACGCCGCGCGATGAATTTCCACTGCACCGTCTCCTTCGGCCTGTATGCGGCTCGATCGGTGAAAGCATAAATCTTCCACGCGTCCCCACTCGCGCCGTAACCGTTTGCATATGCGTTAACAAAGGCCTGGCGGGTAGTCGCCCCGGAATTGACACTGGCGGCGGCGAAGAGATTTCGCGAGTTGGTGACATCCCTGAGCGCAAACATCGCCAGCCCGTCGGCATTCGTCGTTTGCCGGTAGCGACGCCAGTGCCATTTGTTGTTGTGGTAGTAGCTTTCCCAAAGTGAAACGGAGGCATTTGCGATAGGCGCACCGGTCAGCGCATGGCTGAAATAAGCGAGGGCTTGTTTGGCTGAAGACTTTAGGACCAGCGAGGCATCGGTAATCAGAACCAGATCACGGGCCGACAGCGAACCGCTGCGCGCCTCTATCAGATAAGCGCCGACCGGCAACTTACCGTCGATCCTGACCTCTTCGTTGACCGGTTTATGGTCGCCCTTGACGTCCAGAGTCTTAGACCAGGTCTTGATGCTCGGCAGTGCACTGGTTCGGATCCTCTGAATAAAGCTGTTATCCCCACTATCACTCTCACCCTCGTCCTCGTCGGAAGTGGCGGTGAAGCGCACGTCGCGGGTGAGATCGATCTTGTAAAGCGCAAAATCAACTCGCTTCAAATTGCGGGAGCTCAAACTAAACCGAGTTTCGGAGTCGGGCAAGAATATGTTGGAGACGCCAACGCCCAGGCTGGGCTCCGTAATGTTCCTGATTTGTTGTTGCGCCTGATCGTAGTAGCGGGTCTCCCCTTTCTTGAATTCCCTGATTAAACGCCGGTAAAGCTCGAGGGCTTTGACATAATCGGCCTGTTGCTGCCACTGGCCGTTGGCAAGTTGCACAATTGTGCCATTGCTGTTCATCCATTCTGCGTAATTGAACAGCGCATCGTCATACCAATCCGACTTCACCTTAAGCGCTTCTTGAAACTCATCGCCGACTCTTTCGCGCGACTCCCAATCACCACCGGCATGGCGCATGGTCATTGCTATCATGAAATGAAGTCGCGCTTTCTCGATTTCGGTTGTGCTTATCTTTAACGCATTTTCGAGAACGGGCAGGGGAATTTGATTTCCGTAATAACCGTAATAGTAGTACTGATCCTGATTCGGAGGGTTGGCGGCCTTGAAAACCATCTGGAGATAACGCCGGCGCGCAGTTTCGATCTCACGCTGTCCGGCCCACCAGTCAAGCGCTTGTTGGTAGTGAGGCCAGGCAGCGCCCCAGTTCATCTGCCCGCGTCGCGTCCAGTAAAAATCAGCAAGCGATTCATGAGCTTCAGCCCAAACGAGATCACGATCGTCCTCCTTGTCGTGGGAGCGAATTAAACCGGCTAAGGTGCTCTCGGCGATTTCGAATTTAGTGTTGTCAGCAGTTGCGGTACCCGCCTGGGCGCGCCAGGCTGTATCAGCAATGCGGAATTCAACCCAACGAGCTTCAGCCACCGGCAGCTCTTTCCTATCAACCCGCGCATAAATTTCATTCGCCCGGGAGTAAGAACGTTCAGCGTAGGCTCGCTCGGCGTCGGCCTTGAGTTGCTGGTAATCGGCTTGTGGCGCAGGAGCGTTGAAGAGTAGAAAAATAAAGGCGGTGATTGAAAGAATAGTTTTCATAGTCGGGTGGACTCGGTTGATTTCAAATTTCAGGAGATGTAACAGTCAGTCGCTGAGATCTGGTTGGACGCTGCCGAACCGTTGCGCTCGTTGCCGTTAGACAAGAATGGGAGACGATGGGCCTTGCGGCCAGGTAGCGAAAGCCGTCAGTGATGTGGTCGCCATTTAGAACTCTCATGACACCCAAAAGTTGCCCGCACTATTCTCCCGCTACCTGCTGAGGAACGAACCATTGAGCTGAGTCTTGCGCGAGACTGGGTAGACGAGTTCCCCCAAAGGCTGAGATTGACACCCGCTGCCGTCGGCGTGGCTGGTTTAATTCCGCGGATCGCGGTGGCTGTAGGGTGTGTGTAGGACGAGAGGGTATTGAGTCAAGAACTACTTTAATCGCGCTCCATTGGGAACGTCCTCAGTGAAAGTTGCCAGCACTGGCTTGTCGCCATCGCCGACGGAAGCAGCCAGCAACATTCCCTGTGACTCATGACCGCGCATCTTGCGTGGCTTGAGATTCGCCACCACGGCGATTTTACGACCCACCATTTGTTCGGGTTGGTAATGCTCGGCGATGCCGGCCAGGATGGTACGAGGCTTTTCTTCGCCGACGTCGACAGTCAACAACAGAAGCTTGTCGGCTTTCGGAATTCGCTCAGCGGTTAACACTTCGCCAACGCGGAGTTCAACCTTTGTGAAGTCAGTGATGTCGATGAAGTTCGTAACCCCTTCGGTCGCTCCAACAGCTTCGGCCTCCGTGGCTCCCTGTTGTGGCGGTGGTGGCGTTGTTTCGGGCGCGGATGGCCTGTTGCTAACTGCGTCGGCCACGGTCGCGCGGGTATTCGAATCACTGACCGCATGGCTCTCAGATCCGCTCGACTCAGTCGTCTTGTTCATCTCATTGATCTCACTCATAGTTTTTACTTTATCAATCCTTGGAAACAACGGTTTCACTTCGCCGATGACAGTGCCTTCAGGAAGATCGCCCCAGGTCAGACTGGCCGGGTCGGTCGCGCCGGGAGAGCCGGGCAGACCGAGTTGTTGCCACACGTCGGCGGTGGCTCCCGGCATCACCGGATAGAGCACTACGCAAAGCCAGCGCAGCGACTCGGCCGCCCGATAGAGCACCGCACCCAGGGTTTGTTTCTGGTTGTCATCCTTGGCCAACTCCCAGGGCTTAGCCTCAGAAATCATTTTGTCGGCACGCGCCACGATGGACCATGCAACTTCCAGCGCCCGGCTAAAAGCGAAATTGTCAAAGTGTTGGAGAAACTGATCCCGCGCGAGTGCGATGAAACCCGAGACCGTCGTTTCATCAGTGTCAACGCCGGCGCGCTTGGCAAGCAGCAGCTTATCTTCTGAAATAGCTCCCGAGGGAACCCGGCTATCTGCGTAGCGTGCGATCATGGTTAACGTGCGACTTGAAAGATTTCCCAGGCCGCTCGCCAGGTCGCTGTTGGTGCGATCAATTAATGCTTCGTATCCAAATTTCCCGTCCTGGCCAAATACCATCTCACGTAAACAGAAATACCTGATCGCATCGATCGAGAAATAGCGATTGAGCACATCGAGCTCGACGGTGTTGCCCAAAGTTTTCGACATTTTCCGGCCATTGGGATCGAGCCACATGCCATGTGCCACCACCGCGCGTGGTTGTTCAACGTCGGCCGCCATTAAGAAAGCCGGCCAATAGACCGCATGGAAGCGAAGGATATCCTTACCAACTAAATGAAGGCCGGGCCAGAATTTCTCAAACCCGACCGCGCGTTCGCGTTCCTCATTTCCGAATCCAATTGCGGTTATGTAGTTCGTCAAAGCGTCGAACCACACGTACATCGTGTGCTCGGGGTCGTCAGGAACCGGCACGCCCCAGCTTACCGAGGTGCGCAAGCGGCTGACGGAAAGGTCCTGTAGGCCGCCCTGAACAAAACTCATCACTTCGTTTCGGCGCGACGAAGGCTGCACAAAATCCGGGCGCGAGTTGTAGAGATTTAAAAGCGCTTCGTCGTAGTCTCCCAGACGGAAGAAATAGCTGTCCTCGGAAACACGGTCGAGGGCTGTTTCATGGATCAGGCAGGTTGGCGCTGTCTCGGGGTCAACCGCCTTCGCGTATTCATCCTCGGTTTTATAGGCCGCACACGGCGCGCAAAACCATCCTTCGTAATGCCCTTTGTAGATTGCGCTATTGCCTTTTGGAGTTTTTGCGACGATTGCACGGCGCCAGAGTTCGCTGACTCCTTCGTAGTGGAAAGGTTCCGTCGTGCGCATGAAAATGTCGTAGCCGCCATGCGCGGTGTCCAGACCAAACTCGTCGGTCATCTTCTTATAATAAGTGACCACATAGTCTGCCTGCTCCAGTGGGGTACGACCGGCGCGGGCTGCAGCGCGTTCGATATTAATTCCATGCTCGTCGGTGCCGGTGAGGAAAAACGTTTCAATTCCCTGCTGGCGTTTACGGCGCGCGACCGTGTCCGCAACGATCATCGTATAGAGGTGACCGAGATGCGGAAGGCTGTTTGCGTAGTAGATTGGGGTGGTGACGTAAAAGGTATTCATCGCGATCGGTCAATAAACTCTATTCTCCAGTCCTGATTCACCGCAACCGCGCGATGGCCAAATGAGATCCGGCGAATGACAAATGCAAATTGTTGTCGCCTGGCTCGCCCGGCCTTACTCCCGGCCGGTGATGAGTGACATTGCTTCGGCGCGCGTGCGCGGGTCATTTCGGAAACCGCCCAGCACCGCCGAAGTCACCGTCTTGGCATCTGCTTTTCTCACGCCTCGCAGCGTCATGCACGTGTGTGCGGCCTCGATCACCACCATCACCCCTATCGGCTGAAGTCCCTCAAAAAGGGTATTGGCAATCTCTGTGGTCAAACGCTCCTGAAGTTGGAGCCGGCGCGAGAAGACCTCGGCCAGACGGGCCAACTTTGAGATTCCCAGAATGCGGCCGTCCTTCGGAATATAGGCGATGTGACATTTGCCGACGAATGGCGCGAGATGGTGTTCGCAGAGTGAGGCAATCGAAATGTCTTTTACAATCACCATTTCGTCATGCTTATCCCCGGGGAGTGGAATCACATGCTGGGAAGGATCCTCACGCATGCCGGACGTCAATTCCTGGTACATGTCTGCGACCCGCTGCGGCGTGTCCCGCAAGCCCGCGCGGTCGGGATCTTCTCCGATCCCCTCAAGAATCAATCTCACGCCCTGCGCGATGCGTTCCAGGTTAACACCGGGAATCTCACCTGTAGGTTTCGCTTTCTTGTCCGGAAACTTTGTGACCATCCGCCCTCTCTCTCAATTCTCTAACTTCAAGAACGCAGCGCGAGCTGCTGCCTCGACCACGCGGTAAGGCACACTCGCCGCGCGCGCGGCTTGCCGGCACTGATCAAATTCCGGCATTGAATTCACGACCCGGCCGGCGAGTCGACCAACTTTAACATCGATAGATCCATACAACGTTTCGACCTTGACAGTTTGTCGTTCCAACGGTCGCCGGTCAACTTCATAGCTGCGTATGCCGAGCGTCGTGGTTTCCTCAAACAGCATCTGCAAAAATCTCTCCCGCTCTTCCCGCCGGCAAAGAATCGTCAGCACTACGCCCGGGCGGTTCTTCTTCATCTGGATGGGCGTGAAATAGCAGTCGAGTGCGCCCATCTCAAGGGCACGTTCCATCACATAGCCGCAAATCTGTGCGGACATGTCGTCCACGTTGGTTTCGATAACGAGAATCTTTTCATCCGCCTTGTGGCCGCCCTCGTCGCCTATCAATACGCGCAGCACGTTGGGAAACTTCTCGTATTCCCGGGTTCCGGCGCCATAGCCCGTGTTTTGCAAATTCAGCGGCGGAATTGGTCCAAATTCAGTGCACACAGTGGTAATTATTGCGGCGCCGGTAGGCGTCAGTAATTCTCCTGCAATCTCGGTTGAGTAAAACGGAATTCCCTTCAACAATTCAGCTACAGCCGGCGGTGGCACCGGAAAACGCCCGTGTTCCATATCGACAAATCCGGAGCCGACATGCAGCGGCGAACTAACGAACCGCTCAATTTCAAGTAGTTCGAAGCAAATCGCGGCGCCGACCACGTCGACAATCGCGTCGACCGCGCCGACTTCGTGAAAGTGCACCTTTTCAATAGGAATGTTATGCACAAGGGCTTCCGCTTCGCCGAGGCGGGAAAAAATCCTGGTGGCGCGGGCTTTCACGCCCTCAGAAAGACGCGAGTCGTTGATTATCTTAAGAACGTTGTGAAGGTGTCGGTGTGCATGCTCCTCTCCGGTCGTGACCCGGGCATGCGTGGCGCTGATGCCTGAGCGGTCCACCGTTTCCAGCCCGATGACATAGCCAGTCACGTCGAGGAGCTCGAGCCGTTGCTTCAATATGCTCTGATCCACGCCGGCCGCTATCAAGGCGCCGAGAATCATGTCGCCGCTGGCTCCGGCGAAACAGTCAAAGTAAAGAGTCTTCATAAGTAAGACAGACTTGCTGTCTGTCAGTCATTTCTGCCTGGGTGACGGATGGTAGCAAAAACGGAAGGCCTACCGTTAGGAGGTCTCACTTTGGTGTGCGTAACCCAGCGACGAGTTGGTCTCATTCGCGATGCTGCCACAGCTACGTTATACTTTGCGCTTTTGCAGAACCATCAAGAACCAGCCAGCGAGGACCTGACACCGACGTGACCCTAATCGAAATCCAGGAGCGACTAAAACAGCGGGTGCGCGCGTCGGCGTTGGAGCTTTTTGGCATCGAGTTGGAGAACGTCAGCGCTGAAACGCCGCCGCGAGCTGAACTCGGTGACGTTGCCTTTCCCGTGGCGTTCGAATTGGCAAAACTAATCAAGCAGGGCACGGGCGTCAAACTCCCACCGAGACAAATTGCCGAACAGTTAAAGTCGAAGCTGGAACATACCTCGGAGGTTTCGCGGGTGGAGGTTGCCGGCGCAGGCTACCTCAATGTTTTCTTCGATCGACCGAAACTGCTCTCATTATTTGCGGCCGGCGGCGGCGAGTCTTCATCTGAACCCTCGCCCTTAAGCGATCGGCCAAAGAAAATGGTCGAACACACCAGCATCAATCCGAATAAGGCCGCGCATATCGGCCACGTTCGCAATGCGGTGCTCGGCGACACCTTCGTGCGAATCCTTCAGGCGGCGGGCGAACGCGTCGAAGTGCAAAACTATATTGACAACACAGGTGTTCAGGTTGCCGACGTGGTGGTCGGGTTTATGCACATCGAGAAGATGAATCTCGACGACATTAAAGACCTCGACAGTTCCCTTCCGGTCGAACGTTCTTTTGATTATTACTGTTGGGATCTCTACACGCGCGTGGGTCTCTTTTATCGCGACGGCAATCCGAAATCAGATCCGAACCCGGACAAACTGAAATTCCGCACCGATGTGTTGCACGCTCTCGAAGAAGGCCTCAGCTCGACTGCTGAGCTTGCTGACTATGTGGCGACTCGAAATGTCGAACAGATTCTTGACACAATGGATCGTCTGGAAATTCGTTACGACCTGTTAGCTCGTGAGTCAGACATTCTGCATCTCCATTTCTGGGACCGGGCGTTTGAAATGATGAAAGTCGCCGGCGCACTGCGTTTGGAAACAGAAGGTAAGCACGCCGGATGTTGGGTCATGCCGTTCGAGTCGCACACCGGCACCGACGAGCACGAATCTGACAAGATTATTGTTCGTTCAAACGGAACAGTAACTTACACGGGCAAAGACATCGCCTATCAACTTTGGAAGCTGGGCCATCTGGGCCTCGATTTCAACTACAAACCGTTTCGAGCATATCCGGACGGTCACGTTGCCTGGGTCACAACGACGGAGGCAAACAGCGAAACGCTTCCTGAAGTGCCCCGTCCCGACTTTGGTAGCGGCGTCAAGGTCTACAACGTTATCGATTCGCGCCAGGCTTATCCGCAGGAAATCGTAGCCCGCGGAGTGGCAGCGATTGTTCCCGAAGTAGGCGCTGACGCCAGCACTCATCTTGGATATGAGATGGTGGCGCTTTCGCCGGCGGCTTGCGCAGAACTTGGGATGGAGCTGAGCGATGCGGATCGCGCTCGCCCGTTTGTGGAGATGAGCGGGCGCAAGGGACTCGGCGTGAAGGCCGACGATTTGATCGATCGGCTCGAAGCAGACGCCCTTCGCGAAGTTGCGGCGCGACACGCGGAGATATCAGCCGAGGAGCAACGTGCGACGGCGCACGAGATTGCAGTAGGCGCGCTGCGGTATTTCCTGCTGAAGTTCACCCGCAACTCCGTAATTGCTTTCGACTTTAAGGAAGCGCTGTCGTTCGAAGGCGAGACCGGTCCCTACTGTCAGTATGCAGCAGTGCGGGCAAATTCAATCTTCCGCAAACTTGGTGAGCAGGCAACCGAGTTCCCGGCCACACTGGCGAGTGAAGCAAGCGGAGTCTCCGGACAGAACACCGAGCAACTGCGTCGCGTTTCCGAGTCGTTGGAAGGCGAAGCTGGGACGGAGATTTGGTCACTGGTCATGCTCGCCGAGAGGCTCGATGAGGTAATCGCGCAATGCGCAGCGTCGGCAGAACCTGCGAACCTGGCCAAGTACACATTTACCCTCGCGCGAGCCTTTAACCTGTTCTATCACCGGCATCGAATTATCGCTGAGCAGGATTCAGTAAAGCGCACCGTCTTGATTGCAGTAGCGGAGATCGCTCGCCGCCGGCTGACCCAGGCTTTAGGAACACTCGGAATTTCGGTTCCAGCACGAATGTGAGGCGCCGGAACTGCAATCAGTTACTGCCTAAGGGCTCTGTACATTTCTGACGGCCAAAGAGTATAAAAAGTCAATGCTTATCGTAATGAAAAAGGGGGCCACGGACGCGGAGGTTGAAGCAGTTGTGCGCGTGGTTGGCGAGCTTGGCTTTGAGGCGCACCCGATACGCGGGGCGGGCCGGACCGCGGTCGCCATCACCGGAAACCTGGGTTCGATTGACGCTGCCCGCTTCGAGAATCTTCCGGGCGTGGCCGAGACAGTGAAGGTAAGTAAATCGTACAAGTTGGTGACGCTCGGTCTCAATTCAGAGAAAACTATCGTCCGCGTCGGCGACGCAACCATTGGCGGAGATGAACTGGCTCTTATTGCCGGTCCGTGCGCGGTGGAGAGTCGTGAACAAGCTTTCGCAATTGCCGAGGCCGTACGACGAAGTGGCGCGAGATTTTTTCGTGGCGGCGCCTTCAAGCCCCGAACTTCACCCTATGCATTTCAAGGTCTCGGTGAAGAAGGCCTCAAAGTGCTCGCGGAGATTCGAGAGGCCTTCGGTCTAAAGATCGTGACTGAAGCCATCGACGAAGCGAGCGTGGATTTAGTCGAGCGTTATGGCGACGTGATTCAGATCGGAGCACGGAGCATGCAGAACTTCACGCTGCTGCGCCGCGCCGGCAAAGCGCGCCTGCCGGTTCTCCTCAAGCGTGGACTCGCTGCAACCCTGGATGAATGGTTACTGGCGGCCGAGTACATAATGTCGGAAGGAAACCATCAGGTTGTGCTGTGTGAACGAGGCATTCGCACCTTTTCTCAGCACACGCGGAATACTTTGGATCTCGCCGCAATTCCGGCAGTGCGTCGCATTTCTCACCTTCCGGTCATCGTCGATCCATCACATGGCACCGGCAAGAGCTACATGGTCACCGCCCTCGCGCGCGCCGGAGTTGCTGTCGGGGCTGATGGATTGATCGTGGAAGTCCATGATAATCCGGCGCAAGCGCTGTCAGACGGAGCGCAGGCTGTGAATCTGGAACAGTATGAGCAATTGGTTAGCGAGGTGCGGGCAATCTTTGAGGTGATGGCGCCCGCTCCGGTTGGTTAGCGCCACTCTATCGTTTTCAAGTCCCTGCCAAAATCTTAGCCAGGTCGCGAGCGAATAACGATCGAGGCAGAACCTCGTCGTAGCCGGCTTCAATGGCCCGTCGCTGTAGATCAACATTCACATGTGAGAAGAAGCCTAACAGCCGGACGGACTTTAGCGATTCGACGCCTTTCAATTGCGCCGCCAGGTCAACCGGATCCAACTTTTCGTTATGCAGGTCCACCACGATGAGGTCCGGCAGTTCATCCTTCGCCAGGGACAATAAAGCAGCTGAGGTCCTCGGAAAGTTAACCACCATGCCCAACGCTTTTGCGGTCGCCCTGATCTTCGAGGCGAAAAACATATCATCAACTGCCGCTATCACAGTTCTAATCCCAGGTTGTTGGTTGGTTGAATCCGAAGTCATAACCTCAATCTCTGGCCCACGAACGCAGGCCTCCTGGCCGGGATAAGGAATCGTCGCAGCGCAGATTAGCATAAACCCGGCCCTCCGTTTTGAAATTGCTGAACTTTCGCGTAAAGATAACAAACGATGGTCACCGCAATTCCCCCGCTCCACGAATCAGAAAAAATCGAGTTTGGTGATATACCGCCCCAGGGCGGCAGGATTGATTCGGTGGCCAGGTTGGTTGTGGCGTCTTACAACATTCGTTACGCAGTAGGCGAGTTTCTGATCTCCGGCGGGTTATTGCGCAAGGCCGGCCTGCGATCTTCAAAAGGAAGAGAGCAGGTCGTGGCAAATAATATTCGCACCGCGGCCACAGCCTTTTCACACGGAACACTTTTGCCGCGACCGGACGTGATCGCGTTGCAGGAAGCCGACAAGCGAAGTCAGCGGGCCGGCGGCCACCATGTGGCACGTGAGCTGGCCGAGGAGATGGGCGCCGCCTGGGTTCATTTACCCGCCGGCATTCCGCGCGGAATAAAGCCTGAAAAGAGGCAGTGGTGGCTGGATTTCGAAGAACCCATCGGGCTCTACGACGAGGGTGACACCGGAGTCGCCTTGCTAAGCAGGTTTCCCATGAGTGACGTTACGCGCCTCGACCTGCCCTGGAAAGATTGTCCCTGGCGTCCGCGCTTAGCGATGGCCGCGAACGTGTCTATAGGCAATCGAAAACTTCGCATAGTTAACGCGCATGTGGATCCGCACGCGGCGGTCGGCGGACAACTCGAGCAACTCGAAGCGCTGGTGGAACACGCCGAGCGCACCAGTTGCCCAACGCTGATACTCGGCGATTTCAATACGCTCTCGAAACGCAAAGCGATCGAGACGCGTAACTTCATGGAGGCCCGCGGATACGCCACGCCGTTTCCAACGGGGACTCCTACCTGGCGGGGCGCAGGAATTCGTCTGCATGCCGATTGGATTTTTGGTCGCGGAGTGGAGATCACCGGCTGGGGCGTAGCAAAACCGCTGAACGTCTCGGACCATTGGCCCATTTGGGCTGAGGTTGATGTCTCCAGTTTGTAAGTTTCGACTTGCAAGTAGGCTACTCGGCTCTGACGAGTCTCGGTTAGCTTTTCCCAGGTGAGTTCGCGCTAACGAGCCGCTGCTTTTGGCGATGTAAGTATGATTCAGAAAGTCTCGTTTGATCTGGATTGACGTGAAACCAGAAACTGATAACTCGAAACTCATTACCAGCCGCGACAATTCCCTGTTGCGGCAGGCGCGCGCAGTGCGTGACGGAAAGTCGGAGGAATTGATCTTCGTGGAGGGCCTGCGCTTGTGCGAAGAGGCTTTCACTTCCGGCCTGGATATTGAGGCGGTAATTTACTCCGAGGAGATCGTGCGAAAGGAACGAGCGGCTCAGGTCATTTCAAAGCTGGCTGACGTTTGCGACCGGACAGCGGTGGTCACTGAGTCCCTCCTGGCGACCGTCTCTTACACAAAAACTCCGCAAGGGATCATCGCTCTCGCCGGACGCCCCGAATCCGGAGAGTTACCGCTTGATGACGGGAGCGCAGGAGCCCCCCTGCTTATTGTGTTGCACGGACTGAACAACCCGGTCAACGTGGGCGCGATTATTCGCAGTGCTGAAGCAGCGGGCGTTTCCGGTGTGATTACAACTGTCAACACGGCCGATCCTTTTTCGCCCAAAGCGTTGCGTGGCGCAATGGGCTCTGCATTTCGTTTGCCGATCTGGCACAGTCCTGCCTTTGCACACGCCATCGAGTGGTGCGCAAAACAGAACGTGCTAACGGTGTGCGCTGACCTGGAAGCCACGATTTCCCACACCCAATTCGATTGGACAAGACCGAGCGCTTTGATTGTTGGTCCTGAATCCGCTGGACTTGGTGCCGATGAGGTTCGGATGGCGACCAATGCGATCAGAATCCCGATGCGCGGCCAGGTGGAGAGCCTCAACGTTGCTGCGGCCGCCACGATCGTTCTTTATGAGGCGGCCAGGCAACGCGGACTGTAAGTCAGCCTCGAAGGTCCATTTCCTCGGTACGACGCAAATTAACGGTTCCTCAGATCCTTCGTGAGTCGTAGGCCCAATGCAGTAACGCCTGCCGCTGTCTCGGACGGCAGGAGAGATCGCCGGGACGGCAGTGCTTTTCAATTTGCGCTTCGTGTCGTCGCAGCGCGCGCCAACGTTTGATTTGACGCTCATCATCCGGGCAGCGGCGTCCCATAAAGTATCTGCAGTACCACTGAAACCAGCCCCGCGGATCGTCTTTATAGATCCAGCCCTTTCTGATCCAAACCGATAGAGGCTGTGAAGCCTTCACTTTGAAAAAATTCAAGTTTGGATTATGACGAAAAGGGGAAAGCTTCGCGTTTGTGAACCACTCCGCGGGAAATTCGGCCACGCAGTCGGTCATGTACTTGCCGCCAAACACCCCTAACTCAAGCATCTGCTTCGGCGTAAGTTCAGGATGAAAGTCCGGGTGAAAGTTTTTGCCAATGGGCTCGGTGAGAACATATTCGTAGCCCTGCTGCATAAGGTCGTTAACTACTATGCGTCTTTGCCCTCTTTTCATTCTGATCCCTGGTAAACCGGAAAGTAGATCGACACTGGAACTCGGACAGCGGTAACGAGGCCCGTTGTATTGGGACCCAGCCGGTCTCGGTTTTCTACCCGCAGTTTTACTATGGGTGTGAACCATTGCGACCCGCCCTCAACTCTGGCCTACTCTCAAGAAACGCTTTCGGATAGAATAACACCGCTCCGAGCACTATCTTTGTTTTTTGCGCAGTCAATTCAGGACTGCGCTTTTTGCAGGGCGTAACACAAATTCGGTTGCGATTACCGCTTCGAGGTTTCGTCGACCGGCAATCAATAGTTTGTCCTGGATTCCATGACTGACCAACAAAAGCCTCCAAAAAAGCAGCGCGAAGAAGCCTTACCCGAACGATTGTTGCGACGTGTGCTTGAAAGCATGGGCGACGTCGTCGATCGAAAGTTTGGCCGGACGGTTGAACCGCGAAGCGGTCTGACTACTTCTCAACTCATTGATCGGATGAAGAGATTGATCGATGAGCGGGTGAGAGACGAAGGCCGCAAAGGCCGCATCGCTCCGCACCATCTAAAGTTGAAAGTCGAATGGGGCACGCATTCTGAAGCGCCCGAACAGATTATTCAGGATCTTGAACACGAAGTTCTGGCCGCCGCCATCGATCACATTAACGATCATCGATACCGCACGCTGGCCCCGGTTAAGATCGAAACAGAGGTTGATATTTTCACCACCGGCATATCGCGTTGATCCCACCTTTGGCGAGTTTGAAGAGGAACTGAAGCAGTCGGACGAGGCGAATCGGCAGAAAGAAACTCCCCATGTTCCGAAGGGCGCGCCGCCGGTCGCCGACGTTCCCGTCCTGGCGCGCATTACGCTTAACGGCGTCACGCGCGAACTTCCGCTCGCGTTTAAGCCAGGAGGCCGGCGGCTCAACGTGGGCCGGGTCTCTGACAACGATCTGTTCCTGAACGACGGCAGCGTTTCTAAGATTCATGCCACCTTGTTGATGAACTCGCAAAGAACATTGCTGGTTGCCGACACTGGATCGACAAATGGAACTTTTATAAATGGCAGACGAATCTCCTACGGTGAAGCGCGCCAAATTGAAGACGGCGACGTAGTTGGCTTCGGCGACGTCGAAGTTCGTTTCCGGGTCGATGAGTGAGCCTATTGAGACCGGCGTTTTGAGTTCAGGCTTTAACAGCCTGAGTCGGTAGGGGCGAAGTAAGTTTGAACTCCAAACTAATTGAGTGGATCTGTTGATGACCCTTCTCTTCATCCTTCAATCTCCGACACCGGCTCAAGTTGTCGCCAGTGTGCCGGAGAAAATGCCGGCAGTGGTCACGCTCGTTTACCTCGGCGGTTTTCTTCTCATCGCGCTTCTGTTGCTGGTTTCTTTATTCCTCAATCGGCGCAAAAGTTCCGCTCTCGTCGCCGCAGTGCCGGACGATCTGCCGAAAGAGGTAAGACGCCGGCTCAGTTCGACCTCTACGAATCGGGGATTGCGGGGGCTGCGTTGGATCTTCGTTCTGCTCGCGTTATCGATTCTTGGCTTTCATGTGTATTGGACGCATTACGCCCCGGAGAGTAACGACAAGTTTCAAGAACTTAGTTACAAGGATCTGCGCAACCGACGACTCTCGGAATCCACCTTGCGGGGCTGGTTGCTGGATCGCAGCGGAACCCTGGAGCACGCGCTCGCTTTGTATAAACGAGACTCAAATGGAAACATCTCTCGCGAGTATCCGATGGATCAGGCGACGGCCCATCTATTCGGATCCGACCGTGGAGATCCTGGTCTGGAGCGCGCGCTCTTCGGAATTCAGAGCGGCGCCCTACCTGAGGCACTGGAAGTAGTTCAGGGCAAGAGCGTCGAATTTAAAGGCAATACCGATGTCCGCCTGACCATTGATCGGCAATTGCAACAGGCTGCCGTGGATCAGATGAAGGGCAGGCATGGCGCGATAGTGGTGTTGAATCCTCAGACAGGTGAAATACTCGCCATGTACAGCGAGCCTTCATACAGTCTCAAACAAGTCGAGGACGAAGGCACCTGGATCAAGCTCGAAGCCAACCAACGCGATCGCCCATTGGTTAGCCGGGCCACGGGCGCATACTACATTCCCGGTTCAACCTTCAAGACCGTGACGATGGCGGCGGCTTTTGTGGCCGGACAGCAGGACACAGAATTCGTATGTAGCGGAGGCGGTTACTACGCGGCGCCAGGAGCGAACGTCATTTACGACGATGGAGGAGCAGGCGAAGTTCACGGACGAATCGGAATGAGCACTGCTTACGAGGTTTCGTGCAACCAGTATTTTGCGCAGTTGGGGGTCAAGCTCGGACCCGAGAACCTGAAACGCGCGGCTACTCTCCTCGGCATCGGCGCTTACGACACTCCCGCCGAGGCGCTGCGTGGCCGGAAGCAGCCTCAACTCTGGAATGCCTCGACTGAGGCAGTCAAGCGCGCGCTGGCTCCTCGTGAAGCGACAATCGTCACCGGTAAACAGATTTCCCGGTACGACCTCGCGTTGATTGGTTACGGACAGGGTTACGCTGGGCAGATGACGCCATTGCAGATGGCGCTGGCTGCGGCCGCCATCGGCAACATGGAAGGCAAGCTGATGAAGCCGCGCATTGAATACGATCGCGCGCCCGAGGTCTTCAATCAAATTGTTAACTCCGCAAGCGGCCGCAACGATGCGCTGATCATGGGCCTGGTAACCGGCGGCGCGAGCGGCACAGCGCGCGGCGTGTTCGCGCCCGTGAAAGCAGCCGGCATCAACACCGGTGGCAAGACCGGCACCGCGCAAAAGGTGGTTCCCGTATTCGATCCGAAAACTGGTGAACCGAAAACGCGGCACCGAGTCGAAAAGGACAGTCGCGGCAACATCATTCGGGAGTATGAAGAAACAATCATGGATGAACAGAACCCGCGCATCGATGGTTGGTTTTTGTGCATTGCCCCGTTGGAGCGACCGCAACTTGCGATGGCCGTGATTGTAGAAGGCGGCGGCTACGGATCGAGATCGGCTGCGCCAATTGCGGCGGCCCTGGTGCTAAAGGCAAAGGAACTGGGTTATTTCAAAGGCATGACTGGCCCGGCAGTAAATCAGCCAGCCGCGCGTAAATCAACGGCAGGCGCGGCCGCGCCGCAACCGACGCGTTGAACGAGGCCGGCGGCCGCGTGGGTTGGATCATTCGACTCGACTGGGACACGGGCGTCGCGCTCGCGGCCCAGTAAGAAGTCACTCCTGTAAATTAGGTTTTCTGATTGCTAAGAGCTGACTGCTTGACTGTTTACTGTTCTTACAGATGAAAAACCGCGCGTCATCACACTTACTGATCATTCTGGTCATCATCGGTCTCGAGATTGTCGGCTACTGGGGAATACATCGAGCCGCGCTGCTCCGTGGCTACGAAACGTCAATCATCGGCGCGGTTCGCGATCTACTGATCTTCCTGCCTTTGTTCGCTTCTGGTCATCTGGCTCTCGCGAGTGATGCGTTACGGCGGCCAGTGGATCCTGTTCACCGCGGCAATCCTGCTCTTCGCGTTTGGGATGCTCATCCAGTACCGGCTCTACAGCGATCCGGAGTACAACGCCCGCAACAAAGCCGCGGCGCGTCAGGAGAAAATGGCCGCGCTGCGCACGCGCTACATCATCGAAAACTACGACGCGGAAAAGAAACAGATGATGGGTCTGCCGGCCACGCCCGCGCAGGCCATTGATCTTGATCAACTCCCGAAACGTCAATCAACCTACACATCGGCAATGCCCTCACCTCGAGTTACACCTGGATTCCAATCTTCTCGTTATTGCTTTTGGCGTCGCGTTTTCGTTCTGTATCCGTGACGGTTTTCTGCTTTGGATGCAGCGAAACAGTTTCATCATCGTGCTGCTGACGCTCGTGCCACTTGCGGTTGCCGTCGTCACTTCCAGCGCCGGCAAAGCACTGGGCAACATGACGCCATGGGAACCGTCGAAAATTCCCTTTCCTGCTGGGCTTCGCGGGAATTCTGACCGCCCGCTACAAGGACCTGGCTGAAACCTACTGGGGCATTCCGCGAGCGCGCGACATCGTGCCGCTCCTGGTGATGGGGATGCTACCGTTCGTTCCCTTCTTCGCTCTGAAAGACTTCGGCCAGATGCTGATCTTCAGCGGTGCGTACACCACGCTTTATCTCGTCGCTGTCCGTCGGTGGCCGCAGCTGCCTGCTGTTTGTCGGCTCCCTGCTGCTCGTGATCAGCATTCTGGTAGTAGGGCGCCCTGCCGACGAGACGTTCAGGAGAAGGTGCCGTTGCTGCCAACCATCTCGCGGCCGATCCAGGCGATGTTGCCTGCGCGCATTCAGCAGCGATTTCATCTGTGGCTCGACGGCTTTGATCCGCCGTCTCCGGAAGTCGCCTGGTGGAAAAAGGACTTCAACGATGCGGTTGAACCAGGATCCGAAGATGAAGGAGCTGGCCGAATCCGAGTCCGGCGACGCAAAAAATCGTGAATGTCGACATCTGGTTTGACAAGCTCGCCTTCCAACCGGCACAGGCAATTTTCGGAATCGCTTCCGGAAAGAACACCGGTCGCGGAGTCGGCCTCGGCTATCCCGAAGTGATTCCCATCGCCGACTCCGATTACGTCTATGCAGCGGTAGCTGAAGAACTGGGACTAGCTCGGTGGTTTAATTCTTATTCTGGCGGTAATCATTTTTGTCATTGCAGGTGTTCGTACTTCTCTCGACGCGCGTGATATGTTTACCAAGCTTTGCGCAGCCGGTTTGACCGCTTTTGTAGGGTTTCAGGCGTTGGTTAATATTGGTGGTATTGTTCGCGCTCTGCCAATGACCGGAATCACGCTACCTTTCGTTAGCCACGGCGGATTCAGTCTGATCACCAGCTTTGCGATGTTGGGAATGTTGATGGCCTTTTCCCACCGCAATTCACGGGATACGGTGATCGCGCAAAACGTAACGCGAAATCAACCCTCGTCAGTTAATCTGGAGGCGGTCCAATGACCCAGCCCAACCAATCCAAGCTCTCGATCAAGTCGTCGGCAGTGACCGATCGCGGGCTTAATAAGAAACGACCTCTCAATGAAGACTCGTTTCTGGCAGACAGCGAACGCGGCATCTTTGCCGTGGCCGACGGCGTAGGCGGCGCTGAAGCCGGCGAAGTAGCATCTCAAACTGCAATCGAAGTACTCGACGAAGCCTTTCGTCACCACACAGCCGATGCTGACATCGAAGATCTGATGGAACTGGCCATCCAGCGCGCCAACGCTTCCATTCACCAGATGGCCCAGGACACGGCAAAGTTTTCCATGATGGCCACTACCATCGTCGGTCTTCACATCGAAGGAAACATCGCCACCATAGGACACGTCGGCGACTCCCGGCTCTATCGACTAACTCCGTCCGGCCAGCTCATACGCGAAACAGAAGATCATTCGGTGGTTGAAGAAGAGGTTCGCGCGGGTCGCATGACTGCTGAACAAGCCGCGAATCACCCCAGCAAGAATGTCATCAGCCGGGCAATCGGCGCCGAAACCGGCGTCGATGCAGATATGAAAATTATCGAGATCGAAGACGGCACGGAGTTTCTGCTGTGCACCGATGGCATCACCCGTCACATACCCGATTACGAGTTAAGACAGCTGATGCTGGTGCACGACGACCTGGCGACACTCTGCGCGGAACTTAAGGATCGATGTTACGAACGCGGCGCCGAAGACAACTTGACTGCGGTCGTGGTGCGGGCCGGCATGAAGATTTCGACGGACGAACGCGCGGAAGAGCTCGAGAAAACCATTTCGCCGGAAGCGCAACCTTTGGTGGCGGACGCAACCGTAGAAACATCTGCACCTTCTGCGTCTTCTGCATCGCGACTGGATTCTGCGGCTTCCACCGCGGCGACCGTGGTCCAACCGGCTGCCCGCACCGCATTTCCGACCTTGGCAGATCCCAACCCTGCTAACGATGTAATTCCAGCACGGCTTGAGGTGGCGCCGCCGGTCGCGGGAAAAGAGCGGAATTGAAAGAACCATGACGCGCTTCCTGGTGTTCGTCTTAGTGCTTGGCGCACTGGCTGGAGCATTTTACGCCGGCCGGAAATATAAAGGACCAGTTCCGTTCCTTGATTCTGGTCAAGCTCCGATCGCCGCGGCCACGCCTACACCCGTTGCGCCTGAAGACCCGCTCGTAGGTATTGAAAAGGCGCGCCGCGAAGTTGATGCAGATCCTCGCGGCTGGCTTGCTCGGCAACAGGAGAATGATGTAACTCGGCAGGGCATCCTGGGTTCGCTTCAGGAACTCGATCCTGACTTTATCTATCTCTACGGTCGTGCCTCGCTGCTCAGCGGGAACAATCAGGAGGCGGCGCGGGCGTTTCAGGCTCTGATCGCAAAGATCGATGCCGGCCCCTCTCCGGCAACTGCCACGCTTCGAAATGACGCCACCCTGGGCCTGGCGGCGGTCGCTCTAAAAATCGAAGCAGTGAAGCCTGCGGCTCAAATGCGACTGGACGAAGCGATTACGGCCCGATCTGCACCTGCGGCGGTGGGTTCTCCCCAGGCTTCCCCCGAAAGTTCCCCTTCGGTTTCCCCCACCACCCCTTAGCGTTTTGATTATCATGCGTACTTCGGGAGGCGCATCCAAGAGGGGCTAACGATTAGCGCGGACCGATGCCGGAACTCAAACTACAGCAAAGCCGCCTAGATGGGCGTTATGACATTCTCGAATGCCTGGGCCGGGGCAGTTACGCCGAGATCTATGTCGCCCACGACAACGCCGCTACCGACGGCGCTCCCACTACTGTGGTTATCAAAGCGCTCAACATGTTTCTTCAGGACGACCTTGACGCGGAACTCGAAGAGACGTTAATTGCAAATTTTCAAAATGAAGCAGTGGCGCTTGATCGCGTTCGCCATCCGAACATCATCAGCCGGCTCGGTCATGGCACAGCGATCGATCTAACTGGCACTACGTTTCACTACCTTGTCCTCGAATACATGTCCGGCGGCGACATGTTGGCGCTTTCGCGCAATCGTCCTCTCTCGATTGAAAAGGCAATCTTCTATCTGGAACAGGTTTGCTCCGGGCTGGCCCATGCACACGCCGGCGGAATCATTCATCGAGACATTAAACCGCAAAACCTGCTGCTGACCGCCGATCGCCAGCTCGTGAAGATAGCTGATTTTGGCGTGGCGCGTCTCGAAGCAAATGAAGGCGCTATCACCCGCGTCGGGACGAACATCTATTCCGCTCCCGAGCACAATCCGCTGGTCCAAACCGGCCAGCTTGACACGGGCCTGCTCGCGCTTAATCGCGAGCAACTGACTCCTTCCGCTGACATTTATTCGCTGGCCAAGACCGCCTATTCGCTGCTGGCCGGCGAATCGCCGCGACGTTTTGCCCAGCATCCAATCCGCGAGTTGCCCGCCACCGCGAGCCAGCATTACTGGTCTGAACCGGTTTTACGAGTGTTGGAAAAGGCGACCCAAACGCGCGCCGCGAATCGTTATCAGACCGTGCAGGAGTTTTGGGACGAACTTGCGGAAGCGTCCCTACCGAAAACCCGGCGACTGGGCGAGGCCGACGAATCAGCGGCCGGAGATGGTTTGCATGAGGGTCGCAAACCAAGCGCGGACTTGTCCATCGATGTGACGGCGGACGAGTTTACCCTTGCGCCTCCGAGGCCGCGCTTTGAACTCGTCCAGCCCAGCCCACTGCGCTCATATGCGGATGCTCCGGATCGACGACCGAGTCCGAAGATAGTTGTCCCGGTTACCGCGCTTCATAAGAACGTGAAAGAGGGCGGGCCAATTCAGTCCGCGAAGGAGCGCCTGGCTGCGATGCCGAATCAGCCCCCCAGCGCCAAGCCTCGCGCTAAGCTGCGTGGCCCGGCCATCCCCAGACGGGCGCGCCCGTTTCTGGTTGCGGTATTGCTGGTGGCTGCGTTTTCGGGAATGCTATTGGCAACACACAGGTACGTAACCTCGCAATGGAATCCGTTTGCCGGCATCTCGCAGTGGAGTGATTTTTGGGTGGTCGGCAGCGAAGGAGTTACGACCACTGATGTTAATCTTCGCCCCGATGCCAGCACCGCAAACCGCTCTATTGGGTTAGCGGAGAGTGGCTCGCGAGTAAAGATACTGAGCACCACCGACAATTGGTACGAAGTCCAGGTGCTTGAACACGGCCGCCCAAAGACAGATCCGTTTACTTCTGATCGGGGCTGGGTTATGCGGAAGTTTGTTAAATTCTAAAAAGTCTGAGGTCTTGGGTTTTGGTCTTTGTTTTTTCCGCCAGCAGCCTGTTACCGTCTCGACCCAGCTGAGTCTCAGAGAGCAAAGTCCCAAAACCGAAGAGCAAAGCCCGAAGTCGCATCTTAAGCATTTCACTATTCACTATTTACCATTTAATATTCACCACCTATGGGCCTGATTGAATCAATTCGAAAATGGATCGACGGTGAAACCGGCGAAGACCTGCTGGAATCCGCCGACGAACACGCTAAACCGCGCCGCATCTGGGAAGAGTTTCTCGTTAAGATCGCGCGTGAGGTTGAGGCGGTCATGCAACGCGAAATGTTTACTCCACCGGGTGGGCCAACCTACATTCCGCGCGAATACATCGTCTATCTCAGCGCCGAAGATGATAAAGACTGGCAGGGCGATAAGCGCCGCGGCCTCGAACAGGGTCTGTTTCATGTCCTCTCGGAACGCGCGCGCGAGCTCAGCGGGCAAAATCAACTGGCGGCGAAATCATTTGCGGTTGAACTGCGCGTCGACGGCACGCTCGAGAAAGGCCAGTTTCGGGTACAAGGTGTTTGGGATGAAACCGAGAGTGGTCACACGATGGTCACGCCGCGCGCTTCCGCCGGCGGTGGCATGCCTGCCGCAACGCCGGTAAATCTTAGCGACACGATACGAGAACGCGCCGATGGCAGCCGCGGTGACACCCAAAGCGGCGACACCGAAGGTGAGATGGGCGAACAGACGGTAGTCCGTCCGCGCATCCAGACACTCTATTCAGTTGAACTGTGGCGCGACGGCGTGCGTGAGGCAGTAGTGCCGATCACGAAATCTGAAATCACAATTGGCCGTGGGTCAAGATCAATTACGGTTGATCTGCCGTTGAAAGGCGACCCGGAAGTGAGCCGAGTGCATGCAATCCTGACGCGGGAGAATGATGGGCGTTACTGGATCACTTCAAAGGGCCGGAATCCGCTGCTCATCAATGGCCGTGAGATTCCGCGCGAACAGCGCACCGAAGTGGTGGCCGATCAGAAGATCGCCATTTGCACCTTCATCGTCCGTATCCAGCCGAAGTAGGACAGGCATTCTACTCCTCCCGAATCTTCGGTCGAGATGTTTTCCACAAAAAGTGAAATGCTACCCACAGTATTAAGAAGGATGAATAACGCTGAAAGCGTTCTTGGATTTGGGCCGCAACCATGAATTTTCGCCTTCTGGTGCAAAGTAAGCCAAGATTGTCGTTACGCACCACCAGCGGCAGCGGCCTGGGTATTGGGATCGAGTTCGTTGAGGAGTTCTCTTAGCAACGGCATATCTTTCTCGGCGTCGAGGTAATTCTTGCCGAGCATCTTCAGAAACTTTCGCTCTTTCGTCTCGCCATTCAATTCCCTCAACAACGCGCGGCAGAAGGCGGTGACAACCTTCACATCAAACTGCTTGCCGGTATTCGCGCGCAGGTCGTTAATCACTGAATCAAACGCCCGGCGGGTTTTGTAAGGACGGTCAGTAGTCATGGCGTCAAACGAATCTGCCAGCGAGACGATCTTGGCGCCCAGGGGAATCTGTTCGTCGGTCAATCCGTCCGGATATCCGCGACCGTCGAGCCGCTCGTGATGATACTTGGCCATCAATGGAATATCGGCGTAGGGATGGTGAATCGGCGACAAAATGTCGAACCCTGCGGCCGGATGGCGATTGAGCTCGCTCGACTCCTTCGCGTCGATGCGATACGGCGCGTTGATAATTTTCCGCTCCACGGCGAGCTTGCCGATGTCATGGAGATATCCGGCAATCGCAATCCCCTCCACCTCGTTTTCACCCCAACCCATCTCTTTCGCGATGATCTCGCTGTACTTACCGACGCGTTCCGAATGTCCTTGCGTGTACGTGTCTTTGACGTCGATAGCCGCTGCGAAGGCGCGCACCGTGTCGCGATAGATCGCCCGCAGGTCCTGGTAAAGACGTTCGTTCTCTTCGGCGCGCTGTTTTATTTCCCCCAGCAAGCGGTGGGTGTGGATGCCGACCCCGATGTGACGCACCATTGCTCGGATCACTTCCACGTCTTCAGGTGTGAACGCTTCGTCGCTCGCTTTGCGGCCAAGCAGAACGAGACCCGTTACTTCGCCGCGCACAACCGTAGGCACGATGAGCTCGATGGTCTCCGCGCGCAGCTCTTCACCGTGTCGCGCGAGAAAAGAAGAAACCGAAGCATCGAATTCTGGCGAATCAATTAGCAGCGCTCCTTCGTTCAAATCGAGAAACGCCCTTCGATCAGATTCATTCACGATCAAGTGCGCCTGATACTCTTCGCCGAGTCCCCAAAGCGCGAGCGTATTAGTCTCGTCACGATGAAAGACGCATTCCACCACCGCGCCCCGCCTGATGCCGATCGTCCCGAGCAGCAGGTGAAGCGAAGTGCGCACCATCTCGATAAAGTCGCCCGAGTCGGCAATCTCCTGACCAAGGTCAGCCAGGGCGCTAAATGAGTGGATCAGTTTTTGAGTGTTTGATTCCATGCAAAACGAAAATGCAGCCAAGCGACATTGATTAGTAGCCTAAGCGAGAAGGATTCAGGAAATCACACAAACCAGGATGAAAGCTTCGGCATCGAGTGATTTAGCGTTTTCGGGGATTGATCTGTTCACTTGTCAGTGGCCCATCGCCTGAGTGTTAGTCGGGGGAGTAAATAGATCGATTGCTTCCTGCTCGTCCTTCGCCAGCAGCACGTGTTTGCTGACGCCCAGCATTTCGAATAACTGAACGGTTTGGTCGTTCACGTCGGAGAAAACAACGCGCGCCTCGCGCTTTTCGGCAATATCAATGATTCCCAACAGGATGGAGACAGCGATGCTGTTGACGATATCGGTGTCGCTAAAGTCGATTACGAGGGTCCGGCATCCTGAATCCAGTTGCCTCTTACATTCGCGCTCGATGCGTTCGCCAGCTAGCTTGTTTAAGTAGTCACTCGCATAAACGACCCCGGTGGTACCGACGATATGCGAACGAACGTCTGTTATCGATTCTCCCAAAACGATTGCTTCCCTTCACGCCCTTCCTTACGGTCGGGCCACTGCCCCGTGCCACGGTCGAGTCCCTGCCCGGTGATACGACGCCAGTGCGACCGGTTACGAAGTCTTTCGCAGGTATTTCACCATCCGCAGGCTCGTGCCTTCATCAACGCGCTCAAACTCAACTTCGTCCATTAAGGTCTGGATCAACTTCAGACCCCAGCCGCGGCGTTGCTCAGCCGCATCACCATACTCCGTGATCGAGTCGTCGCCTAATCCATTGACCGTAGGCTCGTGATGCGAAATTGCGCCATTCCTATTTTCAATGTTCGCCGGAACGATACCCCGACTCGCGATATTGATCACCAATTTATCATCTTCAACCCGAAAACGCTGATAAATTTTCCGGTCCGGACTTAGACTGTGTTCCGATGCATTAATACACGCTTCTACTATTGCGGTCTTGATTTGGTTGATCGCTTCCGGGCTAAAGTGGGCCCGGCGTGCTATCTGCTCGACCGTGCCGGCGGCTAGCAGCTCGCTGTCGGAGCCCATCGGCAGGACTAGCACGAACTCGTCGGGTAGTCCATGCTCCGAGGCGGGGCCGTCACCTTCGCTAATCCGCCCGCTGAGTAGGTCAAACTGTTGCTGGTTCGATCCGTAGGCGCCTCGACCCTTCAGAATCCCTGCGGCCTCGGCATCAAACCCTTCGTTGGAGATCAGCCAAATCTGAATCCGGAGGAAGGCGCTGCGTTTGGATAACGCCTCGAGACGATTGACCCACACCCGCGTCAACTCCGCGTTTGCCGCCATCTTGCTTTCGATCTTTGCGACAATCCATACGACCTCATTAGCGTCAGCATAGGTAGCGCCGTCGAACGCATGAGCAACCGCGCAACTTTCGTCGTCGGCAAACTGCTGAATTTCTGCGCTAAACGAGGCGGCACTCGTGGTATGAAAAACCTGGGGAAGTTTTATGAGTTCATTATCGCCATCGAGGGCAGCCGCAATCTGGTCACGCTCGCTTCCCTTGTGCAGTTCATCAAACTCTGCCGGTTGAAACAAAATCCGCGGGATGAGTTGCGAGTTAAAACGGGAGAGCAACTCACGAATCCGCAAGCTTGTGCCTCGCCGGAAGTGGCGAGCAATGTTTTCGGGCGCGCGCTTCAGCGCTGCGGCCATGAGATCTGCGAAGACCAGGGCGCGGGGCTCGCGGAGTGCATCCAGGCGAAAACGGCTGCGCAGGTAGTCTTTCCACGCTTCCGGCCCATCCTCGCCGTTAATCGTATCCCCATCCCAGTTAACCAACTCGTGCGCGTGTAGACGTCGTAGGACCTTTTCAGTATCGGCCGAGGGGAGTTCCAACCTTTGGCGCCATGTCTTAAGCGACACAGCCCGGTTGCCACCGTTGCTCTTTGCGGTCACGGATTCCGAGAGGAGACGAACAATCGCCCGCCGGACGTCGGAGTCACGAGTGACGCAATAAAGAGTGGACTCGAAGTAATCGCCGAGGACGCCGCCCATTAATTCTTCGACGTATAGACGCTCGCACGCCAGATAAGAATCAAGCACGACGTGTCTCGATCGCGCGGCCTGGAGCAACAAAGTAATAAATAGCGGGCTGCCTTCCAGTTGCTGGACCAGAAGATCGCGCGTCTGTTCAGTGATTGAAACGCCGAGACGCCGCGCCACACTGGTGATCAGGGTGGTCGCATCCTCCACGTTTAACTGTTCCAGCGGAATCGCCTCGAGTGATCTGGAATTGACCCCCGCTCGGTCAAATGTGTGGGCCGCTTCACGACGCAATCCGGCAAATACATAAGGCAAATCAAGAGCGGCCAGAGAGCGAACAATCTCGGTAGCCAGCGGCACCGGATCGTCGTCGTAGGCCAATAGATGCACGGCATCAAACATCACAAACGGTCTGGCACAATGGGCTGGCACGCGAGACGGGGCGCTGAGGCAAAAGCGGACCAGGGCGCGATCATCATCGCCGAAGCGTTGCTGGTTATAGGCGGCCACCACTCCTTCAATCCATTCAGCATCCGAAGCAGGAGCAAGAGCCACGAGGTCATTCAGAGTGACGGGAGCGTCGGCAAGTGCATGCTCATTGCGGCTGAAGGCGATGTACTGAAGCAGAAATGTATTAAGAAATTCGATAGCCGCGCTTACCGCAGTGGTGTCTGGGGGAGGCAGCGCAAAGTAAACGGGAAAGATGTTCCCTTGCCGGTTGAACACCGTGTCGTACGCCTGGCGTAGTAACTCTGAAACTCCTGCGCGAGGAGCAAGCAGAATGAGCAGACCGAGATCTGTGGAACTTTCGCCGGCCGCGAGCGAATGTGCGACCACACGCTCCAGTTCAGCCGCGCGTCCCGCAAACTCCTCTCGTTTCACGCGGCCGAGCACCTGCCGCATTTCTTTGCGGTTATTCATTTGCCGGCAAAAGCTCCTGACAAATGCCCGTCATAAAACTCGATTCGATTCTTCCCCTGGGCTTTGGCGTGGTAGAGAGCGCGGTCGGCGGCCGCAATCACGCGCTCAGCCGTATCTATGTTCTTTGCTAGAGTTGAAATTCCAATACTTATGCTGACTGTGCCCATGGGCTGAGACTTGCCAAATGGGTAATCAGCTTCCGCAACGCGTTGACGCATGCGTTCGGCAATCGCCCCGGCCTCAGTAAGACTTGTCTGCGGCAGTAGCACGCAGAATTCTTCGCCGCCGTAACGACAGGCAACGTCGGCTGAACGCAACGCTGCTTTGAGACTGTGGGCAGTGATCTTCAACGCAACGTCTCCAGCCTGATGGCCGTTGAGGTCGTTATATTTCTTGAAGTCGTCGATATCGATCATTAGGCAGCTCATCGGATAGTTGTAACGGCTCGATCGATTCAGCTCTTCCGTGAGACGTTCCTCCAAATAGCGGCGGTTGAGTAATCCCGTCAGAGGATCGGTGATCGACATCAGCTGAAATTGGGTAGCGCGCTCCTGCCAGTCTGCCCGTTCCAAAGCAACCGCTATCTGCGGTCCGATGATCTCCAGCAAACTCAGGTCAACATCGTTGAAGTTTTCACCAGAGGACTTGTCGGTGAAATTGAGTAAACCGATCCGGCGGCCACGAACTACGATGGGATAACTAATGAAGGATTGGGTTTTGTAGGCGCGGCTCGCCGCCGCGGGCTTGAGTCCAGCGGCTTCCAGATTCTCGACGACGAGCGGCTGACCCGACTCCAGCGTCAGACCACCCACTCCTTCGCCAAGCCGAGTCCGAGTGGCGCTAATGCCTTCAGCCGTCATCCCAGCGGATGCTTTAAGGACAATCTCATTTGTGCCCTCATCGTAAACCATCAACGAAGCCCGTTCAGCTTTGAGCAAATCTTTGGAATGCGTAAGGATCGCCTGATACGTGTCATCAGGATCCGTGGAGCTGATGCGGTCGAGAAAACTTTGGAGTGATTGGACCAGCATGGATCGGTGTTCGAGTTCGAGTCGAAGGCGGTCGACCTCGATTTGGAGATCCGGCTGAACCGCTTCATTTAGCGAATCCCGCCTGGTACCGGCGGGAAGCGTTTCGCTTTCAGCTGCATCTTTGCCCCGCTCCCGATTAGCATCGACGGTTTTTAAGCTTGGAGCCCCCGCCGATTCGAGGCTGGTCGAAGCGCTTCCGCCAAACCTGCGGACCGTCTTCGATATTTGGTCAGGCAGTTCCTCGATTCGCTGCGATTCGGCAAAAACCACATTCTCAAAAGGCGCCTTATCGATCAGTTCATTTAACTCGCCGGCGCGAAACCGATCAACGAGAGCGCGATAGTCCGTCGCCGAGAGAAACGCGCGACCACCAATCACCGCAAGATTCGGTTGCCCGGCAATCTGCACCGGCATAGTTACGCATTGAAGGCCGGCGTGACACTTGTATTGCACCGGCGACCCAGCGCTCAGCGCACGCCGGTGCGCATCACCGCAATACGGATCACAGAGTCCTACGTGTTTGGCTGAAGTTTGAAAGGCCTGGCAAATGGAATTGTTGTTGGAAACGACGAGGGCGGGCGGTTGCCGGCCGTCGACCAGTAAGATGGACACTCCGACCGAGCCGGCAAACTTATCCTGAACTATAGACCAACCGACAGGAGCGTCGGATCGGTGCTCCTGGACAATGTCGGATTCAGAATCCAGCGCCGATGATGCCGGCTTCGATAATGACTTCCTGTTCATCGTTTGCTTGAGTCTCGTCGGCTGTCTGCTTCGCAGGGCGGCAAAGCACTGCGAGTATAGGATTCGGCTTGGAAGCCACAAAGTGGCGATAAGTAGCTCTCGGGCGCGTTAGCATGCACAAAGCCCAACGGGCAAAGCAACTTACCCTATTGGTAAATGACCAATACCGTATTTTTTTCATGGACGTAGCTGATCGAGCGAGGTTTCAGCTATGACAGGCTCGATTATCTCGGATGTGTGAGGATTGTCACCGATCAGACCCGGTGACAAGATGGTCAATCACGACTTAATCCAGGAGCGGCTCCCTCGGATACCTTGTCGATGTCAGGCTGGTCAGGGCTGATGCGGATGCAAGCAGCAAACTGGTTCGGCTTAATTTCCACGAGGGCCGGCACCGTTTCCCTGCACTCTGGGATCATATATGGACAGCGAGTGTGAAACCGGCAACCTGGCGGCGGGTTGATCGGCGACGGCACATCCCCCGTCAGGACGATCCTGCGACGCTGGGACTCGGCCACCGGATCAGGGATGGGCACTGCCGAAATCAGCGCTTTGGTGTAGGGCATGAGCGGATCGGCGTAGATTGTTTTCGCCGGAGCCACTTCAACGAGTTTCCCCAGGTACATCACTGCCACCCGATCTGAAACATGGCGGATAGCACGCAGGTCGTGGGAGATGAAAAGATAAGTGAGATTCTTTTCTTTTCGCAGCCGCTCCAGCAGGTTCATGACCTGTGCCTGAATTGAAACGTCGAGCGCGGAAATTGGTTCATCGGCTACCACAAAAACTGGATCTCCCGCGAGTGCTCGTGCTATCCCGATGCGCTGGCGCTGTCCACCGGAAAACTCATGTGGGTACCGTTTTATGAAACGCTTGCTGAGCCCTACCATCTCCAGCAGATCCTGTACCCGCCGCTCCGCTTCCTTACCCCGCGCGATGCGAAAAGTTTCCAGAGGCTCCCCGACAATTTGCCGCACGGTCATGCGCGGATTGAGCGAGGCATAAGGATCCTGAAAGATGATTTGGAGGTGCCGGCGGTGCCTGCGCATCTGCCGGGGAGCGAGACCCGCCAGATCAGCGCCCTTAAAAAGCACCCGACCCGCGGTCGGAGTAAGCAGGCGCAAGATGGCAAGTCCGAGCGTCGACTTGCCGCAACCCGATTCACCGACCAGCCCGAGGGTCTCTCCTTGATGAATATCGATTGAGACTCCGTCGACTGCTTTGACCGTGCGCCGAAGTGGTTTTCCGAGAACTCGCCACATCAACCGATCTGCGAGCATCAGAGCGGCCACTAGAATGATGGCTCCAGTGATTATTCTGGTCCACGCTCCCGCCGGGTAGTATCCGAATTTATCAGCGAGGAAGATCACGCCGGCAGTCAGGAGCACTCCGCTGACGGCGGTCAAGACTGCGCGGATGCTGCCCTTACCCGGTTTAGGCCCCAAATCAAAGTGAACGGACAAGTCCCGAATCGAGATAAGAGACTCGCCGCGCGCCAAATTGCATGAGGGCGGCGGAGGCTCTTTAAGATCCAAATTGGACTGCTGCGTGCTCATCTGGTCAGTTACTTTGGGCTGAAGTTCGGTTCCTTCCTTCACGATTGAGCTTCGGCTGTCGATTCTGCATAAACCTCATTCGCAAAGTGACACAACGAGTAATGCTTCGTGGTCAGCTGCACAAAGGGCGGAAACTCGCGATGGCAAATATCTTCAGCGCGATCGCATCGCGGCGCAAAGGGACATCCCGCCGGCAGGTGGGCCACATCGGGTGGCTGTCCCGGAATCTGGTAGAGCTTACCCTGCTCGTCCGTCGGATCCGGGACTGAGTGCAACAGTCCCTTCGTGTATGGATTGCCGGGCGTAGCAAACAACTCTTTGGTGGGCGACTGTTCGAAGACTTTGCCCGCGTACATTACGATCAATTGATCGGTCATTCCGGCCACCACGCCCAGGTCGTGACTGATCAGAATCACACTTGTTCCAGTTACTCGTTTTAGCGTTCTAATTAGTTCGAGGATTTGCGCCTGAATAGTTACGTCGAGAGCAGTCGTTGGCTCGTCTGCGATCAGCAGTTCCGGCTCGCAGGAAAGCGCCATGGCAATCATCACTCGCTGACGCATACCACCGGAGAATTCGTGCGGATAGTTGTCCGCTCGCTCCCGCGCTTCCGGAATGCCAACCATTTCCAACATCTTTATGGCATGTTCGCGGGCCTCGGCTTTTGTATGTCCCAGGTGCAGTTGCGTCGTTTCCATGAGTTGGCGCGAGATCTTCATGAACGGGTTTAGCGACGACATTGGATCCTGAAAAACCATCGCGATGCGCCGACCTCTAATTCTGCGCACCTCAGACTCGGAAAGCTTCATCAGGTCCTGACCGCCAAACATCACTGCTCCGGAAACAATTTCCCCCGGTGGACTGGGAACGAGACGGATGATTGAGAGGTTTGTGACCGACTTACCGGATCCTGATTCGCCGACAATTCCCAGCGTTTCGCCGCGCTTCAAGTTAAACGAAATGCCGTCGACGGCTTTGACAGTGCCGTCTTCAGTGTGGAAGTAGGTGCGGAGGTCGCTGACTTCCAGAAGATTGTCGTGGTTGGTGTTCATCTAACTGAATTTGACTCGAGTTTACTTAGTGGTTGAGCGCACAATTTCGGCTCTCAGAATTTCCGCGTGCGGGGGTCAAGCGCATCTCGCAACCCATCTCCCAAGAAGTTGAGCGAAAACAGCGTAAGCGCCATAGTGATCCCGGGAAACACTAACTGCCAGGGGAAAATACCGATGTTTTGAATTCCATCCGTTACCAGGCTACCCCACGAAGCAAGCGGCGGCTGCACGCCGAATCCGAGAAACGAAAGAAACGCTTCGGCCAACATCACCGAAGGGATGGTTAAGGTGGCATAGACGATTACCGGGCCAAGCGTGTTTGGAACGATGTGCCTAAAGATGATTCGTGGAGTTGACACACCGATAGCTCTTGCGGCCAGCACGAATTCCTGGTTCTTCAATGACAACACTTGTCCTCGGACGATTCGGGCCATTGTCAGCCATGAAACTGATCCGAGGGCGATGAACAGCAGTATTAGTTGACCGCGCGGCGTTTGGTCGCGAAACATAGCCAGCAGCACAATTACCAAAATGATGTATGGGATCGCATAGAGCACGTCGACCAGCCGCATCATAAGATTATCAATCCGACCCCCGAGATACCCAGCGATAGCGCCATAGCCCACACCGATGATCAGCGACATTAACGTGGCGATGAAACCCACCATGAGGGATATCTGACCGCCTTGAAGCACGCGCGCCAGCAGATCCCGACCTTGCCTATCCGTGCCCATCGGGTGGGTCCACGAAAACGAGCCGTCCGGCGCTTGAAACGGCGGAAACGATCTAATCAGCGCTGCATCGCCAGGAATGTAGTCTGGTGTCATCCCGGTCGTAACCTTGAGGATAGATGGGCCGAGAATAGACGCGAGGGTTACGATCGAAACTACAATCAACCCGAAAACAGCCAATCTGTTCTTGAGCAACCTGCGCCATGCGTCGCGCGCCAGCGAAGTACCCCCGCCGGTTGCGCCGATCTCCTCCCCGGAGATTGGTCGCACGTCGCCCTCAGCCACGGCAACTTCAGGTGACGTATGAATCACGCCATCATCGAAGGGAGCAACTTGCGACGGCGCAAGCGGTGCACCGAGCGTTGAATGTTGCGGCTCGGCAACCTCTGGCCCCGCTTGATTTTTTGATTCTTCGTCGTTCATCTGTCGCGCAACTAACAGCTAGCTTTCAGGTCAATACCTGATGCGTGGATCGAGATATGCATAGGCAATATCCACGAGCAGATTCATCAGCAGCAAAACAATGGCAATGAAAGCAACTATGCCAATGAGCAGAGGTTCGTCACGGTTCGAAGCAGCATGCAGAAAGTAAGTTCCCAGACCCGGCAAAGCGAAGATGCGCTCCACCACCACGGCCCCGGTCAAGAGGAACGCCAGGGCAGGACCGGTATAGGAAACAACCGGTAGCAGTCCACCTCGGAGAGCGTGGCGGGTCACCACCTGGGTTTCGCTGAGTCCCTTCGCGCGAGCAGTGCGTATGTAATCGGCAGTGAGTACGTCCAGCATGCCGGCGCGGGTGAGACGGGCGATGTAGGCCATGTAAATAGCCGATAGAGTAAATACCGGAAGGATAATGTTCCAACTCGGAAAACCCTCCCAACGCGAAGGCGGCAACCAATAAAGCATGAGAGAGAACACCAATACCAAAATGGGGCCGAGCACAAAATTGGGGACTGAAATCCCTAACATCGCCAGCGTCATCGAGGCATAATCCCACTTTGAATTTTGTTTGAGGGCGGCAATTGAGCCGGCGATGATCCCCACCAGGAGCGCCAGCAGGTAAGCCAGAATGCCGATGGTGGCTGAAACCGGGAGCGAACGCGCAATTATTCTGTTAACCGATTGTCCGGGGTAGGTCAGCGAGGTACCGAAATCGAAACGGAGGACGTCTTTAATCATGAGCAGGTATTGCTCGCGCCATGGTTTATCCAGACCGTATTTCTCGCGAATGTTCTTTTCGATTGCCGCCGGAAGTTTTTTCTCTCCCGTATAGAAATTACCGGGAGCGAGGCGGACCAGTCCCCAGGTGATCGTGATCACTACGAGGATCGTAGGGATTGTTATCAGCAGGCGGCGAATGATAAAGCGAAGCATCGGTTGAGGGTCGAAATGCATTCCCTTTTCATCGCAACTGGTCGCGAGACCGGAAACTGCTGCGTGCCTAACTACTGAACGGCTCGCGAGCAACTGTTTCTGTCTGTGCCCGTCATGTTGGGAGTTCCATAGTCCCACTTCGTCTGATCTCGTTCGATACAAACAAATTTCCAGGAATACAGTGACGCCGGATTCGGATACATACCCTTCACATAAGGCTTCTTTACCCAGTTGACCGAAGGCGTTTCAATCGGAATCACCGGTTGCGCATCGAGCATGTACTTTTCAGCCTTCGCCAGAAGCTGATAACGCTGCTGACGATCGAGCGTGTGATTCGCTTCTTCGAGAAGCTCGACGTACTTCTGGATCCCACCAACCACTGCCGCTATCTCCCGGGGTCAGAAACATATTCAGGAAGGTTGTTGGATCCATGTAATCAGCGCCCCAAATACCCAGCGCAAAACCTTTGTAGTCCAGTTTGTTTCGGCGCGTTCATGTAAGTCTTGTTATCCATGCTGCTTAGGGAGATCGTAATTCCCAGATTCTGTTTCCACTGCGCTTGCATAAACTCCGCCAGAGCTTTGTTTGAGGAATGCGTCGCGAAAGTCAAGTAAGATCCTGGGCCGGAAACTTTTCGCATTCGAAACTCCCATCAGACTGGCTGACGTTACCGGAAAACCCGCTTCTCCCAGACAACTTTCTCGCCTGATCGGGATCGAACGGATTCGCCTTTCGGCTGAGGGTAACCCACAAAGATCCCCACCGGAGTGAAGGCTGACAGCGGTTTTGTAGTTCGCTTCGCTTTCGAGTAGGTCTCTTTATTGATGGCCATGTTAAAGGCTCTGCGCACACGCAGGTCGTTCATCGGCGGTTGCGTTACATTTATCAGAAGATAGGTGATCGCCGCTTCGGCTGCATCCATGTAGTCCTTCTTCGAGTCGAATTACATCCAGCCAGGGGTTTGGTACTGAGTGATTTACCAGCGCGTCTGCTTCGCCAACCTTGTAAAGATTCATGCTCGTTGGGTGATCAACCGAAACATAGAAACGAATCTCTTCGAGTTGAACGTTGGCTGTGTCCCAGTACATCGGATCACGCACGACTACCAGTTCGTTATACGGTTTCCACCACTTCACCTTGAAAGGGCCCGACGTAACAATATTCTCCGGGCTCGGTCCAGGACGCGCCATACTTTTCAATCGTTTTGCGATGAACGACACGAAAGAGCTGGTGCGCCATCAAGATCAACAAAGTAAGGCGCGGGTTGCGAAAGCGAAACCCGGACGGTGTAGTTGTCGACCGCCTCCACCCCGATATCTTCCCCGACTACCTTGACGAATTCCTTGCCGCGAACTGCATCTGCCATCTTCGGATCACTTGCCAGAAGCTTGTCACGTTTCTTTTCGTCGCCTGGCAATACCAGCCGCGTCGGAGAATGCATTGTCTGGTGAAACGCTGTATGCGTGTGGGCGGGCGCTGATTTCGGATATTCGGGCTGATCTGGACGTAAGCGTTTTTTGACTGAGCGCTTCGCTCACTGTCGAGTCGGCGCGGCCACGTCTCGTTCGCTCACGAAACTGACTGGTGGTCGGATCACGAACAAAAACAGACTTTTGATTGAAGGCCTGGGCGTTCTTTATGTAGTAGGCAAGGGGCGCGGTGCGCGAAGGCACCTCGGGCGATAGTTGCGCGTCGAACGCTGTAGACAAAATCGTTGGCGTCGATCGGCTCGCCATTGGACCAGCGCGCATTCTTGCGTAGATGAAAAACGAACTCCGAAGAGTCGTTGTTGATGTCCCATCGTTTCAGCGATGGCCGGAATTGCGTTGAGCGACTTTGGATCATACTCGACCAGTCCCTCGAAGAGCGCCATGTAGATATGGGCTTCCGGCTGACCCGAACTGAGCGCGGGATCGAGGGTCTCCGGTTCGGGACCATTCACATACCGCAGCAGGTTACGAGGCTGGAGGCGTATGTCCTGCCGAAGAATTCGTCATCGTTGGCGACGAGGACTTTGCAGGAGATCGAGCTCAGGACGACAAAGAGGAGGGCAACCCAGTCAAGATTTCCTTCCGGTAAACGTTTGCCATCCCTCGTTTGTGTGAACAGCGGATCTCTGCTGGCATTCTGCGCAACTTATCACGCGCATGCTGATTCAGCAAGATTCTTTAAGGGTAATGGATGATATTGGCGGTCTCATTTGGCGAAAGGAATAGCTGAATGAGCCGATTTAATATCGCCGAGAGGAACCCTGGTAAGGAGAAAATTAGTCTTCGGTAAACTCTAGGGAGCAAACTTTTGACGGTATTCGGTGGAAACAAGGAAGGCCTTAACCATCTCCGCCTCGACAAAATTCCCGCCAAACTGATTCAACTTGTTCAGCCAGAAATTGTAGCCATCATAGCTTTGACCAGCCTCTGGCGTTTCATTCGGATTGCGGCGCAAGTATCCAAAATACTGCATCAATACAAATGCCCTGTTTAGCTCCCGCTGCGAGAAAACTTCGCTCTCAGCCACGCGTCGCAGCACCCGCGCGCGCGCCCCAATGTTCGGCGCTCGAAGTCCCTCCGGCAAACTCACTGACTGCCAGATCACGTTGGGCTTGCGACTGCGTAATACCTGCGCTCGCAAACAGTGCGTCAACAAACGCCTCCGGCGTTAGGGAGTTCGGATAGGTCGCAGTAAACCGCGCCCGTGAAACAAAATCAACGCTGAACGCCTCCTTGTTAGCGTCAAGCCGGTTCTGCCAGTCGCCCAGCGTTTACCACAATCCCTTCTGCGAGTTGCTGACTGTCCGGCAGAAACTCACTCAAGGTCAGTGGTACCGGCGCGCCCGCCAGATTCCCATAGGCCGCTCGGTATATTCGATAGACCAGGTAACCGGTCTCATGAAACTCAATTGAAAGGAAGAAAGCGGCTGAGACATTGATACGTTTAATCTCCACACATGCCGCATTGGCTCCGCATTGCGTTATCTCGTTGGTCCAGAAAGCCATCCCCGCGGCGTCGGGTTCCCGGTTGAGAAAATCAATGTATTGCTGGCGCACAAATGTCTCCGGACGGTCAATCGGGTTTGCGCCGATGACGGTTTCATTGTCTCTGATCACAACCGTCGCCGTGCTGGTGGATCCAAGATTAGCAGTTGAACTACCACTCAAGCTGACGATGAAGCTCTCGTCCCCTTCCGCATGAGCGTCGTCAACGATTGGCACCAGGATCTTCTCTGTGTTCTGCCCTGGAGCAAATCGCAACGTTCCAACGCCGGCGGAATAATCACATCGCGCTGAAGCTGCACCCGAAATAGTGTCGCATCTAGTGCCACTCGCGAAATCACCGGTTTGGTAGCTAACGTTAGCGGCAGACGATATGTCGCCCGTGCGATTGAGAATGATTTCGACGCTGGCCGGTCCTTCATCAACGGAGTAGGCGGGCGAACTCATCTGTACCGTGCTGCCAGGACTAGGCGAAGGTGTGGCGCTGGGCGTCGGCGTAACGACTGGGCTAGGGGTAGCCGTCGGCGTTGGAATTGGCGTTGGAGAGACCGTTGGTGTCGGCGTCGGGGATGCCGATGGCGACGGCGTTGGACTCGCCGATGGTAGGGGCGACGTCGTTAACGCCGCACCCGCGTCGATACGATCGCGCACTGATCCCTCAATTCTGACAGTAGTTGATTGAATGTGCTCAAGTATCTCTTCGTTTCTCAGGTTGGGAAACGCCGCGCGAACCAATGCGACCTGGCCCGCAACAATCGGCGCTGCCATCGAAGTGCCGCTCCAGGTCCCGTATTGTCCGTTGGGTACCGTGCTCAGAATCGCCTGCCCCGGAGCCGCGAGACCGACCCATGATCCTCTCGACGAAAAACCGGCCAAACTATCGAGCGACGTTGTCGCACCTACGGCGACGAGTCCTTCTATGTTTTCAGCCGCAGGGTAATGCCGCGTATCGCTGGATCCGTTTCCAGCGGCAGCGACTATTACGAGGTACGGATTTGACTGCGCCGGAAAGTCGTTCACCGCGGGCGTCGGATTATCGTCGCAGACTTTCGCCAATACGCTTTTCAGAAGCTCAGTTCTCCTCAACGTGCTTAGGCTGAGATTGATTACATCAGCGCCATCCTGCGTATTGGGATTTCCGTCGGGGTCCGCGGCGTACGCGAGTGCTTCAGCCAAAACCCAGATGTTCCCAACTCCACGTGCGTCCAGGACTCGAACCGGAATAATCTTCGCCTCGGGTGCAATCAACGCGACCAACCCAGCAACGTGGGTGCCATGTCCGAAAGGACCAATGCTTAAACTGCCAACTTCGCTCGGGTCGTTGTCGTCGTCCACAAAATCCCGCCCCGGAAGCAGGTGTCCCGCAAGAGCCGGATGGGTGGTGTCCACCCCGGTATCCAAAACTGCGATTCTAATCGGGCCGTTGGGTCCGGTGCCCCGATTAACCGTATGCGCTTTTGGGAGTCGGATCATTTGAGGCGCCCACTGAGCGCGATAAGCGCCGTCGTCTCCACCCACACTCCAGCCGTTTCCGACGCTCCAGCCGTTACCACCGCCCTCTGGTGGAGTCTCTGTATAATTCGGTTCCGCGAAAATCACCCGCGTGTCAGTAGCCATCGCGGTGACACGAGCGGTGACCGATGCGCCGTCAGTAATTCGCAGTCGGAAAATTGGGCGGGTTCCAAATTGGTCGAGCGGCTGAGGATCGAGTGAAAATTTCGAGGTGATACCGGCCAGGTCGAGACGTTCGCGAGCCGAACGACAACCTCGCCCGCAACGAAATCATCATCACCGCCGCTGGCTTCAACGACAGGCAGATCCCGCATTCCGGGGGCCGCCAGAAGCCACACCATGACAACGCCAAGAACGACTATGAGAATGCGACGCAAGTTAGGTTTCTTTGAAAGCACTGATGTTGTAGGTTTTTAGCTGCCCTTGGCTCAAGTGCCTTAAAATAACGGTACACCAGCCGAACAGTGCACCTAGAGTGCGGTTAAATACAAGGTTGTCGGATTTCTTTGGCTTACACCGTGGCAAGCGGTTCAGATGACTCCTTTCGGACCGGGGTTGTTTACCTTTTCTTCCTACCAGTGCCCCAAAATCATAAATGAAGACCAGAAAAACGGATGAGGCATTTCGCTCAACAGTTTTAATTGAGCCACGCGGAGGGCAGCGGACGGCGAACCTGCTATCCGAATTTGCGTATAGAAATCAGTCATCAGCCTGGCCGTTGCTTCGTCATCGACTGTCCAGAGACTGAGCAGAAGAGTAAGTTGCTCCCGCAGCGAAGAAACCGCGTGCAAACCTATCAACTCATCACCGGGAGCGATTGCGCTGATGCCGGTCTCACGCGCTAAGAGTTACCAAATTACTCTTAAGCTCTAATCCATATGCATCCCGGACGGTGAGCCAGCCATTGCCAAGTCCGTAAACAGGAAAACAGGGGGTTGTCGGCGCGAAAATGCGCATGACACGCGAGGTGGACGACATCGGATTGAGGCGCGTATTGACGCAGCGCTTCGATTGTCGCATTTTCATCAAGAAAGACCCTGGACTTGGCAAAGGCCTGACTAATTGCCCCAATCTCGCGATGAACGAGAGGAATATTTTCGTCGGCAACGCCCATCAGCAAGCCCGAATAGAATGAACCGTTGTCGTGGAGTGAGTTCATTTTTTCTCGCTTGAGACATTGTTGCAAGACCAGCGCGCTCGGCGCATAGGAAACCTCGCGACGTTCGATCAGGTACGTTTGCCCATCATGTAGCGCGTGAAACGGCAGGTAGTGAAGGCTGCCATCACCAACTATGACCACGCGCAAACGTTCGCCCAGAAGCAGTTCAATCCGCCGAACAGCATAGCGGAGAGCGACTCCAAGTGCTTACGCACACGCGCTTCCAGCACGCTCAGGTGTTTGCGATCGTGCCTGCTCCGAAACGAAGCGTGTCGATTTGAAAACGGAATTGAGTTACAGCCGATGCAACCTGTGCGACCGAAGCCAGGTTTCTGACAACCTCGACTCGCTGATTTGTGACGACGAAGGCAATCAGTTCGTCATCAATCCGGGCATACTCAACAAGAGCAGTGTCGACGCCAAGCTCTTTCTGAAGGGCTGGCAGGTCAAGCGATTGAGTCTCGGTTAACTGCCCCTCGTTTCGATGCTGTAGATGCCTTGAAGCCTCCAGGAGCCTCCGCTCACGGTCGTGCACTTCCTTACGCAGCTTGGAGCTCTCCGTTTCCTTACTGCTGCCGGGGCTGCGAGATCGGTCAAGCTGGTTGTAGATATAGTTTAGCTCTTCGGTGAGCACTACCATTTCACGCATCAGCCCGGCTTCAAAGTCGTCGCGGGGTTTTGTAAGTGCCTTCAAATTACCATTGATTTTTTCGGCGAGCGCACGTGAGCGAGCGCTCTCCGCAACGAGGAAAGCTTCTTCCGGCCATCGGCTCGGCCCGCTGGCCAGACAAACCTTGAGCAATCCCTGGTAGGGCACTAGTTTGTTTGAGAGAAAAGACGACCGAAATTCCTCACCGGGTAAGGGAGCGCGCATGCTTTCTGTCTGGGCAATCGCTCGCCTGAAATGATTCTCGGCCGACCCATGATCGCCGTCGCAAGCAGCCAGGAGTCCTAAAGTTGTCTCGCATCGTTGAATTACCTGCGGTTGCTCGTGCTGCTCTCCTTCTGCGAGGGTTTGCTCGGCGATGATCTTGCTTAAAGCGTAGTTTCCAAGCCCACGTTCGATTTCCGCGCGCAGCCAACTTGCCATTAGGCGCCGTTGCCAGCTACCCGAGCCAGCCAGTACCGGTTGGACTCGCGCGAGCATCTCCCTCGCAAGATCAAAATCCTGTCGCGCATAATGCAGCTGAGCTTCGACCAGGAGAGTCATAGCCGCCCCAACAGAGTTCCCTTCCGCATCTCATAAAATAACGTGCTTCTTCAAGTAGCTTCAGGGCTTCCTGAGGCTTCTCTTGAAAAATTAGGGCTCGCCCGTAACTGGCAAGAGCGCGCGCCGCCTCAGCGCGGAGGCCTAGATCCTGAAAAGTCTGAATTACACGGTCGTAAACGTCTGCGGCCTCCGGTACGAGATTCAGTTCAAAGTGCGCGTCGGCTATTTCGAGTTCGGCAATGGCAGATTGGTGCGGCATCCCCAGCGAGGTATATCGACGTCGCGAGCGTTCGAGATAATCGAGGGCGCGATCATACCGTCCGCGAAGCAGCGCGAAAGTGCCGATGTTCCCTTCGATTTCAGCGAGGGTAACCAGCAATTCAGCGGCTTCCGCCTGAACTATTGCCTCCTGATAGAGTTGTTCGGCAGATTCAAATTTGTGAAGGAGCGCGTGAGTGTTCGCTAAACAGTTGTTAATCGTAGCCAACTGCTTCTGGTCGTTTAGAGCCGCAAAGTGTTCTCTGGCCGAACTCTGAAACTCTTCGGCTTCGTGATAACGGTCGCGCCGAAAGCTCAGATTGCCAAGATTATGCTCGATCTTTCCCGCAGCGAGCAGATCGCCATGGCGTAGGAAAACCTCGCGGGCTCGCAGCCCCACTTCGACGGCCTCGTCATACCGGCCCAGCATAGCTAACCCGATCAATTTGCTCACTTCAGTCGACGCAGCGACGAGTGGCTTATCAAGCGCAAGGAAGCGCAATCGCGAATCCTCCAGGCGACCGATCGCATCACCCATCCGCCCGAGCACGAGTCCTTCAATACCCGCGGTCCAGGCTGCCAGCGCCGCTATCTCTGGATCTGAATTTAGTTTGGCAAGCGACTGAAGGATTGAGTTGGCTTTGAGACTGGTTCCTGGATTGCTGCTCCAGCCGTTGAGGCAAGAATCTTTTATGAGGTACGCAAGCTGAGAGTCTGCGTCAGCAGCATGATGCCTGAGCAATGCCGCCTGGTCGGCATCGCTTACCTCCAGCAGAAGCGCCGCCAGCTTCGAATGCTCCATCGTTGTCTTAATGCTTACGCTTTCAGTTCAAACTCGGGAACTTCCACTTCCACGTCCGAAAGGCGTAGATGAAGCTTGTAACTTCCCGGCGGCACGGGGGAAAACTAAATTCACAAAGTTCATTTAACACTTTGGGTTTTATTTCACTGCTCTCCGCACTGTTCAAGAGAGAGAGATCTGCGCGCCTTCCGCATCCCGCACTCAAAACCTGTCCCGCCAGGCTCCATTTATCCTCATGCATGCTCAGCCGCAACTCGACATCGAGACCTTCGGCAGAATAAACCAACTGGCGCGAGCCGGATTGTCCTGAACGCACTCGAACGCCGGCGACAGATATCGTTCTACTGTCAAAGGTCAACGCAGCAACAACCCTGCGAAGTATTGAAGCGGTGTTGGCTGCTCTGCGACGGTCGAAGATGTTCACCGCGTAAGCAAGCAAACTTCGCGGCGCGTCAGGTTCCCGATCTGTCTTCATCAGCGAAATCGTCTGCCGTAATCGTTGAAAAGTGGTCGTGCACTCGCCGCAGCTGGAAAGGTGCTTCGAGGTCTCTCCGCGCTCTTCCTGAAACTGATTATCAACAATCAGCTTCTCGGCGAGGTCAGCAAGCGTTTCGATTGGAATATGGGGCGCTGTAGTCTTCATAGTCTGAGCTGAAACATTAGCATGCAAACATTCGCTGCCACCCCTACAGTTCCAAATTACTCACTAAAAATACACTCCCTCACGTTATTTCTCCACCAGCCTGGTCTGCCTCCAACAATGGCAGCATTTTTTCGAGACAACGCGCCCGCGTGGGACCGATACTCCCTGTAGATGTTCCCAGGGCGGCCGCTATTTCTGAGTACGAAGGCGGTTGCGGCTCATAAAAAAGCAACGATAGCAGTTTGCGGCACCGATCATCGAGAGAGTTCAGTGCCGCCCTGATGCGATGCTGCCGCTCCAAATCCAGCATTACCTCGACGGCCAGCGGAGCGTTATCCGGGAGTTGCTCAAATTGGTTAACGTCCGGGCCTTCCCGATCATCGATGCTAACCTGCAGCCGCCTCCGATCCTTCGAGATCAGCCGCCACGTCTTCAGCTTCGCAGTGGTCACGAGCCAGGCGTGAAGTCGATCAGGTTCGGTAATATCATCCAGCTTTTGAAAGAGTGTAGTGAAGACTTCCTGAAAGACCTCCGCCGCTGCATCGTCGTCCAACCCGGCTCGGCGCGGAATTGCGTAAATTAGCCGTTGGTAGCGGCTTACAAGTTTTTCCCAGGCGGTTTCATCTCCGCGTCTACACGCCGTTAGCAAGACCTTGTCCGTCTGTTCCATGCCTTTACCTGATTCGTTGATCCGAGAATAGTGGCCAGCCAGTTGCTTGTTGAGCGCATTAGTCCGTGTATTCGTACGCCAGCAATGCACTGTCAGGCTAAGCAACGTTTCAAATCCGTCCCGACTTCACGAAGTTCGAGGCGGCGAGGGTTCGCTACACAAAGGGAGAGGTGCAGCGAACCCTTTTTAACTCTCCAGGACATCCCGTCGTCCTGACGATATTGGATTTCGGGAAATGTATTTTCCGCCACCCGATCTGCACTGTTAGGCCGGCGAATCCCCAGTTCGGCCTGTAACGAACAGAATTCAGGAGAACCAAATGAAAAAAGGATCACTATTACAAGAGTCGAACCGGGTAATGCAGCCGGCCGAACCGGTTTGCCGCGCGCAGCGGTCGGCCTTTGCGTACTCACGCTGGCAGTGATGGCAATCTCAATTGTCGCCACGCACGCTTCAGGCGGCGACACGGCAACCGAGATCAGGCTCACCTGGCGGGGGGTTCATTGAATGGACTTCTTCCATCCGGGCAGGCTGAATACAAAGTCTTTCTTGACGGGAATCGCAAGTTTGAGACGGAAGTAAGGAACGTCAACCTGCCAAACGGCACTGTGCTGAACGTTTTAGTCGATGGTATTCGCGTGGGCGGTCGACCATCGGTGCCCTGTTGTTCGGCGAGGTTGAACTGGAAACAAAGGACGGTCAGACTGTCCCCCAGGTTAACTCGCGCACACGCGTCAGCGTCACAGATCAGGCAGGCAAACACAATTGTTGCCGGATCATTCTCTAATGCGACGCCGAGCCCTTCTCCAACGTCGTCACCTTCGCCTAACGTGTCGCCATCACCCAACGCGTCACCATCACCCAACGCGTCACCATCGCCCAACGCGTCACCATCGCCCAACGCGTCACCATCGCCCAACGCGTCACCATCGCCCAACGCGTCACCATCGCCCAACGCGTCACCATCGCCCAACGCGTCACCATCGCCAATGCATACCTTGATGCCTTCGGCGACACCTTCACCTACTCCAGGTCTGATTACGGACCAGGAAACAAGACTTGAATCGCTGCTGGCAGGGTCAACGATTAATGGATTGGTACCCAGGGGATACGCCAAGTTCAGGTCCAGGACTGACGGCCGGCGCGAACTGGAAGTTAAGGTTGAAAAAGTAAACCTGCCGTCGGGAACAACTTTGCGGGTACTTCTGGAAAACGCTTTGATCGGCCAAATCAGAACTAACTCCAATCTTGAAGCAGAACTCAAGTTCGACACTCAGGATGGCAATCCCGTGCCGAGTATTACTGGCACCTCGTCAGTAGTCATCACAGACCTTCAGGGAAAAACAATTCTCAGTGGGGTATTCAATACTTCCAGCTCGTTGAGTTTCAGTAATGACATCGACGACAACCGCTATTTCGTCGAGCACTATCGCGACTTCCTTGATCGTGAAGCCGACGATAGTGGGCTGGCATTCTGGCAGAAACAGATTACTGACTGCGGCTCTGACGGAGATCGTATTCAACGGGCCAGGGTCAACACGTCAGGAGCGTTCTTTCTGTCGATAGAATTTCAGGAGACCGGATACCTGCTCTATCGATTCAACAAGGCATCGTTCAACATTATGCCGCGCCGCAACGATTTCCTGGTCGCAGTTGATTGCGCAAGGCGTGGTAGTCGGAACACCCGGATGGGAAGCGAAGCTTGCAGAGAACAAACGTGCTGCGGCCGAACGTTGGGCCAACCGGCCGGGCTTTCTGGCGCGGTTTGGCAATCTAACTAACGGTCAGTTCGTGGATGCGCTCTTCGCAAACACCGGTGTCACGCCGGGCTTTTCGGAACGTCAGGACATTGTCACTGCACTGGACATCGGCAGCATTACCCGCGGCATGGCGTTGCACCGGATCGCTGAAAACTCGGCGTTTGCCCAAAAAGAAAAAGCAAGACCGAACGGTCGAGCAGGCGACAT
>CAWEBR010000008.1:0-3510 GCA_963807365.1 Pyrinomonadaceae bacterium | reverse complement strand
GCCGGCTTCCTTAACTGGAGATATGAACGTCCTAACTGAAATACAAGAGTGGTACGCCTCGAACTGTGACGGCGACTCGGAGCATGAATATGGTCTGGAGATTGGGACCATGGATAATCCCGGCTGGTCCGTGACGATTGATCTCGATGAGACCAACCTTGAAGGAAAGGAGTTTCAGCGAATCAAGAATCATCAATCAGAAGAATCCTGGATTGAGTGCTGGGTAGAAGAAAACAAGTTTCGCAGCTTTGGTGATCCGGGTAGGCTTGAAGAGATGTTGGGCAGCTTTTTAGATTGGGCGAAGTCGCAGAATGAGGAATGGCTGACGCCTCCTCCACCGCTTTCTGAGGAAGAGCAACAGAAACTTGAGGACGATAACTTCTGGGAGTCACTAGGAGAAGAAATCGGGCCAGAAATCTGTAAACATGGAGAATGTGAGCGCAAGAGGATTCAGTACAGCGTCATGTGTCGTCGGCACCATTTCGAGATGGTCAAGAAGCGTCCCGAGCCACAAAACGCCAGCTAACAAAGCCTTGCAGCTGACGGCGCGATAGCATGTTTCTCAAGTAACTTCTTTCCTTCAGCTTGAATGCTGATCGCGCGCCGCAGCTGAAGGCCGGCGTTCGGCGGCTCGTTGAATATTTGTACACGTGGACGTACTTAAGGCGATTGGCGTCGATAAAGCTCAATGGGTCGCTCATCGGAGTGCAATTGTTCTCTTTGTCGGAGTTGGTTTGCCATTTCAAGCTCGGCGACTCGACGGAAACGCGAATCGGGATTCGAGTACATTGTCGTTAACGATGGCGGCTCTGCCCGCGAGTTGGACGCTGATGTGGCCGGAACATTGGTGAATACCGAGTTGATCATCCTGCGGACGGAGCGCGTCCTACATTAAGTCTCGCGATGAATCGTTAACTCCTGATGGGTGATTGACGATTACCTTCGTCGTCGACAATTGCCGATAGGATCCCAAGTCGAAGCGTGCGCTTGATGTCCACGTCGCCGCCGAACAAAGCCTTGCAGCTGACGGCGCGATAGCATGCTTCTCAAGTAACCTTGTTCCTTCAGCTTGAATGCTGATCGCGCGCCGCAGCTGAAGGCCGCCGTTCGATGCCTTCCCTGGCCCTCCGAGAGGACGTATATTCTTCGGCATGAGTTTCACGTTCGAGTGGGATGATGAAAAAGCTTCAGAGAATTTCAAGAAGCATGGCATTTCCTTCTCGGAAGCCTCGACGGTTTTTGCTGATCCACTGTCCCGGACAATTTCCGACCCATTACATTCAGAGGCAGAGGAACGATTCGTTATCCTGGGCGAGTCGGGCTTGCAACACAGCTTGATTGTGGTGCATACCTATCGCGGAGAGGTCATCAGAATCATTAGTGCCCGGATGGCTACGGCACGGGAGAAAAAGGATTATGAGCGAAGAAAAGAATAAAGAAGTCGAGATGTTGGATGAGTACGATTTCAGCAACGCGGTGGTCGGTAAGTACGCGAAGCAGTACGCTGAGGGCACAAATATCGTCGTCTTGGAGCCGATGTTGCCAAGGTATTTCCGGATTCGGCAGCTGTCAATCAAGCGTTGCGCCAAATCATAGAGCAGCGTTCGCGTTAGCTCCACCGCGGCATCGAACAAGCGCTTGCAGCTGACGCGCTGCCACGATGTCTCTTATGTGCGTTGAGTGAGCGCGCAGCTGAAGCGCAGCGTTATGTGCTAGAGAGTTATGACACTCGAAATACTATCTGAACCAAATGACGATCCTGACTTCTTGACGTTATTGGATCTCATTATCTCGGCACTGATTAAGTCCAGCTGCCCTGAAGAGATATATGTGATCAGGATCGATAATTGGTTCGACCATAAGTGGCTAAAGTTTTCGGGAATCGGCAGGGTAGGATTCTTTTGGGAGTGGCGTCCTGAGATGGACACCTCGCTTGATGAGTTCCATCAGGACAAAGTCACGTTCCCGCCGTTCACCCCCAACCGTGTAACTGGAGAGTTCTATTTTGTGCGGAGTGACAGTGGGGATTATTCGGCTTCTTTCAGTAGACCATACGTTCATCAGAGGAAGCTTGCTCACAGCAGTGAGAACCTTCATAAGAGAGTGGCGGATGTCGCGGATTCTGCGGTTTTTGTGTGGATGAGCTCAAATACAAAGGCGAACCGTCGCGGTAGCGTCATGGTTTATGACGTCAAGGGTTCGGAGATTCAGACTTGGTACGTCGGTCTTTCCAAGGAAGACAATTGGAGGGTGCTCCAAACCAAAGGAATTGCACAGGAGCAATTCCAATCGCTAATGCGCCACGTTATATCGCAAGAGCGCACATAACAATCCTTGCAGCTGACGGCGCGATAGCATGTTTCTCAAGTAGCCTTGTTCCTCCCGGTTGGATGCTGATCGCGCGCCGCAGCTGAAGGCAGGCGTTCGGTTGCTTCGTGAATGTAAAGATGTCTATCCGATTAACTAGTTCTTGCTTAATGCTGCTTTGCCTTAGTGCTTTTAGTCAGGGCCAAGACAAGAGTCCCACAGATCTTCATATGTTTGGGGTGTCGCCCAAGCTCCAGGCTCGACTTGAAAAGAGGCTTAAGCAGTTTGTCGAGTGTCAGCAAAACCATGATTGCCAAGCACTCGACAGCCTCGTAGCTGGATATTACTTTTCGGACCCGAATCACAAAAAATCATACTCTCCGAGTCAGAAGGAGAAGCTGATTGAAGGGATCAAGCAAAGACCAATTCTGGCCTTCTCAGTTCGACAAGCTGTAGGGAGCACAGCAAATTTCAGTGAGCCGCTTAGGAGACGTACGTGGTGGCTTGAGGGGTGCGCAGAATTCAGAGAAGAAGGTCAAATTCAGAAAGCGGAGGCTAGGGTCCATGTCTACTTTCAAAGAGACTGGCTCTTTAGTCCGATCACAATATTGCGTTATGAGGGCGGTAGCTTTCTTCCATGTAAAAATGCTGCCTCGGCTCGCTAATCGAGACCGCAACCGAACAAGCGCTTGCAGCTGACGCGCTGCCACGATGTCTCTCATGCGGGTTGAGTGAGCGCGCAGCTGAAGCGCAGCGTTATGCGTCTACTGTTTGGTAAGGACAAGTAATGGTGTCACAAAGCAAATGCCAGACTGAACCCGATGATGATTGGCCGTTTGATCAAGCACCTGATATAGCTGCAATCTCGTCAAAACAGGTCATTGAATCGGGCTACCCGATTCTGTTCGTCACCCATTATGAGGACGATCATTCATGGTCCTTCCTGTGCGGCACAACCGACAATTATCCTGAGGATGGCAGAGTGATCGGAATGGGAGAAGCGCTTGATCTTGATCGCACGCTCGTTGCAGTGGCGGACCTACCACCGGGGTGGTCTGCGCGGCGAGAAAACAAAGATTCGGAATGGACTCGGTATCCTGAGACCGCCGCATAACAACGGCATGCACCCGACCGCGAATAGCGTTGCTCTCATGCGCGAGACTTGGCGCTCATCACGGTTCGGCGCGGCGGGTGATGCCGGGC
>CAWEBR010000007.1:0-46157 GCA_963807365.1 Pyrinomonadaceae bacterium | reverse complement strand
TGGCCGATTTAAAAGCAGGCTACGGCGAAACAGTACTTCCGTTTGCACTGGCGCGAAAATATTCGCGCGCCGCCCGGGCGTGGGAATGGCAATTCGTTTTTCCGTCCCTCAATCGTTCCCACGATCCGCGCTCCGGCCTGGTGCGGCGCCACCACGTTTCGCCCAACCACATTCAGCGCGCGGTGAAAACCGCAATCCGGCAAGCCCAGCTCAACCGAAACGGCAGTTGCCACACATTTCGGCATAGCTTTGCCACCCACCTGCTGGAAGACGGTTATGACATCAGGACAGTGCAGGAACTACTCGGCCACAAAGACGTGCGCACCACTATGATTTACACCCATGTGTTGAACCGCGGCGGTAGAGGCGTAAAGAGTCCTTTGGATAGTTAAGTGAGAGGTCATCGCGAAGCAACAAAGACGAAGCTATCGCGTTGAACCGAAGAAGACCAGGCACGTTCTCAATCGAGATCGCCCTCCCTCACGCCCTCGGCTGGGCCCGCTTTCCGAACCAGCGAGCAACAACCGTGCTTCCCGGCTATCTGGAAATATTACGGGCGTAGTAGCCATTGCGATAGAGCAATTGGACTTTGTTACGGCGAAGCTCGGGATTGGTGATCTCGATGCGGATTTGGCGATAGGCCCCATCGCGGATCGGGTTCGTTGGTGAATAGGCGATGAGGTATTGCGAGCGCAACTCCAGATCGATTTGCGCGAAGGCGTTTGTGAGTTCCGACCTGCTTTGCGGAAAGAAGGCGCGGCCGCCCGTTCGGTCCGAAACTTTTTTCAGCGCTCCCGAGTCGAGCTTGCCCATGGGAAATTCCGGATCGCGCAGTCCGATGGAATAAATAACCACGTCCGACTTAACCGCCAGATCGATTACGTCCTGTCGTTTGATTGTGCTGCTGGTGTCGTCACCGTCGGATAACAAAACCACTGCGCGACGAGTGTTCGCAGGACCTTTCGAGAGGATATCTTCCATGGCCATCCATATCGCATCCCAGATACCGGTGTAACCGCTCGGGTCAACCTCTTTCGGTAAGGGATCTTCGCCGGCCTCCAGGCGACGCATATTCTCCGGCGAAAGCTCGATCCGCACGCGCTCAATTCCCTGCTTGAGCTTGATCTTTATTGCCGGTGAGGCTTTGCTCAATCTTAGGCTCGCCGGTAAACGAAATGATCGCAGCACTATCGCCATTCGGTTGGTTAGAACGGATTACTGAATCGACAAACCCACGCGCTGCGTTTTTCTCGTCGGCCAGAATGCCGCGTTGCGACTCGCTGGTGTCAACCATGATTGCAAGGGTGAGCGGACGATTGGTCTCGCGTTCGAAGAGACTGATCGGTTGCTCCACGTTATTTTCGAAAATGCGAACGTCTGCGGGGGCAAGCGAGGTCACAAAGTGACGATCTTTGTCGACGGCGGTGAAAAGCGTGTTCACCAGGTTGGTGTCTACTCGGATTACATCTGTGTCGTCAGGCGCGGGGCGAGCGGAAGGCTGGGGTAGCTGGGCGTTTGCGATTAAGCTTGCAAACACCAAAAGACCGGCACTTACTAATTTGATAGTTCTTTGCTCTCGAAACATAAACATCCGGCTAATATATCCTTGCTTCGCGTTAAATCCAGCCATTTCAACTTTCTCGTTGCGTACTCTGTGTTCGCTGTGTCTCAGTGAGAAGGCTGCGGAGTAAAGATTTACCACGGCGGCCCAGAACCCAGAGAGACGAACAGAGAACACCTAGTCATCGCGGCCTCCATGCTGCATCGACACTTCATTTACGGGATCAAGTTGGTGGTTCAAACTCGATCAATCGCCGGCGCGGATCGAAAGTGATTCTGAACGGTCGGAGCGCAGCTCGGCCCAGCAACACCGGAGCATTAGCCTCGAGGCCGTAAAGGACGTCAGTCGGCACGCCACGCAGTTCCAGTTCACCTATGCTCACAGTTGTCGGCGCCACCCGGCGCGAGCTGATGCTTCCCCCGCCAAGGTCACGACTGACGACGGCGGCCGACCTCGAATGATTTCGACCAACGATCACCGCGTCGCGCCCGCTGACCGCGAGTCCAAAACCCGAACCGGTATCAACCAGGGCGACACGCCCATCTTGTAGACGCACGAACGGCACTCTCCCACCCTCACGTCGGGCCCAGGGAACGATCGCGCCCCCTACAGGCGCTGGTCGGCCCTGTAACGAGCCATCAAACGACGCCATCACTGCATTTGGAAAATCAATTGTGTAACCGTTGGGTGCGTAGGCGGCCGTAGGGTCGAGAATTCCGTCGAGCGAGGCGGGCAGAGTAACAATCAATGCTGACTGCCTCGAAGGTACGCGGTTGCCGCTGTGGCCGATGGCGAGTCGATCGATAATCACGGCGCGATTAGTTGAGTCCTTCACACCCGTCAGACCGCCGAGCTGGGCTGGAGTAACTGTGTTGATAGCCAACCTGGCCCCGCGTGCCACGCGTTCTGAAAGCAGATGTACTCCGGCGCCGGTGTCGATGGCAAAGACATAGGGTCCTGCTCCGTTGATCCACGTCTCAACCAGGAGACCCGAGGTCTTATCAACCCGGAACCTTACCGCGCCGGGACTTGATCCCTGAGAGCCAACTTCATTCGGCACGCCCGCCTCGCTAGCCGTGTCGGCAGTGGTGTCGACAGTCGTGTCGATCAGCGTGGCCGCCAGCGTGGCCGCAGACATCTTGGCAAGAGGCAACGAAACGACGGGGGCAGCTCCAGACTTCAGAGCCGCCCCCATCATGATTGCCAAAGCGCTGAATGCGATGGAGAGTTTTCCTCCCATTGCCTTCACTCTCCCTGGACCAAAGGTTAGTAGCGTTTGTTGCGGTTGCGCAGTTTGTAAGTGTACAAAGCCGAACCACCCGCACCACTCAGGGCGCCGATTGCCGCACCCTTCTTGCCACCGATCAGCCCGCCGATCACTGCGCCGCCGCCGGTGCCCATCGCAACCGTCAGCTTGTCGCGATGTTTCTGCCAGAAACTGCGACCCTTCGGCTGCTGGTTGTAATCGTAGTAGACCCGACGTGAACTTGAAGAGTTACGCGCGCTACGGCCAACATTCCGGTAGACTACGCGCCGCTGCGGAGCCACCGTTGCTGGTGCATATCGGCTTGACGAGACGCCACTTCGGCTTGACGAGACGCCACTTTGCGCGGCCGCAAAGCCGTCCGCAAAACCTGTTTTATATGCTCCCTGCTCGGAAGCAGTTTCAAATTCAGACGGGACAAATTCATCTTTGCCGGTGTCGACAGTCCGTTGATTAGCCGCCTGATACAAAGTGGCATTTGCATCGGCGGGATTCACAGTTCGGTTCGTGTCCAATTTTGCGGTCTGGTTTTCTGCGTTGGTCGTCGAATTCCGGGACATCACGAAGGCGCCCACTGAACCGCCAATCAAAGCAGCAATCAAAGCTACCGGGAGTAATTTGTTTGTCATAATCATCGCTTCAAGTCTCCTTCGCTTAAACATTAATCGCCTTAGCACGGGTAACTTCAGCAATGCCTGTTCCTTTGGTTGAGACGAGGGGGCGAATGAGAGGGCATAAAGGTTCGGGACTTCCGGATCCCAGCAAAAAGTGAGCGTTTCCAGCGCGCCGTGAATAAACCACAAGCTGGCTGCAACCAAAATCCAATGCAGATGCGGAAGTGAAGAATCCCGACTACCCGATATCGCACGGCTGTTTATTCGATATCCAACGCGGGTTAGGTGAGAGTTGCTTCAAGCGCCCGCTCATGATGAAAAAAAGCCAGGGAACTTCCCTGGCCTCTCCCTTCTTACGCCTCTCTCTTATTAAATGCGATTGAATTTTGCTTCAGGCAGCTTTTGGCAGTTGCACCGGCTTATTTTCTCGCAATAGCTCCAAAGCCTTTTTCATCTGAATATCCTCAACGGCAGGTTTAGCCGGAGCTTCAGGAATAACTTCCGGCTTGTCGGTCGGCTGACCCGGTTTTGCCACCGGGTCGGTATCGTTGCCGGTGAGTTCCTCCGGATCAATGGCCTCCGCCAATTCCGGACGTTTCACTTCAACTGAAGGCATCACGCCGGAACGTGCCCGGTCTTCGCCGAGGAATGGTTTACCGCTGGCTGACGCCCACTTCACGGTAGTTAACAATAAGCCATCGCCACCGCGCAACGTGTACAGTTGCTGTTCAGCGCCGGCGCCGAAACTCTTTTCGCCGACCACTTGTCCGCGACTACGCTCCATCAGCGCTGAAGCCACGACTTCGGCAGCGCCGGCCGTGCCCGTATCGATCAAAGCCACTACGGGTCCGGAGAAAATCGCTGCTTTAGGATCGGCTGTAAATGTCTTAAGAATCTTTCCTTCACGTCCGGACGTTTCCGCCAAAAGCCCGTCCTTGATAAATAGATTGGCCACCGTCACTGCTTCATTGATCGAACCGCCCGGCAGTGCCCCGCAAGTCGATAACGATTTTCTGCGCCCCTTGTTTGGCTAGTTCCTGCAACTTCACGCGCGTTTCCTCAGCGTCTCCATCAGCGAAACTGTTGATGCGCAGTACACCGATCCGGTCTGCTTCCATGCGAGTCTCGGCGGCTGCGGCGCGTGACGCACTTCGTTTGACCACCAATGTTAACGCTCGGGCATTGGCGCGAAGGATACGTAATTTCACTTCCGAGTCGGCGGCGCCATTCAAGAGCTGTTTGGCATCGTAGAGCGAAATGTCGCGAGTCGCCTTGCCATCGATATACTCGATAATGTCGCCGGCACGAACACCGGCGACATCAGCCGGCGAGCCCTTCATAGGCGCGATGACGTAAAGGTATGACGCAACCTGGGAAAGCTCGGCACCGATGCCCACCTGATTGCTCCTTCCGTTTTCATTAAACTCTCGAACCTGCTCGGGCGTCAGATAAGTGGAATATGGATCCAGTCCATAAGCTAACCCGCGCAACGCTCCCGCACGAACCTTGTCCATATTCGGCTCATCCACATAGTCGTTCTGAATATGCTGGAGCACGCTCTCAAAGATGCGAAGTTGGGCGTTAGGATCATTCGCCGGTTGCTGTGCGCGAGTCGAAATCCAACCGCCCACCACCGTATAAATAGCGAGCGTAGCCGACATTAAGATCATTATAAACTTTGTGCGGAAAGACATTTATTACCTCTTGAATAGGGCCGGGTGCAGTCATGTTCCGTTTTCCCGACTCGACTAACGCCGGGTGCGCTTTTCCTTAGTCGGTCGTATCATACAGGCGGTCAGTAAACGGTGCAACTTAACTTTATTTCGTATTTGCTAAGTGAATATCCCGGTTCTCTTCAGTGAAACCCGGCGCCGGTATTTGATGCTCCAGCGATCAACGCTTTGATGGACCTTACCACACACTACTCGGCGATTTCCTCCGCCCGCCGTGCTCGCGCTTGACTTGGGTGCAAAAGCGCGTCGGCGTCGCGATCTCCGATACGCTGTTAATCTCAATAACCCGGCTCAACTGCTCTGCCGCGAAGTAATTGGAAGCAACTGCTCCGGGACGTGGAAGATCTGATCCGCCACTATGACGCGCAAACAGTGGTAATTGGTTTACCGCTTCGGATTGGACGGTTTAGATGGTGATGCGGCACTCGAAGTTAGACGCCTGGCCCATAATTTCGCCCGGTCATTGAAAATTCCGGTCTTCCTTCAGGACGAGCGATTGACTTCCGTAACCGCCGAGCAGAATCTCCGGCAACTGGGGTACAACCGGGAGCAGGTTTCCGCTAATGTCGATGGCGAGGCCGCCTCATTAATTTTGGGCGACTTTCTCAGTCCAGAGCAAACCCGGATTCGGGTACCGCCAATTTAATATTCTCTATAACCTAAACCGATACATGAAAAAACGCATAGCTCTCGCAATTGCCCTTATCCTTCTGGTTACCGCTGGCGGAACAACCATTTGGGCTTATCGACAACTTAACCAGCCTGTCGCCCACTTAAAGCGTGGAAAGTACATTGAAATTCCCAGAGGATCTTCACCAACCTTCGTCGTTAACAAACTACATGAAGAAGGGATCATCAAACATAAGTGGCCGCTGGCGCTTTACCTCAAGTTAACCTCAAACGGAAGCAGGCTGAGGGCTGGAGAATATGATTTCCCTTCACCTATTTCTCCCCTGGGCGCGTTTGCAAAGCTTCGCGAAGGACAGCAGCGCTTGCTCCGCTTGACTGTGGTGGAAGGTTGGACGCGCTGGGATATTGCCAACGCGATGTCCAGAATACCCGAGTTTGATCTGGAAAACCCGACTTCGGCACTCCCCTTAATGGACGACGTCTCAGCGATTCAAGATCTGGACCCGAAAGCCACTAATCTGGAGGGATATCTGTTCCCCGACACCTACGAATTCGCTCGCGACGCAACCCCGGCAGAGGTCATCGGATACATGGTGAAACGTTTTCGGAAAGAATGGAAACCGGATTGGAGCCGCGCGCGCAAACGCCCTGGGACTTTCTCCGCGGGAGGCGGTGACGATAGCTTCGCTGATCGAAACCGAGGCGAAACTAAGCAGCGAACGCCCAACCATAGCTTCGGTAATTTACAACCGTCTCGGGAAAGGAATGGCCTTGGGAGTGGACTCCAGCGTTATCTATGCGTCGAAGCTCGCCGGAAAATGGCGGAACGACGGCAAGGTCTACCAGAGCGACCTGGACCGACGTTCGCCATATAACACGCGTTTAATTTCGGGTTTGCCCCCGGGTCCAATTGCTTCCCCGGGCAGGAGCTCGCTCGAAGCCGCCATCAATCCGGCCACCACTGATTATCTTTACTACGTTAGAGAACCATCGCGGGATGACGGAGCTCATAATTTTTATAGTGATGAAAGTGGTTTTGGAAACGGCGTGCGAGCGCTGCGGCTCTGGGAGCAACAGCGCGATGCGGCTGCGAAACAGTAACCATTGTTCCTTGAAATTGAGGGGTCGTTCATCTATGCTCATCAACAGTTTCCCCTCTCGTTTTGATCGTCTTCAAAGGTGCGTCTTATGATCAGGTTTACAACTGTATTACTCCTCGTCTGTTTAAGTTTTCTGACGGCTCTCGCACAAGGCAAGGGTGTCGACAAGACCACTGAACGAGTGCGGGATGCGGGAACCGCCGGCAGCAATGGCGTCCATACGAGTACCGGGACAGGCCGGGGCATAGACTTCGGCGCCGGCAAGACCGTGGTTCCTCCGCCGTTACCGAATCCGTATCGATTCACCGCCCGACGAGACGTGATACTTAAAGCAGTGGCCGACCTGATGAGAGATCGGAAGCTAATCGTTGACGATGCTGCTTCCAGGCCCGAGGAGGGCGTCATAGTTAGTCAGCCATACACCTTCATCAAGGGTGCGGTTGTCTCGCAGGGCGAGTTGGGTCGCTACGCTGTAATAACTACTTCTATCGACCGCGGCTGGACCCGCGGCAGGTATACCCTAGTCGTCGAGGTGCAGCCAATCGACGGCAACAGCGCAAATATCTCGGTGAACGCAAAAATTGAAGGCCGCACAGATGGGGCGACGGGGGCGGAATGGACCACTCTTCCTTCTGTCGGGCTGGTAGAGGAAGAGTTTCTCTCAGCTTTGATCACGAGCATCACCGGGGCGCCACCGCCTGGGCGCGTGGAGTAACGCCGCAGTTAAAGTAATACCTCAACGATTTTCCCGCGATGTTAATAGATTCAGACGCAGAAGATACATTTGCCGAGTCCAGGCGTTCGCCGGCAATTAAAATACTAGGCGCTGTCCTGGCATTAGCGTGTACCGCCGCGGTGTTTGTCGGCTACACCTATCTTCGTAATAAGCACGCCCAAGAGGCCGCGGATGCGCTGGCGGCGAAAACGGTCGCACCTGAGCCCAAGGGACCTCCTCAGGTTCTAATCACGATTGACGACGCAATGATGCGAGCCGGGAAAACTGTTTTGGGCGGCACAGTCACAAACATTTCGAATCAAAGGCTGGGACCCTTGACGATCGAGTTGGAATTAAAGCGCCGCCAGGACGGAGGAATCGACAAGAAATCCATCGTCCTCGAGCCGCGAGAAATCGAGCCGCAACAGGAAGCCCGCTACTCAGTTGAACTACAAACTCGGGAATACGGTTCGGCGCGCGTAAGCGCTCTTACGACCGAGGGCAATTCACAACCATTGCCTTACTCCACCGCTCAAGGTCGCAAACGACCCTTGGAACGAACCGAATCCAAAACTATCCCTATCGATAAGCGTCCGCCCGGCAAGGGCGACGAGTTTCTTAACTCGCCGGATAACCCGGCGCGTATTCCCTAGTCACAATTCCCGGTACTGGTGCGGTTCAGTTGATTCCATTTTTCAAAATTAACCAGCAACCAATTCCCTGAAGTACTTTCTAAGGTGCTCGTCTCGGAAGTGGTATGACGAGCTCGTGGGCTAAAGTTTTCGTTGAGAGGTCGGCGCGACGATATCTCAGGTGACATCTGAACCTGCCCAGCCCTCCAAGATTATTCAGTTCCGCATCGGGGTTAGGAGGGTGACTATGCAACCCTCCCAGGCCTGGTATCGTCCTATGAGCGCTTTGCAAAGACCCAATTGCCCGGTTCGCCCAACTGTGTCAAGATTTGAATTCCGGTTCCAATGCAATTGAAGAATCCATCCTTCTCAATTATCAATTCCGTCCTGGCGATTGGCGGTCTGGTTTTCCTGTTAGCCACAATCACTTCAGCCCAATCCAACATTCTTAACAACGGTGATAAGGAGCAGGAAAAGTTTGAACCGCTGGCTGAGGAGTTACGAATTAAACGCCTGATAACCCTGGCGCAAAAGGAACACCAGGAAAACCTTAATCGAGCCCAACAACTTTCTGCTCTAGGCGCCGAGATTGAGATGACGTTCAAACAAAAGAACCATCTCGACCGCGTCGGTTTGAAGAAGCTGGAAAAACTCGAAAAGTTGACGAGGTCGATTCGCAGCGCCGCTGGTGGCTCGGACGACGAATGTGAACTCGAGGAAATTCCGAGCGACCTTCCGGCCATCGTCTCTAAAATGACGGAGAAAGCAGCGGCCTTAAAAGAAGAGGTCGAGAAGACCCCGCGCCGCGTGGTATCGACTACAGTGATCGATCAAGCTAACGTTTTACTTGAACTAATCCGGCGAGTTCGTGGCTTATCCGCCAGAACCTAAATTTGTGGCTCACAATTCCAAAACACGCGCTCGGGTCCCTTCGAGTCTCCTGTCAACATCTCTCGCCGCCATCCTTTTGGTCGTATCGCCATCGTTTGCGCAGGATGACGAGGTTATTCGAGTCAGCACGGAGCAGGTGGTGCTGAACATCACCGTGACCAACCCTGCAGGTCAGTATGTTCCGGGACTTAAACTTTCTGATTTCAAGATTCTTGAGGACGGACGCGAAGTAGCGCTTACCGACATCGCTAGTTTCAACACTCACGAATCCCCTTTCGCCTCGGTGGTTCTGCTGGACACCTCCGGGAGCATGGAGATTCGTCTCTCGCTCGCTCGCTCGGCAGCGATTCGCTTTCTCGATAACCTGCGACCAGAGGACGTGGCGGCAGTCTATAAGTTTGACTCGAAGGTCGAGCGGGTCCAGGAATTTTCCGGCGGACGCGATCTGGCTCCGATGGCCTTTGGCCTGCGCGCGCGAGGGATGACTTCCCTTCACGACGCGATTATCGAGGCGTCGAGAGCGCTTGCTGATCGGCCGGAAAAACGCAAGGCAATAATTGTCCTCTCCGACGGCCTGGACACGCAGAGCCGTGGCTCGGCGGACAAAGCGGTCGAGAGCGCACTGGCGATCGGCGCCAGCATCTATGCAGTGGATATGTCTGCGATTGATGGGCGCGGGACCGCAGTCAACCGGCAAAGCGCGATGATGCTGAGGAATTTTACCGAGAAAAGCGGTGGACGATTTGTTGAAACGCCGGGTGGACCAGCCCTTCGCGACGCCTTCGCTAACATCGCTGAAGAGTTAGGCCACCAGTATACGGTGGCATTCCGCCCTCTCAATCGAGCCCGTGACGGCAAGTGGCGCAAGCTGGACGTAAAGATCACACGTAAAGATTTGGTAGTGAGAACTCGTAAGGCTTACCGCGCTCCGAAGGGATGAAGCATAGAACACCAACCCAGTTGACTATGGGTTGAACTCCTGACGCCCTCAGTTTCTCGTCGTCTTGTTCACAGCTTTTTCCTGATGCCTCTCGAGGGCGAGTTCAATCAAACGGTCGATCATCTTTGGATAACTCAGTCCCGATGCGGCCCACATCTTCGGATATCCTGAAACCTCAGTCAGCCCCGGCATGGTATTCAACTCATTGATGATCAATTCTTTCGTATCCCGCCTCAGAAAAAAATCAACCCGCGCAAGCCCTGCGCCATCAACTGATTGAAAAGCCTGGATGGCCATGCGCTGAATCTTCGCGCTCATGCTCCGCGATAAAGGCGCCGGAACCACAAACTCCACATGTCCGGTCGTGGTGTATTTCTCGGTGTAATCAAGGAAGCCCGCCGAGTTGTCGTGAACAACATATTCGCCCGGAAGGCTGGCTATCGGCTCATCGTTACCTAAAACTGCGCATTCTATCTCCCTGGCATCCACCGATTCCTCGACAATGATTTTGCGATCGTATTGAGCCGCCAGATCAACCGCTCGCGCAAAGGTGGTTTTATCGTCAGCTCGTGAGACGCCAACCGAAGAACCAAGATTTGCGGGCTTAACGAAACACGGAAATCCTATCTCACGTTTTACAGTTCGAGTAACACCTGAAGGATCGCGCTGCCACTTGGAACGCAGAAACCACACATGTCGACACATCGGCAGCCCCGCTACCTGAAACAGATGCTTCATCGCAACTTTGTCCATGCCGCATGAAGATGCGAGTACTCCGCAGCCGACATACGGAATTCCAGCCATCTCAAGTAAACCTTGAACCGTGCCGTCTTCTCCGAATGGTCCGTGCAGGACCGGGAAAACGAGGTCGAGCGGCCGGGATGCCGGCGCTCCTGCGGCCGGACGCAGTGACATGAGTCCGGTGTGCGATGGATCACCCAGAATTGCTATCTGGCTCGAAGGTTCAGAAAACGTGGTGGGGGGAAAGTTTCGCTGGGCTGTCTCCGGCAGGAGCCGCACGGCCTCAGGGGGTGAGAGCCACTTCCCTTCCGGGGAGATCGCTATCGGCAGAATCTCGTACTTCTTGCGATCGATAGCTTCAATCAGTGACCCAGCGGATCGCACCGAAACTTCGTGTTCGCCGGATCGTCCGCCAAAAATGACTCCGACGCGGAGCTTTTTCGCCAAGTAGTTACTCCGATTAACTAAAGAATCGTCTTGCCAAGTCCCGAAAGGATTAACTCAACCCCGAGTTCAGCGGTCTTGTTGTTAATATCCAACGCCGTGTTGATCTCAACGACCTCGAGTGAACGCATGCCACCCGCTTCGGCGATTTTTTCCATCCCGAGATGTGCCTCTCGGTAGGTTAACCCGCCTCTTACCAGGGTGCCGGAACCGGGAGCGTCGCCGGGGTCGAGCGCGTCAACATCAAATGTGACTGCGTAGCCTCCACTAGCGCGCGAAGCGATATCAATTGCCTCGTTCATACAGGCGCTCATTCCCCGCTCGTCAATCTCACGCATCGTCATAAATCTAATTCCCAACTTACGAACCAGTTCGCGCTCGGTTGGATCAATATCTCGCGCTCCAACGTGAACGCAAAAGCGCGGGTCAAGCTTGGGAGTAAAACCAGCCACGCCCTGCAATGCCGAATCGCCGTAGCCAAGGAGGACAGCCAACGGCATGCCATGAATATTTCCAGAAGGAGTGGTCTCGGGAGTATTCATGTCAGCGTGGGCGTCAAACCAAATTAACCCTGGCGTTTCATCACGTTGCCGGCAAAAGGATGAGAACCCGGCGATGGAACCAATAGCAATTGAGTGATCGCCACCAAGAACCAGCGGCAACTCACCCGCCTGCAAAATTTCTTCAACTCTTCGCGCAAGTTCTTCACATGCTGCGGCGATCTCATTGAGATACTTGAGTTTGTCCCCCGGGTCAGGTAATGCTTGCGATCGTTCAAGCCGCAAATCGCCCAGTTCGCGCACCTGATAACCAAGTTGCGTAATTCGTTGATTGAGACGTGCGACCCGGAGCGCCGCGGGTCCCATATCAACTCCTGCCGTGCTCGCGCCGTAAGCCAGCGGCACACCAAGGATCGCCACGGGCCGGCGGCCTTTAGATCCGGCGCTGAAGTGCTCAAGTTTGTGTCCGGCACCGCTGTGGTCATGTTAACTAAATTCTCTTAGCCGCCAAGGTTGAGCTTAAACCCGCCGCCTCCACCCTGGGCCGGGAAGAAGGGTCTTCAACAATCCTGCCAGCGCTGCCAGATTGCGTGTCTGAATCAATAACTCGCCCGGTCCGGTAAACTCGGCCACGATGCCTTCGCCGCTCATCATGCTGCGAAAGAAACCCGACGCGGCCTTACGCAAGTGTGTATTGCGTCGTTCCTTCCCACGCCACCAGGTGACCAGTATCAACCACGTAACGCTCGCCGGGTCTGAAGTCTTGCGATGAATCGCGCCAAAAGATGAAACCAGCAGAAGACCGCGACCCTGCACCAGCATTACAAACAAGCCTTCACCACCAAAGAACGATTTTGCGCCGCCCCATTTGGTGTCCACAGTCAAACTTGCATCGCCAGCCAGATATGAACTCGATTGAACATAGAACGATTGATTGCTAAGCTCGATCGCCGCGATGTCGCCCGGTGCGCCCGGAGCGAAAGTGACTTCGCCCGGTCCGCCGCGCGCCGTAAAAGTCGAAACAAATGCCGACTCGCCCCCGCGCGCGCTTGATAGCGCCGAACACACCGCCCTTCATCTGCGATTGAAGTTCCATATTGGCGGACATCGAGACCATCGCTCCGGCCTCGGCCTGAATCGACTGTTCCGCCTGGAGCTGAATCACTGCGAGCGAAAAGGCCGGTTGATGCAAGACCTCATAACGATAGCCACGCCCTGGCCACGCGAATCTTCATCGATATGAATGCCGTGGCCGGGAGCACCCGACGCCTGAGGCGGCGGCGCCGCGGGGGCAGGTGCAGCCTCGGCGGTGGGCTTGAGCGGCTTCGAGCTTGATGACCGCACGATCCGCAAAAGACCGCACCCTGAAGCAATCCCGCACCGCATTTTGGACAGTTCATAAACTTACCTCCGAAGATTTTCTCGAGATAATCGCAACGGCCTCTTCCGGCGTCGCGCAAAATCCAGCGCTGATACGTCATCATCACTGACGGCCAGATACTTTCTTCCACGCGTCACGATCGGTGGCCAGCAATCGCCCAGCAAAACCAGCGGCCGTGGACCAATAACTCGCGTTTGCATCTTATTCCAAACGAGCGACAACTCCGTCACTGTACCCATGCCGCCGCGAATCGCGATGAAGCCTACGGATCTGGTAATCAGTCGTTGCAGTCGTTCGTAAAAATGCGGCGTCGCCACTTTGTCGGTGAGGTAACGATTGGGCTCGGCTTTGAACTGATTCATCACGATGCCCAGCACCCGGCCTCCGCGTTCGTGGGCGCCGCGACTGGCCGCCTCCATCACACCCAGATAGCCACCGGTGCAAATCGTGAACCCAGCCTCTGCCAAGTAACTGCTCCGACGCGTCGTGCCTGCACATATTCAACGTCGGCTTCACAGCATTTAGCGCCGCCGAAGATCGTTACGATCTTTTCACCTGCGCTAGGTAGCTGAACCGCGTCATTTCGCTCATGCCCAACCTCACCGGTAATCATCAGCGAGCCGGCCTTTCGGTAGTGAATGTAGTCCTCGCGACTATTAAAGGATCCGCCCTGATAATCTTCAGCGATTGGTCTCGGGTCGTATAGCCGCTGCGACGCCACCTCGCTGAAGCCGGCGCTCGCAAACAGCGAACAATATTCCGCTCACTCAACAGCTGCACCGGCACCTTTAGTTGCGCAACCCACTGATGTGTAGGCTCATTCTCACGGTAGAGATCCACCACCGTGACAAACCGTCCACCAGTTTGCAGCACGCGCCTGATTTCTTTCAGAGCGGCGGGGATATCAGCATAGTAGTAAAGCGACTCCATCGAAAATGCGTGGGTGAATTCGCCGGGTTCAAATGGAAGCTCTTCGGCGCTGGCGACCTGAAACTCGACATTGGAAATCTCCGCGGAGCTCTCGCGAGCCACGCGGATCATTTCGTCGGAAACATCGATTCCTACCACCCGGCCTTCCTGAGCTTTTTCCGCCATTAGCCGGGCGGCCCAACCGGATCCGCAGCCAACATCGATTACTCTGGCAGCAGCGTCGATTCTCATTAACTCAATCGCCTGTTCACCGACCGGACGATGGCCTTTTTCCATGCTGGGGCCGCGACCGGCCCTGGCCCAATCGTTAAACTCAACGCGCAAGCGTTCTGTCGATTCAATCTAAAGGAATTTCTTTTCTCATCAACTAATTAAGTCGTGTCTTCAGATCGGATAGCGCTTACGGACGCAAACGGTTCATCAAGCGCGGGAATGGAATAGTTTCGCGGACGTGCTCAATGCCGCACATCCAGGCGGTGCAGCGCTCGATCCCCATGCCGAAACCAGCGTGGGGGACACTGCCATAGCGGCGTAGATCCAGATACCACTCAAAGGCTTCCTTGGGCAATTTATGCAACGCGATTTGTTCTTCGAGAAACTCAAGCGACGTGGCGCGTTCGCCGCCACCAATTACTTCGCCGTAACCCTCTGGGGCCAGCACATCGACTCCGAGCGCCAACTCATTTCGCTCACGATCACGCGCCATGTAGAACGCCTTAACCTCAGCCGGATAATGATGGACCATAAGCGGCTTGTCATAGTTTCCGGAGAGATAAGTTTCGTCCGGTGCGCCGAAATCACCACCCCATTCGAACCGGGTTTCCAGCGCTCCTTCCTCGTGTCCTTGATGCAGAAGCTTGACTGCATCGTCGTAATGCATGCGTGGAAACGGCGGGACGATCCCTTCTAGCTTTGTCACGTCACGCTCCAGAACTTTTAACTCTTCAGCCCTGCTTTCGAGGACGCGCCCAGCTATGTAAGAAAGCATGCGCTCGGACAGCTCCATTACGTCATCGAGGCCCGCATAAGCCATCTCCGGCTCGACCATCCAAAACTCCGTCAGATGGCGCCGGGTCTTTGATTTCTCTGCGCGAAAGGTGGGACCAAAGCAGTAAGCCTTACCAAACGCAGCTGCCGTTGCTTCGTTATAAAGTTGGCCCGATTGCGTTAGATACGCTTTTTCCCCGTCGAAGTAGTCCACCTCAAAAAGTGTGGAGGTTCCTTCGCAGGCGGCGGGCGTGAAGATCGGCGAATCGGCGAGTGTGAAACCATCATTGTCGAGAAAATCACGCACCGCTTTAACGACAGTATGCCTGACCTTAAGGATCGCGTGCTGGCGGCGCGATCTTAGCCACAGATGGCGATGGTCCATCAAAAACTCGGTGCCGTGTTCTTTCGGCGTGATCGGGTAGTCGCTGACTGCATCAAACGTCTGGGCCGTGCGCAGATCAATCTCATAGCCGCCGGGAGCACGCTCGTCAGCCCGCACGGTGCCGGTGATAGCGAGCGCCGACTCCTGACCCAGACCCTTGAGCGCTTCCCAGACTTCAGGTTCAATCGCATTCTTCAGGGCTACGCATTGCACCACGCCGGTTCCGTCACGCAACTGAGGAAATAGAATTTTTCCGCTCGACCGCAGGTTGTAAAGCCAACCTTTGATCGTAACTTCCTGCCCGACGTAGTCGACCAGCCGGCTAATCACCACGCAGGGAGCAGTGGCTGTGTCCAATGATGTTGTTTCAGTAGCCATTTATTATTCCGTGTAACCGCAAACCATCGTTCGCAGTGTTTCCCATCTGTGAATCTCCACTAACGATTAAGGCAAACCACCCGCTGGCGCTACCTTCAATTCGCCGCGCTCGATCGTTCTCTAAGGACGCGCCGCAATACCGGAAATCTATCGAGCCAATCTGCCGCCTGCAACACAATCAGCAAGGTCGGGTGAATAAACCGCTCATACGCCTCTCCCCTTCCGTAAACGGCAGTCTGACACGAAAAGGTCCCGATCGCTTTTAATCCCCTTTGGATTGTCATCAGGCGAAACTCGGTCGCAATCTCATCAGGATCGAGCGCCTCCATTCCCAACAGGCGGCGCTCTTCCAACAGATGCAGGCGGTAGGCCCGCAACTCGGCCAGCGAAGGCGGTTCGGGCCGGCGATCTAAAAGAAATGAAACCAGGTCGTAGGTTACTGGTCCCATCCGCGCATCCTGGTGGTCCACGACTCGAAGACGTTTGTCGCGGTCCACCATTAGATTTGCTGCGTGAAAGTCGCGGTGACAAAGGACTCGGGGACGCGCGGCCAGTTCGGCGGCGACATCGTTGAGTTCGGCCTTGAGTTCCGCTGCCTCTGCGTGGCGCAGAGTTTCCTTTCGCAAGCTGCCGAAAAAATGTTCGATAAAAAAGTCCAGCTCCCAGGAAAGCTTTGGTTCGTCAAACGCGAGCCGGCTGGCAATCGACTGGCGATCGTACGCGGGCTGAGTCGCCTTTTGAATTTGCGCAATTAGACTGACCGCGCGTTCCTTATATTGCTCGCATTCGTCATCCGGTGCGGCTTCATAGACCCGAAACAATTGCTGGTCACCCAAATCCTCCTGAACGATCACTCCGGTTGATCCATCGACGCGGTAAATTTCGGGTACAGGAATCCCGTTTTCCAGAAACAGTCGAGTGACATCCAGATAGGGGTGAAAATCCGCATCGAAAGGCTCAGCGTAGACTGCGGCAATTGCGCTACCAGACCTGCTTTCTTTCCACGGAATACGGAAGTAGTTGCGCGTTGAGGCGTCCGGCGTGAGCGGAACTATCGGGTTGCTTTTGTAATCCAGGCTTTCGAGAAACTTGTGGAGCCGCTCCGTTGCGGGGAGTTCAAAAAAGCTCGTAGTCATCACCTGTTTTGTTGAACTCATCAGCGGCTGAAGCGTGCGGCCGATCCTCTGGGCGTGATGCGTGGGCGAAAACGCCTAATTGACTTTATCGCGAGCCCGAATTGTATCACTCCGTCAGAGGCACGACAAAATTATCGCCTCTGATCACTCCCTTCAAAGCCTTCAAGGGCGGCGTCTTTCCGGCTACTAGTGAGGCTCGGACAACCACGGCATTTTCGACCGCTGCACCCGCAGAAATCTTCACCCCGTCGGCAAGAATAGCTCGCGTGACACGGGCGCCATTTTCCACTGTCACGTTGTCCCAAAGTATTGACTGAGTGACCAGAGCTTCCGGGGAAACTTTGCATCCGAAGCCATAATCGGCCGTTAAGTTTCTTTCGTTTAATAGCTCGATGCTGATATCGAGATAGCGCTGGAGCGTCGAAAGCTCGCGCCAGCGTTCATCATTTCCGTTTGCCACATGAACGGCGATGCATTTTCCATCAGCTATCGCCTGAGGGTAAACATCGGTGGTCGTGTGCGAGAACACCCCACGCGGAATGTACTCGAATATTTCCGGCTCAAGTATTTGAATTCCGGTAAACATCAACGGCGCTTCCGCATTTTCGTCGCCCGCTTCCCGGCTCGGCATAGATCCAAAGCCCGTGAGCACTCCATCAGCAGTGTTGACGACGGTGAAGCGCTCGCGAGCGAGGTTTGGCATGAGCACGAGTGTGGCCAGAGCTCTTCGCTCTCGATGTGTTTGCAGAGCGGCTCCCAAATCGATATTAGTGATGATCTTTCCATTGACCACGACAAAAGTGTCTTCGTCGAGCAGGTGGCGGGCGTTATCGATCGCCCCGCTGGTGCCCAGAATCTCCGGCTCTTCAACGTAATTTAAGTTAACTCCAAACGTACTGCCGTCTCCCAGTGCCTCGCGCACTGACTCGGGCCGGTGGTGAAGGTTTACGGTTATTTCACGACAGTCGTACCGGGCCAGGTACTCGGCTACGTAGCCTACGAGTGGCTTACCCAAAATAGGAATGGCCGGCTTGGTGCGATCTTCGGTGAGCGGCCACAGACGAGTGCCGTAACCGGCGGACAGAATCATTGCGCGCATGGGCAGTCATTGTAAGCGTTAAAAAGCCCTGGCGAAAACCAGGAGCATTTTGCCTGGTCATTTGATTTGCGAACGCACGCTAGCGTCGAGGTCAAATAGTAGAGTCAAACGATGAACATGAGACTGGAAGGTTGATTCAAAAGATGCCGGCGGAACATCTTAAGACGCCTTCGATGCGTCGCGGATCATGAGGTCAAACGTTCCAGGAGCGGTCTTGCGAAAACGTGAGTTGCGATTGAGTGAGACGGCCACGCTGATCGTTGGGTTCTGTCCGGTGAACCTAAAGCCCCCTTCGAGCAAACGATTGTAAATTTCATTGACGTGCAGCGCCCCACCCTCTTCGCGCAGCAACATCGTCACTGCCTGCGGGATGGTTCGATCCATGAAGCGATCGCTTACGGCCTCGACATTTGAGCGAATTGCCGGAATCTCCTGCCGTCGGTCTTCAGTCGAAAACTGTCTGGGCGACTGCGGCGACGCCTGGCGCATGGCCGCTTCCAGTTCCGCATCCGATGGCAGACCAGCCGACAGACCGCTGACTGAAAGATTGCTGGAGTTTAAAACGGAGGAAAGCATGCGGTAAATGGCGGCCTCAGTTTGAGTGGCGAGCGTGTCCATCTCCGACAGCTCAGCCCTGACTGCATCGGCTTCTGCTTCGAGTTCTCGCAGGCGGGCGCCCAGGTGCATACGAGCTGCGCGAGATTGTCGCAGGCTTTGCTCGAGGCGCGAGAGCAGGTTGTCGCTGGGGCGGTCCATCATCGTGGGGAATCTTAAAGGGATTTGGGGTTTTGCACAATGCCCTTGGCAAATAGCGGGGATTGGACGGTGCGTAGCGGGGTGCGCTAACGAGCGTTTACCCCAGCCTTATGATTAGTGTATTGCATTATCGATCGCGGTCGATGACGTAGGTGGGAATCGAACGCAGAGATTCACAGTGTTCTGACACAAGCAGGCTATCCAGCGACGCTCGAGCTCCCGCAGCGTAGTCATCTGCCTTCGCCCGAGCCCGGTCAAGCGCGCCTGAACGCTCGACGCCCTCGAGGAGCGTGCTACGAGTTACATTCTGGTAACTTTCGTCGGCGATCACTCTCTGCACCATTTCTCGCGCTGCGGGTTCTTTCTCCATCAGGTAGATCAAGGGCAGCGTCACTTTCCCTCCCAGAAGATCTACGCCCGCGCCCTTTCCCAGCGTTTCGTCTGAAGAAGTAAAGTCAAGCAAATCATCGGTGAGCTGGAACGCAGTGCCCAGATTCATGCCGTAGTCCGCCAGAGCCTTTTGCTGAGTTTCACTTGCGCCCCCCAGGATGGCGCCGACTTCGCAGCAGGCGCTAAAGAGATAGGCCGTTTTGCGTTCGATAATATCCAGATACTGATCTTCGTAAATCTCGGTGCTTCCCAAAGTCGTTAACTGCAACAACTCGCCCTCGGTCATCATTCGAGTGACACGGGTGAGGATATCGAGAATCGAGAGCGATCGTTCCGCCAGACTCGTTTCGAATGCAGACATGTAAAGCCAATCGCCCATCAATACCGCAGTCTTATTTCCGAAGAGGGCGTTGACTGTGGGCCGGCTACGGCGCGTGTCCGCGCTGTCAATGATGTCGTCGTGGACCAGAGTAGCGGTGTGCAGAAACTCCATTACCGTGGCCATGCGGATCGAGTTGTATTTCGAGCCGTCGCCGCCCACCGCGTAATTCGAAAGAATAGTTAGGGCCGGGCGCACGCGTTTGCCCCCGGAGGCGCGCAGATAGTCGCCAAGATATTCGATCACCTGAACGTTGGATCGCGCCTGCCGGCCAAACTCCTCTTCGACAAGTTTTAACTCTGACGAGATCAGTCCAAAGATGCGCATAGCCGCAACTTTTGTATCTTCCAGGAGGGCGCCTTGTTCCGCTGCTTGCATGCTAATTGGTGCGGTAGTTGGAAAACTGCATGTGAATACCGAAATCCTTGCCCTTGAGCCGGGCAATAATATCCTGAAGCGTATCGCGGTCCTTACCCGAAACTCTGACGACGTCTCCCTGAATTGAAGCCTGAACCTTGGCTTTCGAGTCTTTGATAAACTTTACAACTTCCTTGGCCTTATCCTGGGGAATGCCCTGTTGAATCTGAACTCGCTGCCTCACCGTGCCGCCGGCGGCCGGATCTACTTCGCCATAATTAAGAGCTTTCAAAGGGACGCCGCGACGCACGAGCTTCTGCTGAAAAATGTCATTCATGTTTCGCAGTCGCGTTTCGTCTTCCGCTGTCAAAACCAATTCCTCAGCTTCCATCGCTACGGTGGCAGCGCTGCCCTTAAAATCAAATCTTTGCCTGACTTCCTTGATCGTCTGGTTGATTGCGTTTGTCATTTCCGCTCGGTCAACTTCTGAGACGATATCGAATGAATTCTGCTGGGCCATTGGGTTTTCAGGGTCCTATCGGATAATTTCGTTTTGCTGGACGCCCTGAGGATAACATCAATACTCCGGCATGTGAAAGTTATCGCTTGGCTAGGTACTGGTTCAGTTTGCTTTGCGCTCTTTGCGAAAACCTTTGCGTACTTCGCGGTAAAGGTCTAAGGACAAGCAGAAACCGCAAAGGTCGCAAAGCTAGACACAAAGTTCCGCAAAGAAATGCGTCTGATCGAATCAAACTGCACCAGTACCCTTGGCTCCGATGTTTGAACTGACCCCTGCGTCCAGGCGCAGCCTCGGGGGGAGGGATAACCGCGGCATCGTTTCGATCTGACGCACTCAGCACGGGGCTTTTGAGTGGCCGCTGCTCGAAATCTGTCTTATAGTTAAGCCGCTTTCTTATTTCCAGGGGAATCATCTTAACAACGGCGGCTGTCCGCTGGTTTAACCTAACAAATGCCTTCGGAAGCTCTTCAGTCGCTAACTCTCGAACAACAAATAGGACAACTTTTCTATATCGGTCTTTCCGGTCCAGAACTCGATGCCGACGCACGCGCGCTCATTGAGGAAATTCAGCCCGGCGGGATCATTATTTTCGGTCGCAACGTCGAAAGCCCGCAGCAGCTGCGAGCGTTGACTGACGATGTCCGGAAAATGTTGCCTATCAGTCCGCTGATTGGAGTAGACCAGGAAGGTGGACTCGTAGATCGTCTCCGCAAAATATTCACCCCGATGCCATCAGCGCGGACTATTCGTCAACATGGCGACCTGGCCGGCGCGCGTGCTCTCGGCCGGATCAGCGGCGAAACCCTGCGAATGCTCGGCTTCAACATGAACTTCGCGCCCGTAATGTCCATCATGACGGACGAGCGCGATTTGCTCTCCAACGGACTCTATTCGCGCTCCTTTGGTCGTTCTCCGGGAGAGGTGCTGGGCTATACAACAGTGTATTTGCGTGGCTTACAGGAAACCGGGATTGTTGGATGCCTCAAGCATTTTCCCGGAATTGGCGCCGGCGAAGTTGATTCGCACGAAGAGATGCCTATGGTCAGCTTGTCTCACGACGCGCTAATCGCCCAGGACCTCGCGCCATATATCGAACTCTTCCAACGAAAAGATGATCGAGTGCGTTGTGTAATGGTCAGCCACGGCGGGTTCCCTAATATCGATATCGAGAAGGGCGTGACCGGCGGACTGCTGGAACCCGCATCGTTGAGCCGCAACATAGTGACCAATCTTCTTCGGCACGAACTTGGGTATCAACATCTGGTGGTAACAGACGATTTGGAAATGGGCGCAATTGCGAAACACTGCGAAATCGAGTCTGCGGTGGTGCGCGCATTCCTCGCCGGTGAAGACATGTTCCTGATTTGTGCGCGTCCTGACATCATTCGCCGCGGGTATCGAGCAATGCTCGAAGCAGCGCAGGCCGGCAAGCTGCCGAAAGATCGCATGCGTGGAACCCTACGGCGCATTGCTGCGACCCGCGCAATAGTAAAGCCGCCAACTGATTTTGACCCGGATAGGTTTAAGCGACTGGCTGACGAAACAACCCAGCTTAATGAAAAGCTCAATTACAAGTACGGAGATCAATCGAATGCGCTTTAGGAAATTTTCGTGGCTGCTGGGAGTTTTGTTGGTTCTGGCGCTGCTGCCGGCCGGATGCCGCAAGCGTAACTCTTCTTTTGTGATCGCCCTTGGCGACAATATCCTCACGATCGATCCAATCGGTTCGCCTTCGGTGGACGCAGCCAGCGAGCGGGTGCGCACCTTAATGTTCAATTCGCTAGTGAGAAAGAATGAAACGTTTGACTACGTCGGCGAGCTGGCTGCAATCGTTCAACAGTCGGAAGACGGCCGAATCTTTACCTTCACTTTGCACGATGGGGTGAAGTTTCATGACGGGCGAGCCCTGACTTCAGCAGATGCAAAATATACGCTGGATCTGGTTTTCTCGAGCTCGTTTGCCAAATCTGCGAGCTTCTACGAAGGCTCAGGGCCGAACCGGCGCAGTTTCATCCAAAGCGTCGAAGCGCCTGATGCAAAGACGGTTGTAATAACGCTCGTTAAGCCATGGACCGGCTTGCTCAGTAACCTGGTTCCGGTAGCCATCATTCCGAAAGACAGTTATCCGACTCAGAAGGATCGCCCGCTTGGTTCTGGTCCTTTCAAGTTTGTGAGTTACGACAGTTCCCAACAGGTGTTGGACCTCCAGGCCAACACGGAATATTGGGAAGGCACTCCGAATATTCCGCTATTGCGAGTGAGAGTGATTGCGGACACGAATGCGCTGCAAGCTGAACTGCGTTCGGGGCGGGTAGACATCTCACCTTTGCCGACCAGTCTTTCACCCGACGCGGTCAAACTCCTTAAGGAGGATCCAAATTTACAAGTGATGCAATTCACCGGGTCAAACGTTTACGTGCTTACCCTTAACTGCACGCAGGCGCCCCTCACCGATCCTCGGGTGCGACAAGCTCTGGCCCACGCCATCGATCGCGAAAGCATGATCCGCGATCTCTTGTTGGGTCTCGGCCAAATTGCGCATTCCGTTTTACCTGAGGAGTCGTGGGCTTACAGTCCCGGCCAAACCTATGCTTTCGATCCCACGAAGGCCAAACAGCTTTTGGACGAAGCAGGACTAAGAGATCCGGACGGCGATGGGCCACAGATGCGATTTACCAAACCGCTCGTATACAAAGTTTCCGGCAGCAACGCTTCCGGCAAGGCTTACGCCGGCGTAATCCAAAACTACCTGAAGAACGTTGGGGTACCGATGGCAATTGAGACTGCCGAACTTAATACTCTGTTCGCCGAAGTGCGCCGGGGCAACTTCCAGATTTTCTACGGCCAGTGGGTAGGGGGCAATCAAGATCCGATTTTCTTCAAAGACCTCTTTGCTACTTCTGAGATTCCCACCGAGACCCGCGCCTCCCGGAATCGCAGTCGCTATAGCAATAAGGAACTGGATCTCCTGCTTGACGAGGCAGTCAATACTTTTGATCGCGAAAGGGCGAAGCAGCTTTACACGCAGATTCAGGAAATCGTCAGTCGGGAACTGCCGGTATTGCCGCTCTGGTACCAGGCAAATGTCGTGATTGCGCGCAAGGGCGTGGGAAATATTAAGGTGGACGCCAGTGGCGATTGGGGATTTGTGAGGAAGCTGACAGTCGATCAGTAGGACAGGTGTCCAGCCGGCCTTTAGAACACCACGGTGCTCGCTAGCTCTTCGCGCGTCACTGCGCCCTCGCGCACAATTCGCGCTCGTTCGCCGCCGAGATCCAAAACGGTTGATGCCTCCGTCGCTGTCACCTCACCGTCATCAATAACCAAATCGAGTCCGTTTCGAAAATAGTTTCGCACCTCATCCGCCGTGCGGGCGGGAGGCTTCCCTGAAATATTGGCGCTGGTTGCTGTTAGCGCTCCTCCGCCCTTTCGCACGATGGCCCGCACCCTCTCATCGTCCGGCAAACGCACGCCGATGGTTCCGGTTCCGGAGGTTAGCTCGGTAGACAATTCCGGGCGCGCCTGTCCAATCAGGGTTATCGGGCCCGGCCAGAAATGCTCAGCTGCCCTTTGAAAATTTTTAGACTGGTGAGCTATGAAGCGATCTGCCTCATTAAGATCGGAGATCAGCAAGAGGATTGGGCTGCCGTCTTCTCGGCCCTTCAACTCGCGAATTCTTCGCACAGCGAAGACGCAAAACGGGTCGGCGCCCAACCCATAAAACGTGTCTGTGCGAAAAGCGATGACACCGCCGCGCCCGATGATCTCGCCAGCTTTGCTTATTGACTCCAGATCATCCTGAATCATCTCGGTAAACTCGGTTCTGCAGTGTTTAGTCCTTTTCGTCAGCCTAAAGAAGTGGTCAAGAACTTATCCAAGCTTGACGGCATAACCCAATCCGTCGCCCACCGGCAACACTTCAGCTCGCAACTTCGGGTGGGCCACAAATTTTTGGTTGAATTCCCGAAGCGCAGTAGTCGAACTCTCCTGATCTGGTGAGCGAATTTCCCCCGCAACCTGCCCACCCCAAAGCAGGTTGTCAACAATAATCACACCCCCGGTACGCAAGCGTGGCAATGCGAGTTCGAGATACCCAAAATATTCTTCCTTGAGTGCATCGATGAAAACGAGATCAAAGGTCTCACGAAGCCGGGGGATTACCTCAAGTCCTTTTCCACGCTCAATCCGGACTTTAGAACTCAAGCCGGCTCGTTCAATAAACCGCTGCGACGCCTTGATCATTTCTTCATCCGGCTCGATTGACAACACGCGCCCGCCTTCATCCATTCCGCGAGCCAGATGAATTACTGAATACCCGATGGCCATGCCGACTTCGAGAATGCGACGCGCCTTAATAGCGCGGGCCGTAATTTCAAGAAACAACGCGACCTCGCGATCCGCAATGGGTACGCGGTGATCGGCGGCATATTGTTCCATCTCTTGCAGCAGTGGATCCGTTTGGGGGAGTAGACGTTCAAGATATTCGGCCTGTTCGCGCTGAATGATGGCGTCGATGCGTGCTTTCATGGTGTTACCTTTGTGGCTGGAGTGGAAGACTTTCCCGTTTAGTCTATCAGAGGGGCCTGATAACAATGAGCGGGCACGCACCTGTCGTCACCGCGAATTAGGAGGAAGTGGGGATCAGGAAGAACGAGGCGATGCTCTCGAGCGGTTAAAGGTGGACAATGCGCGGTTCACGTAACGCCGGTCTGGTGGGCTCAATCGTCAGGAGTATCAACCGCGTCTGCCCCAACCGCAACGTAACGGCGGCCGAGCCCAAGCTGTCGAAGTTTATGTTGCAACGATTGCCGGTGCATTCCTAAAATCTCAGCAGCCCTCGTAACATTCCCACCGGTATGTTCTAAGCAGCGCGAGATGTAGCGCCGCTCAAACTCTTTTCTGTCTTCACGAAACTCAGCCGTGAAGGGCACGTTTAAGCCGTCCTTTGAATCTGCTTCGGCCGGCTTGAGTTTTTCCGCTCCCGGCGTGATCTCATCGGGTAGATCCTGTACCCGCAACTCTTCACCCTCGGCCATGATCGCTGCACGTTCCATCGTATTCTTCAACTCACGCACATTGCCCGGCCAGTCGTAATCAACTAAACGGCGCAGGGCAGCCTGCCCAACCTGTCGTAACGGCAACCCGTAGCGTTCAGCTGCCGCGCGCGTAAAGTTCTCAGCCAGCAACGGAATATCTTCCCGGCGCTCGCGTAACGGCGGAATATCAATGGTCACTACTCTCAACCGGTAAAACAGATCGGCGCGGAAGTTACCGGCCGCGATTTCCTGTTCAAGTGGACGATGCGTGGCGCTTACGATGCGAACATCCACAGGTATCGATTCATTTGAGCCCAGGCGTTCAATCTTTCGCTCTTCCAGCGCCCGCAAGAGTTTGGCCTGCACGTTTGTGCTCATGTCTCCGATTTCATCCAGAAACAAAGTGCCGCCATTTGCCTGCTCAAACTTGCCCAGGCGTCGCGCAGCGGCTCCGGTAAACGCGCCTTTCTCGTGACCGAACAATTCAGACTCGATCAACTCCGAAGGAAGCGCTGCACAGTTAACGGCCACAAAGGCCCCGGTGCTGCGCACGCTGTTTCGTTCGTGGAGTTCGCGCGCAACCAATTCTTTTCCCGTGCCGGATTCGCCTCTGACGAGGACAGTGGCGTCAGTCTCTGCCACCTTTTCAATCATGCCTCGAACCCGCTGCATTTCTGCGGAGTTACCTATGAACGCGCCTCGCTGCGACCGTTCTACCTCGATGCGACGCCGCAGCGATAGATTCTCGCGTCGCAGCTGCACAGTTTCCGCGGCGTTTTTGATCACCAGCCGCAGATCATCCAGCTCGAAGGGTTTGGAAAGATAGTCGTAGGCGCCGGACTTAACCGCTTCCACGGCCATCCGCTCCGAGCCATGCGCAGTGATAATAATAACCAGCGGCCCATCAGCGCCGGCGGTCTTTAGTTCGCGCAGAAACTCCAACCCGCTCATTCCCGGAAGGTTAACATCCAACAGCATGAGATCGGGTTGCAACTGTTTTAGCAGGGCCCTGGCTTCTTCCGCCGATCCAGCTTCGGAAACTTGATAACCAAACGTAGTCAGGGCCCTTCGCATGCCGTAGCGCGCGGCCTCTTCATCGTCAATTATTAACAGTCGCAACTTTTCTTGTTTCACCTTCCGGTTAGTTTAGGACCTACCACGGTAATCCGCTAGCGTATGGCGTGCCACAAACGAAGAGAAGCAGACGGAACTTGCGGTCGGCAGAAAACCCTTGTTTCACTGCCGGTTGCGAGTGTCGTCTGCTCCTGAGTCCGCCGGCTCATTGAGACCGGCGAGAGACTGCCACCTACTAACTGTCGGACATTTGTTTCACCTATTCGCCCGCCTGGCCGACATCACCAGGATGATCGCATCACCTGATGGTCCAACATTCAGGGTCCCCACCACGACGGGCTCGCCCTCGCGAATGCTGATGTCTGTGTTCAGTCCGGTCGGTTCGTAGCTCATAATCGGCGCGGCCGGACCATTCGAGGCGACGGTTCCGGTAATAATTGGAATGCGAGAGCCAAAGGCAAACCCGTCCATTTTCACGAGTTGGCGGCCACCGCTGTCCGTGATGAACTTCACATTATTGACTCTAAACTCGTTGAAGCTTGGTGTGTTTGCAGAAGCCGCCGCCGATGCCGGCAGTGGTCCGCCAATCCATTTCAAACTAAGGCGTCCTTCATTTTTCACCCTATTCACGAGCGTAGTCATGAGCTGGTAATTCTTGAAAGGCAGCGACGAACGTAGTTGTTTGACCACCTGGTCCAGCGCCGCTGGAATCCTGGTCGCGTCAACCTCCTGATTAGTTGCCACCAGTAGATAGAGTTGTGTGTCGAGATTGATCTCGTCACTGCCCTTCGCATCCTGCGAAGATAACGATGAAGTGGTTTGCCCACGGGCGAGTTGTCCGCCGGCGGAAAGTGTAACGACGATGGAGAAAAGAATTGTTGCCAGAGTCCTGCACACGGTCATTGATATATCTCCTTTAGCAGTGGTTGCTTTCGAACGAGGAGAGATTGCGCTTCCGAAAACGTTAATTTCCGTTCTTCGAATAGCGCGCAATTAGCGGTGGGCCAACACTGGGGTCTCACACGCGACCAACCAGGAAAAGTTCCAATGGTGTAACGCACACCGATCGAGTTTCGGGATCGGTGAATTGAAGGCTTAACGCGGAAACACTAAACGCTAACCAGGCAGATGGGGTTTACTAAGAAGCGGCATCCAACGGAACTCGCAGCTCAAAGGTTGCGCCACTACCATTGGCCTGGGCAACCAGACGCGCTGTTCCACCGGCTTCCTGCATGCGCTTTCGAACAATGGCCAAACCAAGACCGGTTCCTCGCTGCCGGGTAGTGAAGAAAGGCTCCCAGATCCGCTGCCGCAACTCCTCAGACACTCCCGGACCATTGTCCTCGACAAAGATCACAATTGCGTCGCGCTCAATTTTGTGGGTGATCACGATCTCACCGCCCGCCGGCATCGCCTGCAACGCATTGTGCAAAAGATTGGAGAGAGCCACTCTCACCGCTGACACAGCGGCGCCTCCGAGTTCCCTCTCCGTATTGACCCGCGAGGTGATGCGGATCTCGTTCTTTTCAGCCACGGAGGTGACCAATTGCACAACCGATTCGACCAGCTGATCAGCAGGAAGTGGCAACTCCGCGGGAGCTTCGCGTCGCGCAAAGCTCAAGAGCTGCGTTACGCTCTGGCCCAATCTATCGGTCTCGCCCACGATCAAACTCAGGTCGCGCGCATACTCGCGGTTCACTTGCTCGTCTTCAGCCATGACCTGGGCGATCGACTTGATGGCGGAAAGTGGATTCTTTATTTCATGGGCCACGGTTGCCGCCATTTGTCCCAGCGTCGCCAGCCGTTCGCGCTCGGCGAGTGTTCGCTCTAATCGTACGTTGGCCTCGACCAGGCGGCAGTCTTCGATGGCGATCGCAACTTGGTCAGCAAGAATTTTCAAGATGGATCGCGTGTCGTCCGTTAACAATACCAGCGAGGAATCAACGAGCAGCATTCCTGAAATCCGCTCATCTCGCCTGAGAGGATAGGCGATGGCATAACCTTGCGCGTCAAGCAGCTGAGAATCCTCTATGGCTGCCCAGTCGTTCCCAGCTGCCAACCTTAACAGTTCCTCAATCCACGGTTCACTCGCAGGGTCGAGCTCTTGAGGTGCAATGCTCTTTCCCACGTCCCCATCAATTGCTCCGTTCTCCGATTCAGCTGACTGAGTAATGAGCACAATTCTTACGCGGCGGAGACCAAGGGCGGTTGTTGTTTCGCGTTCAACGAACTCAAGCAATTCAGGCAGTTCTTTGTATTGGCCGGCATGGGCGCTTATTCGAGAAACAATCTGGCGATAGAGCGCGGCTTCGCGCTCGAATAACTTGTGAAACCGCTTTTCCAACCAACTGCGTAGAGGAGCCGCCGCCAGCGCCAGAGCCAAAATCAGCAACGCCTCCACCACGCCCGCACGCACGCCGTAATTGGCAGTCAGCCAGTCTCCAATAGTCCTGATGCCGTAGAGGTAGATTGTGAGCACAACCGCGGCGAACGAAGCTACGATCAAGCTTTCTTCAATGATCAACTCGAGATAGCGGTAGCGATAGATGTAGTAGGCCAACAAGGCAGAGGGAAGAAGCGAACCCAGATTGGCCACCGTATTTAGATAAAGCCCCCACTCGGTTCCTTTACCGAGCCCGAGCGCGAGCGCAGCCAGAATCACTACCCCAACCGTTATGAACGAGGCAGCGAGAGTTCGCATTATTCGCTGCTCGCTGAGGTTGGTCGTCTTGCGCGCGATTAGTAATTCGGTGACTGCGATGAAACCTAAAACGTAGGTGATCCAAACTGCCATGGGCAGGACGAAAAACGACACTCGTTGGAGCATCGGCGCATAGTTGCCAGTCCAGATCTTGTAAATGGCAATGGGTAGGAATAACGCCGGACTGTAAGAAAAATAGAGACGAAGTCGGTCAAAGCGCGTCAGAGGTCTGTTTGAGGCGTTGGCCCACAGATGCAGGTGGACGTGCAGCAGGAAGGAGTAAGCGAAAGTGATACTAATGACCGCAACGGTATCCGCGGCGCGCAGCAGGGTGGTGCCCCTGATCCCGAGACCGAATAAACCATGAAGGGTAATGAGCAGGTTGCTGCTGTGCCAACCGCACATGCTCAAGGCGAGGACAAAAAGCACTCGCTCGATTGGGCTCAGCTGACGCCGGCGGGAGAGGAGCTGAACTCCCATCCAGAGGGGCAAGACCGCTCCGATTGAGTAGCCAACTATTTGTAGAACTTCGAGTGGAGACATTAATCAGTGGCAGCCGGCAGTGGTAAGTGGGCAGCGCAGTAGCAACTTACGCTGACTACACCTCGCTGCCCACTACATACTGGCTACTGACTCGACGCGCTGCGCGCAGGAAGAACGGACAGAGTGATCTCGGTGCGTCGATTTCGGGCTCGCCCGCCAATGGTGGCATTCGTCGCGACCGGATTGGCAGCGCCCATGCCGTTGGCTTGAATGCGCGAAGCGTCAACCCCAGCCGCCTGGAATCGATCTGATAACTGCCGTGCGCGTTCCTGGGTGAGCTGTTGCAACGACACTTCGTCGCCCTTGCCGTCAGTGTAAACTTCGATCAAGACCTGATAATCAGGATTACTGGCGAGAAGCGCTGCCAGTGGTTCGAGCCTGGCCGCCGCAGCGGAAACCAAATCAGTGCCTCGAGGTGCCCGCCAGATCGACTCGGGCAACAGAAGCTGAAGGCCCTTCGAGGTTTCCTTGATGGTGCCATACTTTCCCAGAGTTTGCTTAAGGCTCGCCTCGGCGGCGCGTCGTTGCTGATCTCGCTGCTCAGCTTCGATCCGATCATCCGCAGCGCGTTTCGCTCCTTCCAGCCGGGCCAGGTTGATCTTTGCCGTCTCGCCTTCGGCTCGAACCTGCTGCAATTCATCACGCAGCCGTGACACTTCAATCCGCTGCTCCCGCACTTGCTCGTTCGCGGTTGCTGCGTCTCGTTCGGCTAACTCACGGGCGCGCTGCTCACGTTCGAGGTCGCCTCGGAGACGATCAATCTCTTGCTGGGCCGATTCCGCGGTTCGCTCGGCCGAACGCAAGGCTTCGTCCCGGCGTTGAATGTCCTCGCGTCGCAACCTTGCGGAGCGACGAGCGGCGGCCATCTCCTCTGCTCGGGCGCCGGAAGATGTGGCCTTACGAGCCAAAACATCAACCTCTGCCGTGGATTGGCCAAACCGCAGGGCCTTCTCCGCAGCCAGGAGATCGTCTTCGGCAGTTTGCAATTCGGTTGGCGCGTCCTGTTTGCCACCGGCGAATCTTGCGAGGTTCACCGCCTGACGCGCGCCCAGGAGCGAAACAGGAATTTCCTTGAAATCAGTCGAGGCAATCTCCGGCACACGCGGATCGCGGAAGTAGTCGCTGGAATTACCGATGTACTGCACGTTGACGGTTTCCACCTGGCTGTTGCCCGAGCGTCGTGGCGCAATGTTCTCCAGCACCACCATGCGGCTTGGGACCTTCATGAGAAAATGCGGCTCGGCGGTGACGATCAACGCAAAAGTCTGCAACGGAGTGGTCACATCAAGTTTCGAGGCAATAAACGCGCTGCCCCCTCGTTTGATTTCCCCAAGATTGTCGACGCGGCCATCCGGCGAGATGGCCCAGAGAATGAACGTTGTATAAATGCCACCCAGCTCATTTGCCCGTGGCAGATTATCGATGGCGAGTTCTACGCGAGTTCCGCGACGACCTGCACGTTTAACCTTGGCTTCTCCTTTGAGTCTTGGCAGCAAGGTAGTGCCACGAAACTTGACTTCGATGGTCTCTTCCAACGGGTAGGTTACGGCAATCGTGCGCCGCGCAGCATCACCCTGCCCTACGACCGTTCCTACTGATATCGTTGCCAGTATCAAAACAAGCAGGGTTGAAAAAGTGGTCACCCGTGCCAACGGAGAGCGAAAGCGCATAACTTCAAGACTCCTTATAACTTGGTATTCAAGGCGGTGCCGTAAAAAGGCTGTTGTGTTGATGCCTGGTCGACGACCATTGTTGCCATTTGCCTTAATCTCGCAGCGGTTCCCACAAGAAAGCAGGCCGATCCTAAGCCTCTCGGGCTCAGGAATGGTCACTGTCAGAAAGGCGCGCATGGTAACGCGTATTGCGAACCGAAATTAGTTGGACGATCAAAGATCGAAAGCCCAAGCAGGAGCAGGATGTGAACGTAGCCACTCTTATGCATGAAGACCTTGAGCACGAACCAAACTGCCAAAATTAGTCCCGCTACCAGCCACTGGAACATCAGGCAATCTCTCCCAAATCTCGCTCAATTCCTGCGGGTAAAACTCTATCTAACTGGATCTCTTCTGCCGACATTGCGTCCTGCCGTGGGCAACGTCACCACCCCGCCAGGCACAAATAGTCGCATGGGCCGGGAAAACTGTCCGAGTCGATTGTCAGCCGGCGCAACGCGCCAAAAGTAATAACCAGGATTGAGTTCACGCACAGAAAATCGATCGCCGTTTACTCGGCGGTCAAAATAGATATCTCGAAACGAATCGTCGCTGCCAATCTGAAGACGATACCAGGTTACGCCACGCTGCCTGGGCCATTGAATTGAAGTTGGGAACACCAGGATGTCTCCGGGTGCCTGCGCCTTCGCCGGGTGCAGCAACGACGCGGCTGATCCAAGCCCGATAGCCAGCGCGAGGAGTAGACGCAGAAGGTTGAAATGAAGACTGTGGGAGGAATTGGTTGCGACTGGAAACGAGAAAAGCATAGACGATTTCTTATGGAACCTCGTTTAGTTTATACCCTACGCCGCGAACAGTAAGTACGTAGCGCGGTTCCTTTGGATCGGTTTCCAATTTCTTGCGCAGGCGATTGATATGCGGATCTATATTTCGCTGGTAGCCTTCGTATTCCGTGCTCCAAACCTTATCCAGCAAATCGTTTCGCGACCAGGCGCGGCCTGGTTCAGATGCCAGCAATTCAAGAATTTGAAACTCGAGCGGCGTCAAATCCACTCGCGAGCCGTGGCGCACAACTTCGTGTCGGCGCTTATCAATTACCAGATCGCCTACCTCTATCCTCTCAGTGTCCGTCGCGGCCGGTACGCCAGAGGACCGTTTTAGTAATGCTTCAACGCGGTACTCGAGTTCGCGCGGGCTAAAGGGCTTGGTCAAATAGTCGTCGCCACCCGCCTGGAACCCGGCTACTTTTGAATCGAGCGCATCATCGGCTGTCAGGAACAGGGTGGGCGTTTGCACGCCCCGATCCCTGATGCGCTTCAGCAGTTCAAATCCGGTCATCCCGGGCATCGAGACATCAAAAATGAAGCAGTCGAACCTTCCGGTAATCGCCGGCTCGAGGGCGTCCGGACCGCTCTCACGCTCTTCCACGCTAAAGCCGAGCCGACGAAAATACTCGGCCAGCAAATGCCGCATATCGGCATCATCGTCAACGATCAGAAGGCGTTTTCCGGCGTACTTGCTGTCTTCGTTAGCTGGTCCCAAGTTGATTGTCCTGTCGGGGAGTTGGAAACTGAAGTTTGAATTATAGCTTAGTTCCGGTGATGTGGTCTAAGAATTCCTCAAACTGATACTGGTTCAGTTTGCTTTGCGCTCTTTGCGAAAACCTTTGCGGGCTTTGCGGTAAAGGTCTAAAGACAAGCAGAAACCGCAAAGATCGCAAAGCTAGACTCAAAGTTCCGCAAAGAGTTGCGTCTGATCGAATCAACTTGCACCATTACCCTCAAACTGGGTCGATCATGACTTGAAGCTCATTGCATCACCGGCTCCAAAGACGGTGTCTCCTTCTATTCTTCCGCTCCCTTCTTAAGAGATGCGATATCAATTACGAACCGATAGCGCACATCGGCTCGCACCGTGCGTTCATAGGCTTTGGCAATGTCGTTAATGGGAATCATTTCGATGTCAGAAACGATGTTGTTCGCGGCGCAGTAGTCCAACATCTCCTGGGTTTCCGGAATCCCACCAATCGCAGAGCCGGTTAAATTCCTCTGGTTCGTCACCAACAACGGCGCCGAGATGTCGGTTGGTTCCCCAGGAATTCCGACCAGGACCAACGCGCCGTCATATTTCAATAGCTCCAGGTAAGCGTTGAGATCATGTGGCGCCGACACGGTATCCAATATGAAATCAAACTGGGAAGCCAATGGCTCCAGTGATCGGGGTTCTTTCGTCACTACAAAATGGTGCGCGCCTAGATTTCGCGCATCCTCTTCCTTGCCGGGTGAGGTGCTGAAAACTGTGACGTCAGCTCCCATGGCCACGGCAAACTTGACTCCCATGTGACCCAAGCCTCCCAAACCAACAATCCCAACCTTGCTTCCCTTTTTAACGTTGAACCGCTTCAACGGCGAATAAGTTGTGATCCCTGCGCATAGTAGCGGCGCCACGGCGGCGAGATTCTGGCCGGCCGAAATCTTCAAAGCAAATGATTCGTCTACAACGATGTTGGTTGAGTAACCACCATAGGTGGGACTGGCCTCATCCATCTCCGTGCTGTTGTAAGTTAACGCAGTATGGACCTCGCAAAACTGCTCCAGACCCTTTTTGCAATTCACGCAAACGCGGCATGAGTCGACCATGCAGCCAACCCCGGCGACATCACCTTCCTTAAACTTCTTCACCCCGGCTCCAACCTTCGCGACACGCCCGACAATTTCATGACCCGGAACCATCGGATAGATCGAACCACCCCAATCATCATTTACCTGATGAATGTCAGAGTGGCAAACTCCGCAAAATTCAATATCGATGAGGATATCAGTGTCGCCAACTTCCCGGCGTTCAAATGAATAGGGCCCAAGCTCTGCTTTCTTCTCAGCCGCTGCATACCCAAAACTTTTCGTCATTCGTCTTTACACCTCGCGCAGTCCAGGTTTTGAAAGCGTCTACTGTAGAGCGCAAAACAGTTTCCTGCAAAAGCGGGACGAGAACGACGGAGTCCCCATGCCAACCAGTCAGATTCGTTGATGTCCGAACTTCAGGTTTCTTTGTGGCAACTCAGTGTTTTCTGTGAACGATGACAGTGGCTCAAAAGCCGTAGCCTTGACGCTTCTGCGCGCGGGTAAGTATAGTTGTCCTTTGGTTTTACAGCCGTTTTCGTTCCTTCCCGAGTCTGAGGAAAACCGAGACTCCCATTCAATTGATTCCCCCAAGGGGTATTCACTTCGGCTGAACTCGCAGTAACTTGCAAGACCTTATCCCGAATAACTGATGCGCGACCTCCGAAGACTGCTTGGCTATCTGGGCCCTCATAAGGGAACGTTTGCAGTTGCCACCTTCGCGATGCTCGTGGTCGGTCTGCTCGAAATTGCAATTGGTGGACTCATCGTTCCCATTTTTGATCAGGCCTTCGCTCAAGGCGATGGTCAGCGCACGCCGACAATCTTCGGGCTGCAAAACATCATTCCTGCTTCCGGCTTAGGCGCCTGGAAAACAATTTCCGTCCTGCTGCTGGCGTTCACCATCGCCAAGGGAGTGGCCGAATACTTCTCAACTTTTCTGATGGCCAGAATCGGGCAATCAGCAGTGCTCAAACTGAGACAGGATCTCTACAGCCATCTGCTTAACCAGTCGGCGAGTTTTTTCGAAAGACATCGCACAAACTATCTGGTGTCACGCCTGGTTTCGAGTGCAGCGGCAATCGAGGCAGCGGTCACCAGCACCTTGCGCGACATGTTGCGCGAGAGCTTTACCTTGATTGCATTTCTGGCGGCTTCGTTCTATTACAGTTGGCGCTTAACACTCGGCTCACTTCTGATCGCGCCCATCGTTGCGGTGCTGACAGCGCGCTTCGGTACGCGCCTGCGTAATCTTTCTCGCGAAAGCTTCGAAGGCAATAAGGAACTGACTGATACGGCTCAGGAAGCGCTATCGAGCCAAACCATTGTCAAAGCCTATCGCGCCGAAGAACGCGAACTGGCTCGTTTCACCACGGTGGCCCGGCGGATCGTGGGAGCAAATTTGCGCACCGCGCGGATTTCCGGCTTTGCTCCACCGACGATTGAATTGATTGGCGTGGTCTTTGTCGTAGTGTTGCTGTTCTTCGGCCAGCGCGAAATCATGTCAGGCAGCATGAACGCCGCTCAATTTTTGACGTTCCTGTTCTTTCTTTTCCGCAGCTACGATCCGATGCGCAAGCTTTCACGTTTGCAAAACGCCATGGAGCAGGCGCTAGCGGCCGCGCATCACGTTTGGGAAGTGATGGACGAACATGCTGAGCTGCCGCAAAAGAAGAATGCGGTTGAGCTACAACCGCTCGCGCGCGAGATCGAGTTGCGCAACGTTTCGTTTGGCTATGCAAATGAAGAGCGGTCCGTGCTTAAGGAAGTGAGTTTGAAGATTCCGGCCGGCGAAATGGTCGCCCTGGTCGGCGAGTCAGGCGGCGGAAAATCGACCTTCACCAAACTCCTGCCCCGTTTCCACGACCCGGTCACCGGCGGGGTGTACTGGGACGACACGGACCTTCGCGACGCCAGCCTTTCCAGCCTGCGGAAGCAATTGGCCCTCGTTACGCAAGAGACCGTGCTTTTTAACGACACGGTCCGGCACAACATTGCATATGGCAGGCCTGACGCGACGCAAGCTGAGATCGAAGAAGCAGCCCGAATCGCATTCGCGCACGATTTCATCATGGAGTTACCCGAGAAGTATGAAACAATTGTGGGGGAACGAGGGATCTTTTTGTCAGGCGGGCAGCGGCAGCGTCTGGCGATTGCGCGCTCCCTCCTCGTCGATGCGCCGGTGCTGATTCTGGATGAAGCGACCTCAGCGCTTGACGCAGAATCGGAGCGTTTCGTGCAAAAGGCAATTGCCAACCTGGTGCGCAATCGCACCACCGTGGTGATTGCGCATCGCCTATCGACCATTCGAAGGGCCAACGTCATTGTGGTGATGGAGGCCGGGAGAATCATCGAAGTCGGCAGCCATGCTGAACTACTTGCGCGCGGCGGTAAGTATCGAACACTCTATGAGCTTCAATTTGCCGACGAAGAAGAAGAACTAACGATAAGTCAGTAGTCAAAGTCGGTCGCCGGCAGTCCGTTGAACCCGCGAACTGACAGCTGACCGCAACCACCAACCACTGACTGCCGAACCACGGAAGCAACTTATGAAATCAATGACGGGATACGGTCGCGGGTCGGCAGAGGGCGACACCTTCGCAGTTTCAGTCGACTTGAAAACTGTAAACAATCGCTTTCTCGACGTGCACCTGCGGCTCACCGGCGAACTGTCATCGCTCGAAGCCCAAATCAAGCGACAGATTAGTTCCCGGCTTGCTCGCGGCCGAGTCGATGTCACGATTAATTTTGAGAAGACTTCGCAAACGGCCTACGAGTTGAATCGACCGCTGATAGCCGGCTACGTCAATGCGCTGCGCGAAATGCAGGACGAATTCGGTATCGGCGGCGAGCTCGACATTAACGTACTGGCGCGTCTTCCCGGCGCCCTTGCAGCCTTCGCGTGAAGGGCTCAACGACGAAGTGGTTGCCGGCATCGAGCGCGCGCTGGGCGTGCGCCCTGGATGAACTTGAACGAATGCGCGCGCAGGAAGGCGAAACGCTTCGCGTGGAGATGGCGGGACGCCTCGATAAGATTGAGGCACTCGTACCGCATGATCGAGGACGCGGCCGCCGGGCTGGTCGACGCTTATCGTCTGCGGCTGCAAAAAAGAATTGGCGAACTCCTCGATCGAAACGGACAATTAGTTGAAATCGATCCGGCCAGACTGGCCCAGGAGGTTGCCTATCTTTCAGATCGCAGCGACGTCAGTGAAGAGATGGTGCGTCTCCGGAGTCATCTGAACCAGTTTCGCGACGCGTTAAACTCAAGTGGTGAAACCGGGAAGATGCTCGATTTCCTACTTCAGGAACTCAACCGTGAGGCAAATACAACTCTGTCAAAATCAACTGATTTGTCGATCAAGGAAGCCGCTTTGGGAATCAAGGCCGAGGTAGAAAAGATTCGCGAACAGGTACAGAATGTCGAGTGAGATGTCGGGCGAATTAGAAAACCTGGAAACCGAGATTCATGCCGCTCCTCCTCATGGGGGACGCGGTATTTTGTTCGTTGTTAGCGCGCCTTCGGGCGGCGGCAAGGGCACCTTGATTCAGCGCGTGTTGAATAATGTCCCAAACCTTAGCTATTCTGTTTCGTTCACAACTCGCGCTCCCCGAAGCGGTGAGCTCAATGGTCGCGAGTATTTTTTCGTTTCGACAGAACAATTCGAGCAGATGGTGGCCGGCGGCGAGTTTTTGGAGTGGGCCCACGTACATTCTCATCGATACGGAACGAGCCGCCGGCAGGTGGCACTCGAAATAGCCGAGGGACACGACATTGTTCTGGAAGTTGACGTTCAGGGCGCGGCCAGCGTCCGCCAGTTAATTCCCGATTCCGTGAGCGTGTTTATTCTACCGCCATCTTTCGAGGTGTTGAGGCAGAGACTGCTGGCGCGGGGCACCGATTCCCTGGAAGAACTCGACGTGCGATTGCGAAATGCTCCGCGGGAGTTGGAACACTACGCGGCCTTTCAGTATGTGATTATTAACGACGATGCCGATCGGGCCGCCGGAGATCTGCGGGCAATCATTGACGCGGAGCGAGCCCGGCTCTCCCGTCAGGAATCCAATGTGAAGAAGATTGTAAACGCCTTTACGGCTAGCGAAATTAATTCTAATTCAAAATAATTGAGCGGAGGAAGACGTGACAGCAATTGCTAAAGAAGTTGAAGAAATAACCGACGAGACTCAGGCGCCTGAGGTCGATTCAAAATACCGCCTGATCATCCTGGCGGCGAAACGAAGTAAACAGCTTCAGCGCGGTGCGCGACCACGCATCGATATAGATGCGCTCAAACACAAAAACACCCGGATCGCTTTGGAAGAAGTGATGCGTGGCTGCGTAAACTTCACCGTCACCAACAAAGACAAAGACGAGGAGTGATCGAGCGTTTAAGATTCCCGTCCATCAAGCTGAAAGCCTCACATGCCTTTGTAGTCGGGTCCGCCCCCGCCCTCAGGAGTAACCCAGTTAATGATCTGATAAGGATCCATGATGTCGCACGTCTTGCAGTGGACACAGTTTGAAAAGTTGATCTGCAACTTCCGCTTACCGGTTGTTCCATCATCCACCATTTCGTAGACTGCCGCCGGACAGAATCGCTGGCAGGGATTGGCGTATTCTTCAGCGCAACGCGTCGCGCAAATATTTGTATCCAGCACATGCAAATGGCTTGGTTGGTCCTCACTGTGCCCAACTGCCGCGTGATAAACATCCGTAAGCTTGTTGAAGGCGACTTTGCCGTCAAACTTCAAAGGGCCATACCGTTGTTCTACGTCATCTCCTCGATAGCCGTATTCCGAAAGCTTGCGCATCGCTTCATGTCCGGCTTCGGCTTTGGCCCGATCGAACAGACCCCAGGATCTGCCGCCGGTAACAAACTGAAAGCCAGTGTTCACCATGCCGATCCAGCGGCCATGCTTGAATCCCGCATGAAAATTTCTGACCTTGCGAAGTTCAGGAATAATCCAGCTGTCATTTACGAGTTGTTCGTAGCGTTGCAACTGATTTGCTGAATAGTCGCCCGCCAAGAGCGCCTCAAATATTGCCTCGGCAGCCAGCATGCCGCTTTTGATAGCAGAATGAATTCCCTTGAGACGCTGAGAATTGAGAAACCCGGCGCAGTCGCCCACTAACAAAACGCCATCGGCGTAGATTCGCGGCATCGCAAAGTATCCACCGGCAGCGATTGTCTTCGCGCCATAACGAATCATCCTGGCGCCGTCGAGCAAGCTGGTAAGGTAGGGATGCTGCTTAAATCGTTGAAACTCCGCGTGCGGATCGAGCAATGGATCCTGATAATCGAGTCCGGTCACGTAACCGATATTCAAAATCCGATTCTGCATTCCATAAATCCACCCGCCGCCGTAGGTTTTGGAGTCTGAAGGATAGCCAAGCGTATGGGTCACCCGGCCGGTCGGATAACGATCGTCCGGCAGTTCCCATAGTTCCTTCACTCCGATGCTGTAGACCTGGGGCTCACGTCCTTCGTCGAGATTGAGTCGTTGAACTAGTTGCTTCGTCAGCGAGCCGCGCGGTCCCTCTCCAAGGACCGTAACTTTGGCGCGTAAATCAACGCCAGGTTCGAAGTTGGCTTTCTGCTTCCCTTCCTTATCAATTCCTTTGTCGCCGGTCCGGACTCCCACTACTCGATCTGCCTCGTCGTAAAGTAAATCTGCTCCAGGGAACTCCGGAAAAATATTTACGCCGGCTGCTTCACACTTCTCGCCCAACCAGGCCGTGAGACGGTTCAGCGAGACGATGTAATACCCATGATTCTTCAAAGGCGGAGGGGTGATTGGCGAACGCAAAGCGCGGTATTTAGTCAGATACAAAAAATAATCTTCGTTAACCGGAGATTCGAGCGGCGCGCCCTGCTCAATAAAATCCGGCATCAACTCGCGCAAGGCTTTCGGATCCATCACCGCACCGGACAGGATGTGCGCTCCAATTGAGGCGCCCTTTTCGATTACTCCAATTTCGATGTCCGGCAGGGCCTGGCCCGCCCGCCCGCTCGCAACCCATCATTATATTGCTTAATCAAGCGCGACAGGTGCAGGGCTCCGCTCAGATTTGCCGGCCCGGCGCCAACAAAGACCACGTCCATCTCCAGAGTTTCACGTTCCATCTTCAATCCTTATGAACTGCAAAAATGAATGGCGATTCAGTTTGGCAGTATAGCAAATGGCCGAACTCAAGCAACAACCCTGAGACAGGTGGAAAGCGCACCGTGGCAGTCGCGCGGCGAAAATTTTCGGACTGCCTGTGTAGCCAGTGGTAAACTCTCTTGCCACACATATCAAATCAGCCTGCTTTGTGCTCCACGAAGGCGCACCAGCATAACGGGTCTGAGTTTAGTGCAAAGCGTCACGGAGGTTAACGCAAACTAATGCCGCATTCGGAAAAAAGTGTTTCTCGATCAATTATGGCGATGACCTTGCTGATCCTGGTTTTCTTTCAGTCACCAGTCACTTTCGCTTGTGGACCGTTCACAATGGGCGCAGTGTTTACGTTCCGGGCTCATCCCGAGTATCCGCTCGATAAGTTTGCCAAAGGTGAGATCGGCATAGTGCAGGCCTCTTACGCGCGCTCCTATCTATATGTTGCGTATCGATATCTAAATAAGGGAACCTTTCGTCCGGCTGAACAGGAAGCATTGGTGGCCTTATGGAAAGATCGCCTCGAGTACCAATCGTCTCCAGGGATCACGACTGGATCAAAGAGTGGCAAGCGACGCGCCAGAAAGTAGTCCCCGGTCCCGCCCCAGAGATTGAAGTTTACCGACATCGGGAAAAGCCCTTTCAATACGAGTCGTTCCTGAACTGTCAGGACGATGCCTTTAAGACTGCAACGGCCACGCTTGGTGAGCAACGGAAAAAACTCGGCGCCGCAAGTCCTATTTTAAAGAATTGGGTCGAAGCCCAGGATATGGTCTTTGCCAATTGCTCCGCAGGACAAAGCATCCCCACCTCATTGCCACCCCAGGCTGAAGCCTCAATACGCGCCGATCGCGATTATCAGATCGCGGCTGCAAATTTCTATGCCGGCAACTTCGATGAGGCTAAGAAACAGTTTGCGGCGATTGCGGTCGACGAAAAATCCTCATGGCGCTCCAGTGGGCCATATATGGTGGCCCGCACTCTAATTCGCAAGGCCAGCCTCGGCGCACCTGAGACTAAGACTTCAGCGCTTGCAGAGGCCGAAGACCAACTAAAAAAGATCTTGCATAATCCGGACCTCGCGTCTTCTCACGAAGCTGCCCGCCGGCTTCAAAATATCGTAGCCATTCGCCTGCATCCTGAAGCAAGAATGCGTGAATTAGGGCGTACGTTAGCTACTCAAGCTACTTTTCTATCTCTGAAGCAGGATCTTTGGGATTACACCTTTTTATTAGATCAGTTTTTAGGCGAGGGTGACGCGCACCATCAACAGGGGGCCAGGCAGGTTGACTTGCAAGGAGATGATCTTACTGACTGGATCACAACTTTTCAGTCGGAGAAACCTGAGTCGCTCGATCACGCGGTGCAACGCTGGCAAACAACATCGTCAATACCATGGCTCATCGCGGCCCTGGCAAAGGTGAAATCGACCGATGAAACCGCGGCAAAACTGCAAGCTGCAGCCAGTCAGATTCCCGCCTCGTCACCGGCATTCGCAACCGCTGCCTTCCACAATGTGCGATTGAGCATTGAAGCCGGCCGTTTCGCCGAAGCGCGCACAAATCTTGATGATTTGATTCTAAAGCAAGGCGGCGCTTTCAACCGCTCGACGCTAAATCTCCTGCATCAGCAACGCATGTTGGTATCGCCCACCCTCGATGATTTCCTGACGCACGCGCAGCGGTTGCCTGCCGGGTTTAGCTGGGACGATGGCAATCGCGAAATCCCGGTGGACGAATCCGAAGTTGGCGACGGTGACAAACCACTTCGCGATCGGAAACTCTTCGATTCGGATGCCGGTGAAATTATCAACCGAAGAATGCCCCTCGCGCTGCTCAGTCAGACCGCCAAAAGCACTCGACTTCCTGACAATCTCCGGCGCGATGTAACTCAGGCTACGTGGCTCCGTGCTGTGCTTCTCGACAATGAGAGCGTTGCCGCTTCACTGGCGCCTGGATTGAAAACACTGGCTCCGGAAATGACTGCGGCACTTGATGTTTATCTCAACGCTCGCGATCCGGCGGCGAAAAAGTTTGCGGGTATTTATGCCTGGTTGAAATTCCCGGGCCTCGAACCGGTAGTAGATGCCGGCGTGGCCCGAGGCGGCTCTTTTGCGGAACAGCATTCGTATCGCGACAACTGGTGGTGCGGCGCTTCATACATTTCCGATCCGGACAGTTCACCTAAAGCAACAACGCAAGCCAAAACCGTCACCAGGCCTCCGTCGTTCCTGACAACCGTTCAACTTGCGACGGCCGACAAGGAATATGCCGCACTCACTGCCATGGGCGCTGCGCCAAACTACCTGGCGCGTCAGGTGATCGAATGGGCCACAAAGCGCCCGACTGACCCTCGGGTTCCGGAAGCGCTTCATTTGGCGATAAAGAGCAGTCGCTATGGATGCGCTGACCAACAAACCGGTCGCTGGTCAAAAGCCGCCCATGACCTTCTCCACCGACGCTATCCGAATAATGAGTGGACGAAAAAGACTCCATACTGGTTCAAAAACTAATCTCTTCTGGTGAGAATGCAGAATACTCAGATGAAAGTTACTAATGACTAAACCAGCGCACACCAATCGGCTGATTAACGAAACCAGCCCCTACCTTTTGCAGCATGCCCACAACCCGGTGGATTGGTATCCCTGGAGTCCGGAAGCGTTTGAGATCGCGCGACGCGAACAGAAGCCGGTATTGCTGAGCATTGGATATTCTGCTTGTCATTGGTGCCACGTGATGGAACATGAATCGTTTGAGAACGAGGCCATCGCCAAGCTAATGAATGAAAATTTCGTCAACATTAAAGTTGACCGCGAAGAGCGGCCTGATGTGGACCACATCTACATGACGGCCGTGCAACTTATGACTCAGCGCGGCGGCTGGCCGATGACAGTTTTCTGACGCCCGATGCGGTTCCCTACTATGCCGGAACCTATTTTCCGCCGGAAGATCGTTACAACATGCCGGGATTTCCGCGCGTGCTGTTGAGTATGGCCGCCGCATTTCATGAACGAGCTGACGACATTGCCGAAACAGCCAGCTCAATTCTCGAGGGTTTACAGCGTTCCGGTACAGTCGTTGAGTCGGCTGACCCACTCTCAGTCGAATTGCTGGACGAGGCTCATCGCGCAATTATCAGAAGCTACGATCAAAATAACGGAGGGTTTGGCGGCGCCCCAAGTTTCCGCCCGCGATGACGCTTGAATTTCTGCTGCATACGTTTGATCGAACGGGTGAGGCCCGGGCACTCGATATCGTCACGCACACCTGTCGCAAGATGGCCGAGGGCGGGATTTATGATCATCTCGGCGGCGGGTTTCATCGATACTCGACGGATGCAAAGTGGCTGGTCCCGCACTTTGAAAAGATGCTTTACGATAACGCGCTACTCTCACGTCTTTACCTTCACTATTACCAGGTTACAAATGACGAACTGGCGCGTTCGGTTGCCGAAGGGATCCTGGATTATGTAGTTCGGGAGATGACCGATCCGCTCGGTGGTTTCTATTCAACTCAGGACGCGGACTCTGAAGGTGTGGAAGGCAAGTTCTTTGTGTGGAGTCTGACCGAAATCAACGAAATACTGGGCGCGGATGATGCCGAATTGTTTTCCGCATATTACAACGTCACCGAAGGCGGTAACTTTGAAGAGTCGAATATCCTTGACGTGACGCGCGATCTGGCAGAAGTGTCGGCAGCGAAAAAAGGTGAGCCCGGAAAATCACGCGAGGTCATCGACCGGGGCCGCGCCAGGCTTTTTGAAGTGCGAGAACAACGCGTCAAACCGGGACGAGACGAAAAAATTCTCGACAGCCTGGAACGGCTTGATGTTGGCCAGCTTCGCCGAAGCCGCAGCGATCCCGAGCCGACCCGACTATCTGGAGGTGGCAAAGCGCAATGCGCGTTTTGTGTTGGACAACCTTAGGCGGACTGGTCTGATGCTCAGGACTTACAAGGAAGGTCAGGCAAAACTCAACGCCTACCTTGAAGACTATGCGTTTTACATTGATGGGTTGTTAGCTCTCTATGAAACGACCGCGAAATCTAGTGGTCGAAGAAGGCCGAGGACCTCACCGGAAACAATGATTGGTGAACCGGGACGACGAAGAAGGTGGTTCTCCTTTACTGGAAAAAGACTCATGAAACGCTGATCGTGCGCTCCAAAGACTTCTTCAATAACGCAACGCCCTCCGGCACAATCCGGTGGCTGTGGAATCTTTTTGCGCCTCAGCTTGCTCACGAATAACAGCGATTACCAACTTGATGAGCTGCCACTCTGCTGCGGCTGACGTCGTCAGCAGTCCGTCGTTACGCTTCCGGTTTTGTCCAATGCTCTGCGCCTTCGATTTCGAGTTAGGCGAGGCACGAGAAATCGCGGTAATCGGAGACCCCAGGGCCGATGACACTCGCGCCCTACTGAATGAGATTTGGAAGCTCTACCTTCCCAACCGAGTGATTGCGCAAGCAGCTCCAATGATTCCGAGGCGGCGACCCGAATTCCTCTGCTACGCGATCGACCTCAACTCGAAGGGTCGGCCACAGCTTATGTCTGGAAAGCATTTTCGACTCTGCCCTGAGCCGGCCCACAACCCGGGAAGACCGGCGGCCCAGTTGCGCGTACCCCTCTTCTGAATCGTCGAGCTAATCCGTCACCCCTCGTTCACGCAGTTTGGGCTTTGAAGATCAGCTCTTCCGGAAACCGCGGGCGCCCTCACCCACCTGGCACCGGAAGCTGAGCCGTTTTCCCATCAAAATGCGGGCGGGGCGCCCTCGGACCCATAAACACTCACCAATTTGACCCTAATTAGCCTTACATCCATTATTCACTAAAGAATTGACTTAACCCTCTAAAAAAGGTTAACCTTACGGCGTGAAAAGCGGTGTCTGGGGATTTCGCTTAACACCTACTTTGATAAATAGTTCACCTCCAGCAACTGTCTCTTAACGTTAAGGGCCCGCCGTCATTCTTCTTTCAGATCAGAGGTCAAGGGAAACATGAGTTTAACAAGCTATCAATGAGCAACGTCTTAATGGGCAACATCTCTGCGCTCGGATTGATGCTTCGCGATAGCAATGCTTTCAACGCTACAGCTTCCCTTTCTCACGAGGCGGGTTGCTGTCGTGGCTGATGCTAACTGTCGGCAATCTTCTCGCGGCGAGTCGATTCACGAATCGATTTCATCAGCAACAGTGTCGCTGGGTCAACGTCAAAGCCGCAACTCTGTCGCGGACGCTTTCCTGTTCCTTGCCGTGATGCTCTATGCCGCGCCGCCTGCTAACACTGCCTGCGGCTACGTTGCTGGCAGCCATTGTCGGAGTTGTTTCTACTTATGAACGCTCGTCAGCCGCAAAGAATCGATTCCCACGACTACGGCGATAGCCGTCCTTTGCGTGCTGGCGGTCCTGCAATACTTTCTCAGCACCCTCGCCACGCTCCACTTTGTCAATCTGATTGTAGGCCGGCCCCGCGTCCTTCCGTCGCATGAGAGCCTCGTCTGGACCTTAACCACTCAGGTAGCTGGCGCGGCGTCAGCAGTTCTGTTCTACGCCGCTATCAACGGGCAAGGAATTCCTTATGCATTGCTCGGGGTGCTCATCACGGGTCTGGTCCACCTCCTTTACCGGTTTAACGAAAAGCGTCTCAGCGAGGTCCGGCGTGCCGAAGGCGAACAGCGAAAGCACGTAGAGGAGATGGCCACGAGGAACGAGATCCACATGAACACGATCGAATCGCTGGCTATCGCGATTGATGCCAAGGATCAAACGACGCATGGTCACGTGCGACGAACCCAGATCTACGCCTCCGAGATGGGGAGAATCCTCAAGGTAAGCGAACCGGAATTGCGCGCACTTTTCGCCGGAGCTCTGCTGCACGACATCGGGAAGCTGGCGGT
>CAWEBR010000006.1:0-64694 GCA_963807365.1 Pyrinomonadaceae bacterium | reverse complement strand
ACCACTGACCGTCTGTCCAGGCGGAGTCGTGCATGCCGCTGTTGTTGAGCGATGGGTCCAGGTAGAGATAGAGTTTACATCGGCCCAGAGCGGCGCCATTCGATCGGAAACTAACGTCAATGAGCACCGAACTGCGTTCGGTATCAGTGACGTAAGTTTTAGTGATTGTATAAGCGCCGCTTTTCGCGGTGTTGATTTGTCGAAACAAGAGCGCCTGGGAGTTGAGCACGTCCAAACGATGAGTAGTGTCTTCACTCTCTGTCTCAATACGCTGGCCATCCAAACTTGCAACTACGAGTTGCAACATCTGCACGTTGGGCACATCGAGCGTGGGGTAAAAGACCTCGGTCATGACGCCCTGGTTCAAAGTAAACCAAACTTTCGAAGCCAGCGTGTTCGAGGTTCCAAATCCATTCTTCGCCGCACTGGGCCAATGCGCATCGCCCCCCGGAGCACCCGGTGCGAGCCCCTTCGTTGACTGTCCGAACAAAGCTGAGCAGCCTAACAACGCGACCATGGAAATGGTGATGGATCGGTACATGATTGAACGCTTACTTCAGCAGGCGGCGAAATATTCGGTAGCCCCAGGCATCGAGTGAAATCGCCGGCAGGGCAACACTCCGCTTTCTGGAGGCAAGATCAGGGGCAGGCGCATCCGGCGGCAACGGCGGCGCCACGTCGGGAGTGGCATCGGCAAAAGCCAACCCATTACCCACCTCAATCGCCCCGAAGAAGGGGCGGCTGGAAAGATTGATCACGACCAGCACTTCCTCGTCTTTGGTGCGGCGGATATAACTCACCACACGTGCTTCGTCTGAATTTGGCAACCACTCGAGCGAACCGCGGCGCAGCGCACTGCTCGACTGACGCAGAGCCATAATCTGTTTGTAAAAACGCGGAAACTCAGGTCGTCGCTCGGCAATCGGCCAAAAGATTGGCAGCTTTTCAAACAGCGCCGGGGCGCCCGATTCCGTCGTGTCTCCCACTTCCATGCCGTTGTAAAGAAGCGGCACGCCATCGAGCGTGAACATCAGGGCTGAAGCGGCGAGGGCGGCTGGTTCGCCAAATCGCGCGATAGCTCGGCGCTCGTCGTGATTATCCGAGAAGCGCAGATGCAGCGACCCGCGCGGCCAATTCTTGACCTCATCTTCCCAGGCATCGCGGATCTCTGTGGCACGGGCGCGCCCTTGCAACACATTAGTTAGAGCGCTGTGTGTCGGCCACGAGTAATCGAAGTCAAAGGCCTTGACCAGCAGCTCCGGCTTGTGTGCCTCCGCCAGTAACACGATGTCCGGCTTCACCTTATCCAACTCCACGCGCGCGCTTTCCCAGAAGTCAGTCGGCACTTCGCCGGCGACGTCGCAGCGAAAACCGTCAAGATCAAACTCTCGTACCCAATACTTCAACATGTCTGTCATGTAGCGGCGCAGATCGGGGCTTCTGTAATCGAGCGCTGCGATATCGAACCAATCGTAAGGATAAGTAATGTTTCCTTTGGCGTCGCGCTTGTAAAATTCGGGATGCTTCATCAACACGCTGTCCCAGGAGGTGTGGTTCGCAACGATGTCGATAATTACTTTCATTCCGCGGCGATGCGCTTCGCTGATCAACTTCTTCAAATCATCTTTGGTGCCGTAGTCAGGGTTGATGCCGTAGTAGTCGCGCACGGCGTAAGGGCTGCCGATAGTTCCCTTCTTCTTTTCCTGGCCGATGGGATGAATCGGCATCAGCCAAAGTATGGTGACGCCGAGGTCCTTCAGATCGTCGAGACGCGCGGTGATGCCATTGAAATTTCCCTGCGGGGAAAACGCGCGCGGATATATTTCATAGACCACGCCATCGCGCACCCAGTCGCGCGCGATTCGGGCCTTTTCTTTTGAGACATCACGCGCCGGTTGCTGGGCTGTGCCTCGACAAACAGTAGTGACGAGTAGCGCAACAGTGATGAAAAGGATGTGAAACGATCTATTTATCCGATTAAGCGATGACATGGATAGTTTCCCCAAAGAAGCTAGATTCCTTACTCCGACTCGCTCATCTGAGCTTCGTGATGACTATCGTCACCACCTCAGACGGTTTAGTGAGAGTGATTCTGACGGCTTCAGCCCGTTCCATCGGCTCGTTGCGCGGGTTGCCGACGTTGGGCCTGTTGCTTCTCGCTTCGATGACCAAAGTTTGACCTTCGTAGGAATTGATCGTGAATCGGCCCATCCCATCAGTCTGCGCGCCGTAGTTTAGGCGGGAGTCGTGGTAGGTTACATCCCTGAAACTGATGCTCGCCTTTGCGACCGGCGTTCCGTCTGCCCACATTACTCTCCCCTTGATCACGCTCGAGGACCGCCGCTGCGGCAATCGCAGATCTCGCTCAACCAGTTTTTCACCAGCGCCCAAGCTGATAAGTGCAGCCTGCGAAGCCTGCGCCACTCCGGGATAGTAGGTTCTTGGGTATGCGTTGGTCGGATCGTCCGGTTGCGGAAAGCGGGTCACATTCAGAGCGAGCAGGTAGCGGCCGGGCGGCACGGCGGTGAAACTGTAGCGGCCGTCCTGGTCTGCGCGCTCAAGCTTACTGTAGTCAAGTTCGATGTCCTGGCCGTCCACGTCGATGAGCGACACGAGGACCTTTGGCACCGGTTGCCCTTCGGCGTCGAAGACGCGGCCACTGACGCGTCCATTATCCGCCGCAAAGTAATCGATGGCTGCGCAGCCTCGGTCAGCTATCGTCACCTCCCGCTCACGCTGATGGACCATCAACTCTTCGGGGAGAGATAGGGTAACTTTGTACTTGCCCGGCCGCAGCCCGCTTACGCGATAGCGCCCCTGCGCATCAGCGCGAACCTCTTTTCGTTCGTCTACTCCTTCCACGACGAGTAAGGCTTCCGCGACCGAACCGACTGTCTTCGCGCCTCCGCCCTTGACACTGTGCAGTTGCCGCTTGATCTCGCCGTAGATTGTCACACCGGGGGAGAGCGATGGCAGGGTACCAAGAAATTTGATGTCTTCATCTGCCGTCTCGTAAGTTCGCGTCCGCGAGCAAATGCTGGTCGCGAGACGATTGCCTTGCGTGGAGCGATAGGCATAGACCAGATACCGCTTGCCGGATTTGAAGTCGTAGCCGCAGTCGCCGCCGCCTCTCCCCGTTGCCACCTCCACCTCCGTTCCGTCAACGCCGAGAAATCCGATCTCAACGGAGAATGTGAACGTCCGGGGTGTCCAATCAATTTCAGCGCGTCGAAGCGAATCGAGTTCCTCCGCGTTGCGCGGCTGAGGCTGTTTTACCGTTACACCGGTCACGGTCCCGACGAAAACAGCGCTGGAGCTTCCGAACGCCTGACACGGCGTCTCGCCACCCGCGCAGGTGCATCCTTTTGCGCTACTGAATAGGACTAACATCGTGACAAGCGCTAGTCCGGCTTGATAATATTTCGACTTCATACCCTATCTTCCTTTGCCGGCATCTGGAGACGGCAAATCAATCAATCCCGTGCTTGGCACCGGTTGCGCCGACATCGGCGGGATAAGTGGTTCATGTTCGTCGCCCGCGATGACCGCAGCTTCCAGCTGTGTCCTTATCGGCCACGTCTCGCACTCTAACCACCAGCGCCGCCGCAATGAGCATGAACGCGCCACCCGCCATCACCACGTAAAGCGGAGCGGTAGGATTGTTCTCTCCAAAGATGGCCCGAATAACCCGCCCGAAGAAAAGCGAAGCGATGATTTCGGGAATCACAATGAAAAAGTTAAAGATGCCCATGTAGACGCCCATGCGCGTTGCCGGCAATGCTCCCGACAGAATTGCGTAAGGCATCGACAGGATTGACGCCCAGGCGATTCCCACACCGACCATCGTCAAGAGCAGCATCCATTTGTCCTGAATGAAGTAGACCGACAAAAGCCCTATGCCGCCGCAGATGAGAGCGATCATGTGCACCGTTTTCCGACTGGTGGCCGCGGCGAGTTTCGGCAGCAGGAAGGCGATGGCAAACGTGACGATGGAATAGACAGCGAAGGCGTTCCCGCCCCATTCCTGACCTAAGCGCGAAGCGCGGGTCGCTACTGCTGGACGCACCGAAGACGTGGTACGAAGTCGTCAAGCCAAAGAACATCCACATGCAAAAGAGCCCGAGCCAGGTAAATATCTGAACCGCGGCCAGTTGCTTCATCGTCTGCGGCATGTTGGTGAAAGCATTGGAAATCTCTCTCCCGAGCTCGCCGATGACCCTGAAGACCTTGGCGATGCCGGTCGCGCTTCCGTAAGTTTGTTTGCGAGCGCGATCAAATTCCGCCATGTTCTCGGGCGGGAATTCCTTGGTGGTAAAGATGGTCCACAGCACTGAAACCAGAAACACAACCGCGCCTATCTTGAAAGAGTATTGAACCGTGAGGGGAATGCCGCTGGGAGTTGTGCCGGTTACTCCCAATTGTCTGAAGAAGTAGGGCAGCGCATTCGCGAGGGAGGCGCCCACGCCGATAAAGAAGCTTTGCATAACAAAACCGGCGGTGCGCTGATCGACGTTCAGTTTGTCGGCAACGAAAGCGCGGAACGGCTCCATGCTGATGTTGATGCTGGCGTCAAGAATCCATAGCAGGCCTGCAGCCATCCAGAGAGCTGAGGAATCAGGCATGAAGAAGAGAGCCACGCTGGCCAGAATTGCGCCGACCAGGAAGTATGGACGACGGCGCCCCAGCCGGTTCCACGTTCGGTCGCTCATCGACCCGACGATAGGTTGCACCAGCAATCCGGTCATTGGCCCCGCCAGCCAAAGCAGCGGCACGTCGTCAGGACTCGCGCCCAGATAGGTATAGATCCCGCTCATATTGGCGAGCTGCAGACCCCAGCCAAACTGGATACCCATAAAGCCGAAACTCATGTTCCAGATCTGCCAAAAGTTCAAACGTGGTTTTTGCATTTGTAGTCCTTCTCGATCTGCGACCGAACGACCCTCGCTTTGCGCGGCTGTGCCGTAAGCATCCTTTAGCCAACGGACTTACTACTCTCATCTTCACCCGTTGAGATAGCGGACTTCTACCGCCCGCGCTCTCGCCCGATAACTGTCCACAGTGGCGCTCAAGTGGGCTTACTAAACGGAACAGGATGCTTAGCTTTTCAATGGGAAGCCGGAACTGCACGAACAAGAATTGCTGCCGATCGCTCAGGCATCTTAATTTTTACTTTGCCATTCGCGACCAGCGTCCCTTTGCTTACGCCCAGGCGATCAACCAGCGCACTGCCATTTTTTAGACCCACCGGTAAGGCCTCAAACTCAATCTCCGCTGCTTTCTTGTCGTTATTGATCACAACCAACACAGTCTCTTTCTTCGTCGTCCGCGCGTAGGCATATTGCTGTTCTGAAACGTAGAGGTTTGCCAGCGCTCCCCGTCTCAGTGGTTCCAGTTCAGCTCGCAGGCGAGTTAGAGTGCGGATGTAATCGACCAAATCGTTTTCTTCCCGGGTGCGTCCCTCACGCGCGAAAGCGTTTCGTTTGTCCCCGGGAAGCCGCCGGGAAAATCGGCGCGGGTAGTCGGCTCGTCAGCGCCCGTCATCGCGAGTTCATCGCCGTAATAAAGTTGCGGCACGCCACGCGTAGTCAGGAGAAATGCATGCGCCAACTTCAGGCCGGCGATGGTTGCGCCTTTCTCACTCATGAAGCGGCCATCGTCGTGACCGCCGAGCAAGGTGACCAGAATCTCGGAGTTGGTATAAAGATGGTCCGCCGCCAGGGTCTTCGGAATTTCATCCAAACGATGCCCTTCAGCAAAAGCCTGGCGAATAGGATAGAAAAGCGGAAAGTCGAGCAGCGAATCAAGACCCGAGTCCACGCCATCAAAGCGCACCCGGCCTCCCTGGAAAAACGAAACGTGAATCGCGTCGCCATCCTTCACTTCGCCCACCACCCGGAAATTCGAAAACTCCTTTTTCAGTGCCGCATTCCAATCGCGCCAGAAACTATTCGGCACGTATTGCCAGGTATCCATGCGAATACCGTCGAGGCCCGTTGTGCCTATCCACCACAAAGTATTTTGAATCAGGTAACGAGACACTTCCGGATCGTGCTGATTCAGATCCGGAAGAAAGTCGAGGAACCAGCCTTCCATTGTCTCGCGCTTCAGATTCTCGACCGGGCGGGGATCGTGGAGCACCCACGTCTGAAAAACATTCTTCAGATGATTGGATTTGGTGCCGTTGAACCAGGTGGCGGTCGGCGGATCGTCGACCCAGGGATGATATGGGCCGGTGTGATTTACCACCTGGTCCTGAATAATTTTGATCCCAGAGCGATGCGCGGTGTCGACCAACTCACGCAATTTCTCAAGCGTCCCGAAGTGTTCTTCAACACCATAGAAGTCCTGCGGGTTGTAACCGTGAAAGCCCGTGCTGGGTTTATCTTCCTTGAGTTCGATCTGGTTGAGACGATCGTAGTTGTCATACCAGGGGGTAAGCCAAACCGCAGTGACGCCAAGGTCTTTCAGATAAGGCAAACGATCGATCACCCCTTGCAGATCGCCGCCGTGATAGTAAAACTTGTTCTTGCGATCGTAGATTCCGCGAGATTGCGCCGGATCGTTGTTAGACGGATCGCCATCGCTGAAGCGGTCGATCATCGCCAGGTACATCACGTCAGCCGGAGAAAAACCCTGGAAACGGCCGCGATGATTCAAAGGCGCGAGAACCTCAAAGGTAGCCTCAGCGATGCCGCCTGTAGTTCTCACTCTCAACTTGCGCGCACCGCGTTGAGCGGCCGGCGAAATTGCAAGATCCACGAAAATATACGTGCCGCGCTGGTTAACTTGGGGTCGCCCTACCACCCGCAGCCCTGGTCCGAGAAACTGGACCTGAGCGCCGCTAAGATCTTGGCCGCGAATCATCACTCGCACGGGATTCATCGAACTGCCTACCCACCAGCTGGGCGGATCAACTTTGAAGATCTGAGGCGCAGTCTGTGACATGCAGACCTGAGCGCCGAGCACTACGATGAACGAGGCAAAAGCTGATCTAACCGCAAAGGACGCGACGGTTCGCGCAAAGCTCGCTAAGACAATGTTAGATTTGACGTTCCTTTGCGCGCCGCTTTTGCGTCCTTTGCGGTTAATGAGCATTATTGATTTCCTCCAACTGACCTCGACCAGGTCCAACCACGCTCTTCACGTCATTCGATTTAAACGCATCCGCGACGCGGCTGGACGTGTCCTTTGCTCGACCATACAACTCGGTCAGCTCCCTTAAGCGATTTCCGATCGTAATCGTGAGCGCGCCTGGTTTGAAACGCCACGCCCAATTCCCCTCGGTGCTGTTGGGCAGATTCATCCGCGCCTCAGTTCCCAGTCCCAAAACGTCCTGCAACGGACTAATCGCTGTATTAGCGACCGACGCAAACACGACGCGGATGAAAGCCCAATGAATATCTTTACCTTCGGTGTTTAGATAGTTCAGGCAAAAGGTTCGCTCGCGCTTGATTTGTTTTGCGGTTCTGGTCGAGCCTTCGCCAGCCACGCTGCTAAACCAACCCACAGTTGTATCGTTATCGTGAGTGCCGGTGTAGGCCACCACATTCGGTGCGTAGTTGTGAGGAAGATCGATGTTATTCGTGTCGCTACCAAAACCAAACTGCAAAATCCGCATTCCGGGAAAACCAAACTCCTCACGCAACGCAACCACGTCGGGCGTAATCACACCCAGGTCCTCGGCAATGATGGGCAACTCGCCCAGCGCCTTTCGGATGGCAGTGAATAGTTCCCTTCCCGGCGCCTCGACCCACTGACCACGCTCCGCAGTCTGGTCCCCTCCGGGAATCTCCCAACATGCCGCAAATCCGCGAAAGTGATCGACGCGCACAATATCAACTACATTCAGCGTGGCCCGCACCCGCTTAATCCACCACTTGAATCCTTCCTTCAGCATCCGATCCCAGTTGTACAAAGGATTGCCCCAAAGCTGGCCCGTCGAGCTGAAATAGTCAGGGGGAACTCCCGCCACCACCATTGGGCTCCCATTCTTGTCGAGCTTAAACTCATCGGGGTTGGTCCAAACATCTGCTGAATCGTGGGCCACGAAAATCGGTAAGTCTCCCACCAGCTGAATACTGCGCGCGTGGCAGTAACTTTTAAGCGCAAACCACTGTCTGAAAAATAGAAACTGATAAAACATCTGCGCTTCAACTTCGTCGCGCAGTTGCTCACGCGCTCGGGCCAACGCCGCGGGCGTGCGACGCACCAGGGCCGGCTCCCAGGCGGGCCAGGCCACACCACCATGGGCATCTTTCAACGCCCGGAACAAAGCATAGTCTTCGAGCCATTCGGAGTATTCCTGGGCGAAAGTTTCAAAGGCGCTGCGCAGAGTAGTGTCGGTGGTCCGCTTGTAACGCTCATATGCTTTTCGCAGTAATTCATTCTTGAGGGCGTGAGCCTGGGCAAAGTTCACTCGCTCGCCGGCTCCTGAAGTTGCCGTCGGCAGGTCAGCCCGCAAGAGCAATCCTTCGGCTAGCAATTGCTCGGGGCTGATGAGCAACGTGTTTCCGGCAAACGCTGAGTAGCAGGCATAAGGTGAATCGCCGTAGCCGGTGGGCCCGAGCGGCAAAACTTGCCAAAGACTTTGACCGCTGTCGCGCAGGAAATCAGCAAACGCATACGCTTCCGGTCCCAGGTCGCCAACGCCGAAGGGCCCGGGCAACGAGGTCGGATGAAGGAGAATGCCGCTGGATCTGGGAAAGTTCATCTTCGATTATTCAAAACACACTTACTGACCGATCCCATCGTTTTAGATGGCAGACTTGTCCGGCTCTTTTGCTAAACACCGGCGCACAATGCGCTTTCTAAACGGACGTTAATTAACGATCTAAGGTGCCGAGCGAGTCGTATACGCAACCGCCGTTGTCGGAGGAATATTGAGTGTCGCTTGCCCTTTCAGCACACTCCCACGCGCTGAAGCTCCGATCAATGAGCTTAATTGGGTGCCGTCTTTTAATCCGATGGTTCCCGCAGGTATGTCCGCTTTCCTCGCCTGGTTAGCACGATTAATCGCGATGATGACAGTCTCATTCCGATCCTGGCGCGCAAATACGTAAACATCGTCATCGTAAAAGAGGTCGACCAGTCTTCCGCGCCTTAGCGCTGAATGTTCTGCTCGCAGTCGTATCCATGAACGCGTCCAGTCAAACATCTGTTGTTCTTTTGATCTGCGACCCGCAGCCGTAAAAGCGTTGCGCGCGTCTCCGGGAAACCCGCCCGGAAAATCCCGCCGGTTGTCAGGATCGTCTTTCCCTTCCATGGCGATCTCCTCGCCGTAATAGAGTTGCGGAATGCCGCGCACGCTGAGGGTAAACGCGATGTGCATCATCGCGCCTTCCAGCGTCGCACCGTCGAGCGACATGAAACGAGGCTTATCGTGATTGTTTGCGAGGGTGGTAATCCTGAGCGGCTCGGGATAGAGCGCATCATATTTCAACTGATTCCGCAGCGCGCGCACCGGCGTCTTGTTTGTGAACGCCATGTAGCGAGGTGTTCCAGAGCGCAAAATCGAAAACCGAATCGAGCTTCGTATCTAAACCGTCCCAGCCGGTATGGCCGCCCACAAAGAATGCTGTTTGGGCGGCGTCGGTTTCGAAGACTTCTCCTACCATCCACATCTTTGGATACTGGCGATGCAAAGCGTTTGAAAGATCGCGAATGAAACTGCGCGGCATGTACTGGATCGTATCCTGACGAATTCCATCGAGCCCGGTCATACCGATCCACCACAGCGCGTTTTGAATTTCGTAGCGGGCAACTTCAGGCTCTTCCTGGTTCATATCAGGCAGGTCGTCGTTAAACCAACCATCCAAGGTGTTGCGGAATTCATTCTGATTCGCGTGCGGCGAAAGCAGGACGCTATTTTGGAACCTGTTCAGCGCGTGCTGCCCGAGCGTGCCGTGAAACCAATTGTCGAGCGGGGGATCCTTAACCCAGGGATGCTGTGAACCCACATGATTGGCGACCTGATCCTGAATGATCTTCAAGCCCAACGCATGCGCTTTCTCGACTAACTCCCTGAGCGTTGCCATGTCGCCAAAGCGATCCTCGACTGCGTAATAATCCACTGCGTGATAACCGTGGTAGTAAGTATTTGGACACCAGGGTTTGTCGCAGTTGTTCACGCCGTTCCAGTTGTCGTACCACGGTGTTAGCCACAACGCCGTCACTCCCAGGTCCTTCAAGTAAGGGAGATGGTTAATAATGCCGCGCAAATCGCCACCGTGATATGAACGGGCATTTTTACGATCAGTGGCGGCGGCCGGAGCGCCGGACGGAATATTGTTTGAAGGATCTCCGTCGGCAAACCGATCGGGCATGATCAAGTAAATTACATCATCAGCAGTGATACCCTGGAAACGCGAATTCGCAGCCAGCGGCTTTTCAAGTTGAAAAGGAATGGTCGTGGTCCCCTGAGAGGTGATTAACTTCAGCGGATATGAACCGGGCCGAGCCGCCGGACTGACGAGCACGTTTACGAACAGATAAGTGCCGGCGGTATTCACGCGGACGCCCGCAGTTTTCGTCCCTGCTCGGGTCCCTATCACGCGGGCGCCAGCGAGATTCTTTCCCCGCACCAGCAGTCTCACTGGATTGATCGTGTGATCGGCCCACCATGAGTATGGCTCCACTTTACTGACTGACGGAGAATTAGTTTGTGATTGAGCGGAAACTACAGCCGAGACCGTGAGTAGACAAAGAACTCCAAATTTTTTGCGTAACTTTGCGTCTTCCGTTGCGAATCTTGCGGTGTCCGTTGATAGTTTTACCGCAAGGTTCGCCAGGAACTCGCAAAGGGTCGCAAAGCGAAACGCACGATTGCCGCCTGAGCGACGACGCCTGGAAAGGAGCGCGCGAGGGAACGCAAAGTGGCCCTTTGGGGCGATGCTTTGCGGATTGGCTTGGCGCACGTTACGGTTAGCTCTTCCTTTCAGGCTTTCGAAAACTACGAATTCGATCCACCAGCAGATTGATCTCAGATCGGGTTAGCTTCTGGCCAAACGCGGGCATACTGCCCTTGCCTGTCTTAACTATTGACCTAAGGCTGCGGACGCCGGTAATTCGGGAATTCTTTTTCCACCAGGCGGAGTCAGTCAAATCCGGCGTTTGATAAAGACGACCAGACTGGGTATCAGCGCGGCCATCGGATCCGTGACAGCGGGCGCAATTCTTATTAAAAAGCTCGTCAACCTTTCGCGAGCGCGTCAAAGTTTGCCGCTGCCATGAGCCCTCGACCATGCCCATCGATGAGAACCCAATCAAGAATGCGAGGCATCCGCCGATGCCGACGATCTTGCAATGGGCTAAGGTCTTCAAAAAACGAACCATTTCCTGGACACCGAGGCCTTTTTCTACTCCGACTGGGTTCTTTTCGCAGCGTTGTCAACCAGAGTTAAATCGTGAACGTGCCAGTAGACACTCTCGTTACTCATTTCCGGATGCTTTCGCAGGAACAAGTTGGCCAGTGGGGTCGCCGACGGATCATCTTTGAGCTCGGTAAAGATCTTGCTGTGGCTTTTGGCCTCCGCCGTCATGCCCAACTTGCGAAAAACGATCATCAGATTGTAGTGAGCACCAGGATCTTCGGGATCGATTTGCAGAATCTTTTCATAACAGTCGCGCGCGCCGGCGTAGTCGCGCTTAATCTTCGATAGCTCACCCAGCTGCTGCCACGACATTCGATCACGTGGGAATGCCGCCAGCACTCGGCGTAAATTTGTTTCCGCCTCAGCCAGTTGACCGCGTTTCATGAAAATGCGCGCCTGTTGGAAGAGCGCACGCATGTTTTCCGGATTCGCCTTTACCACCGCATCCAGCAGCGCGGCCGCCTGATGATATCTATCGAGCTCGATCAAACCGATCGCCTGATTAATCTGGGCCATAGCGCGGTACTTCTCATCAAGAGCTGCGGCCTGGATGAAAGCGTCAATGGCCAGCGGGTATTGGCGCTGATCAATCAGCGCAATGCCGTAATTGTTCCAGCGCCGCCAGTCGGGCGTCGCAGTTTTGGGTAGGGCGTTGGCCGGCACGGGAGCATTGTCTCCCACCCGCATCAAATAATCGGTGCTGGCCATTGTCACGATTGGGTAGTCTACCGACTTACCCAAAGCATAATCACTAAACACGCGGGTGAAGCGGCGATATTGAACTCGCGCTGTCAGCTTAAGCGCGCCCGACGCTTCCATGGTTGCAGGCACCCGAAACTGGTAGCGCGCCACGTCCGAGCGGCCCGATTGAATCATATTATTCTGGGCCAGAATGCGAGTGCGCCAGATGTGATGTTTATCGTTATAGCTGCCGTCAGCTTTGACCAGGTAGGTCTTATAGTTGTGCGCCGATTCGTCGAGGTAACCGTTTGGCTTAATGAATCCGGAATGGTAAAGCTTCTGACCGCTCTCATCCGTCACCGTAAACTCAACATACGCTTCGTAGAAATCGCGCAACTCGGGCGGGAAAGAATGGCCAATGTTTTTATTTGTAATAACCACTTCCGCGCTGAGTCGGTCGCCGGCGGCGATCTTGAAGCCGCGACGATTAAGCGGCGCGATAAACTCTTCCGCACCCGCTCCCGGTGACTTCCGACGTAGAGCAAAGATGTCTATGCCGACTGCGTCAGCCTCCAAAAATTTCGTCACCGCATCAAGCTGTTCGGGCCACTTATAAAAGAAAGGGATCGCTGTGTTCGCCGCTGCCCAGCGATGCGAGGCCAGCTTTCCTTCCTTCGCCGAAACATCAAAGAGCGGCGCCGCCTCTCGTTTCATGTGGCAGGAGTTGCAGGTCTCTTTATCGCGAACGTAAAAAGGATGCGGCGACTCTTTGGAAAACGAGGACATCTGATACTCATCGGCCACCGCAAAGGCCCGCAGAAACTTGTAGTCGTTAAGTTCACGAGGCACTTGCGACTTATGACAGGCGCCACAAAACTCGGCTGTCTTCAGCAGCGGCCGCATCATCGCCCGGCGGTGCGAGGGAATGTCGTCGAGCACCTGCTGGTCGGCGATTCCTTCCAGCAAACGCGTGCCGTCTGCCTTCACCAGGAGCGCAGGTTCGCCCATTACATAGCCGCCAATTCCCTCGCCCGTCGCGGTCTGGATCGAGTGACAGGAAATGCACGACACGCCATCGTCGTCGAAGGGACGCTTAACTTTTGAGTTCTTCGTAAGCGCGCCGGAAAAAAGCGCGGCAGGATTGTGGCAGGATTCACAGTGACGCGTGAATTCGATGCCTCGTTGCGACTGAAGATCTTTGACGTTCTTTTGATAGAACGGTTCGCGGAACGCGTTGCCATGTGCCGATTGCCGCCATTGCGTGTGCGCGTCCGTGTGGCAAGTACCGCAACGAGTCGAAGGGATAAATTTTTCGCCGGGAATAAACGTTCCGGTGGCCGAAGTAGCATTGCCCGGAGCGAAGGGATTGGGGCCAAATTTGAAGTCGTAGTTTCTTGAGATCTCCTCAGTGTAGTTAAGGGTGGCCGTGGGTTCGCCTCCCTCAGCGATGGCGACGCGCACCACCAGGAAAGCGGCGGTTGCAAATAAACTTAGGACTATGACGCCACGCAGGGACCGCTGAAGCCTGAGTGCGACTCTCAAAGTCGGGGCGACTTTTTTGGACATAAGACTAGTTTTCTTTCAATCGAACGAGTCTCAGGTGCCGGCTCATCAGTCTCGTGGCGAGCCAGGTCTCTTGGTCTCACCGGCAACTGTAGAGGGCAGTGGCGGCAGGGCATCGGTCTCATTTGACGGCCCAGCCTTCACAGTCATTCCCAGAGGTGTGAGCCCATGCCGGCTTACTTCATCCAACTTCTTGAACATCTCCAGCTCCCAATCAGCTTCGGCTTTTTTCCCCAGTCGGGAGTAAGCCAGAAAAAGCTGGTAGCGTACGCCCGGATCTTTCCGGTTCAGTTCGGCGCCGCGAAGCAGAATGGGCAGCGCTTCCTTATACTTTTTTAACTTTACGAGCAGCCGGCCCAGGTCGTGGTAAGCGGGAAAACCATCCGCGTTAAGCACGATTGCTCGCCGCAGCAAGCGTTCTGCCTCCTCGTGTTCTCCCCGCTGGCTGGCGATGTAACCAAGATTGCCGAGCGCATCGGAATTGTCCGGCTGCAATCGCAGCGTGTGCCGGAAGGCGGTGATGGCCTGATCGTATTGGCCTTCGGCCCGGCCAGTGTACCCGAGGAGAAAATAGAGATTCGGATTTTCGGGAAAACGCTCCAGCGCCTGGTTGAAAACTTCGCGGGCTCGTTCATAACGCTGGCCGCGCACATTCGCTACCCCAAGACGCAAAAAATAAACGAGTCGAGTCCTGTCCTGCTCGAGCGCCAGCTCGTAAAACGGGATCGACTTCTCAGCCAACTGTCGCTTCAGCAGCTCCTCGCCAATCATGAAATTTGCTTCGGCGAACACCGGTTGCAATTCCAGCGCTTTGGTCCAATGGATCAAAGCCGCTTTGGTATCTCCCTGATCCGACGCCACCAGTCCAAGGCGATAGTATGGCTCAGCCCGCGTCGGCGCGATTGCGGAGGCTGCAGACAAAGCCTCAACCGCTTCATCGAACCGATCCAGGTTATAGAGTGCAAGTCCCAGGTTGTAGAGCACCTCGTAAGTTTGCGGACGCAATTCATTGGTGCGCTTGAACAGCCTGATGGCTTCCGCATATTCGCGAGCCTCCGCCAAACTCAAGGCGAGTGTGAATAGCGTCCTCGGATCGTTATCTGCTGCCTGCTCGACGGTTCGAGAAAGCTCCAATGCGTCCTGGCGACGCTCGGCATGCACGTAGGCGTTGAGCAAAGTCAGCCGCAGTGCCGCATCAGCTCCTGGGCGGGAATCGGATTTTGCCGGTGTGATTCCGGCGGCCTTCTCCAGCAGCGGAATAGCCTGCTTATAATCTCCGCGCGCGGCGTAAAGGGCTCCGAGATTAAAAACGGCGGTGCCATGCCCCGGGTCCAAACGCAAGACTGCTTCAAACTTCTGCACAGCTTCCGCAGTCCGCTTCGTTCGGCTTAACAACACACCAAGATTTGCCAAGGCACTCACAGAATTTGGTTTTAGTTTTAAGGCAGTATGGTATTCGCGTTCAGCCTCATCAGATCGGCCCCGCTGGTCGAGAATGACACCCAACAGGCTGTGGGCTTCTGCGTTGCGGGCGTTCGCCGCGATAATTTTTCGAGTGGCCGTTTCTGCTTCAGCGAGTCGCGCGGCCCGCACCAGGTTTGCAGCTTCGGTAAGTTCGGCGGTTGAGTGGTTGGCCGTTTTTTTTGGCTTACCATGCGTGTCAGCTGCGCGCGGCGATTTCTGGGCGCCAATTTGCGGCGCGGCGACGAGTATCGCTACGCCGGCGCCTGCCAAAAGCATCAGCGGCCACTGTAAGCTGAACCTCATTCCTGGAGTTAGTAACCGCATCAATTAATCAAGCGAAAGGGCCCTAAGAAGCGGCCTTCAGAAACTTCTCCTCGTCGCCCGGAGTCACGCTCAGGATTTTTCGCGTTACCGAGGTGACGCCCTGTGTGCCGCCGCGTTTACCGGAGATGAAACCTACGCGAATACGATACCCATCCGGGGTATTTTCGTCACGCCACCAAAACTGCTCAAGCTTGTTGGACGACGTATATCCTACAGTGTAACGATCGTCGAAACGCTGTCCACCCATCGCCGCCCCAATACCGCTGGAGCCAGGCAGCCTCAAGGATTCAACCGGAATCGGTCCGGCGTAAACTAATAGAATTTCCCTGACCCGCTGCCCGCTCCCAAATACGATCTGCACTTCCCCATCCGCAAGACCCTTATAGAGAACTCGGATGTCCTGATTGTCTTTGCCTTCATTTCGTTTGGCGTCCGGCTTCTCCTGTCCTGCTTTGCGACCTGAATTCTCGAAGATGGTTCTGAGTGCTGTGGGAACGTCCATGCCAATTTTGACGCCCAGGATGTTCGGGTCATGCTGAGGGCCGCCGATACTTTGGGAAGTCACCCTCCGCGCCTCTGCGGTGAAAACAAGCGGCGGCAGAACCCAGGCCAGCGCGAGCATTAATGAAATTCTGCAAGCGGTGGAACTACGCGACGTAGTGAGCCTTTTGATTGTTGGCATTTCTCTTCACCGTGATCCGTGTCATTCATTCATGCAGCGCGCGCACATTGGAAAGTAAATGAGTGGCGGATAGCAAAACATCACCGCCACTCGATTACTTCAGCTTGCCTGCAAGTTTTAGAATATTAGCTTTAGCGAAAACTCCATCTGGCGTCGCCGCTGTTCACTGCTGTCGCGTCCGAAGTCGCCGGCGTTATTGATATCGCCGTTGGGTGATGAACGATTGACCCGGTTCAGGACGTTGTAAGCGGAGAATCGAAACTGGACGTTGAAGGCTTCGCTGATCGCGCTAATCGGGAAGTTCTTGAAAAGCGAGGCGTCCCAATAAAACTGTTTTCGGCCTCGGAAAACATTACGGCCCAACGAACCAATATGTGGACCGCCTGGGTCGCTGGCGAAGACAGGCCTGGTGGCGCAACGGAAAGCGGCGCGGTTGAGTTCAAGACCCTGGGCGCGCTGCGCCGCTGTTGGGGTTGGATCGCCGATTAGATCGGCGCGACCGCCATTACAGGTAACATTGAAGACCGGGCCGCTCTGCATGGTGACAATATTATTGAACTGAAAACCACCGATAAGAAAGTCAGCAGCTTTCGGCATACCTCTTCCAAAACTGCGATTGCGTCCAATCGGCAAGTCGTAAACATTTGAGAAGGTGAGGCGGTGCCTCACGTCGGTATCTGAGTTGGCGCGCTCGAGCTCGGGTCTGGTTGGATCATCAGGACCACAATCTCGCGCGCTGGCGCCACCCGAACAAATGCCGCCAGGAGAGTCGTCGATGGCATGAGCCCAGGTATAGGAAGCGAGGAGCGACAGGCCCCTGGCAAATCGCTTCTCAAGTTTACTTTGCATCGAGTTGTAACTCGAACGGCCACGATACCTCGTAGCAGTGACTGCGCCGACACCAGTAACTTCTCGCGAGCCCGGACCGCCCTCATCGTTACCAGTACCAATGTTTTGCAACACCAAAAGATTGCGACCCCTCGAGCCCACGAATGCCAGCTCGGCCAGCCAGCCCGGCTGGAACTCATATTGAGCGGTCAGATTAAATTGATGATATGCCTCGTCGGTACGATTGGGATCGTTAAAAAGGATAAGACCGCCGGTTGTCGGGGCAGCAAAACTAGAACCGGGTGCCGCGACGGTGAAGGGCGCTGTCGGAACACCATTGTCAAAGGGATACCGGGTGCGGAACGCCAGAGGGCAACCGCCGGGGTTCGTAATCGGCGTGCACGCGTAGCTTGCGGCTCCGGTGCCTGGATTTGCCGTCAGTGGCTGCGCGGCACTGACGTCGGTCGTATACAACAGACCGTAGCCGCCGCGAATTACGAAGGTTTTGTCAGACTTGAGGCCGCTCCAGGCGAAGCCAATGCGTGGTCCAAAATTATTCTTATCAATATTTACGAGATCGCGTCCACCGGGCGCGTTTTCCCCGGCCATTTGAATTGTCCTGGTAGCCGGAACAAAATTGCTCTGCCGATCATACCGTTCGGTCGGTGCGGTAAAGACGTCGTAACGCAACCCGAGATTAAGCGTCAGATCGGGATTCACTTTCCAGTCGTCCTGGACAAAGAAGGCGATTTCTTTGCTTGACTGGAAATAAGGACCGCCTGGATCTCCGCGACCAACAAACCCCGGCTGGTAACCAAGCAGGAAATTGGCCAGCGAGGAGCCAGTATCGTTGGGGCCAATTCCGTTGTAGTTGCCGGAAACAAATCCGCTGCCGGTCGTACCGTACTGGAAGTGACCTTTTGTGCCGTTATTACGGCCGCCGTCGTAATTGCTATTCTGGCGGACGCGCAAATCACCGCCAAACTTGTAGGATGAATTCCCTTTCACCACCGTAACCGCATCGGCGAAGTTGAAATTATTTGAAAGGAAATAAAAGGGTCCGCCGTCTCCGGTAAACTCAGTGGCGCGGTCAGTGCCACCCAATTCATCAACGATACCGACTAAGACAATTCCGCTGCTGTTTCCATCGAGGTTGATATTCCGCCCGCCAAGATCTGCGGAAATGGTGGGACTAAAACCACCGGTGCCGTTGACGCCCGTATTAAAGATTCCGATCTGAACACGAGTCACGCCAAAGCGCGCGTCATTAATGACGTTCGGAGAGAATATGTGCGTGTTGCCCATGGTGAAGCCCCGCGAATTGCCAAATTCATCGCCTGCCGAAGGACCGGCGGGAAGATCCTTATTGATAGGAGAGCTGCCCAGGGGAAAGAAGTTGTCGCGGGAACGTGCAGTCTGAGATTTGCTATAGCGGGCAAAAAAATTGTTGTTCCTATGGATGCGATGATCGATGCGAATATCATAGCTGTCGACAATCGCACCCTCCTTGCGGTTCGTCGCATAGTTTCGGCCGGCGCCGGGAAGATTCGGAAGCGGGAAGGCATTAATGTACTGGCTCCCAAAAGCCGAAAAGGTGCCGCAGCTGGGACAGTTGCGTAGATCGTTACCAGGAATTGGAGTGCCGTTCGGCGCAAAAATCGTCCCTATCGGCGCCACCACCGTGCCGCCGCCGGCAAGCGTGTACGTGCGCGAGGTCCCGGGTCTTAACAAGTCACTAAAATCGCCGACGCGCATCCGCGCTGTTGGTACCGGAACCGCATTAGGATCGCCGGTGCCGCCAAAGATTGGCGTACTGTTTCGCTGGCCGTTCAAGGAGAAGAAGAAGAATGAGCGATTGCGCCCATCATAAATTGGTGAACCGCCTTCGCCAGGCTTCGGCAGGAAAATGGGTCCGCCAACCGTGCCGTAATAGTTATGGGTTATGTAATTTGGTGGCGTGAGCGTGCCGTTATCAAACTGACTCGCCGCAGCACTCCAAAACCGGCCCTGGTAAATCTCACCTATCGTGCCGTGAACTGAATTGCCGCCCGACTTAAAGGTGGCCGAAATAATTCCGCCGCCGGCGCGTCCCGACTCGGCAGAGGGCACGCTCGATTCAATTTTGAATTCAGCAATCGCATCGGGGTTTGGATAGATCGCTATTTGGCCAAACTGCGATTCGTTGTTATCAACGCCATCAAGCGTAAAGTTATTGTTCGTTGCGCGTGCGCCATTGACAACCAACACCGAACCACCAGATTCGCGGAAGCGTGTGGCCTCGGTGTTATTCTGACCGCCGCCCCCGGCCACGAAATTGCCGCCGCCACCCAGGAGTCCGAGGTTTGGGCGCGTAACCCCTGGCGATAGTCCCGCCAGCAGCGTGAAATTTCTTTGTGGGATTGGTAAGTCAGTAACCTGCCGTCCGGTGATCAGGTCCCCGCGGACGCTGGTTTCGCTTTCGACCAGCGGGGCTGCATCTGCGGTTATCGTAACGGCGGCAGTCCCGCCCGTGACGGCGCCAAACTTTACGTCAAGCGGCAAACGCGCATTCGTCTCGACATCCACGCCTTCAATCGATACGGTCTGGAAACCGGGAGCTTCAGCCGTTACGGTATACTTTCCCGGATCGAGATTCGTTACCGTATATGTACCCGCATCACCAGTTTCCGCTGTGCGCAGTTCACCGGTCTTCGTGTTGGTAACTTTGATTTGCGCCTTGACCACCAAAGCACCGTTGAGATCAGTGACGCTGCCGACGATTGTCCCCTTATTGCTTTGGGCCAGTGCGGCAACCCCAGTGGTCAGGATAACTATCAACACAAAGAGAGCGGTGTGGGCAATTGACTTTCTCATGGTCTCATCCTCGCAGGCGGTCAGCGATCAAGGTAAGTTCGCATCTCCACCCAACATCTCGGGTGATGAAATGCGACAGTAAAGTTAGCTCTGAGGGTAAAGGTCAAAGCCTAATCGGGGTGCTCTGACCAGTGAACTTAATGCTCGGTGAAAACTTGAAATGAACAGCTCTGAACAGTTTGTTGCCTAAGTGAACTAAGTATTTAATACAGTTCATTCAACCTGTCAACTTATTTTCCGCCACTGCTCAAGATTTATTTAATGGCCCGATGCTAAGCACCAGGGCCAGCTAACTGGGGGTAATCTGAAAAAGAGAGGCAAATCACTATTGAGATTGAGAAGTTCAGGCCGCGAAAGCAGCGGCAAACTTGCTGGCGAGAACGAGGCTGAGTGCGCCTCTAACTGTCGGCTTTTCTCCCAACGTTGAAGGCAGGATGGTGGCTGAGGGCAGCCCTCGGCGAACGCTATTCTCAATCGTCTCCTGAAGCGCGTCTTCAACCAGCGGCCAGGCACGCACTATCTCCCCTCCCACCACGACAGCTTCCGGACTAAAACCAACCACCAGATTCGAAATTCCCACTCCCAGAGACAGCGCGGTTTCGATCAACGCAGCCTTTGCATGAGCTTCGCCACCTAGTGCCTGGTCGACCAATTCTTGAAAACCAAACGCCGACGACTTTTTCTGACCCGAAAGTTTCGAGTAGCGAGCCATGGCCGAACGCTCTGAAGAGAAAGCTTCCCAGCAATCGCGATTACCGCACGAGCACGGAACCGGCGCCTGCGTTCCAATGATCATATGCCCAAACTCGCCCGCTGCCCCGATCGATCCCCGGTAAATCTGACCGTCAAAAATTATTCCGGTGCCAACTCCCTCGGCCACCAGCACCAGAATAAAATCTCTGGCATCGCTTACTTCCGGCCGGCCAAACCACAACTCAGCCATTGCCACGGCATTAGCGTCGTTATCAATGATCACCGGCAAGCCGACCGCCGTTGAGATCCTTTCGGCAAAAGGGATATCGCGCCATTTGAAGTAGGGAATATAGACGGCTTCGCCGGTCGCTTGATTTACCAGGCCTGGAAGACTCACTCCCACAGCTTCGATAGCTCCGTTGTTTCGGTTTGAAAACTCGCGAACCAAATCGATCACCTGATCCAGGGTTTCGTCTGAATCCGGATCGGTAAGAAACTCTTTCTGTTCAACAATCCGGCCAGCCAGGTCGCTGGTGGCAACCGTGGTGCGAGTAGGCGTAATCGCGACACCGATAGCCATTGCTCCGGCAGTGCGCAGCCGGAGCAGCGTAGGGCGTCGGCCTCCGGTCGACTCCCCTTCCCCGATCTCCTCGACCAGGCCTTCACTTTTCAAGTCTTCCACAATGGCGGAGATTGTCGAACGCTGCAATTCCGTCTCCCGCGAAATCTCGGCGCGCGAGATAGGCTCACGTTCACGAACATAGTTCAGAACAATCTGCCGATTAATATCGCGGATTGTGTTGAGGCGGGCGGCCTGGGCCTTTCGTAGATCAAGTCGTCGCAATGAGATAAAGCTCCAGTCGGGCAGAGCCGGGTTAGTGGAAAAGTCCGAGCCATCCTACGCCTTGGTCTGTGGTTTAGATAGGCCACTGGCTGCCGGGTATTTAGAAAGGGCCACTTGTAGCCCCGCCTGCCAGCAACCAAAATCCGACTCTCCAAACCGAACTCGTTACTTACTTTGCCTTCCCTTTGCCTTGCACGAGGGTCACGATCTTATCAACCTCCACGGCCTCGAAGACTTCCAGTCGCCGTTGGGCCATTGAATTTCCAGCTTGTCGATCTTCGTCGCCGCGCCCAGCCCGAAGTGTAGGGTCAAATCATTTTGCGAACTATAGATTGCCCCACTGAAAACATCCTGGCGTTGGCGAATCTTGCCGGTAGTTACAAACGCGACGCTGCCAATCGCATCCCGCGGACTCTTTTTGGCCACGTCGCCCACTAATCTCAGATCAAGCCAATGTCCACTTCCCGCGACGATACTTCTCAGGACTGTGGGCGCCGCATCAAGATTATTAATCACCAGGTCGGAACGTCCGTCGCCGTCCAAATCCCCTATTGCCAATCCCCGGCTGGGCCAGGCATGCGCCAGAGCAGTCCCTGCCGGTGCACCGACTCTCTCAAACTTTCCGTTCTTCAAATTACGAAATAATAGGGCCTGCTGAGCGTAACTTGTGCCCCACTGATTGGATTCAACGACGGGATAGACATGTCCATTGACAACGAAGAGGTCCAACCATCCATCGTTGTCGAAGTCCAGAAAGCTGGTGCCCCAGCCCAGAAACGGAATGGTCACTTCGCCGAGGCCGGCCTGGAAAGTTACATCCGTAAAATTTGCATCACCGTCGTTGTGGTAAAGAACATTCGAGTCGTCGGAGAAATTTGTAATGTGAAAATCTACGCGGCCATCGTTATCATAATCGCCAACCGCAAGTCCCATCCCCGCTTGCTCCCGACCGTTTTCGTTGAGCGCAATTCCCGATGGGTAGCCAACCTCCTCGAATGTTCCGTCTCCTTTATTAATATAAAGCTGCTTGGGAGTGGAATCGTTTACCACCAGCAAATCCAGCAACTTATCGTCGTCAACGTGAATAAAAACGGAACTAAAGCCGTAATACTTCTGGGGATCGCTGACGCCGGCCTTTACACTTACATCTTCAAAACTGCCATCAGCTTTTTGGCGATAGAGTGTGTCGCCATCTCCAGGCAATCCACGGGGACCACACATCACCGGCACACCGCGAAACTGACAGAAGTTCTGCCCCACGCCGCCCGGCTTACCGGCGTCGGTAGGATTCGGCGGCAGGCTATTTAAGTCGATCTGCACATAACCCGGAACAAACAAGTCCAGCCGGCCATCGCCATCGTAATCGCCCCAACTTGCGCCAGTGCTCCAGCCTTTACGCGCCACGTTCAGTTTTTCCGCGACGTCTGTGAAGGTGCCGTCGCCGTTGTTGTGATAGAGACGAGACACACCAAAATTACCAACATACATATCAGCATGTCCGTCGTTATCGTAATCGCCTACGGCAACGCCAAACCCCCAACGCTCATTCGCCACCCCGGCCTTATCGGTCACATCTTCAAACTTCCAATTGCCCAGATTGCGATAGAGCGCCGCCCGTGGCGCTTTTTCTTTTCCCTGCATCGCGGCGGCCGTCGAGCCGTTTACCAGGTAAACATCCGGGCGCGTGTCCCCGTCGTAGTCAAAAATCGCGACCCCGCCGGAAGGCGTTTCAAAAATGTAGTCTTTGGCTGCTCCGCCGGAGCGGTGCCGAAAAGTTGACAGCGCAGTTTTGGCAGTGACGTCCTCGAAGACCACCTGGCCTTTCGGATCCGTCACTCCCATTGTTCGTCTCGACGCATAGGTCAGTTGCGAACCGGTGGAGACGCCACCCGACGTTGATGGTGGTTGCTGCGGCTCAGTTTTCTTTGGCGGAGTTTGTCCTACCAACGCACCAGGCAGCAGGAGCGAAAGCAGAGTAAGGAACATGAAGGCGCGTAAGAGCGCGGGCCGGCTGGGGCGGTTAATAATCATTCAGCACGGATCTCTTTCGTTTATTCTGATTGGGCCACGGTTCGCATGGCGGTCGCGTAAACGAAGCTGCTTCCAGGCGAAGGAAACGCGACCGGTTTCATTGAGTGGAGATCACAACGTAATCACGGCCGCTGTAGAGCCGCGCACCACGGTTGTCCGCTGACATCATCAAGGGGCGTGGTCGTCTCAGCGATCTGTCTCGAGTAGTTGAGACCGAAAGAATTTCCCTGCCCGCGAGATTCATGATAGTCAGCTTTGCCTCGTTTGAAAATCCAAAGCCGTAAGCGCCAATTGGCAAGCTCTTGCCGTTGATCGAAATCTCCGAGTCGGTAATCAGAAACCCTTCATACTTGGCGCGTACGTCAGCAGCATACCCGGAAGTGTCGACCAGGCCGGCAATCACGCGCCGGTCGGTTCCGAAACGCGCTGCGGCTGCGTTACGCATCTGGGTAGGCGCACTGAGGCCCTGGAAATAAAATCCGGGCGGGACCACGCGAGCCAACTCCAGGCCCGTCGTTATGACTGCCCGATCCTGCGCTGCAATAATGAGCGGCATCGAACAGGTGACAATTAGGACGACCAGGGTCATTAGTGTTTGTCTTCTTCCGCTAATCATGAACATTGCTCCTTCAGTTTGATATCCGTCAGGTCTTAGCTCGCAGTAGACTTAACCGCGCTTGTCAATTGGAAACGGGTGCCCTGCGGACCAAAAGTTGAGACCGGCGATTAATTACGCTTGCCTGGAAACAGGAAAGGAAGGATTGTCGTTATCCGCTCGGCCCAGGCTCTCTCATTGTGTTCGGCGCCCTCTGCTTCGAAGTAATTCAAATTCTTTCCGAGCTGCCAGCCTTTCTTGATGAGCGTGTTTTTTAGGAGTCGGGCATCGGAGATGGCCTGTTCGCCACTTGCGGCATCCTTTCCCTCTCTTGTGCCCATGTCCAACCAAATTCGAACGTTGGGCTTTCTCTCGAGTGCCTCAACGTAATGCACGATCTGTTTGTTGGCAAACCACACCGAAGGCGAAACCACTGCCACGCGGCCAAACACCTCGCTGTATTTCAGCGCCAAATAGAGCGAGGCTAATCCGCCGAGGGATGAGCCGCCCAGGCCCGTGTGTTCAGCATCTCTGCGAGTACGATAGTTTGCATCGATAAAGGGTTTCAATTCCTCGACAATCATCCGGCCATACAGATTCGCTTTACCGCCCATCTTATATTTGGGATCCTCAGCGGCCGTGTACTCATTGATCCGATCTCGCGTGTTGTAAATGCCGACGATGATCAGCGGCTCAATTTTGCCCGCGACGATCAGCGCCTGTGCAGTTTCATCCACCTTCCACTCCTGGCCGGGAATAAACGAGGTGGCGCCGTCGAATAGATTCTGGCCGTCGTGCATGTAGAAGACGGAGTAGCGCTTTCGCTTAGACGAATCGTAGCCTGGTGGCAGGTAGACGATCACCTCGCGATCGTTGTCCAGGAGTTTAGAATGAAACTGCTTATGATGGCGTATTTCACCGGTGAGGGTGTGTTGCTGCTGCGCAAGGGCATTCCCGCTTAGAAAGAACCCAGCAAAAGCAAGGGAAACTAAAAACCGGATCATTTCTGTCTTTTGACTCCAGTCGGGATTTTTTTCGCGGTTAGGGTTTCGCTTCACGCTGAAACCAATTCTGCTCTGTGGCAAAATATGTCCACCATATAACAAACAGCTGGAATGGCACCCGCACCAGCAAATAGATCGGACCCGCTTGATGGCCGCCGAAATCAACCAGATTCACTGCTGAATAAACATTCGCGGGTAAAACACCGAGCAAGAACAGGATTAGCAGGAAGCCGGTCAGCTTCATAAGCGGCGCAATCCAGATGCCGATCCCGCCAAGTAACTCTAAGATTCCGGTGAGGTAAATTATCCAAACGCGATTTGGCACCGAGGCGGGCAACAGGGCCGTCATTTCCTCGGTTCTGATGAAATGTCCCACCCCAGTGAAAACGAAGAGGAGCGACATCCCCACGCGGGCGCGCGTCGGCGCGGCCATTTGGAGACCCGGCATCCACTTCCCCAATAGAGTGAGCACCAGATATGGAACTACCAGTAGAAGCAGCAGAAAAAGTAGAATCATGTTTGGAATTATTTCCCGGGGGCGCTACATGTTCAAGGCGACTTGAAACGCGCGCTAAAAGTCTTAATGGCAGAGACGACAACAGCGATTGAACCATGGAAAGAGCGGCGGAAGAACAACGTTTTTATCTCTCTACTTTCAAAGGGGACAAGGGGACGCATAACCACCGCCCGGGTCTACCTTCGCGTCTGCCGAATCGTGCTGACGCTGCGTTACCGGTCGCCTCAACCTCCAGCTGCGCCCGTCGGGGCAACTTGGTCTCGACGACGTTCCCGCTCTTCGCTGGCAAACGCTCGACTGACGGCCGCTTCAACTCCCATCGGACGCACAGCGAAGATTTTGAGTGCGCTGGAGTCCCGGACCACTGTGGGATGGACGATACTCTCAATGAGTTTGCGGCCGACGCGAGCGTATAAGGGCGTGACCAGTCCCAGCCACAAACTGGATAAGTACGGGGTGAGAACCGGCACCGGGAGCATCCAACGCCGCAGTTTTCGTTGGCGTGCGTACTCGCGCATGATATCGGCATAAGATACCTGGTCAGCCCCGCCGATCTCGTAAATGCGATATGCGGAGCTCGGACACTTCAGCGCGGCTACCAGATACTGCAACAGATCGTCGATCGCGATTGGCTGCGCCAACACCTTAACCCACTTGGGTGTGAGCATGATCGGCAGTCGCTCCACCAGGGCGCGAATCATCTCAAAGGAGAGGCTGCCGGGACCTATAACGATTGACGCACGAAACTCAAGCACCGGCACGCCCGATTGGCGCAAGATATCTCCGACTTCCTGCCGACTGCGCAAGTGGGCCGATAGTTCCTCCTTGTCACTGCCCAACCCCCCCAGATAGATGATGCGTCCAACACCTGCTGCTCGCGCCGCCTGGCCAAAGTTCAGGGCTGCCTGCCGATCCGCTTCAGCAAAAGATCCACTTGAACCCATCGAGTGAATGAGATAGTAAGCCACATCGACTCCGCGTAATGCAGCATCGAGACTCGATCGATCAAGTACGTCCCCGGCCACCACCTCTATGGATCCACTGACTTTCTGCGAGAGTTCGTCCGGACGCCTGGCCAGGCAGCGTACGCGGTACCCATGGTTTTCCAATGACGGGAGCAGGCGCCCACCCACGTACCCAGTGGCCCCTGTGAGAAGAATGAGCGAGGTCTCGGGAATTGCCTCTGCGTTAGCTATTGATCTGTTCACAATACTCAACTCGCTTCAGCAACCTCCTTAATGGAAGTGGCGAAGCTGCTAACGTGGCACTACTTCTTAACCAGCGGATTCTTCCCCACTTCCTGATAGGTGAATCTATCATCCGGGAAGATGGCCACCAAGTTGAAGATTTTTTCTCCGGCGTTAATGAAGGTGTGGTGAAAGCCGGCCGGCACCCTCGCGACATAGGGCGCTTGCACGGTGAATACCCGCTTTTCATTGGTCACCGGATTTACAATCCAATACGTGGCTTTGCCTTTGATCAATACATGGGCTTCCTCGGTCTCATGCGTATGCAGGGGTGGCCCCCCGCCCGGATGTGTCTCCGTAAGAATTAGCGACAGCTTCTGGAAGCCGTGATCTTTCCCGGCCATCATGTGGCCGAACTCTCCGGGGACATCGTAAAAGCTTTGCATCTGTTCAAGCTTGATAATGTACTCGTCAGGCGTCGGAGGCTTCTTTGGCTGACGCTCATAACTCTCTTTAGGAAGTTCCTTACGAGCAGATCTTTTCTGATGATAAGCCGGGGCAGCCAACAGGAGCATCAGGCATAGGCAGGCGAGCGCAGCAAGTTTTTTCATAGGCATTCTCATTTCCGGAGCATCGATCGAGGGATGTGAAATCATGTTTAAAACGAGAAAACTGGCTTCACGGTGCGATCCACGATTATCGTCGCTCGATTAGTTTCAAGGCCACCGGCAATGCCGGATCGCTCTCAAACGAAAACTCATCCCAATCTGCGTGGGTTTCGACATCGGGCTTGACACCATGCCATTGCCAAACGGCTCGGGAGTTGGTGAGTTCAAAACCTTCCTGGGCCAACCACACCTTCGATCCGTCCGGAAAGCTGTGGCCGTAATGTTGGAATGTTTTACGGAGTTCTTCGTTGCGATACCTCATCTACAGGACGCTCGTATTTTCTCAACGATGCGTTTAGCGCCATTTTCGATATGTCCTCTGCCTAGCCACCCGAAGGCGTTTTTGGTCGTGATATTGAAGTCACCCCGCCAGGGCTTCTCGCCATTAGCTGTCCTGAGTTCCGCATCTTTGAAGGTCAGATTGCTGTATTTGGTGCCGCTGCTAATCGAAAGATTCCCAGTCAGAACAGCGTCCGCCTCTGCCGGTCTTTGGGCAAGAGCAAACTTCTTTTTGGCGAGCCACTTCTCCAGGTCGCGACGGAAATTGATATGCCTCGGATCACTGCCGAAGTCAGCGATATAAACCTTATGAAAAGAACACGGTTTATCACTCCTTCCGGTTTGAAATAATGCGGCGCTAGTGCTTGTGGGTGTCGCCAGCAATGTCAAGACTGATATCACAAGAAGTAATTTACGCATTTGCTTTCTCGTCCAAGGGCTAGCCCTGAAGAGTCTGAGTTCGAGCTACTTTTTCGGACCGAGGAGTTGGGCTCCCAATCGGTATTTACATACGCTCTCGATTGCGGCGGGCGAGCAGGTCGTAGCGATCGAGGTTCATGACCTTGTTCCACGCCGTCACGAAGTCGCGCACGAACTTCTCCTTCGCGTCGTCGCTGGCGTAAACCTCCGCCAGCGCACGGAGCTGAGAGTGCGCGCCGAACACGAGATCGGCGGCGGTGGCCGTCCACTTGGGCTCGCCCGTGACGCGATCGCGACCTTCGTACACGTTCTCTCCGGAGGCGGACGGTCTCCACGCCGTTCCGATGTCGAGCAGGTTCACGAAGAAGTCGTTGGTCAGCAGTCTCGGGCCGGTCGGTGAAGACGCCGTGCTTCGACTCGCCGAAGTTGGCGTTCAGAGCGCGCATGCCGCCGACCAGGACCGTCATCTGCGGCGCGGTCAGCTTCAACAGGTTGGCCCGGTCGAGCAGGCGCGTCTCCGGCGACAGCGGATCATCCTGCGCGGAAGTAGTTGCGGAACCCGTCGGCCGCCGGTCTCGAGCACATCGAACGTCTCCACGTCGGTCTGCTCCTGCGAGGCGTCGGTGCGACCCGGCGCGAACGGAACGGTGACCTCGTGCCCGGCTTCTTCGGGCCGCCTGCTCGACCGCGGCGCATCCGCCCAGCACGATCAGGTCGGCCAGCGAGACCTTCTTGCCGCCGGACTGCGAGCTGTTGAAATCCTGCTGGACCTGTCCCAAGGCCTCCAGCACCTTCGCCAGCTGGGCCGGTTCGTTGACCTCCCAATCTTTCTGCGGCGCCAGCCGGATCCGTGCTCCGTTCGCGCCGCCGCGCTTGTCGGTGCCGCGGAAGCTGGCCGCGGCCGTCCCAGGCCGTGGAGACCAGCTCCGGGATGGACAAACCCGAGGCGAGGATCTTGCGCTTGAGGGCGGCGATGTCCTGCTCATCGATCAGCTCATGATCGACCTCCGGGACAGGGTCCTGCCACAATTGCGGCTCCGGAACCCACGGCCCGAGGTAGCGCGCCAGCGTGGACCCATGTCGCGATGAAGCAGCTTGAACCAAGCCCTGGCGAAAGCATCGGCGAGCTGGTCGGGATTCTCGAAAAAGCGCTTCGCGATCGGCCCGTAGATCGGATCCATCCTCATCGAGAGGTCCGTCGTCAGCATCATCGGCGCGTGCCGCTTCGCACGGATCGTGAGCATCCGGCACGGTGCCCTTGGCCTCGGGATTCTTCGGAGTCCACTGCTTGGCGCCGGCGGGGCTAGTCGTCAGTTCCCACTCGTACTTGAAAAGGTTCTCCAGGAACCCGTTGTCCCACTTCGTCGGGTTGTTGGTCCATGCGCCCTTCGAGGCCGCTGGTGATCGTGTGGGCGCCCTTGCCGTTGCCGTGTTTGTTCTTCCAGCCGAAGCCCTGGTCCTCGATTGCGGCTGCCCTCCGGTTCCGGACCGACGTGCTCTGCCAGCCGGGGCCGCGCCATGGCTCTTGCCGAACGTGTGGCCGCCGACGATGAGCGCAACCGTCTCCTCGTCGTTCATGGCCATGCGAGCGAACGTGTCGCGGATGTCTTGCGCGGCAGCCAGCGGATCAGGATTGCCGCCGGGTCCTTCGGGATTCACGTAGATCAGACCCATCTGCACGTTAGCCAACGGCCTGTCGAGTTCGCGGTCGCCGCTGTAGCGCGCGTCTCCCAGCCAGGTGTCCTCGGGACCCCAGAAGATATCCTCAGGCTCCCAGACGTCGGGACGACCGAAAGCCGAAGCCGAACGTTTTGAACCCCATCGACTCCATGGCCACATTGCCGGCCAGGACCAGAAGATCGGCCCAGGAGATCTTCTGGCCGTACTTCTTCTTGATCGGCCAGAGCAGCCGGCGCGCTTTGTCGAGGTTGGCGTTGTCGGGCCAGCTGTTGAGTGGCGCAAAGCGCTGCTGGCCGTCGCCGCCGCCGCCGCGGCCGTCGGCGATGCGATAGGTTCCGGCGGCGTGCCATGTCATGCGGATGAAGAACGGTCCGTAATGGCCGTAAGTCGGCCGGCCACCAGTCCTGCGAGGTGGTCATCGACCTCGATGAGATCCTTCTTCAGCGCTTCGATGTCGAGTTGCTTGAACTGCTCCGCGTAGATCAAACTCCTCCTCCATCGGATTGGAGAGATGCGAATGGTGGTGGAGCACGGAGAGGTCCAGCTGATTCGGCCACCAGTCCTTGTTTGTCCTCGGCCGGCCCTGAGTCTTCGGTTGTCGGGGCGGGGATTACGGGGTTCTCGCTTTCGCTGGCACTGTTGGTTTGTTCCTTATCCGGCACGTTGTTTCCACTCCTCTCCAGGTCGTACGTCAAATGTGTTGTGGCTTGCGGAAGATGTCACAAGCCCGAACGAGGACGATTTGGACGTTGTCTAACGTCCAGTGAAAAAAAATTCAGCTGCGGGCGTGACGGCGGCGCCCGCGCATCACCACCTGATAGTCGTTAACCTTGAAATCCGATAGCGGGTTCTGGCTGCTAACCTCGATCTGATTCCAGGGGATGTCGTAAATCCGGCCGGTGTCTTCATCAATGAAATGATGATGGCGATTCGTGTTCGGATCGAAGAGCACACAGTCGGGGGCGAGATGCAGTTCGCGGAGCAGCCCCTTTTCCACGAAGAGATTGAGCGTGTTGTAAACGGTCGCCCGGGAGATCGTCGGAGAATTTTCCTGAACGCCGGCCCACACTTTGTCAGCCGATGGATGCTCCGTCGTGTGGAGCACATACTCGGCCACGGCGACGCGCTGCGCAGTCGGCAGGATGCCGTGCTCCACGAGAATATGTGTGACCTCCGGTTTCATGTCGAGAGATTTATAATAATTTCTCATGCTGGATTTTGTGAAGCGTGACCCCGTCGCCTCCGCCGCCTCCGTCGATCTCTCGATCAGCCCCTAGTGATCAGTTTGCCGTGCTGCATCGAGCACTACAATCGCCCCAAGCTTTTTGCTGTCCCTGGAAAATTTAGAGTCGGGACATCTTCAAACTAACCACTTGGCACGCGCTTTCCGGTTCGCTGGCCGGACAGTGCGTCCTCTTTCGCTAAATCAACGGTTGCACGCGCCGGTTGGCTTCCATTCGTCCGTGAACGCCATCCACGGCTGCGCGGCGTCGTGAATGACGATGAACAGGGCGCGGCGGGTAGTCGACCCGTTGTTGGTCAGCCGCATTGGTATCGTAGGCCGGACCATTGCGCCCTCGCCGGCGCGTGCTTTGATTGTTCCTTCCGGCGTCTCAAGGCATTGCTCGCCCTCCAAGACATACCAGGCCTCTGGCCCCGCGTGTGTGTGAACTCTCGTCTGCGTACCCGCCGGCATCACCGCCAGGTAAGCCACGACCTCGTATGACTTGGCCCTGGGAAGCGTGTCTGAGGTCATTTGAAGCGGGCCGACGCTGGCAACGATTTGGCCCTGCTTTGGGACTGCATCCTTCGGCCCGAAGTTAAAGAGCCAGAAATTACCCTCCGCCTCGACTACCATTCCGAACGGACCTCTGGCGACTTCCGCGGCTCTCCTGGACGAAAACTTGTTCAGGTGCCAGAAGATGTCGCCCTCCTGGAATTGTGTGATCTTTTTCCTGGCGAGGAGAAGACAACCGACCTCGCTCGACTTTAACCCCTCGTCAAGGCACTGAAAGCGTTTGTGGTCGTGTGTGCTTTGAGCGCCCGCTGGTGTCTGTGCGAGGGCAGCGGGTGAAACATGCAAAGCAGTCACCGCTACTATTGCCACGAACAGGCTCTTAACGTTCAACATCCGCCGGTCTCCCTAAAGAAGATTCTTATTACATCCGACGCTAAGAAAGTCAGCCCATCTTCTCTCGCAAGTGCTCTATCACCTTACCGTGTTCTTCCTGCGGGCTAAACAGGATTATCTCAGCGTCTTTACTGACCTTCACCGTGTGCCCGGGTGGCCAGTAGAACAGGTCGCCGCCGTTGACAACTTCCTCTGAGTTGTCTGCATAGGTGACGGTAAGTTCTCCTTGTAGCAGGTAACCCCAGTGCGGTGACTGGCACAAATCTCCCTCGAGTCCTTTGAGCAGCGGCGCAATGTCGGCGCCCGCACCCAGCGAAAAATACTCGCCACCCATGCTGCTGTACGCCGAAGCGTCGCCGAAGTTTGTTTGTACGCGAGCCACAGCGCCCGGCGCGTTAATCTTTACAGGAATGTCGTCCTTGGCTATTCGCATTTAGTGTTCCTCTTCCTTGTGACAACTGAGAATAAAGTGCAGGTGTTTGTGCCCCGGCGCGTAGAATCCGAATTTGGCCGCGCCGTCGAATTTTCGCACGCCATGTTATCTATGCAAACGAGAGTTGAAGGCTTGCGATTTTATTATCCTTTGTTAGTGTTATCTCGCAGAACCGGGTTGTCCCCAAATCATTCATACATACCGGTAGATGAAAAGACTGTTCCGACCTCAAACGATTCATTTGAGTAATGATTTCAGGGTTGGCAAACTCGCCCGCCTTATTACGATGTCAGGTATGAGGCGAAGATCAGCGCCTCAGCTAACGGAAACAAGATCACCCTGAATCGAGCATCCCTGTTGCACTAACAAATTGAAATCCCTGACGCGAAATGCCTCGTTCGCGCGATCTTTCCTGGCAGCGTCATTGTTTGACAAACGAAATGTGGTCGGAAACAACTTGCCAGCGTCCGCCCCGCCAAGCCCAAATTGTCGTGCATTGCTCGGTAAGATCAAACGCCTTGCCGTTTTTTGAGCCCTGGAAATTGATGGTCGCGTTGGCAATCACCACGGCATCGCCTACGATGCGAACTTTTTGGTTGAGGGTTTTAACCGAGTCGATTTTAATTTGACGATTTTTGTAGCTCGCCAAATCATCAGCTTTCGTAAAAACTTTGCCGTTCTCATCCGTCAGGATGTAGTCGTCGGCAAGAACCCGCGCAATCTCCGTTGGATCGCCGCGTTGAATCATGAAGCTGTATTCTTCGTTAAGTCTGGTGACCTGCTCTTTTACCACGTTGGGATCACGCGGCTGTTTAACTTTTTGAGTATCCTTGTTGCCTTGGGCTAAGGCGGATGTGGCTGCCACCAAAGTGAACAGTAAGATTTTCAAACACTTTTTCATCAAGTCGCCTGCCTCTCATTAACTAATCGAGGACGAATGATTTTTACTCAGTTCGCGAGCACTTCATTCATCGCCGTTGCCAGATCCTCAAGCGCCTGCTTTCCGTCTCCCTTAAAGGTTGAGCCGTGCATGATCGCGAGTGTCTTGGGGTTGAGCGCCGCCAGTCGTCTCAAAGTTTCGCCCGTTTGGCCCGTATAAGGGTACGCGTTGGCAAATGGGCCGTCTAGATCACTGATCAAACCGGCCCTGAACCGCCCGACTACGTCGGAGGTGGTCTGCGACTCCACGTCTCCTTGATGAGTGAAAAGGTCCGAGCACAAAAGCGTGCCTTGTGTTTCCTCAAACATCAACCCCGCCTCCCAACAGTGTGGCACGTGCGGGGTCTGTAAGAAGCGTAAGCGATATTTGCCCGTGGTCAACACCTCTCCATCTGCCATCGCGTGTGCGGGGCGGGAGGCGAAATCGTTAACACTTACGGCAGCCCCGATAAAGCTACAGACCGCCTTAGCTTGAGGGGCCACTTCGAGCCAGTCGTTGAGCGCGCCGCACTCGTCCGACTCGAAATGGCTGAACCCAATCCAGCGTATTACCGAAGGATCAATTACCCGCGCCACCTCCTCATGCACTGATGGAAACAAAACCCTCATGCCGGTATGAAACAAAAGAGGCTCGTCGTCCCGAATGAGAAACTGATTGAATTGTAAGTTGATCTCAGGCACGTAGGTGGAGATGCGAAATAGGTCAGGAGCGATTTCCTCTATTGCCATGTTATGCCTCCTTTAGATTGATTGACTTTCTTTCAAGTAACGCGTGATCCGACTGAAGACGCAGATCACGTGCCCACAGTTCTCGCAGAGCAGCCGGGAATTCCGGGTAGCCGGTTGGGCGTCCGCTGTTGTGAAGTTGTTAGATTGCGCCACAGATTCGTTGCAAACTTTGACTAATTCGAAAAGGCTCATCGCCGGCCGGGGACTGATGCCTTTGGGCGTGCACGTATGAATTCTTCCTGCCTGCGAAGTGCGGCGTCGCGCATTTGTTCTTCCTTTTCGCGAATCTCAACGACGCGGATGGGCATCGGCACAACGACGCGCCAACCGCCTTCTTCGTGAACCAAATCGGTGGTTTGGGGCTCATACTTCAGGAACACGCTCGGGAAACCCGGGAGGAAACTATCCTGGGTGCGTCCGCAAGGCATCGAGACCGTTGCGGTGCCGGCTTGTGAGGCGGTGAGCGTCATCTCACCCAGTTTACAATCCTCAAAGGTGAGTTTGTTGCAATAGTAATGGTCGACAGGCAGCGGACTCTGCGGATGCTGAGGCTTGACGCGGAGCACGTCGATGGCATAGCGCGTCCTCTCAGAAACAAGTTTAAGAGCCTCATCGCACCGATTCTCTTGCACTGCGTGAGCGTAAGCCTCGAGCGCAAGTTCGGGACCGGACGATGTCTTACACGCCGCCCCACCAGCGACGACCAGAAGCAGGAGAGCGATTTGACGGAATGACGCGCTGCCGCCTTTTGTTTTTCGATTATCTGAACGGGCTCGGGTTCCTGGTTGCGGGATGTTTGAAGTCTTAGCAGCCATGCCCGCCGATCCGCAGTCGAGGACAAACTTATGATTCATGGCCTCTGTCTCCCTCCGCTCGCAGCCAACCCATTGTTGGCCCCTGATAAAGATGCGGCTATCCCTGCCGTTGGGAGATTTCAACCCTGCTCGCCAGAGCCACCCCACTTAAACCTGCCGTCATTTCCAACCTCCGGCGTCGTGAAAACCCCTGGCGAGGAGCAGCGAATCAGAAGAACCCGCATCCTGAAGACCAGGTCCTTTACAAACATCGCAACCCTTTTTCTTGTTTGTTCATTTCGCTTTCTCCCGGTCTCAGCTTATATCATCCTGACTTCTTCTTTAAATAGGAAAAACGGGGCGGTCCGGCCGTAAGTTGCGGCGCACTACAGCACTTGGAAACCTCCTGAGCTTCGCCAAAATCCGGAGGACGTTCCAACCACTCGCAGGATATAGAGGCGAGCATGCCACGTCATGCGCGCCCTAGCGGGTCAGATTGTCGCGCAGGAAATTGTTATAGACAGCCGCCGCGGCGGCCCGCTGCCCATGCCCGTTCCAGTGCGTGTCGTCGCGCCACCAGAGCAGCGCGCCCGACTTCTCGTAGTCAGACCGCGAAACGTTCACGAGCACCGGCTTTAAGTCCAGGAAGCGGAAGCCGTGCTGCTCAGACAACCCCCGCAGCACATTGGAGAAGCCCGATGGCTCCACGCGCGCGGACCAGGGCGGCGCGCCGTCGAGCGCCCATGAGTAAACTTCTTCCTTGCTCGGCACGAGTGCGACCAGAACGGTAAGCCGTCTCTCATCGACCAACTTCTCCATCGCGTCGAGCGTGGACTTAAAACTCTCGAAGTTCGCGTGTTGCATGACGTCCTCGGCCGTGCGGCTCCGGCGTTCCCCGTATGTCTCATGAAAGAGCAGCCGACTCCCGTCAACGAACTTTCTTTCGATTACTACGCTTGACCCGCCGACGGACAGGAGCCGGCGCAGTGGCGATCCAGCTCTGAAATTGGTCAACCTGTTTGCCAGCCTCGTGAACCGCCCCGGCCCTCCGAGCTGCGGGTTTTCGAGTTCTCGGTAGTACGGCTCATCGAGATCATTGCCGGGGAAGATGAGCCATAGAACGCAGGTCCCTTCCCGCGTATTCAGCCTTCCTCCTTCGAGCCGGAGGTTGGCATACTCCTGCTGCGGGTTTTCCCTGGCGATCGAAAGATTGTAGACGCGCAACCCGAAGTCGTGCGCGAGCACGTTGCTTAAAATTTCTCGCTGACTGGTTCCCCCGGCGACGCCAAACGAGTCGCCGAGCACAATCACGTCGAGGGGAGGCGCCTTAAAGCTTGGGTCCGTTGGCTCATTCCGAAAGCCGTACTCGTCGGTCACGAACCTTATTCGCCGCCACTCACGCCAGTCCCTCCGGCCAGACACAGCAGCGAGGTCGCCGTAAGTTGCCCCCTCGAAATTTACTCCCCTGACATAGCGCTGAAGCTGGGGTAGTGGCTGCCAACCACGTATGAAACGTTCCGACGGTCTGACCTCGAGCAAGTAGAAACGCAGCGGGCGGAGGGCGAGATCGGAGATCGTTATGGCGAAACAGGTCGAGACCAGGACGAGCGAGACCTTTTTCCTTAGTCGGTTGCGCGAAGATCCAAACGAGTAGGTCGCGAAGACGATGAGCAGGAGCGCGAAAAGTACGTAGGGAAACACGTCGAAGGCACCGACGGCGACAGGCGAGAGGGAGATAGTTCCGAAAAGCACTCCGAGAATCATTGATCGAGAGGACAGATGCATGGCGTCAGTTACCGGGCACCACAACTGCCCAACGATCCGCTGCGGCGCGGTCTCATCATCCGAACCATGAACTAAATCTCCGTCGTCAGCAGGCTCAACACTAAAATCTTTCCTGATCCAAGTAACCTCTGTTTAGAAAGCGATATTCTTCTGGAGAATAAGCCGTTGAAACAAAGCGGCCGCCGCCACTGAAACTACTGACCCAGTTGTCACGGGCTGGGTCGGGGCGAAATGCCAAGCTGACGCAACAAGGTAGCCGTATCCCAATATGCCCAGAGATGGACTATTTTCCCGCTCCGAATCTGATGCACCGCGCAGCCCGGCACATTGAACTTTCGATTAGTTGGCGCGATCGCGGAAGACATGCTGCCCGTACCTCTGAATTTCCATTCGCCCTTGTGCGTTCCAGTCATCATCAGCCGCGAGACCACATAATTCCCTTCGCTGATCGTCTGAACGACTTCAAAGTGTAGATCAGGGAACGCGGCGAACCATAAACTCCAAGCCTGCTTCGATACGTCCCGGCCAGTAGTTGACGAGTCGCCCAACTCCCAAACGAAATCTTCATTTAAGGTTGCCGCCAGACGGTCAGCATCGTGAGCATTGATAGCTGAGATCCATTCCCGGACGACTTGAGTGTTCGTTTGTTGTGGCCGAGGCTTGACTTGTTTTTCTGCTTGCTGTGCATCGATCGCCAGAGGAAAGCACAACAGCGCCGCCAATAAGATCACTTTGAAGTAATTCATCTTTCACTCCTTTCCATAGTACGAAAGCCGGCGATTTGAACCGCCGCGCATTCAAGGCACAATATTTACTGTCCGAGCTTTGACCCATTAACGACTTCCAAAATTCCGCCTCGGAAAAACTCTGTCTACTATGAAATGCGTTTACGCCTCATGAAGTTTCGGCACATTCGTCAGGTGCGAACGCCATGAACTACTTTCGTAAGCGGCTTGCGCGATTCGCAAATCTTCATCGGTCTCAAAAAAATCAACCGCGCCGCTGGTAATTTCATAAAACGCGCCGACGACGATAATTTTCTTGCTCGTCACCGCAGCTTGAATTGCCGGCTGCTTCCTGACGTTAAAAACTTGCTGCCGCACGTTGGCGACGACGGCTTCGCGCAATTTGGCTTTCTCGTCGCGGATTTTCGCAATCTTGGAAACCGAAGGCACGATTTCATTGAGTAGAGCTTGAATGCTGGGTGTTTCCCGCGCCCGTTCTTCGGCGGGCAGCAGAGCGGCTTTGACCGCGCCGCAACCTTCGTGTCCAAGGACGACGATGATGTGTGTTTTTAAGTGGTTGACCGCATACTCAATACTGCCCAGCGTTCCCGTCTCGACCACATTCCCGGCGACGCGAGTAATGAACAAAGTTCCCAAGCCCTGATCGAAAACGATCTCGGTCGGGACGCGACTGTCAGAACAAGCCAGAATGACGGCGAACGGCGTTTGTCCCAAAATCTGTGCGCGTCGTTCGGCGGCGGAAGTTTCAGGACGTCGCGCCTGACCGCTGAAAAATCGGGCATTCCCCGTTTTTAAAGCGCGCAGTGCCTCCTGCGGCGAGCGTGCGATCGGGTCGCGCAGCCGCGCGATCTCCTCCATGGTCGCGCCGCGTTTGACGGCGTCGGCAATTTTCTGATCTTCCAAAATACTTTCTGTCGACGGTTGCGTAGCAGTGGTTGTCGGCGTCTGACCCTTCGCCGCCAGAGCGCTGAACGTCAAGCCGCCGAGCGCTAGCAATGATTTACACACACCTCTTCGATCAATTTTATCTTCGCTCATTCGTGTATCCTTCCATTTCATTATGCCAAGCAAATAAGATGCTCGGGATTTTTTGATAATTCGAAAGCTGCTAAAAGGGCTGCGGCCGAGAGCCGCGTTATTCTCGGTCGGCTGCATCCTGTTCTTCAGACACCTCGCAGATAGCGCCAAGCTGGAGGTATTAAAAACTAAGGCGATTAACCACTACCTTACCGTTATTGATTACCATGATCACGTCCCGTAGCGCGTTGATGTCGGCCAGCGGATCGGCGTCAACCGCGATGAGATCGGCCTCTAATCCAGGTTTCACCGAACCGGTACGCCCGCTGACCATCAGACACTCAGCGGCTACTGACGTCGCCGCTTTGATTGCGTCTATCGGCGCCATCCCGTTATGCACTAAATCATCCAGCTCATCTTGCAGGCGACGCTCGTCGTCATATCGCGCGTCGCTGCCGGCAACGATCCTGACGCCGAGCTTCCGGGCGCGGGCTGCCGTCTCACGCAGGCGCGGCGCCATCGCGCGGGCACGGGCCATGACGACCGGGCTTTTTTCAGTGCCGCCCGTCGCAGCGTAACCCGTCGTGAAACTTAGGGTGGGCACGAAGTAGATGCCGCGCTTTTTCATCTCCGAAAGGGTTTGGTCGCTGAGATAGGTCCCGTGCTCAATCGAGCGGACTCCCGCACGGACGGCGCTCGCCGCCCCCTCGTCCCCATGCGCGTGTGCCGCCACGGGTATCCCAAGCTTTCGCGCCTCGTCAGTGATGGCCGCGAGTTCTTCATCTGTAAACGTCCGCCGGCGCGGGTCAGACTGTGGCACCCCGGCTCGCCCAGTAGCCATGACCTTGATCACGTTTACGCCCCGCCCGGCCAGGGCACGCACCATCCGGCGCACACTCTCGGTCCCGTTAACGCCCTGCGCTAAGTCGTTCATCTTCGGGAAGTCGAGGAGGAACAACTCGTTCGGTCGCGTGATTATTCCGTATCCGGCTGCCACGACATCCGGCAAATCCGCGATGCCCTCGTGATTCAGATCGCGGATACCGATATCAGTGAAGCGCTCCACTCCGAGACACCTCGCCGTCGTAACGCCGGAGACAAGCGCGGTTCTGGCGGAACTGAGGTCACGGAGGTGGACGTGTGCGTCAATGAGGCCCGGCAAAAGCCATCGGCCTTTCAAATCGAGCACCGTTGCGCCTGCGGGAAGCTCGACGGGGCCGGTCGCAACCGTCTCTATTTTGCCTTCCCGAACGATCACGGTCGCGTTGCGAATCGGTTGAGGCGAGAGACCATCAATTAACGTTGCTTGCGTGATAATTAAAAGGATGGGTTTGGTCTGTGACTGGGTCTTTGAAGCTGGGCCAGAAACTGCGGTTAGCAGTAAGAGAATCAGAATTAAACTGAGCTTCATAAGCTCTCCTTCGCATGTGCTTCGTTACGCTTACCGATCAGCGTTGTAAGAAGTGCCTGAACGCTTGGCATCACCAGCGCGCTTAAAAGGGTTCACTCTTTGTCCACAATCCGCGTGTTGTGGAGCGCTCGGATTCGCCAGACCCCCTTTTGCCTGGTGAACAATATGGTCTTCCGATACGGAAAGGTTTGACCCGGTGAGCGTTCGTCGCTGCTGAGTTCACTACGTACGTGAGCGAGCGCCACTTCGGGAGTGATGAACGTAAGGTCTTCGACACGCTGCGGGCTGAGCCGGCTGTTTCTGTAGTGAGCTTTATGAATAGCTCTATGTCCTTCCCGAATGGCAGTCTTCCCGTGCCAATACCCGCCGCGCCAGTTTACCCAATCGGAGTCGTCATGAAGTATTTTGTCAGCCCACGTGTCCATGTCATGGCGATTCCAGTACTCCTCGTGCGCTTTGAGCACCGCCATGATCTCTTTCCTGGCAGCAGCCTCGTCTTCAGACTTTGAAAGAGTTTTGATGGCCGCGTGCGTTAGACTGAACGTCGTCAGAATGAGCGCTCCGAGAAGAACCGAAAGGACAAAACCGACTTTACGACGTAGTAGCATATTTTCTCCTATTCTCACATTGTTGCGAGAAATTTAGCCGTCTGGTGCTTTTACCTGTGCTGGCCAGTCCTTTCAACGCGGCTGCCATCCTGCCCGGTTCGTTGATATCGATAGTATCGTCCTGCCCGCCGCAGAAATTCAGACGGGAGTTTGCCCGAAACTTGGGCAGAGCCGACATTGAGGTCCGGCGCCGGAGCAAAGCGGAGCAGCCGAACAAGTTTGCGCGCCGCCATACCAAGGACGGCGGTACTAGCTTTATTTCAATGATCATCGCATGGTAAAAACGAGCGGGGGCTGGAAGGGGGAAGGCGTTTGGGCATAGGGGTGTGCCGGCAACGCAGGAACAATAAATAACCGACCGGACGAACCGAAGCAAGCGCTCCCTGGAGCTTCAGAATTGATGACGCAGCAAACGGTGGGATAAGCGTCGGGTGTTTATCACCGATCAAGCATTGTAGATCTGAGCTATCAAGCCGTCTTTCATTACCTTGAAGGAAATCCAATAGGGATTGCCGCCTAAACCGATTCGGTAACGTAATCGGTAGTGATCACCCGCGTCTTCGCGGTCTGAAAAAGTAAACGATGTCAACGCTCCTTGATACCCAATCCACTGCCAAAACCCTTTCCCGGTATAGGTCTTCAGAAAGACGCGCATCGGGGGCGTAAACAAAGCAGGGTCGTGTTTGCCGTTTAGCAGATTGGACATTACTTCCTTCAGCCTCAGCGTGGTCTTCGGGTCGGGGTCTGTTTTTCCTTCCGGTCTTTTCAGAGCCGGAACATAAATTCCGGCAATATCAATGGCAAACTGGTCAAGTAATTTGTCGGCGTGATTACTCAGAATAATGACCGTCAATTTGTCGTCCATGAATCGGTAGATGACCGACGAAAAGCCGGGCGTGCCGCCCGTGTGCTGCACGATGCGATGGCTGTGATAGTTATCTATGAACCAGCCGAGCCCATAATCAAACGAGGCCAACGCTCCTTGATTGGTCCTGGCGGGAGTCCACATCTGCTCCAGCGTTGATCTCTTCAGCAGTTTTTCCGTGTAAAGCGCGGCATCCCACTTCGCCATATCCTCGACGGTGGACAAAATACTGCCGGCCGAAAAGGCTATGAAAGGAAGTAAAACCGGACGGTTTTCAAACTTATTATTCACCCACTCGTAGCCGGAAGCGCGATGCGGAACAATCTGACGTGTGTCTGTGTTGCGAGTGGCGTTCATGCCGAGCGCCTTGAAAATTCGTTCGTCCAGAAACTGCCAAAAATCTTTGCCACTCGCTTTTTCAACGATTATTCCCAGCAGATAATAACCCGTATTGTCATAAGACCACGTTTCGCCCGGTTGGAACTCCGACGGCAGTTTGTAGAACTCTTTGAGCAATTCATCCCGCGGCGGAAAGTTTTTTGAAGTGATGCTGGTTTTGAAAATATCGAGATAGCCCGGCACGGCGACGTGGTTCTGGATGCCGGACGTATGATTGAGAAGATGCCGGACGGTGATGCGATCCCACGCTTGTGGCGCGTCCGGAAAATACTTCGTGAGTGGATCGGCCAGGCTAACTTTGCCTTCCTCGACCAGCATCATCACGGCCATGGCGGTGAACTGTTTTGTTATCGAACCGATTTCGTAAACGGTTTTTGAGGTGGCGGCAGAATTCGCTTCGATGTTAGCCAGCCCATATCCTTTCGCTTTGACAATCCGCCCGTCGCGGACGACCGCCAGCGAAATGCCGGGGATGTGGAGTTGCCGCAAATGCCGCTCGACGTAATCATCCACCTCGTCGGCGCGAGCGGGAACTATTAAGCAAAGTATTAGTGCTGCGGCGACGGCTATTGCCCTGAAGTGTCTGCTCATAATGTTTCAGCCAGTTCGTCAATCAACCGGAAAAAGAGTGGACAGGATTAGAGAGTGAAGAGACCATGTGGCGGTCAGGAATGCCAGCGCTGCCGCCACACGCGCACGCTCAACACGACGGCAGAGGCCTGATCACCTCGGCCGATCGCGTGGCCGTGCCCATGCCGGAGAGACGGATGAGCACCGCTCCGCAGTTGTTCGACTCGTCGGCTTCGAGCAGCGTGTCGTCCGGGTCGGCAGTCGTTTCGAGGATGTAGTAACCGTCCGGGACTCCCGTGACCTCGATGTACTGGTCGGGCAGATACCAGTCGTACACATCTCCCCAGCCTGCGGTGATGCCCTGCACGAAGTAGTCGTGCTCGGCGTCGCTATAGGCGGGGAAGAGACAGTCGGGAGCGTTGTAGGTGCGCGGCCCGTTGCCCTTCTTCAGCCAGAAGTCGAGTTCCGTGTCGGCCAGGCAGAAGCTCACTTTGCGGCCCGTGCTGACTGGTTCGGGCGGCTGCCGGCTTTTGATCTTCTTCATCCTCCGGGCGCGCACGGGACTCGACCCCAGGCGCCGGCCCGCGGCGTTCGAAGCGTAGAGGCGCGAGATGCCGAAGCCCGTGTAGTGGTAGTGCTGGTGGATGGGGTGAAACTCAAGGTCGCCTCCCACGCGCTCGTCAAAGCCGCCATTGCTGCGGTAGATGCGCTGGAAGATGTCGTGCGGGTGCGAGGCCCCGTCGCGTGGGACGGCGAAGCGCAGTTCCATCGTCCCTTCGCCGACGTTGGCGAAGACCTGATCGAAGCGCAGGCACGTCTCGGCGCCCTCCTCGGCGGCCTCGCTGGGGTAGCAGCTCTCGCCCGGCGCCGGCGGCGGTTCAAAGAAATCGAGTTCGGGCGTCTGGAACGTCACATTGCGCTGCGGTCTGGTCACGAGGTCTGGCAGGAGCTGTCGCGCTGGGTTCGGCTTCGGCTGATACTCGACCTCGGCGAAAGCCTCGTAAGGAATGGACGCGGCGGACGAGTCCTGATCAAAGGCGACATAGACCTGGTAAGGCCCGTTCGCGGCCTGCGGGATGAGCACCGACTGCGCGCTCGAAATGATGCCATCGGATTTGGCGACGAGCGCGCCGCCCCGGTGGACGTAGAGCTTGAGGTTATCGGCGAAGCCGATGAGCGGCCAGCGGATGGAGACTTCGAGGCCGCCCGGCTTGTTGTTCCAGACGCCGCCGGGCAGGCTCACTTCGAGGTCGAAGCGGTCGCACCCCGTGGAAGCGCATTCGGGGATTTCGCCCGCTGGCGCGTCCGAGCGCGCGAGCGATCCCGACCAGCGGACGGCGTGCGATTTATTCCTCAATGTCGCGCTCGACGGGTTACTACCGGACGAAATGTGAAACTCCGGCAGGACGAACGTTAGCGACGAGGCCAACGCAATCAAACACCAAACGATTCTCTTACGCATGACTAAATCTCCTCTCTGATTCGGATAAGCCAGATTAGGACGACAGACTAAGGTTTAACTCTGAACTTTCTAAGACACATCCAACCGACTGCCGTCTGCTCCTGCCGTCTGCCTACTTTTTCACCTCGGCGGGTCGGGTTGCGGGTCAAAACCTTTGCTCGTCCCCGGCGACACGTAGAGACTGCTCTTGCCAGTAGAGTCTTCAACCACTTCGCCCGCCATCACCAAATTCTGCGCATCACCCCGGTCCACATGCGCTGCTCCACGCATCTGTATGCGCGCCTCAATGCGGCCGCCGGTCGCCTCGCTCCAGCTAATCTCGAACGAGCGCATCTGGCCCGGCGCGAGCGTGAAAGTCGCACCCTCCTTGAGGTGTCGGCCGTCCCCATCGAATATGCAGGGTTGTATCTCTAGCGGATTGCTGCCGAGGTTAAGGAACGTGACGCGCAGCGTCTGACCGGCGACGATGCCAACCGGGGCGATAGTGCTGGTCACACGACCGCCACGACCTTGATCGGACGGGTGGGCGTTCGTCGGATCCATGCCATTCCCCGTGCCCGGTGGCACGTAGAGACTGCTCTTGCCGGTCGCTTCCTCGATCACCTCGCCGGCCACCATCAAGTGCTTCACGGCAGATTTATCAGCGTGAACTCCGGCGCGCACTGCGACGCTGCTCTCGGAGCGCCCACCAATCTCACTGCGGCTCAGATCCAAAGAGCGCATCTGACCGGGCGCGAGCGTGAGCCGGTCGCCCGTCTTGAGGTGCGCGCCGTCGCCATCGAAGATGCAGGGTTGTATTTCAACGGGATTGCTGCCGACGTTGAGGAAGTTGACGCGGAGCGTCTGCCCAAAGGCGATGCCCACCGGCGGCGTGACATTGACGGCCCGGTGGGTGTCTCCGCCGCCATCACCGCGCTCCGCGCGGGCTACCGGGGCGGTTAAGAGGGCGGCGACGGCGATTATGCTGATTGCAGCCGCGCCCAACGCGAGTGGTTGTTTGAATCTGTTTCGTGTGTTCATGATCTTTATCTCCTTCTGTTGTTTATGTCGTTCTCTATGAATCTCAAAGCTCCGACATTCTGTAGGGGCGTCTCTCCGTGGGCGCCCCTTCGTGGGGTTGGTACATGTTTTCGAAGGCTGAGCGAATCGGAAGAGGGGGCGGCCACGGAGTGCCACCCCTACAATTTGTCCTGTTCGATCTTCGTTTGCTTTATGGCGAGCTGAACCGCTGCCGGTACTCGCTGGACGAGATAAAGGCTTTGACCATTTCTGCCTGTTCAAAGTTGCCGTTGAACTCATTCAGCTTCCGGAGCCAGAACTGGTAGCCACTTTCATCCGGATCTCTCCGGAGATAGCCGAAGTATTGCATCATCACAAACGCTTCGTTGAATTTCGCGCTTGCGAAGCTCTGGTTCTCAACGATACGGCGTAACACGGCAGCGCGTGTCAGCGTGGCATTTGTTAGACCTGTAACCAGCGCGTCGCGCTCGCTTGCTGTGTAGTTGGCTCCGGTGTGCGCAATTAGTTGATCCACGTAACCATCGTTGGACAGGTTGCCATAGGCTTCGATGAAGGCCGCACGCTGCACCCAGGCGTCAACGAACGCTTGTTTGTTAGTCTCCAACTGCTGCTGCCAGCCATTCCTGCCTACGACTACTCCGCGCGCGATCGCAGAACTGTCCGCCATAAATTCAGCGTAGAGCGGGCGCCGGGCATAGCTCGCACGGTAGAGTCCATCGACCAACCCGCCCGTCTCCTGAAACTCTATCGAGAGGAAGTAAGCTGCTGAGACATTAATTCGTCGCCGCTCCAGGCAGCCGACATCAACGCCGCACTCCAGCATCTGATCGCTCCAGAAGTTGAAGCCTGCTTCATCCGGCTCGCGGCCCAGAAAGTCGAGATAGTGTTGGCGAACGAAATATTCCGGTGTGTCGACTGGGTTACCAACTATTAGCACGTTCGGTGTTCCGGTGAACACTGCTTCCGTCGTGTTGCCAAGCTGGCTGAAAGAACGACTCGCGGGATCGAAGGAATAGTTAGCCCGCCCAGGCGTCACCGTGTAGAAGCCGCTGGTCTCGACGTTAGCGAAACGGTAGTTGCCGCTCGCGTCGGTGATCGTTTTGCGATTCTGTGTGCCGCTGAGATTGATTACGACGCCGGCGACTCGTGCACCGGTGCCGTCGGCAATTGTCCCAGTGATCGTGGCGCTTGCGGCCGTCGGAGCTGAGGTATTGCCACGAAAAACATAGCCCGCGCCTTTCGTGTGTTCGCCCAATGAATGGTTGGCTTGTTTTTCCGTCGACGGCGCAGGCGCCGGTGCCGTTGTGAAATATGCGCCGACTAAAAAAGTGTCTCCGCTGACGGCAACCGAATATCCAAAGACATCGTTAGCCACGCCGTCAGTCGCCGTTAATTTCTTAACTTGTCCCCAATTATTCGCGCCGCCCGCGTTTTGCTCGAAAATGTAGGCCGAGCCTTGATTTTCGTTGGCGCCAACATCGTCATACGGCGTTCCGACAATCACCGCGTCACCGGAAATGCCGACCGCACGACCAAACTGGTCTTGTGGTCCGGCATCGGCGGCGCGGATTTTTTTAACTTGTCCCCAATTTTCCGCGCCGCCCGTGTTGCGCTCGAAAATATATGCCGAGCCTTCGCCCGTAAAATCGCCGATGCCGTCGCCGGTCGCGGTAGCGATTAAAAGGTTTCCGCTCACGGCAATCGCCCAGCCGAAACTGTCTAAGAACGTGCCATCCGCGACGGTGAGATATTTCGTTCGCGCCCAATTATTTGCGCCGCCCGCGTTACGCTCGAAAATATGCACCGAGCCCTGGTTGTCGTTTGCTCCGACCAAAGCAGTTGGCGAGCTGACGAAAATAGTGTCGTTTTTGACGACGACCGACCAGCCGAAAAAATCGTCCGCCGCGCCGCCCGCGTCAACCAGCTTTTTCGTTTCGCCCCAATTATTCGCGCCGCCCTGATTGCGTTCGTAAATATAGGCAGAGCCTTGCGAATTGTTGTCTCTGATTGCGCCGACAACCGCCGCGTTACCGTTGATGGCGACCGACCAGCCGAGCCGGTCACCGATTACACCGTCGCTCGCCGTTAATTCTTTGACTTCGCCGAAGTTATTCGTACCGCCGGTGTTGCGCTCAAAGATGTAGGCTGAACCTGCGGTGTTTGTTCCACTCGGACCACCGTCCGCACCGACGATTACGCTGTTGCCGCTGATGGCAACTGAACGACCGAATAAATCATTTGCCGCGCCGTCCGAAGCGGTCAGCAATTTGACCAGTCCCCATTTGTTTGCGCCGCCTTGATTGCGCTCCAAAATATAAACTGAGCCTTGATTTGCATTGATGCCGACATCATCTCCGGGCGCGCCGATAACCGCCGTATCGCCCGAAACGGCAACCGAAAAACCGTAATTGTCAGCCGCGCCGCAATTGGTTGGCGGCGGCGGAGAAACATTCGCCTGCTGATCCCAGGCGTCGTTATTGCTGACGAAGATGGAAGCCGAACCTTGATTGAGCGCGCCGCCGACATCATCGCCAGGCGCGCCCGCGATCGCCGTCTCGCCGCTAACGGCAACAGTCAAGCCGAAGACATCGTTTTCCGCGCCATCCGTAGCAGTTAGCTTTTTAGCTTGTCCCCAATTATCTGCACCGCCCATGTTTTGTTTGAAGATATAAGCCGAGCCTTGGAAAGTATTCGCGCCAATTTGGTCATAGGGTGCGCTGACAATCGCCGTGTCGCCGCTGATGGAGACTGAAAGACCAAAATAGTCGGATGCCGCGCCGTCTGAGGCGACGAGTCTTTTAACTTCGCCCCAGTTGTTTGCGCCGCCCGTGTTTCGTTCAAAAATATAAGCCGAGCCCTGGTCAACATTCGCGCCAACTTTGTCCTGCCACGCGCCGACGATTATCGTGTTGCCGTCGATGGCGACACCATAGCCGAATTGGTCTGACGCCGCGCCGTCGGCCGCCGTAATTTTCTTGAGTTCGCCCCAATTACCCGCGCCGCCGATGTTTCTTTCAACGATATAAACGGAGCCCTTTCTGATGCCTGCGACGGTATCGCCGTCAGACCCGACGATTGCCGTGTCGCCGCTAATGGCGACTGATTTGCCGAAAGTGTCGAAAGCAGCGCCGTCTGAGGCGATAAAGTGTTTGACTTCGCCCCAATTATTCGGGCCGCCCGCGTTTCTTTCAAAAATGTAGGCTGAACCCTGGCTGTTATTTGCTCCAACGTCGTCCGAAATTGCTCCGACGATTGCCGTGTTTCCAGAGATGCTGACCGACCAGCCGAACCAATCCTGATCCGCACCGTCCGAAGCAGTAAGTTTTTTAACTTGTCCCCAATTATTCGCGCCGCCCGAATTGCGCTCGAAGATGTAAGCTGAACCTTGATTTATGTTTGTTCCCGTGTCGTCAGGATACGCGCCGATGATTGCCGTATCGCCGTTGATGGCTACTGCATTGCCGAATCTATCCTCTGCCGCACCGTCCACAGCCGCAATCGTTTTGACTAATCCCCAATTATTCGTGCCGCCCGCGTCGCGCTGAAAAATAAGTGCCGCGCCTTGATTGGCGTTCGCGCCGACATCATCATTGATTGCGCCGACAATCACCGTGTCGCCGCTGATGGCGACGGAACTACCGGAAAAATCCTCAACCGTGCAGTTGGCGGGCAGTGGTTTTGTTTCTTGATTCCAGGTATCGTTTGAGCGGACGAAGACGTAAGCCGCGCCCTGGTCAATGTTTGAGCCGACATCATCCAAAGTGGTGCCGGCAAACGCCGTGTTTCCGTCAATGACAACTGAAACACCGAACCTATCGTCCGCCGCGCCGTCAGCGGCGGAGATTTTTTTAATCTCGCCCCAATTGTTTGCGCCGCCTTGATTGCGCTCGAAGATATAGGCAGAGCCTTGATTGGTGTTTGCTCCGACATCATCCAGACTCGCGCCGACAATGATGCGGTCGTTGCTGATGCCGACCGAAATGCCGAAAGAATCGCCTGGCGCACCGTCCGAAGCCGTAATCGTTTTGACCAGATCCCAACTGTCCGCGCCGCCCGTATTGCGCCCGTAAATGTGTGCTTCGCCGTTGCCGCTAAAGGCTAATGCGCCGATAACTGCGGTATCGCCGCTGATGCCGACTGCCGCCGGAAAAAATCCGCCGAAGATGCGTTCAACGCGTCCCCAATTGTTCACGCCGCCTTCGTCGCGCCGGTAAATTTGCGCTATGCCCTGCGAACCGTTTGAAGCGATGATCGCGGTATCGTCCGCAACGTCGATAGCGCCGGGAAATGAGTCGAATCCCGAACCACCTTCTAAAGTCAACTGTTTGACTTCGCCCCAATTATTCAAACCGCCCTGGTCTTGGTCATAGACGAATACGGGTCCGACACCGGCTTCAGGTGTGTTCGTACTTACTCCAAGGAAAATCGTGTTTACGCTGATGGCGAGTTGCCCGAACGTTGCTTGCGTGCCGATGTCCTCGGTAATTATTTTGACTTCGCTCCAATTATCTGCGCCGCCCGCGTTGCGTCCGTAAACATATGCGGCCCTGTCTGAACCGACCACCACCGTGTTGCCGTCAATAGCAACTGACCTACCGAAATTGTCGCCAGCTGCGCCGTCCGATGCGGTCAGTTTTTTGACTTGATCCCAGTTGTTGGCCCCGCCCGAATTGCGCTCGAAAACGTAAGCCGAACCTTGCGCGTCATTATCGTTCACCGCGCTGATCACTGCCGTATTGCCGCTCATGGCGATTGACGAACCGAAAATATCATTCGCCGCGCCGTCCGCTGCCAGAAGTTTTTTGACTTGCGTAAAAGTCGGGTCAATCGTGACGGGATAAACCGCTTCCGTGTCGTCAACCACGAGCGATAACTCGTCGCCGTCAAGTTCCATTCTCGAAGCCAACTCTTTGCCGTTCGCGTCCCAGCTTTTAAGTTTGTCGTACCGCAAAACTGTTTCGCCGGATTGTTTGACGAGCGATACCGATTGCCCGTCTTCGGCAGCCCGCGCATGCAAATCTCCGCTCAAAGTTAAAGCTATTTTTAAGAATTGGTCTTCGGTCTTTGGTTTTTGGTCTTCGATTTTCTCCTTAATGATGAAGCTGTGCTCTAAACCCTCCGGCTTGTTTTCAAACAATTCATCAATGTTCGATTTGCGATTTAAGATTTGAGATTCTATTTGGTAAGAAGCTGAAACTCTTGTCTTATTTACTGTCCACTGTCCACTACCCACTGCCCACTGCTCTCCGCCGCGCCCGTAGCTTTTAAGTTTTAGCGAAAAATTCCAATTCTCATTTGCTTCACGCGAAACCAGATTTACACCATCGTTTGAAAAGTATGCGGCAAATTCCTGCTGCAAATTTTTCGCCTCGAACGCGCTGCTCTGATTTGAAATGGGAGCGTGTTCAACCCAATTCACGCTGTAACGCGCCGCTTGCACGGCTTTGTTGAGCGACTGTGAGAGATTGTTTTGGGCGAGATATTCTTTCGCTTTCTCGCCGTCGAGATTCGGCATCGGCGCATCGGCCATTCGCGTTGACGCCGATACAAAATGTTTTGTTTCGGCTGTCTGCCAGCCAATCGCCGCCAGGAAAATTATCAGGCCGGTTGTGGCGAGATAAATCGGCAAGTTTGTATTCTTCATACTTTCTCCTTAACAAACGCGCACCGCGAATTGCGGCAAACGAGCAACGCACCGCTTTCGGTTTCCAGGGAATGAATTTGGCCCGTCTACGCTTCTCCCAGCGCCAAAGGCGCGAAATGTGAAAGTCTTCCACCCCAGCGGGGCTGCCCCGCCGGGGACCCCGGCCTGGGCCATCGGCCCAGGTGGGACCGGTTGAAGCTCCTTAGCGCTGAAGGCGCGAAATGATGTCGCAGGTAGCGCAATCATTATATTTTCGGTGGCCCCTTCATATTTCGCGCCTTCAGCGCTTCCAAAAATTCATGAACCCTCACCTGGGGCGTTGCCCCAGGCTTTTACATTTCGCGCCTTTAGCGCTGAACTCTGAACCTTCTACGACACATCCAACCGACTGCCTTCTGCTCCTGCCGTCTGCCTACTTCTTTACCTCGGTGGGTCGGGTTGCGGGTCGAAGCCTTTGCTCGTACCCGGCGACACCCGACGTAGAGGCTGCTCTTTCCAGTAGCGTCTTCGACCACTTCGCCCGCCATCACCAGATTCTTCGCGCCTCTCCGGTCTAGGTGCGCTGCGCCACGCATCTGTATCCGAGTCTCGGTGCGACCGCCGGTCGCCTCGCTCCAGCTAATCTCGAACGAGCGCATCTGGCCGGGCGCGAGTGTGATAGTCGGGCCCTCCTTGAGGTGCGCGCCGTCGCCATCGAAAAAGCAGGGGTCCAACTCAAGGGGATTGCTGCCGAGGTTAAGGAACGTGACGCGCGCCGTCTGACCGGCGACGATGCCTACGGGGCCGAGAGTGCTGGTCACACGACCGCCACGACCTTGATCGGACGGGTTGGCGTTCGTCGGGTCCATGCCATTCACCGTCCCCGGCGGCACGTAGAGACTGCTCTTGCCGGTAGCCTCCTCGATCACCTCGCCGGCCACAATCAGGTGCTTCAAGTCAGGCCTGTCCGCGTGCACCCCGGCGCGCACCTGCACGCTGCTCTCGGAGCGCCCACCAATCTCGCTACGGCTCAGGTCCAAAGAACGCATCTGGCCGGGCGCGAGCCGGAGCGTCTCGCCCGTCTTGAGGTGCGCGCCGTCGCCATCGAATACGCAGGGTTGTATTTCAACGGGATTGCTGCCGACGTTGAGGAAGTTGACGCGGAGCGTCTGCCCAAAAGCGATGCCTACGGGCGACATGACATTGAAGGCATTGACGGCCCGGTGCGGGTCGCCGCCGCGCTGGGCATGGGCGACTGGCGTGGTTAAGAGGGCAGCGAGGGCGATTATGCTGATTACGAGTGCGCACAGCGCGAGAGGCTGTTTGAATCTGTTTCGTGTGTTCATGATCTTTCTCCTTCCATTGTTCGTGCCGGGGCTGCCTGAGCCAGCGGCTGTGAAAGCTGCCGGAACAGCCTCGGTTTTCTTCCTTCACCTAGTTCGGCGAAAACGGAAGAGAAATCCCATCACGGGATAGCATTTTTTTGATGTAGGTTTCGATCCACCGTCAAGCTCAGCCAATTTGCAGGTTGGGAAGGGGGTAAGCGTCTGGAAGTGCAACAGAACGTTGTTGTGGCTTCGCCCCATTAGGGGCGAGATGTTTATAGCTGGCGGTCCTATTTTTAGCCGCAATCGCCTTTGCCTCGCCAATCGCTCCGCTGCCGGGTTTCGCTCCTAAAGGAGCGAGATTCTTGGGTGTGGGCTAAGCTATAAACATCTCTCCATCTTCGGAGTGCGAGTGATTTTCCGCTCCATCCTTTCAATCGTTATCGGGGTTTTTTTGATTCGGTTATTCATTTAGTTGGCCTGCAGGAGCATGGGCGATCGCTAACGATTTACATCGCATCGGGAGAGTCGATCCCCCGCAGCGGAAAGTCAGAGTCGGCTCGACGCCAGGTGACCGAGAACCCGTCGGTTCGTTCGTAATCCTGCCCGCGAAACCGGTCAACGCGAGTTTTCGGCACACGGTGCTCCCAGCGATACCGCGCCTCACCGGTCATCACATACAGATCGCCGGGCATAAGGAGAATTCGTACCGGCCTCCTTCTCCGCCGCGTTAACTCGAAAACGCGGCTCGACCTTAGGGTGAGGCCGGCGATCACGGCGCCGAGGAATTCGTGATCCATGTGCATCGCGATGCCGCCGCCCGCCTTATAATCAATGAGGTGCACGTAGTCAGGCAGTTCGCCGAAGATGCCTGCACTGACCATCCGTTCTCCGATGGCGCTTGACCACGCCGGAAGAGGCTTTTGCTTTTTTGTCCACGTTTCGAGGAGATTTCCCTGCGTGCTTCCGCATGACCACGACACCTTATTGTCGATCCAGGCGGCAATATCATCGTGCTCTGTCGCCTGAACGAACCCGGGCAGGAGACGAAAGCCTGGGGGAGGCCGGCCTTCGATCCTCTCTTTGGGAATGTCCGCGGAGCGCCGTTCTCTAAACCACTTAAATGGTGACAAATGTTTCACGGCCGCCTCAGTTAGCTGTTCCTTCTTCCGTTCTAGCATCACCATATCTTCGTATGCGTCCCCGCTCGGTAACGCCATACAGCCCTCGGCCAGAAGATGTCGCGCCCAGTCCGACGTAAAGCTCCTTGGTCGGGGGCATTGGATCAGCGAACCGCCGCCCGCCGCCATACGAAACCACCTGCCCCAAGGCGTCGAGTGCCCAAAGGCCGTTACCCGAAGGCGTCACCGCCAGGGCAACAAACGGGATGTCAGGAGCGCATTCACCGCCGGTTCCTGCAAACGCTATGGCATCGCCAAAGGTACGGAGATTCCCGTTTCGGGTGAGTGCGTACAACCCTTCGCCCGTTGGCGTTGCGGCGAGGGCGACGTAAAGCTCCTTGGTCGGGGGCATTGGATCAGCGAACCGCCGCGCGCCGCCATACGCCACCACCTGCCCCAACGCATCCAGTGCCCAAAGGCCGCCGCCCGAAGGCGTCGCGGCGAGAGCAACAAACGGGATGTCAGGAGCGCATTCACCGCCGGTTCCTTCAAACGCTATGGCATCGCCAAAGGTACGGAGATTCCCGTTCCGGGTGAGTGCGTACAACCCTTCGCCCGTTGGCGTTGCGGCGAGGGCGACATATAGTTCCCTGCCTGGATCGAATGGGTCGTCGAAGCACCGCGCAGCTCCAAACTCGACGACGCGCCCCATCCGGTTGAGCGTCCAAAAGCCGTTACCTGACGGGTTCATTACCAGCGCCGTATACGGAACGCGCCCAAGGCTCTCGTCGTCGGCACCCGCACGGGCGGTGCCGCCTAGCCAAGGCATCCACGCAGCGATCCCCAGACCGAGGCCGCCCGCGGCGCCTACCTTAAATAACTTCCTGCGACTGATTAAAGAGTCCATGAGTAAATCCTCCTCTGACTAGATCTTCCATTGCCGAAAAAGTTCACGACGCGCCCTTCGCTGTCAAAAAGCCGGAACAAGACGCAGCCGCTTGGTGTTATCTTCGCGTTGTGGGCTTGAGCCCGTCAGCGCCGCCCCCGTCAGCGTCGCCCCCAGCAACGCGCCGGTCACGCCCAACCTGGTCTTAATTCGCCGGTTTCGTTTCTCATGTTTTTGCATAAAGTTTCCTCCTTCTGTTGTTTGTGCCAGGGCTGCTTGAGCCAGCGGCTGTGAAAGCTGTCGGGCGCCCTGTTTTATTCCTTCACTCATGACGGCGAAAACGGAAGCGAAATCCCATCACGCCCTAAAGAAAAATTTCGACATTGAGTCAGTTTGGGTTCTTGTTCTCATTCACACCGGGGCTGATGAGACCGTGTGAAAACTCTGGCTACAGTGTCGTGAGGTCAGTACCACCTCGCGGTAGAGACTGTGTGAAAACTCTAGGGCTCTCAGCGCCAACGGCGCGAAATGTAATAGCCTGGGGCAACGCCCCAGGTGGAAGTGAATGAATCCTAGAAGCGTTGAAAGCGCGAAATATGGAACCATCGCTCGAAAACAACAGTGATTGTGCCGCGTCCAACATAATTTCGCGCCTTCAGCGCTAAGAAGAATTTCGACTGGTCCACCTGGGCCGATGGCCCAGGCTTTCACATTTCGCGCCTTTGGCGCTGAGAACCGGAGTTTTCACCTAGTCTCGGTAGCGGGTGGGTTCTGGATGCAGAAGCTGTCAACGAACAGTTAAACGGGCGACGCACCCACCTGCTACCGCGAGGTGGCACTGACCTTATGGCGCATCCCCGTGCCCATTTGAGCGCGCGATCAGATCTGCGCGGACTGCGGCGAGAGCCTGAGCCAAATTCGGGCCGTCGAGCAGTTCCTTTAGACGGCCCTTGAATTCCGCAAGGCGCTCGTGAGTTTGTTCGTTGACAGTGCCTTGCTCGAGGTCGGGCAGGTAATCGCGCGATCTCGGATCCGCCAGTGCGAGTCGACAGAGAGCTTGCGCGAGGTCGTAGCCAGAGAGCGGCCGGATAGCGAAGGTGACGTGCAGCGAACGTCCGCTCGGCGTGGTGGCCATGTGGAACTGGCCGCGCGGGATGTAGACCACGTCGCCCGGCTTGACGGTGAAGGTCATCGCGACGCTCCGGAGAGCTTGTTCGCGCATGGCCTCGACCGCATCTTCGAATGTGCCGCGCATCTCCGGAACATCGAGCGGGCGGTCGGCGCGCAAACTGGAGATTTGCCACTCCTTCTCGCCTTCGCATTGCACCACCAGAACATCGTGCAGGTCGAAGTGGATGTTGAGAGGCGCTCCCGCGGTGCCGGTGGCATAGACGTTGGGCCAGACGTGCGCTTGCAGTGCCTGGCCCAGGTCGGCGCAGATGCGGTCGATCTCAGGACTGGCGCCGCGCGGCGCGTTCAGGATCACGGGATAGCCGGCGTCCATGTAGGCAGCGTAGGCGGCGACCGGATCATCTGTCGCGCCCTCGACGGGCAACGGGAAACTGATTACGCCCCCGCTCGTCTCGTCGCCTTGCCGGAGCAGACGAGCGAGCCGATCGTGTGACAACAAGCCGCGGGAGCGCTCCGGCGAGCCCGGCAAATGGACGGGCCGCCGGTCGTAGTATTGGCCGAGGAACTCGTCGAGCGAGAGCGGCGCGACGAGCCGGGCGAGGGTGTCGAATGTGGTCATGGCTGCTTTCTCCTTTCGATATTGAGTTAGTTCTGGTTCTCATTCACACCGCGGCTTTAGCGTGATAGAGGTGCAGTAGCCCGACCGTGAGGGCACGTCGCCGGCTTTAGCGATTCCGATCGAGAGTCCGTGTTCCACGATACCGAGCCCTCCCTCACGGTCGGGCTACTGCACCGAACACCGCGCCTCGTCGCGGGAACGCCGCGTTTTGACCACCGGGTTAAAGCCGCGGTGTGAATGAGAGCGACAGCAACACGGGCCCGGCAGACTCTGAACCGCATGGGCACACTCCCGGCAGACATCAGTTGTTACTGGTCGATTGTGTCGGGCGCATCATTCTGTGGTACTCGGAGCGATCTCGTAGGTGCAATGACGGCCCGCACCTCGCCGCTCGACGTGTCAATGATCTCCATCGAGCCCAGGATTGCCTCGCTGCAACGCCCTTCAGACACCTGAAGTTGACCGCGCAGCCCCGGAATCGCGCCGGGCATTGTGTCGGGCTGATCTGCAGTAACCTGGGCCGTTTTGCCCGGTTCGACCATGGAGGTTGCCGTCGCCACGACGCGGCCTTCGCTGTCAAAAAGCCGGAACAACACGCGGCACGGGGCTGCGCCCTTACCGTCCGGTGGATTGTTCGCGTCGGGCGGGTTTTGAATGTTGGGCGGGTTGTTGACGACGTTGGCGGCGTTCAGGTGAATCCTCTGGGTACGTGTGAGCGTCGTGAACGGAAACTCGGTGGCGCTCGCCCGCTTGGTGTTATCTTCGCGTTGTGGGCTTGCGCCCGTCAGTGCCGCCCCCGTCAGCGTCACGCCCAGCAACGCGCCGGTCACGCCCAACGTGGTCTTAATTCGCCGGTTTCGTTTCTCGTGTTTTTGCATGGTCTTTCTCCTTACTGTTGTTTGTGCCGGGGCTGCCTGAGCCATCGGCTGTGAAAGCTGTCGGGATGGCCCAGTTTTCTTCCTTCACCTAGTTACGGCGAAAACGGAAGCGAAATCCCATCACGCCCTAAAAAACAATTTCGATATTGAGTCAGTTGGGTTCTGGTTCTCATCCATACCGCGGCTTTAACCCGGTGATAACGCGTCTCATTCACACCGCGGCTTTAGCGTGATAGAGGTGCAGTAGCCCGACCGTGAGGGAGGGCTTCGTTCCGCCAGAGTTCGTCTTCCACGATACCGAGCCCTCCCTCACGGTCGGGCTACTGCTCCGTGTCATCCACGATACCGAGCCCTCCCTCACGGTCGGGCTACTGCACCGAACACCGCGCCTCGTCGCGGGAACGCCGCGTTTTGACCACCGGGCTAAAGCCGCGGTGTGAATGAGACCGACAGCAAAAGGGGCCGGCAGACTCTGAACCGCATGGGCACACTCCCGGCAGACATCAGTTGTTACTGGGGGGTTGTGTCGGGCGCATCAAGCTGTGGTACTCGGAGCGATCTCGTAGGTGCAATGACGGCCCGCACCTCGCCGCTCGACGTGTCGATGATCTCCATCGAGCCCAGGATTGCATCGCTGCAACGCCCTTCCGGCACCTGAAGTTCACCGCGCAGCCCCGGGATGCTGTCGGCGGGATTCATTGTGTCGGGCGGGATCTTGAAGCTGGGCCGTTTTGCCCGGTTCGACCATGGAGGTGGCAGTCGCAACGACGCGGCCTTCGCTGTCAAAAAGCCGGAACAACACGCGGCACGGGGCTGCGCCCTTAGTCCGGTGGGTTGTTCGCGTCGGGTGGGTTGGAAACGCTGGGCGGGTTGTTGACGACGTTGGCGGCGTTCAGGTGAATCCTCTGGGTACGTGTGAGCGTCGTGAACGGAAACTCGGTGGCGCTCGACCGCTTGGTGTTATCTTCGCGTTGTGGGCTTGCGCCCGTCAGTGCCGCCCCCGTCAGCGTCACGCCCAGCAACGCGCCGGTCACGCCCAACGTGGTCTTAATTCGCCGGCGGTTTCGTTTCTCGTGTTTTTGCATGGTCTTTCTCCTTACTGTTGTTTGTGCCGGGGCTGCCTGAGCCATCGGCTGTGAAAGCTGTCGGGATGGCCCTCTTTTCTTCCTTCACCCATAACGGCGAAATCGGAAGCGAAATCCCATCACGCGAATTGAAATTTTTATTGGGAGTTCAGGCGGAAAACAGGTCAGCGCTAAATCATTTTGCAGAAGATCAATGGACAGGATTTACCAGATTAACAGGACGGAACGGGGTTGATGACCAGACCATCCTGTCAATCCTGTTCATCCTGTCTATGATTAGAGAATGAAGAGACCATGTGGCGGGTAAGGATGCCCGCGCTCCCAGCAACCGGCGGTGCTATACTCCCGGTTACCCGGCGGAGTAATTTGATCAAATCAACGGGACAAAATGGCGAAGCCTTCCCCGGAGGAAATCACCGGCTTGCTTCTCGCCTGGGGCAACGGCGATAAAGCGGCACTCGACCGCGTGATCCCTTTGGTCTACCAGGAATTGCGGCGTCTGGCGCACCGCCAGATGCGGCGCGAGCGCGGCGGCGACACTCTCCAGACCACGGCGCTGGTTAACGAGGCGTACCTGCGGCTGGTGGACTACGAGCGGATGGCCCCGCGCGACCGCGCCCACTTCCTCGCCATCGCCGCGCAGGCGATGCGCCGCATCCTCATCGAGCGCGCACGCAGCCGCCACTCCGCCAAGCGCGGCAGCGGGGGGCAGCAAGTGTCTCTCGACGAAGCGGCGGACGTGTCGGATGAGCGTGCCGCCGATGTACTCGCGCTTGACGAGGCGCTCACGCAGCTTGCGGCCATTGACCCGCGCAAGAGTCAAATCGTTGAGCTGAAGTATTTCGGTGGGCTGACCATTGAAGAGACCGCAGAGGTGCTCGAAGTATCGGCCCCCACGGTGGAGCGCGATTGGCACACGGCCAGGATTTGGTTGCTCCGGGAAATCTCGAGAACAGAAGTCAGGAGTCAGTAGTCAGAATTGAGAATAACGAAAAACAAAAAAGGTGCTCAGCCTTGTGTTCTGACTTCTGACCTCTGACTTCTGACTTCTGTTTCTATGACCCCTGAACGCTGGCGACAGATTGAGCGAGTACTCCATGCGGCGCTTGAGTGCGAGCCGGCGGGGCGCGCAGCGTTCCTCGACCGAGAGTGCGCCGACGATGCCTCACTGCGCGAGGAGGTGGAGACGCTGCTCGCATCCTCACAGCAGGCTGACAGCTTCCTCGGGTCGAACGCCCTGGAGGACGCCGCCGTGCTGCTCGAAGACGCGGATTCGAACGGCTCGCTGATCGGACACCACGTCGGCCCCTACTCCATTCAAAAGCAACTGGGCACAGGCGGGATGGGCGAAGTTTACCTGGCCCAGGACGTCAGGCTGGGCCGCAACGTGGCTCTGAAACTTCTCGACCCCGGCCTCACCGAAGACAGCGAGACGCGCACGCGCTTCCTCCGCGAAGCACGTCTGGCCTCGTCCCTCGACCACCCGAACATCTGCACCATTCACGAAGTCGGCGAAGCCGGAGGACGTCTCTTCATCGCGATGCAGCACGTCGAGGGTGAGACTCTGAGGAAGGTGATTGACGGGCGACCACTAAACCTCGATAGCCTGCTTTCAATCAGCCTGCAAGTGGCGGACGCCCTCGCCGCAGCTCACGCGCAGGGGATCATCCACCGCGACATCAAACCCGGGAACATCATCATCACACCGCACGGTCAGGCGAAGGTGCTCGACTTCGGGTTGGCCAAGCTACTGGAGCGGGCGGAGGGAGAGGCCGAGACCCACTTAACCATGACGGGTGCGGTGATAGGCACTCCCGCGGCGATGTCGCCTGAGCAAGCGCGTGGTGAGCGAGTGGACCATCGCAGCGACATCTTCTCGTTCGGCGTCGTGCTGTATGAGATGGCCACCGGGCGCATTCCCTTCAAGGGGAGGTCAAAGGCGGATGTAATCAGCGCGCTGCTCAAAGAACCGCACCCACCTGCTGCGGAGTTGAACAAAGAGATATCGGCGCGCCTGTCGGCGGTGATCGACCGCGCGCTCCGGAAAGAGCCGGCAGACCGCTATCAGTCAATAACAGAGTTTATTGCGGAGTTGCGGCAAGTCGTGGCGGAAGCCGGCGGGCTGGACCAGTTATTCAGTTCCTCGGGCCTTGCTCGCGGGGTTGTTCCCCTTGTTCCACCACGGCGGCGGATGTTGCTTGGGGCGTTCAGTCGCCGAATGCAAAAACCAGCGGCGAAGGTCTTCCTCGGCGTTGCTGCGTTGGTGCTCGTCGGAGTGGCACTTGCGCTCTACTTTTCACGGCGTGAGCAGCCGCAGCCAGCCACGCCGATCAGATCAATCGCGGTGCTGCCCTTCAGGCCGCTCGTCGCCGAAGGCCGCGACGAGGCGTTAGAGCTGGGCATGGCGGACACTTTAATCGCGAGCCTCAGCACCATCCGAGACATCAACGTGCGGCCCATCAGCGCGGTGCGTAAGTATGTGGGGTTAGAGCAGGACGCGGTCGCAGCAGGTCGAGAGCAGAAAGTGGACGCGGTGTTGGACGGGAACATACAGAAGTCGGGCGAGAGAGTAAGAGTGTCAGTGCGGTTGCTGAACGTGGTGGACGGGCGGCAGCTTTGGGCGGAGCAGTTTGACGAAAGGTTCACTGACATATTTTCGGTGCAGGATTCAGTCTCGAGGAAAGTTTCGGGGGCGCTGGCGTTGACGTTGACCGGCGAGGAGAAAGCGCTGCTGACCAAGCGCCACACGAACGACATCGAGGCGTATCAGCTTTACCTGTTGGGGCGCTACCACCTGAATCGGTGGACGGACGAAGGGTTTTGGAAAGCACTCGATTATTTCCGGCAGGCGCTCGAAAGAGACCCCGACTACGCGCTCGCACACGCGGGGCTGGCCGATGCCTATAACTTTCTGGGGGGGTTCAACGCGCTCTCGCCGAAGGAAAGCTACCCGAAGGCGAAGCAGGCGGCACTGAAGGCTCTGGAGCTCGACGAGCATCTGGCCGAGGCGCATGTTGTGCTGGCGGCCGTCAAGTTCTTTTACGATTGGGACCTGCCAGGCGCCGAGGGCGATTTCCAGCGTGCTCTCCAGATCAATCCCGGCAATTCTGACGCGCACCAGATGTACGGCTACTACCTGGACGCCGGGAGCCGGGTCGACGAAGCCCTGAGAGAGATGAAGCGGGCGCAGGAACTGGAGCCGCTGTCGCTCGTGAAAATTATCGGCGTTGGGGAAGTGCTACACCACGCGCGCCGGCACGATGAAGCAATCATCGCATTCCGCAAGGCGCTCGACATGGATCCCAACTTCGGCTTCGGGTACTGGGCGCTTGGCCGTGCCTTAATCGAGAAAGGCATGTACGACGAGGCCATCGCGGCCTTCCAGAAGGCGATACCATTGTCGGGCGACAGCCCGGACGAGCCGGCTGAGCTTGCGCGCGTTTACGCCCTGTCGGGCAGGAAAGCCGAGGCGCGGAAGATCATCGCCGACTTGAAGGAGCAATCGAAGCGAAAGTACATCGGCCCAACCATCATCGCCTGCATTTACGGAGCGCTGGGTGAGAAGGATGAGGCTTTCGTCTGGTTAGACAGGGCCTACGACGAGCGCGACTCGGTGCTCATGCTGCTCAAGGTCGAGCCGATGTTCGACAGCCTTCGGCCCGACCCGAGGTTCACAGTTCTGCTGAAGCGCGTCGGTCTGGAACCGTAAAGCACTTTTTTCGACCAGCATCATCACGGCATCGGCGGTGAACTGCTTTGTTATCGAACCGATTTCGTAAACGGTTTTTGAGGTGGCGGCAGAATTCGCTTCGATGTTAGCCAGCCCGTAGCCCTTCGCTTTGACAATCCGCCCGTCGCGGACGACTGCGAGCGAAACGCCGGGAATGTGCAGATTACGCATTTGGGCTCCATTCAACACTTTGCCAGTCACAAATCCTTTCGTTGAGTATCCGCCCGGTTGGAATTGTAGTGCTTACACTTGTGCGCGACGCCTTTCAAAGTGCGTTAGATACTCATGATAGGGCGTCGGGTACTTGCCATCATCATGCCGTCCTATCGAAGGCGAGACGGGGAAATCTCTTAGCTCTGGCAGATGACGTTAGCGTGGCGTGAAGCCAGAAGCCATTTACCCTTTCTCTTCATCCAGATATTTGTATAGCGGCGTCGAATTGTTTTTCCCGCGTCGGCGGAAGCGCCGCCGGGGACGATCCTCTCCAGCCCCATCACGATGACGGTGTCGCCGTAATCTCTAACCGACTCGATCTCCCGAACGAACGAGGAATAGTTGAGCAGACCTGAGCGGACTCGGTTCAACACTTCCGTCCTTCCCCTGGCCACTTGATTGTTAGGGTTGTTGACGGTGAAATCTTCCGCCCACAACTTTTTCAGGGCCGCCACGTCACTCCGCATCACGGCCTCGCTTTCAGTTAGCTCGAGTTTCCTGATTGACTGCTCAGAATTATTTTGTTTCGCACTCTGCCCTAATACAGATCCTGTGACGATGCAGGTGAGGATTGATGCGAGTAGCAGCAATTTCATCTTGTTCCCCTTTATTTTAAGGTTAAATTTCAGTACGCCAATACCTGCGTTGCGCTTCACTGATTCACTGCTCTTCAAGCTGGATATTAGAGTCGCTGGTCGTTGGCCTTCGCCTACCTCGGAACGCTCTACATGACAACTCTCATCTATTAGATTTCCATCAAGTCCTTGCCGACAATGATACGGCCCTTGTAGGTGCTGCGGGCGCCGTCTATCCACATCTGATCGGTGATGGTTGGATCGTCGGGAGGCACGAAATGCGAGAGCACCAAAGTCTTCACGCCCGCTGCCTCCGCTACCCTCCCAACGTCTTCGACGGACGTGTGGTGCGAGAGGATGGATTTTCTTAGCGTCGCTGCGTTTGGCACTCGCGCCGCCAGGCGATCTACCGCGGGGGTGTAAAGCACCTCATGCACGAGAACATCTGCCCCTTGCGCAAGCCGAACCAGCGCATCCGAGCGCTTGGTGTCGCCGGAGATCACAATGGATCGGTCCGCCGAATCAAAGCGGTAAGCGAAGGCTGGTTTCACCGGGGGGTGATCCACAAGCACGCCCTTCACGGTGACGTTCTTGTCTCGCATTATATTTCCACCCTGAGACAACTCGTGCGCATGCACGAGGGGCGCGAGCGGCACTTTCCCCTCGTCGGCAATCCGAGTTTTGATGTCGTAGGCATTCATCTCGAAGAACAGGCGCGTCATCCGGGAGAGGGGAGGCGGCCCCCAGGCGTCCACACGCGTTTTCAGACCGCTCAGCCAAGCCAGGAGGAGGAGATTGCCGTAATCGGCGTTATGGTCGGAATGCTGATGAGTAATAAAAACGTGGCGGAGTGTGGGTAACGACACCCCGGCGCGGGCGAGTTGTATGGCGACACCGTTGCCGCAGTCAATGACATAGGCCACGCTGTTGACGAGAATCACTTGCGACGACGAGAAACTGTTTTTACGTGGGCGAGGACCACCGCCTGTGCCGAGCAGAATCAGCCGCGTTTTACTGGAGGGCGGGGGTAGAGCGATTGCCGGCAAGCGCCGCGTGAGCGTGAGCGCCATAAATGCGCTTGCATGGGAGATGAATTGCCGCCGGGAAGAGTTGTGCATGATGTTCACCAGGGCCTCCGAGGCGTTTCAGTTTCCGACTTAGCTTCAATGCGAGAGGGTAGTTCACGCCCATTTATCACCCAGATGGACTTCGTTATGTTGCGCTCCGCACGGAAGGTAAATAGGTTGTGCGATACCAACGATAAAATTAGCGCTGCAAGCTGCGCCGATTCGCCCGAGGGTCGTGCAGATAGGCAAAGCAACTTACTGAATCTCTGTTAGGCCGCACGGTCGGCGTACCAGCGCATTGCTGCCATTTCGAATATGAGTTTTTCGGCGCGACCGCCGCGCATGGAAAAGGTCAGGCGTATCGCGTCCGGGTCGATCCGGGCGACAAAAGTGTGACCGCCCTGATACAGAAGCTCGTACGGAGGCCTGCCCAACTTCATGTCGAACTGAAGCCTTCCGCCCTCCTCAAAAATGCGCAAGGGATAGACGCCGAAGTCGTAGGTCCCTATGTATCGTTGCCGCTCTTCGGGGCTCAGCGGCAAATCCTTCACGATCGGGGGCGCCATTCCGAGTGCCGCGCGGGTAATCGCCTTCTCGATCGCTTCGGGCCAGATCTGGCTGCGGTTTGCGAGGACTGCTACCGTAAGGTCATGGTCCGGATAATAAGCGAGAGCGCCCGTAAAGCCGGTAATCTCTCCGTTGTGTCCCAACCTGCGCCGTCCGTCGAGCGAGATAAGCGAGAGTCCAAAACCGTAATCAGGCCGATAGCCACGGCGCACCATCGCTGAAGCGATCATCCGTTTATAAGAGGACTGACGCACGGCGCGACCCGTCACCAGGGCACGGTTCCATCTGACAAGGTCTAATACGCTGGAACACAACCCGCCGTCACCGATGGCCGAGTTCATGTTTACCGGAGGAGCAGCTCCAATAGTCCCATCCCTTAACACGTAACCCTTTGCAAAATGCGCACCCACCGGTCGGGCGCCGCAGGAGTGTGTCAAACTCAGGCCAAGCGGCTGCAAGAGATCCTCTTGTAGATACTGTTCGTAAGACATCCTCGAAGCCTTCTCGATGATGACCCCGAGCAGCGTGTAGTTTGAGTTACTGTAAGCCCAGCGCTCGCCAGGCGTGAACTGAAAAGGCTCTTTCTTAAAGAGGTTGATCAGATCGGAGCGCGAGTACTTTTCCGGCGACCCATTTTCCAGCTCCTCGAAGCCCTGCACAGTGAAAAACTCCTTGATGCCGGAGGTCTGATGGAGCAGATGGCGGACGAGTACGGTGTGACCTTGAGTCGGGTAATCAGGAAGATATTTTGTGAGCGGATCATCAAGACGAACCTTTCCGCGCTCGACGAGCCGCATGATGGCTGCCGCGGTAAATTGTTTAGAAATAGAGCCGAGTTGATAAATGGTCTCCGGTGCGGCGGGAATTTTCCTCTCCAGGTCGGCGAAGCCGTAACCCTTCGCCAGCACCAGCTGCGCCCCGCGCATTACGGCGACAGAAAGACCCGGGATGGAGCGTCCCTTGAGGGCGGCTTCCGCAATCGAATCAACCGCGGCTTCCACGCGCAATCCGAGCTTTTTTCCTCTTCGCTGAGCATTAGACGTGGTCGCCAACGCCGCGAGGCAAAGTACAAAAGTTCTTCTCCTCATCATCTCTGCCTTTTCCTCCCAGAGGTTAGAGTCAAAACGCTATGTTTCCAGTCGGAAAACCGACGCGACTCAGCAAATCACGAAAGCGTGGGTCGTCGCGCAAGGGGTCGAGACGCGGGTCAACTTTGATGTGGACAATATAGTACTCAAGCTTTCAACAAGTCTGCGGCACCATTTTTGACCACGTGGTCGGCC
>CAWEBR010000005.1:0-78049 GCA_963807365.1 Pyrinomonadaceae bacterium | reverse complement strand
TGGTCGCTGCTGATGCCGGTAAAGCATCGGCGCTGACTTTAATTCAATACCGGCTGGCTGATGAGACTAACGGGTATTTCGCTACCAGCGACGGGCTAACACAATTGAGGCAGACTGGACGCATCGCTCCATACACGCGGGCCGAGAATGGAAATGTTGTCCAAATGGCACAGGTTAAATTCCCAACCGTCGGCATGGCGCGCGCAACCGAACGATTCACCATCGTGCTCAGCTTTGGCCGTGATGCTAAGGAAGCGATCAGCAACGGTCAGGCCTCTGTCCAAAAAGGTTTTGAGCGGGCGCGCGCTGAGTATGCGCAAGGATGGCAGGCTTATGCGAAAAGACTTCCGCGCGTGGAAGCGAAACACCAGAGGCAGTTCAACATGGCGGCTATGGTGCTGAAGGCCCTGGAAGACAAGTCCTATCGCGGCGCAATGATCGCCTCGCCTTCCGTTCCCTGGGGCGGCGGGCCAAATGCCAACCAGCCGACCGTCAGCGGCTATCATGCCGTCTGGTCACGCGATCTTTATCAGGTAGCCACGGCGTTTATGTCTATTGGCGATCGAGCCAGCGCGAATCGGGCACTTGATTATCTCTTCAAAGTTCAACAAAAACCCGACGGCAGTTTTCCGCAGAATTCGTGGGTAGATGGTCGCCCGATTGGTGGCGGACTGCAGATGGATCAAGCTGCGTTGCCGCTCATTCTCGCCTACCAGTTGGGGCGCACTGACAGAGACACCTGGCTGAAGCACATCAAGCCGGCAGCGGACTTTATCCTTAACAAAGGGCCCGCCACTCCGCAGGAGCGGTGGGAAGAAAAGCCGGGCTACTCACCCTCTACAATCGCGGCGGAAAGCGCGGGTCTAGTGTGTGCAGCGCGAATCGCACACCTCAATAGAGACCAGACTTCCAGCGACAAATATCTGAACCAGGCTGACGAATGGGTGCGCCAAATGGAAGGTTGGACTGCAACCTCAAACGGATCGCACGCCGGTGACAGTTACTTTTTGCGAATAACTGAAAACGGTGATCCAAACGATGGAGCCCGGATCGAAATAAACAGCGGTGGCGGCATGTTTGATGAACGTGAGATCGTCGACGCCGGTTTTCTGGAGTTAGTCAGGCTGGGAATCAGACAGTTCGATGATCCATTGATTGTCAGAACGCTCGCGATCGTGGACAGGTTGATCAAGGTAGAGACACCGAGCGGCGCTGGCTGGTATCGCTACAATCATGACGCCTATGGCGAACGGCCGGACGGTGGTGGCTACGATGGCCGAACGGGCAAAGGACGACTCTGGGCACTGCTCACCGGTGAACGCGGTGAATACGATGTGGCGCGGGGAGACCTGGCGACCGCACGAAAGCGTTTGGACGCCATGATGTCTTTTGCCAACGATGGGATGATGATTCCGGAGCAGGTTTGGGATTCCACCGAGAGTCCACGGCCTGAACTTCGCTTTGGCAAGGGTACCGGTTCGGCGACACCGCTCGCCTGGTCCATGGCCCAGTTTATTAGGTTAGCAATGAATATAAACCGCGGAAAGAACGAGGAAACGCCTCGTATCGTAGCCGATCGCTATCTTAGGAAGCGCGAAAGGGAAAATGGCCGATTCAAATAACTTAACGAGAGCCCGGACATCTTCCGGCTTTGTCTTCGCCGCCGACCTTGGCGGCACGCACCTTCGCGCCGCAACAGTTGATGAATCCGGCGGGATCCATTTTCGGCTTAAACACAATACGCCACGGGCTGACACCGCCGATGAGATCGTGCAGGCCTTGGTCAAGGCTGTGCGCGAGTGTGAAAAGCAAACCAGGGAATCGGCGGGAGGTTCCGACGAAGTTATCAGGGCTGTATCCGTCGTCGTGCCTGGAACAGTCAAGGTTGAAGACGGAATCGTGGTGAAGGCGCCTAACGTTCCCAGTCTTGATGGCTTTAGTTTAACTACGGCGTTGCGTGATGAATTGAACCTGCCGGCGATTCTTGAGAACGATGCGAATGCGGCGGCTGTCGGCGAGATGTGGCAAGGCGCTGGACGCGGACGCCGCACGATCGTTTGTGTAACGCTCGGAACCGGAGTGGGCGGAGGGATAATTCTGAATGGAGAGTTATGGCGTGGGGTGGATGGCGCGGCAGCGGAGATCGGACACATGTGTGTGGATCCATTCGGCGGTGTCGCTTGCGGTTGCGGGAGTCGTGGTTGTCTCGAGGTTTACGCGTCGGCGACCGCGATCGTCCGGATGGCTCGAGAGGCCAGTCCAAGGTATCCGGAATCCTTGTTAAGCATCAGCGCGGATTTGACTTCCGAAGCGATCTATTCTGCTGGTCTCGAAGGCGACGAGTTGGCTCTTGAAGTGTTCCGGCGCATGGGTGTCTATCTGGGAATCGGCTTAGCCAATCTGATCAATATCATTAACCCGGAAATGATTGTGATAGGCGGCGGGGTGGTAAACGGGTGGGCGCTATTTGAAAACTCTATGCGTCAAGAAGTAGCCAAACGGGCTTTTCCTTTGCTCGCAGCGCGGGTAAAGATTGTACGTGCTGAATGTGGCGACGATGCAGGATTGCTCGGGGCTGCCCGGCTGGCGTTTACTAACTAACATTGAGTACGGGCCGGATGAATTCGAGTGAAGGGATTTCGAGATTTGATAACCAAACCCTGAACGAGCGACAGAACAAAAATGTGCATTCCATACCTCCTTGTGCATCTCCGATGCGTTAAGTCATTGCGTCAGCAGTCCAGGGGCGACGCGACTGCGTCGCTTACTCATCACTGCCTTCTTCCGCTCGTTCGGCGCTCCAGGTTTCGTCTCCGGACTCCTGGTATGCAGAAAAGATATTTTGGCGTGGTCATTGTATTCTTAGTCTCGCCGTTGCAGTAGTAGCCCAGGACATCACTAAGCTGGAAAAGATCGGCCCGATCGCCAGTTTCACAAAGACCGAGAAGGGAGTGCTCTTCAATTGCGAGGACAAATCTCAGATCCAGGTAACGATCCTCGCTCCCGATCTCGTGCGCATCCGGGCTTCATTTGCCAATTCAATGCCCACCAGAGACCATTCGTGGGCGATAGCCAAAACTGACTGGTTCACGCCGCGTTGGAGCCTTTCTGAAACGACCGATTCGGTTTTGATCACGACCGACGAGATTGAAGTAGTTGTTCATCGGTCTCCGTTGCTTATCGAATTTCGCGACGCCAAAACCCACGCGACTATCAATGCAGACGAGCAGCCCATGGCTTACGACGCCAAAGGCTTGCTGAAGGAAATGTTGTTTGACCCGAAGGCCGGAACCTTCATCGCTGCGGCCAAAACGCTTGGTTTCAACGAACATTTCTACGGCCTGGGAGAAAAAGCCGCCCGGCTCGATAAGCGCCGCGGTTCGTTTGTGAATTGGAATTCCGACACCCCAGGCTACACTGAAGGCCGGGACCCTATCTACCAGACCGTGCCTTTTTATACCGGTCTGCAAAACGGCAGCGCGTACGGCATCTTTTTCGACAACAGCTATCGAAGTTATTTCGACTTTGGCAAGTCGTCTCAGCAGCGCGCGTGGTTTGGCGCCGAAGGCGGCGAGATGAACTATTACTTTTTCTACGGTCCGTCGTTGCCGAAGATACTAAGTCGATATGCGGATCTCACCGGTCATATGCCTATGCCGCCGCTGTGGGCGCTTGGTAATCAACAAAGCCGCTGGAGCTATTACCCTGACACGATGGTGGAGGAGGTTGTCAGTGAGTATCGCAAACGAGACCTGCCGCTGGATGTGGTTCATCTCGATATCGATTACATGCAGGGCTATCGCGTGTTCACCTGGGACCGGGGGCGCTTTCCGAATCCGAAAGCGTTAAGCGAGAAACTCGGCCGGCAAGGGGTAAAGATCGTTACGATCGTCGATCCCGGAGTCAAGCATCAGCCAGTTTCAAAAAGTGCTGCCAGCGTTACCTCGATCACGCCGGAGCTCGAGCCTCAGGATCAGCGCTATTACGTGTTCGACCAGGGCGTGCAAAAGAAATACTTCCAATATCGCACGAACGGCGATCTGTTTGTGCCCCGAGTCTGGCCTGGAGAAAGCGTCTTTGTAGATTACACTTTGCCCGCCGCGCGCGAGTGGTGGGGTGGTTTGCACCGCGCGTATACGGACAATGGCGTCGCCGGAATTTGGACTGACATGAATGAGCCGTCTGATTTTGTCGATCAATCCGGCAAGAACCAGATCGATGTTGTCAGCTACGATGAAGGAGAGAAGTCTACACATGCAAAGAACCGCAACGTGTTTGCGCTTTTGATGGCTCGAGCAACCTACGAGGGACTCGAACGGCTGCGACCGAATCAGCGGCCTTACGTAATCACCCGCGCTGCCTATGCCGGCATTCAAAGATATTCCACGATGTGGACGGGCGACACCAACAGTACCTGGGAAGCTCTCCAGCTAAACATCCCGATGTTCGCGACGCTGGGGTTATCCGGGCAGCCTTTTGTGGGGAGCGACGTGGGTGGCTTCATCGGTCGCGGTAATGGCGAACTGCTCGTGCGCGCATATCAGATTAGTTTTCTCGCGCCTTTTTGCCGTAATCACAAAGTGATTGATGGCTACGACGGCGAACCGTGGCGATTTGGTCAGCACTACGAAGATATCATTCGCAAATATTTAAAGTTGCGCTACCAACTGCTGCCGTTTCTATATACCGCCCTGGAAGAGGCGCATCGCACCGGCGTGCCTCTGTTTCGCCCACTCGTGCTGAACTATCAGGACGATCCAAATACATACAATCTCGATGATCAGTTCATGATCGGAAGCGATCTGCTGGTAGCGCCCATCCTCAAGCCGGATGTCACGCGGCGTTTGGTCTATCTGCCAAAAGGCCTTTGGTACGACTACTGGACAAACAAAAAGTACGACGGTGGGAAAGATGATTTCGGTGGAGGCGCCGCTGGAAACGGTGCCGCTGTTCGTGCGTGCTGGCGCTATCATTCCCACGTGGCCGGAGATGAAATACGTGGGTGAAAAACCCGTGGACCTAATCACTTTCAATATTTATCCCAACGACAATGGTGCGGCCGCAGCAACTTTGTATGAAGACGATGGGTTGAGTCCGGCATACAAGCGACAGGGCTTTCGCCGAACCAGTATCAATTCCAGGCGAGTCGGTCGGGGTTACTCCATCTCCTTAAGCGCGCCACAGGGGAATTACAATCCGGGGCCGCGAAAGTTTGAGTTCTTCATAATTACCGCGGGGCAAAAATCCGAGCGCCTGATAATTACAGACACCGGGCGAGCTCAAGCGGTTCAAACTGGCGTTGGCTCAAGACCGCGCTGAGAGCTCGCGTTAAAGTTGGAGCACAAGGAGGCAGGAAAACTTGTATGACCTGGATTAAAACTATTTCTCCAGAGACCGATGAAAGGGTGCGGCGCGCGATGGATGCGCAACGCGAGCTTTACCCAATCGAATACGCGACGCCCATCCATCCAACCCCTGATGGACAGTCGTCCAGTATAGTCGCCTCCCACAGCTTGATTCCCGACGCGCTCCATCATGCCTTTGCCACGTTTGGCGCGCTGATGTCGCCTGATTTACCCCTAACGCGACGCCAGCATGAAATGATTACAACCGTCGTGTCGGTCGCCAATCGCTGTCACTATTGAATCGACTCGCACGCAGAGTTTCTGCGTCGAGTGACAATAGATGAAGACTTCGTGAAGGCTCTGCCAGGATGACTATCGGACGGCGCCCATTACTGAACAGGATCGGGCGATGCTGGACTATGTCTCCCAACTCACGCGTGATGCGACCCGCATCAACCCGCAGTTACCACGAACGTCTGCGCACAGTTGGCTTTGACGATCAGGGCATACTGCAAATCACGCTGATTGCATCATGGTTCAACTACATCAATCGCGTTGCAGATGCATTGGGAGTCGGCAGGGATTGAGTTGGCGACAGGTGGCGTCTTAGTGTGACGCTTTACGTTCCATCCCATGCGCTACAGTGCGTTACACGTTTGCGCCTTTTCCTGGTCGCAGATTTCCCAAGCCGGGCAAGCAGAATCTTCAGGCTATCTCAGATATTCATGGTTGTGAGGAGATTGGTCGGGGCGACACCCCTCTCTAAAATTGGGAACGGTGTGCTCAAATCCGAGTTGCACGTCACCTAGAGCCTCACCGCTAATAGGCGGCATCGTGCGTTTCATCGGGAGGCTAGACAAGACCACCGCAAGTTTCATGATCGGCGGAATAACCAACGTCGTTTCGACAGACGCTGGTAAGGATTGGCCCAAACTAGTTGACAAAAGAGCGAGCCCACGAGGGCTCGTTTCTTTAGGGATAGAAAAGGCAATGAATTGACTTGGTGAAATTCTCTACTCTCCTGTTGACACAAGCCCGTGATCCCGCGGCAAACGCGCTCCGAGGTAAGAGCTTCAGCGCGGCCATACTTTCAAAAACAGCTTTGGAATCACGATCATCTTGAGAGCGGTCGAGGTGACGATGCCGCCAAGAATCACCACAGCCCTGCCAAACCTAAGGGAGAGCGGAAATTGTAAAGTGTGCAATCAACTAATCGATACGGCAGATGTTCAAATTCCCGCCTGCGTTTTTCAGTGGGCTTTCTTATGGCACCCGCTTAACGCTCTGGTACTCGCCTAAGACCTTCAGCGTGACGGTAACGTCGCCAGCGGTACGATTTCGCCAATACCACCCGTGATTACCGTCAAAGGGTGCGACCAACTCACCAGCGTCGCGCTCAACCTCTCTGCCCCTGCTAAAGCTATGCTTGGCCCCGCTTGAGTTGTCGCCGTGAGTATCGTGGTTAACGGGGCCGCCGGTGCTGGCCCATTCATAACTGGCCTTTGCCCCCTTCGCCATTTGCAGCTTAACTTCGGCACCTTCGCCCGGCTTCAGGGTAACGGTCACCTCATCCTTTTTTGGGCTGCCCACAGGCTTCTCAGAAGGTCGGACAGGCGCGGTAGATGCCGGCTCAACAAGAGGTGGGGAAGCCTGAGCTGCTCGGTCCTTTTCGGCCACGGCAGCCAAGGTCTTTTTTATCTCACCCATTTCTGTCAGCCCGAGAACGCGACCTATCCGGGTTGGGTCAATACCGTACTCGCTCGGCAAGACCACTGTAACGAGGAGAACCGTAGCAACAAGGATGGCGATGATAGTGGAACGAAGCAGCTGCTTGCTGCTTGGCAATTCGGCGCGGGTCGGTAGGTCGCTGTTGTACATGAAATCTCTCCTTGAACTTTTCCTTGTATTTTAAGAGACAAAATAACCTGTCAGTTGATAACCAATAAGCATAAAGCCCGCCATCATCATGATTACATTTGCAGTATAGGCATGACGCAGAAAGCTTCCGGTCCGGCGCCAGTAACTCATCACAATCAAGATGGTGGCGAGCGCCAACAATTGACCGATTTCAACGCCCACGTTGAATGCAAGCATGTTGGGTATCAAGCCGTCCCGGGAAAGTTCATACTCCTGAATTTTCGTTGCCAGGCCAAAGCCGTGGAAGAGGCCGAAAACTAGAGTCATTACTTTGGTATTCGGCTGCACCCCGAACCAACGTTGGTAGGCGCCGATGTTGTCGAGCGCTTTATAGACAACCGATAAACCGATGATGGCGTCGATCAAGTAGCTGCTGATATTCGTGCCAAAGTAGACGCCCAGGAGCATCGTCGAAGAATGACCGATGGCGAAGAGGCTGACGTACACGCCAATGTCCTTTAGCTTGTACAGGAAGAAGATTACACCTAACAGGAAGAGAATGTGGTCGTACCCCGTGAACATGTGCTTGGCGCCGAGATAGACGAAGGGCATGATATTTACTCCAGAGATCTCCTGGATGTAGCCCTTGTCACCCTCGGCAACGCCGTGGGCATACGACGTGGCGCTAAGCAGAAAAAAAAAGAAACCGGCGGACGCGAGCCACACGGCATAGGGGTGCGGCAAACGCAACAATCGCGGCCTTTTTGAAAGCATAAACGGCATAGAGTTCTCCGACGATTTGTGCGTCGCAGGGCACGCCACGAGCAGGATGAATAAGATTGTAAGCATTTCTGAATAACCTTATCCTAATTTACCGGAATCGGAAATCGCGCGTTCATCATTGGTCGGCGCAATGAAAATCTTCCATTCAATTCCTTCTAACTTCTAATTCAGTTGATTCATTTGTAAGCGCTGATGTTCGCGGTGGCAGTCCGCGTACGAAGGCTTGCCGAATTCGGTCCATGCAAAGTGCACCTCGTCACCGAGACATGCCATCCGCGGGAAACCACTTGATCGCGAGATATCTGTCTTAGCGATAACGGCGGCCGGCCCGAGCGTGCCTTCTGCGGTGAAACGCCTTACCTTTATCGCCCCACCCTCGGCATCTCCCGACAACCAGCAAACAAGTGCCGAACCATCGGGAAGTAATAAGGCGTCAACACGGCCCAGTGTTTCACCGTCGTCTACTTCAATAGCTTTGCCGAATGACGCCCCCGGTTCGTTTGAAAACGCCGCTTTGACTCGCGGTGTGTCATTGGCCTCCGGTATACCAAGCGACTGCCACACGCCGACCGTCGGCGGCTATACGAACCGTTAACAGGACATCCGCTGATCTCCCAGTTGTCGGAATACACGGGGCGGGGGCCACCCCAGTTGTCTTGTTGCGTGCTCACAAAGTGTTTGTCGCGTGTCTCCTTGTCGGAGCGATTGCGATAAGCTGCGATTGCCCCCTCAGAGGTGAGTGCAGCCGAGGTTTGGCAACACTCGCACACTTTCCGTACGCGTCTAGCACAAGCTGTATACGAGGCTTTTACCAATAATGATGCTGATGGGCCACAAGGATCTGAAGACAACGATGCGCTACATTCGTGCCGTTCAGCTCAGAGAAAAATGGGTTCTTTCGGTCACAAATCTCCCACACAAGAGATACGGCTGCCAGTGCTGGCAGCCGTAAGTTGTTGATATGATTGGTCGGGGCGAGAGGATTCGAACCTCCGGCCTCTCGGTCCCAAACCGAGCGCACTACCAGGCTGTGCTACGCCCCGAAACTGTGCTGCAAGAAGGAAGCAGAACTGAAAGCATTCTAGGGGCGGGTGGGAAGAGGGTCAAGTTGACTGCCAAAACTGAGCAAGAAACTGCCGCATGGCCGCCAGCGCTTTGGCGCGATGACTCAATGTTGCTTTGACTTCCGGCGTTAACTCCCCAAACGTTTTCTGATAATGGGCGGGGATAAAAACCGGGTCATAACCAAAGCCATTAGTGCCCAACGGTTCTTGCGCGATCAAACCTTCACAGATTCCCTCTGAAACGTGCAAAACCCGAGTTGCGGTCGAATCAGCAGGCGAATTACCGGCGATTGCCATGCAGCAGACAAAGCGAGCACTGCGCTCGCGATCAGGGTAACCGGATATCTCCCGCAGGAGCTTTGCTGTTCGATCCGCGTCTGAAGCATGCTCGCCGCCAAAGCGAGCGGACCGCACGCCAGGCTTTCCCTTGAGGGCATCAACTTCGAGACCGGAATCATCTGCCAGTGCATAAAGGCCAGTTGCCGAGGAATAGCCCAGGGCTTTCAAGACCGCGTTTTCTTCGTAGGTTTCTCCGACCTCCTCAACTGATGACAAATCGGGAAACTCAGCGAGGTAGCGCGGAGTTATAGGTAAGCCAAGCAGAGCTTCTTCGATCTCGCGTATTTTCCCTGAATTTGAAGTGGCAATAAGTAGTTGCAAAGGAAGTAGTTGCAAAGGATTTTCCGTCAAGGTTTTAAGGTCCTGGCTGAGTACGATCGGACGGAATCAACAGCGGCAGAAGAGTGCTGAATTGCCCTAGCGGAGACACTGTGACGCGTTCTATGCCAAGTTTGCCCAGGCTTGTTTCAGTAGCAGCGTAGGGGAGTTGAACCAGCAACTGGTCCATGCGGTTTCGTTGGACTGGAGCCGCTCCTTGTGCCGCGAGAGCTGACAAAAAGAAGTTCCTTACTCGCTCGCTATCGTCGGCATAGGTAACAATGTTTGCCGAATTTGTGAGCGGCGCGTAAGAGCTTTGCTGATTAAATCTGTCGGGATCAGAACGCACCCCTCCGCTGACCATTAGCTGCGCATACTTTTTCACGTCGACGGGCGAACCCATCACGACATACTCGCCTACGAAACCGGCCGCCGACTCTCCTTCGTTGTCCTCCAGTATCTCGGGCTGATTGGCCTGGCCTCCTCCAGGTTTTTGCATCTTCCCGGCCAAAAGTTCGCGCAGCTTTTCTTTGTCGCTAACGCGCGCAATTAGTAACGATCGTTCCGCAGTCTGGTCGAGGCGAAAGGTAATGATTTCACCGCTGACGGTGGACAGGAACTGTTCGGGCGCATCGATCCCGTAGGAACCCAAAGATGAGTTAAGCAGTGATGTGAAGACGACCGCCGACAGAGCATCAATCTGGGAGGAAATTGAACTTCTGAGGGCCTGCCACACACTCACCGAATTCTCGAATCTGTAAAACGTAATTGATGGAGCGTCGCGCGGAATCAGCTGTTGCATTTCGGCGCCGCTCCTCGAGGGCGCGAACGCTGGTCTGAGGCGCTCAAGCACCTGCGGCTTCAGCGAAATCAAGAAACGATCTTCGATACCCGCTTTGAAAGGACGAGTTGTCCATCCCAAGCTGCCAAACACTTTTGCTGCGCCGCTCGTGATTAACCGTTGGAATTCGGAATTGGCCGGCGCTCGACCCATGAGTAACGGTACGCCAATAGACAAGAGTTTCGGGCTATTGCCGGGCGGGACATAACCGAAAGTCAGAGCGTCTTCACTTCGAAGCTCGAAGCGCATCCGATTCAATTCCGAATCATCTTTCAAGCTCGGAGCGCGACCTCCGGTTGCGGCGAGACAGCTTTGTACCGACTGCCGGCTGTTTCCAATAATCGCCAAACTGCCCGTTACAACTGCCACAATTTGGCGTGCTCCGTCTGGAGACACCCATTCGTTAAACTCGTGGCCGTCCACATTTGAGGTCCGAACGACGGGTTTGCCATAAGTAAGCTCGGCTAGTTTGTTGACAGCCCTGCTAACGGCAGGCCTGATTCGGCTTTCACTTGTCTTGGTGTCAATGATGAGGACGCCCTCCGGTCGTATCCGAAGCGTTTCTGCATCTTCGGTGGCGCCGAGGTCGGTAACCACAACGGCTACCTGAGCCCTCGCCAGGATCACCGATTCAACGGGGCCAATACCCGTCAACCCCACAAACTGTTGAAGCCAGCCGCTTTGCAGGTCTGAACTCCGTCCGCCACTGAGGCTATCCACCAAGGTCCAGGCGTCGGTACTCTGCAAAGCCTGGGCTATCTTGGCAGGACTATTTGCTTCCAAATAGAGCAACGAATTGGCGGGAGCATGAGCGGCCATGTCCACATGTCGTGGCTTGACCCACCACAGCCAGGCTGCGGCGGCGGCCAAGAACGCAAGGACAATTGCCAGCAACCAACGGCTTCGTCTCATTGCGGGCATCCTAACCTTGAGCTTGAGTTGGGGGCAAGGCTAACGTTTACTATTATTTATCTGGAACTCCTGCGCCCTATTTCCAGAACCGTCTCCGCCGGTAGGGAAGCGTCTTCAAAACTGGTTTTCTACTACTGGTTAAACATTGGCAAAATAGGAGTTGACAATGTTTAGCACGCTAAGGTAGTCTGCATGTGCGTCGGCGGTAGCAGTTACTCGCTGACAGGTCCTTGCCTCGAGTTTCTCCCGCCTTTGGTTTTGCGAAGGCTTGATTCCACCGAAAATTAGTGGTCGCCCAGATTAGAAGGTCTACGACTGCGACTTCGCTTGCGCTCACCCACTCCTTAAAGCATCTGCTACAGCATTCGGGAAACACCTTGAAAAACGATACGAGCCCGAAGCCCACAAGACTTGTCAGAAGCCGGTCAACGAGAGCAATGAAAGCTCGTGCCCGCCTGCGTCAACAGCACAGAATTAGGTCTCTCTTCAGTGCGAGGAATAAATAGATCATGTTCAAAAAAAGCATGGGTAAGAAAAATCTGGTTGGCTTGGACATCGGTTCGAGTTCGGTTAAAGCTGTCGAACTGATGAAGAAGGGAAGCGGTTTACATCTGGTGAACCTGGGCTTCGAGAATCTTCAGTCAGACACGATCGTTGACGGCCAGATTATGGAGCTCAACAACGTCTCCAACGTAATCACCAGCATCTTTAACGAACACCAGATTAAGACTGCCAAGGTCGCCGCTGGAGTCAGCGGTCATTCCGTCATCGTCAAAAACATCGTCCTGCCGCAAATGAGCGAGGATGAACTTCAGGAGTCGTTCAGCTGGCATGCTGAGGAGCACATTCCCTTCGATATTTCGGATGTTAACCTTGACTATCACGTCACCAGCAGTACAGCCGACACTCTGAACGTGTTGATGGCCGCGTGCAAGAGCGACAAGATTGCGAACGTCAAGCAAGCAATTCAACTCGCGGGTAAGCAGCCGGTAGTTATCGACGTCGATGCTTTCGCTTTGCAGAACTGCTATGAGCTTAACTACCAGCCCAACCCTGGTGAGGTCGTAGCTTTGCTGAACATCGGCGCCTCCACGATGAACATCAACATCCTCAATGGAGTCCGCTCGGTATTTGCTCGTGACGCTTCAGTAGGTGGTAGTCAATACACCAGCCTGCTGCAAAAAGAGCTTGGCCTGTCGTTTGAACAGGCTGAATCAGTCAAGCGTGGCTTCCCCCTGCCTGAAGGTATTGAGCCCCGTCCCATCCAGCCAATCATCGAGACTGTCTCCGACATCCTTGCTTTGGAAATAAGAAAGACGATGGACTTCTACCGGGCCACCGCGGAAGAGAGTGAAGAAGCCATTCAGAAGATACTGATTTCAGGCGGTGGTTCGAAACTGCCGGGCCTGACCGAGTATCTCGCCAAGCGGTTTGAAATTCCGGTCGAGCTATTTGATCCATTCCGCCAAATTCAGGTGGACGGCAGAAAGTTTGACCCAGATTACATGAAAGAGATCGTTCCCGACATGGCCATTGCCGTCGGTCTCGCCTTGAGAGGAGTGGAAGCGGCATGATCAAGATAAACCTACTTGAATCCATAACGGATCGGCCCACCGGAGTAGCCTTAGTTGAATCCAAGGTGGCCAGCCCCAGGACGCAGACGCTCCTGCTGGCGCTCACCGTGCTCAGCCTGTTGATTCTTGGCGCGGGCTACGATTTTGTGAACGCGAAATCAAATCGCGAAACCGCGCAGCGCGAAGTTGAAAACCAGCGCCGCATCAATCTGCAGATGCAAGCCGTGAACAAGGAACAGGCGGAACTTGAAAAGAAAGCGCAGGACGTCCAGGGGCGAATTGACGCAATCAAGAACCTGCGTCAGTCGCAGCAGGGACCGAGTGCGGTGCTCCGGGATATTAAAGCGCGCTTCGATAGCGTTCCCGGTCTCTACTTCATGAGCCTGGAACAGAAAGACGGCGAGTTAACTATCAAGGGCATCTCGCCAAACGAGTATTCGGTTACGCGATTCGGCCAGAGTCTTGAGTTCTCCTCAGGACTATTCTCCAACTTGAACATTGAAACTGCTCGCGAAACGCTGGGCATGGTAGCCGCCAAGGACGTGCCGGCTGACGTCACGACCCCGAAGGTTGAGGTGATTGCCTTCACGGTTAAATGTGCCTACGCGAAACCTACAGTCCAGCCGGCCTCGCCGGCCACGCCCGCTCAGGTAGCGAAGAAACAGTAAGCCCGCCACTCAATGACCCGCCATTTAATTGGGGGAAGGAACTAAACAGATGAAAATTGGTAATGTTCAAGCGATGCCCTGGTACCTGCGCCTGACGTTGTTTGTCGCAGTGGCCGCAGTGATGTATGCGGGATTCTGGTATTTCGTAACCAAGCCAACCCGCGCGGAAACCAAAGCACTCAACGACGAGATTGCGCAGCTGCTGCCGAAAAACGCGCAAGCCCAAATTGCTTCGCAGAGGCTGAATGAGTTTCGAGCTCTCTACAAAACACGGGAAGAAGAATACGAAGAGTTAAAAGCTTTGCTTCCCGAACAGCGCGAGCTGACGATGGTTTTGCAGGGTGTCCAGGATCGGGCGCGTAGCAACGGTTTGGTGCTGGCGAAGTTTCTTCCGAAGGAAGACGTCACCGAGGGGAACTACAGCGGCAAGAAGATTGAAGTTAGTGTTACCAGCACTTTTGCTTCGCTACGTTCCTTCTTTGACCAGCTGGCTCGCTACCAGCGCATCGTCTCAGTAACCAACTTCAAGGTTTCTCAGGCTGAAAAGCAAACGTCACGCGGCACGGTCGAGGCGACGTTTGATCTAACGGCCTACTACGTATCTGCCGAGAAACTTCAAAAGCCGGCGGCAACCCCAACCGGCGGTAACGCACCCGCGGCCACGGCGCCGAAAGCTGCCCAGTAGCCGACCACGAATATTTCACTGCGCTTCAGGAACTAATAATCATGAACCATAAAACCAAAAACTTACGACGCGGATTTGCAGTGTTGCTGGTGGCTTCCGGCCTAACGGTCAGTGGCGCCGCGCTCACCGCCAGTGCTCAGGAAAAAACAGAGACGAAGCCCGCGCCCACCCGCACAACTTCCGGTGGTCGCGATCCGTTCAAACGATTTGAGATTCGCGTTCCGGTGGTCAGAAAGACCTCGGTGGTTGCCCCTCCCTCGGTCCAGGAGCGAATTGAGCAGTACAAAGCGCAAAAGCAGCAGGCCATGATGGCTCGGATTGCGGCGCCGAAACCGACGACTGCGTTTCTCTTAAGCGAACTTCAGGTGGTAGGAATTTCACGCTCGCCGCGTGGATACGCCGCCATCGTAGAAGCAACGCCGATTAAGTTGGCGTATGTGATTTATCCCGGCGAGCGATTCTACGATGGCCAGCTTGTAGCCATCGAAGATAATCGCCTCGTGTTCCGTCGCGAAACCGTTTTCTCCAATGGCAAGCGCGAGCGTTCGGTTGAACTCAAAGCTCTGCGCCAGGCCAGCACCGTCGACACCTTTGCGGCGGCGAAAGTGGCGCCCGCCAACACGGCAGCCGAGGGTCCGGAAAAGAAGCCGGAAGACAAAGCTGCCCCCAAGCCTGAATAGTTTCTCTGATTTCGAGCTGAAGTAAGGGTTCGAAATTCCTCCATGCGTAACTGACACTTTAGCCTGATTAAGAAGTCCAGGTGCGCCGTTGACAATTAACCCCCGGATTAGCCGCGTGTGCGGCGCGCGCTTCTGTTAACACCAAGAGCGTATGCGCGTGGCGGTCGAGTCCAACAATTCCCTTAAGGAGGGAAACGATGGTTTACCAGTCTCTTATCACCGATGCCATGAAGAGGACTACGCTCGTCCTGGTACTCATGCTTTGCAGCGCCAGCGCCCTGGCTGCAACCGCGAATGTTAATGACAGCGCCACGGTGGATGCCCCTGCGGCCGTGGTCAGAGTTGACGAGCCGGTTGCGCAACAGACACCCGCGACTGCGCCAATTTCGACGCCCAGCGGCACCGTCTCGCAGTCGCAGCAAGGTCGTCAATATGGCAACCCTGGTTTTGTAGGCGAGCCGATTAACTTAAACGTCGTCAACGCTGACATTCGGGACATTCTTAACTACATTACCGAACAGTACAGCGTGAACTTTGTCATCGACTCTTCAGTAGCTGCGGTTCCGGTGACGGTTAACGTCCAGGAGGTGCCGTGGAATGTCGCGCTGGATGCCGTTTTGAAAGCGAATCGCCTGGGGATCGAATCTGACGGCAACATCCTGCGGGTGGCGACTACCGAAGTGCTCTCCAAGGAATCGGCGACACAAAGGGTCATTAACGAATCGCGCCTCGACGCCTCGCCCCTGGTTACCGAGTTTATTCGGTTAAACTACGCGCGAGCTTCCGGAACTCTGGCGCAGGCTGCCGGCTCAACCGGTGCGTTCTCCGGTGGTGCCACGAATCTCAGCTTCAGTGGTGGCGCTGGTGGCGATGCAACCGGCGGCAGCGGCGACCAGGGTCTGCTCCCGATCATCTCGCGCCGGCTTGTCACGTCGTGGCTCGATCGAAGTTGACGGACGCAGCAACACCCTCATCGTCACCGACGTAAAGGAAAACATCGAAGCGATTCGTCAGCTCACCGCGATTCTGGATCAGCCGGAGCCGCAGGTCGAAATCGAAACGCGAATCGTAATTGCCCAGCGAAACTTCAGCCGCGACCTCGGCGCCCAGCTTTCTGCCGGCGTACTCAATCTTGGTCGTGGTGGTTTGGCTAATATTTCATCACTGCCTTCCACTAGTGGAACTGGCGGAACGGCGGGACAGGTGCGGCTCGGGCAATTCGGTCCGCAGTGGTCCTAATCCGTTTGGTGTTTTCGGCGGCTTGGACGGAACCGCTCAGCCTCTTGGATCACTTGGAGCGGCAGCCGCCGAGCACCGTGATTGGTTTAACCACGGGACTCTTTGGCACTGCGCAAATCAGTGCCGCCATCACCGCTGCGGAAACCCGAGGCGAAGCCAAGACCATTGCCACGCCTCGCGTCACAGCATTGAACAATCGTCCAGCTCAGATCGAGAGTGGTTCACAGATTCCGGTGCAGACTACGCAGGCCGCCAGCGGTACCGCGGTCGTAACGACGACGTTCGTTTCCGTTCCATTACGTCTCTCGATCACTCCGCAAATCACCGACGTTGGAACCGTTATCCTGCGCGTGACGATTGAAAACAACACCATCAACACCGGCATTGCCGTCGGCGGCGTCCCTGGCATCGACACTCAGCGCATGCAGACTGAAGTGCTGGTTCCAGATGGCGGCACGACCGTGATGGGTGGCGTGCTGGCGGATACCGAAGGTACGACCCGCCAGCGCACGCCTGGTCTCGCCTCGATTCCGGTGGTTGGCAACCTTTTCAAGCGCAAACTGATGACGAAGCAAAGCAGCGAAATTCTCTTCTTCATCACGCCGCACATCTATCGGCCTGACTATCATGGGCAAGCCGATTACCGGCACAGTCAGCAACGGTCCGCGAACGATTCAAATCTCGCAGCCGGTGCCGATGGGTAATCCGCAAAGCAACACGCCGACTCCGACGCAGTTGCAACAGCAGCAGCAACAGCCCGCTCCGCAGAACAATCCGCAGGGATTGAATGCGCCAACTCCTAACGTTCCAGGCGCGGCCACTCCTTCGGCCCGTCCCGGATCACTTGGCGGTCAGCGCCCGTAAGGGAGGACTGTCATGTTTAAGGAAGTCCTGGAAACAATAATTGAGCACACCGAGGGCAGCCTCGGTGCGCTCATTATGGGTCTCGACGGCATCGCGGTAGAGCGGTCACTGAAGGAAGAGGGTCAGGACGCAAACCTCGATGTCGCAGCTGCTGAGTTCACTTCCCTGGTGCGCAATGCACAGCGTGCCGGCAAAGACACCGGCCTTGGCGGCCTTCGCGAGTTAGTGGTCTCGCTCGACGATGCGATCGTGTTGATCCGACTGCTTGGACAGGATTATTTCGTGGTGCTGGCGATCAGTCCCGAAGGTAATCTGGGACGCGCTCGCTTTGAACTGCGCAAAGCTGAACTTCAGATAGCCAGTGAGTTTGCTCTCTAGCTACGTTCGCAACCTGAACGAAAGTGGCCGCTTCTTCGGGAGGCGGCCTTTTTGTTGCTGTCCACGAGGAATACGTGCTTTGAAGCGGCAGGGTCGCGCTGGATATTCCGATGTTTCTCAGGGTAATCGCACATGAGGCATGCCGCGCTGGATTATCCTCTGCCGGCGGGCAACGCGGCGAGGGTTAACCCGAGGATTGAAAACGGTGCGCGGGTTAGGAATCATCGCCGAAAGAAACGCGGCCTGGTTGGCTGTCAGCGCGCTCGCCGGCTTGTGGAAGTAATACTGTGATGCTGCCTCCGCGCCGTAAACACCGTCGCCCCATTCAATGACGTTAAGATAGATTTCGAAAATCCGTGCGCTTGGAAAGCTGGCGCTCGAGAGCAATGGTCAGGAAATTGCTTCCTGCCCTTACGAAAAAACGAACGACGCGAGGACAGGTAAAGATTCTTGGCGAGCTGTTGTGAAATCAGTTGAGGCGCCACGTTTGAACTCGGGAATCGTCGGCAGCCAGTCGTCGTTTTCGCCTTCCTTCTTCGCTTCCTGCGCTGCATTGCGCATGGCCTCGTCGTAGGCTTTTTGAATCGCCTGGTAGTCGAAGCCGTTGTGCGTAGCGAAGTTTGCAGTCCTCACCAGCCAGCACTGCCCGCTGCAAGTTGGGAGAAATCTTCGCTAGAGGAACCCAGACCTGAAATCGCTTCGGATCTTCGCCTCTCGCCCGCGCTTCTTTCATCCGCGTTTCAATCAGCGATGTCGTCACCGGGTTGCCGGTCTGCAAATGCGAGATGTTGATCCACATGATGGCTTCATATCCGATGACGCCAATCAAAAGGCCGAAGACCTACCAACAACTATGATCTTGATAATTCTGCGCATGTGAACTCTGGCTGGATTATCTCGAGCGTTGGCGTGGATCGAGATACTCGCGCAAGCCATCCCCGATAAAGTTGAAGGCCATCACGGTAAGAGCGATCGCCAAACCCGGAAATATCAATGCGTGGGGCGCCGCCTGGAGCGTAGACAAATCGCGAGCCTCTTCGATTAGCACTCCCCACGACGGCGCCGGGGGAGGCACGCCGAGCCCGAGGAATGAAAGGGCCGCTTCCGAAAGAACTGCGCCCGCCATGCCGAGGCTCGCCTGCACAATCAGCGGCTGGATCGCATTTGGCAGGATGTGAATCAGCAGGATGCGCGCGTCGCCGGCGCCGAGCGCGCGAGCCGCCTGGACGAAATCATACTCTCGGACCTTCAACACCTGGCCCCGAATCAGACGCGCGTAGCCGACCCAGCCAATGATGCAAAGCGCGAAGATGAGTTTGTTTAATCCGGCGCCGAGAAACGCGACCATCGCGATTGCCAACAGCAGTCCCGGGAAGGCCATGAAAACGTTAAAGACGTATCCTGAAATAAAGCGGTCAATCCAGCCGCCGTAGTAACCTGCGAGCGCTCCGAGGAGCGTTCCGATCACGGTGGAAACGGTCACCACGATCAGGCCAACCTGCAGCGAAATACGGGAGCCAAATACGACGCGCGAGAAAATATCGCGCCCGGTCGAGTCTGTACCGAAGAAGTGTTGCGCTGAAGGTGGCAGGTAACGAAGAGAGATATCCGTAGCGCCCAACGTCGTGCGTGGCGATCCAAGGTGCGAAGACGGCGACGATCACGAGGATCGCGACGATCACGAGGCCGATGTAAGTGAGACGATTCATATTAGTGACAAGTGACAAGTGAGTGGAGGAGCGATGCGGCCAGGACCTTCACGCGCATGCTCGAGCCGTCTTATTTCACTGCCGCTGTAGCATTCAGTGCAAACCATTCAGCATCTTTCTCTATTCCGGAAGTAGATCAAAGCTGTCTTCAATGTCTCTGGCAGGCAATCAAATCCGGTGAGCTCCGAGCCTTTAGGTTTGGCCACCTGTTATCTGTCACTGAATTCGAATCCGCGGATCCAGCCATCGTAGACCATGTCGGTAAGCATGTTCGCCACGATGTAAGTGATGCTAATCACCAGCACACACCCCTGAACCACGCGATAATCGCGTTTGCCGATGCCGTCGTCCACCAACAGCAGTCCCAGGCCGGGCCAGCCGAAAATTTTTTCAGTGATGATCGCACCCGCGAGCAGCACGCCGAGTTGTAGTCCCAGGATTGTGACCACCGGGATCAGGCCGTTTTTTAGTACATGTTTATAGACGACTTTAGTTTCGCTTAAGACCCTTTGGCGCGCGCGGTGCGCACGTAATCTTCGCCCAGCTCTTCAATAACCGATGACCGCACCATGCGCGTCGAGATGGCCGACAGGCTGCGCCGAGAGTTACCGCCGGCAAGATCAGATAAGTGATGTCGAAGCCCCCTGACGGCGGCAGCAAGATTCAGCTTTACCGCAAACAAGATAGACCAGCAGAGGACCGATAACAAAGCTGGGCAGGCTAATGCCGACCAACGCTACCGCCGAAGCGACATTGTCCATCCAGGTGCCGCGGTTCTTTCCGGCAAACACTCCGAGCGGAATCGCGATCAGGACGGCGATTACTAGTGACGAAACGGCAAGTTGAACTGTTGAGCCAAACCGGAGTTGACGAACGCCTCGAGTTTCTGTGCTAGTGGCGCATTTTCCGGAGTGGAACAGTTTTGAAAGATTGCTTTGCCCACCGGACAATCCGTCCGAAAGGATTTGCCCATATCGCCCTGAAGCAGAGCCACCCAATAGTCCGTGTAGCGATTATCCGTTCCGTGCCACTGAAAGTGTCGATTGTCCTGCGCGTCGCGCGGGAACGAGAAGAAGAACGGCGGGCGATCGAGTCCGTGCTTTTGACGAAACTGCTCAAACTGTTCCGGCGTCGCCTGCTCACCAAGTACTGAAACGGCCGGATCGCCGGGAACCAATTCGATGAGTAAGGTGACCAGGGAAACTACAGTCCAGACGACGAGCAGAAAAATCGCGAAGCGCCGCAACGTGGCAAGAGCTTTGTACTTGAAAACGGAGCGCACTCTGGAGTTGATCCTAAGAGGAACGAAGATGGAATTCGGCTGGATAGTAACATAGCGGGCATGTTCTTTTTCGCGAGTGGAAGGCAGGGTGAGTAGATGGAGAGGGTTTACAAGAACGTAGCCCGCGAGGACCGATGAGTGCGTGGCCCCGACAACCGCGCAATCTGAAGGCCCCTCCCGGGCTACGCTCTGTATGGTTGCCAGCGAACAAGTCAGTAGCAACCAATCTTCAATTACTGGGGCCGGCGACCAAGATGAAGCGCCGCGATTCCTCCAGTTAGATTCTTGTAAGTGACCTTCTCGAATCCCGCTTCTCTCATCATTGCCGAGAGCTCATCCTGATCTGGGAAGCGCGAAACCGAATCCGGCAAGTATTCGTAAGCGCCCCTGGATCCACTTATCAACCCGCCGACGCAGCGGCAACAACCGGGTAAAATAAACTTTGAAGAGCCGGCGAAACAGCGCATATTTCGGTTTCGAAAACTCCAGCACGGCCACCCATGCGCCTGGTCTCGCTACTCGTCAGCAACTCGACCAAACCCGCCTTAACGCCGGCCAGATTTCGAAGACCAAAAGCGATCGTTACGCCGTCAAAAGAGCCGTCGCGAAAGGGGAGCGCGAGAGCATCACCCTCAATGAAAGGAATATTCCTGCCAACGTTTGAAACTCTTTACCGCTAGCGATCTCAAGCATCGGCCGACAAAAATCCAAGCCCCACGACCTGGGCCCTGCCCCCGCCGGAGATGGTCAACGAAAGATCGCCCGTACCACACGCCACATCGAGGATGCGACCATCCCCCGATGGCAGCGTTTGATAAACAGTCTGACGTAACCAGACGTCTCCATCGCTTGTCGATGTTGCCGGACAGCAGATGATTTAAAAGATCGTAGCGCGCTGCAATAGCCGCGAACATCTCGCGCACGCGTCGAGCCTGGTCAGTATTCGTAGCGCTTTCGTTCTCAGCCACAGTAAGCGGTTCTTGTTAATAATGTGGTTGCAAGGAGATTGCGAATGATTTGTGATTAATCAGGTTTCGACGGAGATTTGGTTTGAGGTTTGGAGACTTCGGAGGTTGTTCTCTTGTCGGGCGATTTCGCTGGTGTACTTTCCATCTCGCCGAGGACCTCAACCTTTCCGATCTGTTCGAGCTGAGTCTTGACGAGGGTGGAATTGCCGACGACAACTGTGGCGATTGCTTTTTCATCAACTAGTCTCCCAGCCGACCCGTCGGAGATCGTCTGAGGTTATCGAATTCAAGAGTTCGCACTTGCTCTTCAAATGGCGCGAGCTTGTAGCCTTCGATATCCAGCCAGGCCTCCGCTATCCCATCCGGCTGCTGTCGATCTTTGTTGATGTTTGCAATCACCTCGCTCCTGGCCTGAGCCAATTCGTCCGGCGTGATCGGATTGCTGGCCAACGAGCGCAAAATCTCGCGTGCCCCTGACAGAGCTTTACCCGCCAGAAGATTCTCAACTGTCGCGCCCATAACAAACATGCCTGGGAGCAAGAAAGCGTCGCGTCGCACGTAGACGGGGCTACGCGACAAGTCGGGCATTAGCTTTATCCAGCGTTGGCGAGCAACGTTGGCGAGCACATCAGCCGCCGCTGAGTCGGGATCCGTGCGCGCCAGTCCACGCACTGCCAGTCGGACTTCGACGCTCTGATCCGCAGGGCGTATTGATAAGGAGAGGACGTGGATCCGGAGGCAACGGCTGCCTGAAAGTAGCCGGCACAACCGATTCACTCTTGCGCCAGGTCCCAAGCAGTTGGCGCAACACTCTGCGCGCACGGCTCGGTTGCAGGTCACCGACGATCACCAGCGTTGAGTTGTTGGGGTTCAGGAAGCGCTCACGCGCCTGCATCAGGTCGGCGCGTTCGATCCTTTCGAGCGACTCGAGCGTACCGCCATGCGGCCTGCCATAAGGAAAATCGCCAAACAGCCGGACTGCAATGGCGCGGTCGGCCAAGGCAGCAGGAAGGATAGAGGTGTCTTTAACTATCTTCGAGCGGATTTCACGGGCCTTCAGCACGTTTTCCGGAGTCAGTGGGGTCGTCACTACAGCATTGCGCAGAATCTCGATGATTCGCTCAAACTCGCGCGTTCGACCCTGCATTGTAATGGTTATTGAGTCGTAATCCGTGGACACGGCGAGGCGGCCCTGCATCTCATCCGTAAAATACTCTCGCGTGTTTGGGTCAGGGAACAGCAGGTCCCCAAGCAGGGCCATGGTGCCCGCTTTGCCGGCGAGGTCGAAGGCAGCTCCGCTATTGATCCGCAACTTAACCAACACATCCTGTCCGCCCGGGCTCGGCAACAGGAGAACCTTGAGCTCATTCAAAAGCCGGGATCGTTCCGGTGCACCAGATGTTTGACCGGCAGCCGAATCGGAGAACGGGGCCAGCAGAGAGAGCGCAATTACTATTTTTGTTAGGAAATTCTTGAGTTCGCAGTTCATAAACGATAGCGGGGGCCTTACTCTAAACCAACCTTGAAACTTTTTTCGGATTAGGAAGCAAAGGGGAGCAAACATCTTAGATGCGAGATATTTGCCCGTCAACCGTTTGGCCCCTAAATGCATCCAAGGCCGTGGTTTGATAAGTATTTGCCCCTCCATTGCCCTCGGAGGCGGTCAGTCCATCACCGGCAAATCTGGAAAGCTTCGACCGCCGGTGTTTGAAGTAACGAGCGAGGAGCTGAAACTTTCCCGGAAGAGCGTAACCTTTCGACGTTTGGCGGGAATACAAGTAGGAAGCGATTCCTACAGAATTGAGTGCCGATTGTCAGAGAGAACCACAGAGGAACTTTTGCTGCAACAAGCAGGAGCTGGCGATCGAGCAGCGTTCCTTGAGTTATATCAGCAACATCGCGACCCGGTTTTCCGTTTTACTTATAGACTTTCGGGCAGTGTCGAGATGGCTGAGGACATCACTCATGACTGTTTTCTCAGCCTGATGCGGAAGCCGGACAATTTCATTTTTGGTCGCGCGACTTTGCGGACCTATCTATTTTCGGCGGCTCGAAATCTTTGGTTGAAACAGCTGAGAAAACTAGGTAGGGAATCGGCGATTGACGACTTTGAAGACGACCAGCGTTTTACGGTGAGTGTGGAGCCCCTGGGATATTTGCTGGACCAGGAGCTGTCATTGAAAGTGCAGGAAGCCGTGGCCGGGCTTTCACCACTACAGCGCGAGGCCCTGGTGCTTTTTGAATATGAAGGTCTATCGATGTATGAAATTGCGAGCCTGGTGGAGACGGATGTTGGAGCGGTAAAAGCGCGGCTGTTTCGGGCGCGCGAGCGGCTAAGATATGCGCTTCAACCTTATTTGAATCCTAATCGGGAAATTGTTACTTTGGAGAGGGCTTGAAATGAGCAGTAGCTTTGGTTCCGGAGAGCCCGGCGACAACTTCGTTTCAGAAGATGAACTTAAGAATCTGCTGGAGCGCTGGATTACCCCAGAGGCGCCGAAAACTCTCGATCAGCGAGTCGCAAACAGTTATCATATGCAGTTTGGAAATGCAGGATCGGCCGAGGCCGCTCTGCTCGTCCCAAGCCAAAACGAGGTAGTAACGATGAAGTTTTGCTCCACATGCAAAGAAGAGTTTGCGGATAAGTTCAGTTTTTGTCCGGTGGATGGCACCCCCTTAAACGCGGCAGTCGTTGAGCCGGAGATTCCGGTTATCGCGCCGCCACCCCCGGTCAGCGAACCTGTCAACATCGCTCCGCCCATGATGGCCGCTACGGCTGCCGGAAGCGCGGTGGCGATGGTTCAACGTGACGAGTTTCATTTCACTTTCATGGATGATTCGGGGCTGACCTCCCGCTTGGCAGACGCCCTTAAAGAGGTGGCTCACGAGTCTGAGCTCACCTGGCCTGAATTTAAGAAGGATCCGTTTGGCTTTACCAAGCGCGGAATGGTCGGCTATAGCCAGGCCGGTTGGCGCTTCCTTTCACAGCCGAACGTCGCCACCGGTATTTTGAGCGCACTGGTGATCATGATTGCATCGATCGTCGGTGTCGTTTTGTTAGATAAGTTTCAAGTTCGCCTCGATTTGGCGCAGGCCGCAAACGAAGAACAGCTGATACTCGAGAGCATGGTTGACATTCCATCAGAACAGCCAACTCCTGACGTCGGCACGGCCGGGCTTAACAAAGGTACGGGCGGCGGCAGTAAACCCAAGCAGGAAAAAGCCGGCGGCGGTGGTGGCGGCGGTCGCGAGGATCCAAAGCCAGCTTCATTTGGCAAAACTCCGCAAGCTTCGCTAACGGTCCCTCAGATTGTCGCTCCGGACCCGAAGCCCCCAACGATCAAAAACCCCGCTTTACCAGTGGCGGCGACCATAGTTGCAGATCCGATGCTGGTTCCCCCAGACGCGCGTCTGCTGCCATATGGTTTGCGCGATTCGAAGAGCACGGATCCATCGTCTGGGCAAGGTAAGGGAAATGGCATGGGCACCGGAATCGGCGGAGGTATGGGCCCCGGCGAGGGCGGAGGTCTCGGACCCGGTCGTGGCGGCAATATCGGCGGCGGTGATCGCAACGACGGTGGCGGCGGGCCCGGCGGCGGCGGAGGCGGCACTGACTACAACCGAGTGTTCAGCGGCAAAGAGGTCAGTACCAAAGCTCGCGTCATATCCAAACCCGAACCGAATTACACCGAAGATGCGCGAAAAAATCAGGTGACTGGAACTGTCGTCCTGCGAGCCATATTGACCTCGGGCGGACAGGTATCCGGAATCAGGGCCGTATCAGGATTGCCGCATGGCCTGACCGAGAGGGCTATCGCCGCGGCCAGGAATATCAAGTTCGTTCCCGCAACCAAAGATGGCCGACCAGTCTCAATGCACATACAGCTTGAATATAGCTTTAACCTTTACTAAAGACTTTCTTTAGTGGAAACATAGCGGGCGCCGGCTGATTAGTCGGCGCCCAATTTCTTTAACGGCATTTGTTTGTTCGCCAACAGCAGGCTCCCGCCGCGTTAAGTAGGGAATCCTCCCTAAGGTTTTGCTTCGGCTTTCGGCTCCAGCCGTTCAACAAAGCTCCTAATTCGTCCGATTCCTTCCTGTAGCTGACTCATCGAGGTTGCATAAGAAATTCGAAGATAACCTTCCGCCCCGAAAGCGGCTCCGTCTGTTACTACTGTCTGCTTCTCCGTAATCAACCGTTGAGCAAAGTCACCCGACGTTCTCACTTCACCTCCCAGACAGGCTTTAACACTCGGAAAAGCGTAGAAGGCTCCTTCAGGTTCGTTACAGGCGAGCCCGGGAATTTCCCGCAGCGCGGATAGCAGCCAGCTTCGCCGTGCGGTGTACTCGGCTAACATTCCAGCTACGGATTCCTGTGATCCATTGAGAGCTTCAACCGCCGCGCTCTGGGCTATCGAGTTTGCATTACTCGTCGAATGACCTTGCACTTTCAGCATGGCTTTGGTCCAGGCGGGCGACGCCAGCGCATAACCAATGCGCCAGCCGGTCATCGCATATGTTTTTGAGAATGAGCCAGCGATGCAGAGGCGGCTGCGCAACTCGTCTGGCAGAGAAGCGGCACTGAAAACTTCGGCGGGCGGATAGACAAATCGCAGATAGCATTCGTCAGAAATTACATAAATCCCGCGCTCGGACAGCACCTCCATGATGCGCTGGAATTCCTCCGGCGGAATTACGCGGCCGGATGGATTCGATGGCGAGTTTAGAATGATCAACTTCGTCCGCGGAGTTATTGCGCGTTGGACCTGTTCCGCGCTCAGCACAAACCCACTTTCTTCGGTCTCAATATAAACTGGAAGGCCGCCGGCGAAGGCGACGACTTCGGGAAAGGTCACCCAGTAAGGTTTCGCAATCAACACTTCGTCGCCGGGGTTTATCAAACTGACGACGGCGTTAAAAATCGCCTGCTTCCCGCCCGAAGTAGTCATCACCTCATTTCGTTCGTAGGCCGTGCCAAACTCCCGTTTATAAAAATCGATGATCGCCTGCTGAACCAGCCGCGTTCCGGCGGTGGGCGTGTATTTAGTCTTGCCGCCACGCATGGCTTCTTCGGCGGCGCGCTTGATGTTGTCGGGAGTGTCAAAATCGGGCTCCCCAGCACCGAAATCAAAGACGGTGACCCCCTCAGAACGGAGTGCATCGGCTGCCTGCATCGCCGCCAGCGTGGACGAGGCTTGCATTTTTGCCACGTTGGCTGATTCGCGAAATGAAGAAGGGGCTGGTTTGGTCATCATGGATATCAGAAATCAATCGTTTGCAAGTTTTTCCCGCATCCGGGTTTCAACCAACGGCGGCACGAGGCCATTGAGTTTACCGCCCAACTGAAACACCTCCTTAACCAGTCGCGAACTAACATACGAGTAGGTTTCGGCAGGCATCATGAAAACTGTTTCGATGCTGGGTTCAAGGCGGCGATTCATCAGGGCCATCTGCAATTCGTATTCGTAATCCGAAATGGCTCGGATGCCTCGCACGATCGCATCCGCTTTTTGGGCCAGCGCGTAATGAACCAGCAGGCCCTGAAAATGGTCCACCTGGATAACACAGGTTCCTCGTTCGATAGTTTTAAGCACCTCGCTGAGCATCTGCCGGCGTTCGTCGATCGAGAAAGAAGGGCTGTTTGTCAGGGTTTACGAGAATTGCGATGATGATTTCATCGAAAAGCTTGCAGCCGCGCTCAATGATGTCGAGGTGTCCGTTGGTTACCGGATCGAACGAACCGGGATAAATAGCGCGTCGCATTGGTAGGGATGGTAAAGGGAAAAGAGCAAATGGTAAATAGAGAAAGCCGTTGGGCCGAACGTCCTGCTTGACAGTGCCCAAACGCGATGTTTCAATAACGCCCGAACAGACGTGGTGAGTTAAGGCGACTTGCGGCCACGTAAAATAATCCGCTAAACAGCACGGCGAGTCTTTCTTGAGACTAATCGAATAGGCTTCCAGAAAGCCCCGCGTTGTTTAGCGCGGGGCTTTCGCATTGGTAAAAGTGAACTGAAATACACCGGTTCATCTGAGCGGCCATCCACTGTTTACCATTACCATTAACCGACTATGTCCAGTTTTCTCGACACACTAAAAGATCGCATTATCGTCTTTGACGGCGCGATGGGCACCAATTTACAAGTGCAGAACCTCACCCTCGACGACTTTGGTGGTCTCCGATTCGAAGGCTGTAACGAGAATCTGCTCGTTACTCGGCCGGACGCGGTTGAAAACGTCCACTCCGCTTTTTTAGAAGTCGGCTGCGACGTGGTCGAGACGAATTCATTTAACGGCACGCCCATCGATTTTGAAGAATACGGCATCGGCGACAAGGCTTACGAAATGAATCTCCTCGCCGCCCAGCTAGCGAAGCGAGTAGCGGCCGACTATTCAACCAAAGACAAACCTCGATGGGTTGCCGGCTCGATGGGACCTGGCCGTAAGCTGCCCACGCTGGGCCACATCACCTTTCCCAATCTCAAAGCCGCCTACGCGGAACAAGTGCGCGGTCTGCTCGCCGGCGGCGCCGATCTGCTCATCGTCGAAACCTGTCAGGATTTACTTCAAACCAAAGCTGCGCTCTCAGCGATCTTTGAACACTTCAAAAAGCACCGGGTGCAAGTGCCGGTCATTGCCCAGGTCACTATCGAAATTTTCGGCACGATGTTGAATGGGACGGAGATAGGCGCCGCTTTGACTGCGCTCGCACCGTTTCCAGTTGATGTTATCGGGATGAACTGCGGCACCGGTCCGCGTCACATGACTGAGAGCATTCGCTATCTCTGCGAGAATGCGCCGTTGCCCGTTTCAGTGCTGCCGAATGCAGGTTTGCCTTCGGTGGTGGATGGGAAGATGCACTACGACGAAACGCCTGACAGTTTCACCGCTCAGGTGGTCCACTTCGCTTCCGACTTCGGTGTCAACATCGTCGGCGGTTGCTGCGGCACGACACCGGCACACCTGAAGCTGGTAGTCGAAGCGATGCAACGGATCACCCCGAAAGTTCGCGATGCCAAACTTGTGCCGTCCGCTTCGTCAATTTATTTTCAGCAGCCTTATGTTCAGGATGCGTCGTTTTTAATTGTCGGTGAGCGGGTGAACGCCAGCGGCTCAAAGAAGATGCGCGATCTGCTCAACGCCGAAAACTGGGACGGGCTCGTAGCGCTGGCGAAGGAGCAAGAGCGTGAAGGTGCGCACATTCTTGATGTTAACGTCGATTTCGTGGGCCGTAACGGCGAAGCCGATATGCACGAGCTCGCGTCGCGTCTCGTGACGAACATCAAATTGCCGCTTATGTTCGACTCCACTGAATGGGAAAAGATGGAAGCCGGACTGGAACACGCCGGCGGCAAAAGCATTCTCAATTCGACTAATTACGAAGATGGCGAACCGCGTTTCGCGAAGGTGATAGATCTGGCCCAACGTTACGGCGCCAGCGTGGTCATCGGCACCATTGATGAAGAGGGAATGGCGCGCACGGCTGACGGGAAATTTGCGATCGCCAAACGCGCCTACGAGCAGGCGACCGGCGAACTCAAGTTGCCGGCGAGCGACATTTTCTTCGATCCACTCGCGTTGCCAATCTCAACCGGTATTGAAGAGGACCGCCGCAACGCTCTTGAGACCATTGAAGGAATTCGGCGGATTAAAAAAGAACTGCCCGGCTGTTTCACGATCCTGGGCGTGTCCAATATTTCATTCGGTCTCAACCCGGCATCCCGAGTAGTTCTGAATTCGGTTTTCCTGCATGACGCGGTCGAAGCCGGGCTCGATGCGGCGATAGTTAACGCCAGCAAGATCGAACCGCTAAATCGCATCGGTGAACAAGAACTTAAGGTCGCGCGCGATCTGATTTACGACCGGCGGGAGTTTGACGGGGAAGTTTGTACTTATGATCCGCTCACGCAGTTCACCACGTTGTTCGAAAACGTCAAAGCCAAGAGTTCGAAAAAGGAAAACAAGGGAGCAACTGTTGAGGAGCGCCTGAAGAACCATATCATCGACGGCGAAAAGATTGGACTTGAGGACGAACTCAAAACTGCGCTCGAAACGCACCCGGCGCTCGATATCATAAATAATATTCTGCTCGACGGCATGAAGGTGGTTGGCGATCTATTCGGCAGCGGTCAAATGCAACTGCCTTTCGTGCTGCAATCTGCGGAAGCGATGAAAGCGGCGGTCCGTTTCCTGGAGCCTTTCATGGAAAAGAAGGGCGGTGCGACAGCAAAAGGAACCCTCGTACTCGCAACCGTCAAGGGTGACGTCCACGATATCGGTAAGAACCTGGTCGATATTATTCTCACGAATAATGGTTACAAGGTAATTAACCTCGGTATCAAGCAGACGATTGATAACATCCTCCTGGCCAACGAGGAGCATAATGCCGACGCGATCGGCATGAGTGGACTGCTGGTTAAGTCTACGCTGATCATGAAAGACAACCTCGAACTCATGAATGAACGCGGCGTGACTGTACCGGTCATTCTGGGCGGCGCCGCACTCACGCGGCGATATGTTGATGAGGACTTGAAGTCGATTTATAACGGAACACTCTTCTATGCGGGCGACGCGTTTGCTGGTTTACACACCATGGACCAGCTGGTGGCGGGCGCGGATTTGAATGTAATCACATCTGACCTGGCAAAAGCTGCGGCCGCAACCGGAAACGGGGGCGAGATTCCCGAAGACGTTGAAGACCGCGTCGGTGAAGAAGCTAAACTTGGAATTTCCAAGAGTGTAAAACCACGCGGCACGGCCAAAGTTGGCGGCGACACAACTCATACAACGCGCTCCGCGGTACGCACTGATGTGATCATTCCGAAGCTGCCGTTTTACGGTTCGAGAGTTGTTGAAGACACTTCGCTTGACGATGTCTTTGCTTTTGTTAACGAGACGGCATTGTTTAAGGGTCAATGGCAATTCAAACAAGGGAAGCGTCCGGTAGAAGAGTATGAAGCCCTCGTAAAAAACAAAGTCCGACCGATTTACGACGAACTGAAAGAACGCAGCAAGCGCGAGAAACTTCTGAGGCCGCGCGTGGTCTACGGCTATTTTCCGGCGCAATCTTCCGGTAATGATTTGATTATTTACCAGGAGGACGAGAGAACTGAGCGGATGCGTTTTACTTTTCCGCGACAACCTTTGAATGCGGGGAAGAACCTCTGTCTCGCCGACTTCTTTGCCTCCAAAGAATCCGGCCAAATGGATACTGTGGCTTTTCATTTGGTCACCATGGGGAGGCGCGCCACCGAATATTCGCAGGAACTATTCAAGTCAGACAACTATGCTGACTACCTTTATTTTCACGGTCTCAGCGTGGAGGGCGCCGAAGCCCTGGCGGAGTTGTGGCACAAACGCATTCGCGAAGAGATGGGGATTTCCGGTGATGATGCTCCAGACGTGAGGAAGTTGTTCCGGCAACAGTATCAGGGTTCGCGCTTCAGTTTTGGTTATCCGGCTTGTCCAAATCTTGAGGACCAGGCGAAACTTTTTGAGTTGCTGGATCCCTCACGCATTGGTGTTGAACTCAGCGAGGAGTTTCAACTCGAACCCGAGCAATCGACGTCGGCGATCATCGCGCATCACCCGGAAGCCAAATACTTTGCAGTCGACTGAGAATCTGGGCCAAAGTCCAAACTCTAATGTCCAATGTCCAAAGTCCTGAGCCGAAGGTTAGTTCACGGCCCCACCCGGACCGAGACAAGGAAGACCTTGGGCTCAGGACTTTGGACTCCGGACAGTCCCTTGAACCCACTCCGGAAGAATTCGCCGTCTTGTCCTCGTTTGAGCGCTTTGCTTTCCGTTTTGTCCGGCGGATGAATCGGGGCACGTGGAAGCGTTTCTGGACCTGGTGCCAAAGTGTTTTTGGGGCCGGGTGGATTCACCTCGCCACCTACAACATAATGAACATCCACGGTCTCGAAAATGTCGAGGCCGTTTCTCGTGATCGTCCCATCCTGCTCGTCGCCAATCATCGCTCGTTCTTCGACATGTACGTTGTTTCCACGGCCCTTTTCCGGAACACGTCGTGGCGGAAGCAGTTGTTCTTTCCGGTGCGTGGACGTTTCTTTTACGAGTCGCCGCTGGGTCTTTTCGTGAATCTGGTGATGGGCTGGTGGTCGATGTATCCACCGTTCTTTGCCTCGGGCGAGAAGCCGATGATCGAGAAGCGCGAGTTTGATAAATATTCGATGCGACTTCTCAGCGAACTTTGCCGCAACGGTCCGGGCAATGTGGTTGGCTTTCATCCGGAAGGCACGCGCAACAAAGGTCCTGATCCATATTCCTATTTGCGGCCACAACCTGGTGTTGGGAAACTGATCAAGGATGCGGCGCCGCAGGTGATCCCGGTTTTCATCACGGGATTGGGAAACGATTTGCCAAAGCAGGTAATGGGAAACTGGACCGGCGGTGAACAGATTCGAATTTATTTTGGTCGACAGCTCGATCTCACCAACTATCTCGACAAGCCAGATCGGATTCGAACCTATAAAGAAATTTCAGATTTCGTGATGACTAAGATTGCAGAGCTCGGCGAACAGGATCGCGCACGGTATCAGATCCAGGACCGCTAGAAGAACCAGATGTGTGAGATATCCGCCGTCGCCGCGACCGGCGTCCGCTTCTGCCCGTGTGCTGCGATAGCAGAAGGAATCGACTGGATGATTAAATAGCGTGACCAAGGTGGGCGGGCGAGTCTGATATATGTCTCCTCCAATCGTAATTATTAATCCCGCGTCGGGTGGCGGCGCCACTGGCGACGCCTGGCCGAAGATAGCCAGTGAGCTGGCAACTCACTTCGGTGCTTTCACCCCGTTGTTCACGTCGGGCACGGGAGGTGGAACCGAGCTCGCCGCCGAAGCCGCGCGTAAGGGAACGAAATTGATTATCGCTTGTGGAGGTGATGGGACCATCTCCGAAGTGGCGAACGGGATCATTTCCGCCGGCGGAGCCGCAGAACTCGGAATAATCCCCAGCGGCACTGGCGGTGACTTTCGAAAAACCCTCGATATTCCTTCGCGATCGCGCGAAGCAATTAGAATCCTGCGAACCGGCTGGACGCGGCGTATCGATGTCGGTAAGGTGACGTTTCAAACTGAAGCAGGAGAAAGCGAATCGCGTTATTTTGTTGGCGTTGCCTCATTTGGCATGAGCGCCGACGTGATTACCCGGGTCAAGGAGCAAAAAGCAGACTGGCTTCCGGTTAGTGTGCCAAAGTGGTTATCGGGCCGCGCTGCATTTGGTCTAGCGATGGCCAAGTCGTCTTTGAAGACGGAGGCTACGAAAGTAACCATCGAACTTGATGATGATCCGGCAAGGCACATGACCGTGGTAAACATTTGCGTTGCTAACGCGCGTTATTTTGGCGGCGGGATGAAGATCGCTCCAGACGCCAGCCTCGCGGATGGTCGATTCGATGTGGTTAGTATCGGCGATTTGGGAGCGGCACGAATGATCGCCAACGCACCCCGCATTTATTTGGGCGCCCACCTGGGTATGGCCGAGGTCGGGCACGTGCTGGCCAGGAAGGTGCAGGCGAAATCCGCAACCAGATATGGACTCATACCGCTTGAGGTTGATGGAGAGTTGCCCGGTTTTCTCCCGGCGACGTTCGAGATCATTCCCGCGGCGCTGCGAGTCCGTTGTCCTTAACCGCCGCAATCAAAATATAAAACTTCTTGCCAGTAAATTGTGAAACAGGGTATAAATGTGCGCACCGAGCCCCGATTATTGGATTTCTATTGGCACGGCGCACTTCATGCATAAACGAATAAGCGTTCTTCAGCAGAGAGTGGTTCCCTGCACTGCGGGGAATTGTATAGTTGACACTCCACTGCAACGTTGAAGTGTAATTTTCGCACTTCATTTAAACGGAGGATTGATTTCAGTGGATAGTCCCACCGATCAAGAGCAAGCAGGGAACCTTGCTGGCTCGTCTCCGAAAGTCGAAACACCGGCAGGGACCCCGCCGGCCGCAAAACCGTTACCTCCGAAGACCGCCGTAGCCGCGCCGGCCGCCCGACCTGTCGCAAAGCCTGTCGGCTCCCTGGTTGAAAGCGCGCCCGATCCTCCAGTTAATAAAATGAGGCGGCGCATTGTATGGTCGGCGATAGCTGCCAGTCTGGTCGCTTACTTTCTGATGTTCCTGCGGTTTTTCCTCCCGCGATCCATCCTGGAACCGTCTCGCACGTTCCGGATCGGCGCGCCGAGTGACTACGCGCTCGGGGTCGACACGAAGTGGCAGCAACAGTATCGAATCTGGGTCACTCGAACGTCTGACCGATTGTTTGTGATCTACGCAGTCTGCACGCATCTGGGCTGTACGCCGGACTGGAAGGCCAGTGAAAACAAGTTTAAGTGTCCTTGCCATGGCAGCGGATACGATAGCGAAGGCGTCAACTTTGAAGGACCAGCGCCCCGTCCGATGGATCGGGCTCACGTTGAACTTGATGCCGAAGGACAAATAGTGGTCGATCTAGCCAAGCTATACGATTGGACTAAAGGCGAAGCGAGCGAGTTTGATGAGAAGGGGGCCTACATCCCATTGTGAGTTATTTTCAGAAAGCCCGGGCCTGAGCAAGGGCTTTCTTTTTCGGCTAATGCCGGATTAGTAGCCGGCAGCTTTTCTTAACGAGAGTTTATGGATTCAGAACGTCCCGACCAGGAAGAGAAAAAACAGTTGACCGGCGAGGAGAAGCCCGGCACCAGCCTGATCGCCAAGGTTCGGGAGGGCGGAGCTGCACTCAAAGAGCGGGCCGTCGAGGAAGCCAAAACTTATAAGGACCCTCAGGATACGCAACTTTGGAAGTCGATCTTTCGGGTATCCCACGATCGTTCTGATCCTCGTAATCGTTCGCTCGCTATCCTCTCCAACGTTTTCCTTCATCTTCACCCGGCAAAAATCAATCGTGATGCGGTGCGTTATGCGTTCACCTGGGGTATGGGTGGCATTACTTTCTATCTTTTTATCGTCTTGACCTTCACGGGGGTGCTACTGATGTTCTATTACCACCCCACTAAGGCCGATGCGTTTCGTGACATTCTTTATCTCGAGCATGATGTTCCCTTTGGAAAGCTCCTGCGGAATATGCACCGTTGGGCCGCTCACCTGATGGTGATCACCACCTGGCTGCACATGTTTCGCGTGGTATTGACCGGCTCTTACAAGAGGCCGCGGGAGTTCAATTGGTGCGTTGGCGTGGTGTTGCTGGTGCTGACACTGTTGCTTTCATTCACTGGATACCTGCTGCCGGACGATCAACTTGGATTCTGGGCGGTAACCGTCGGCACGAACATGGCTCGCGCCACCCCGATGTTTGGCTCGGAGGGTCCGTTTGGTGTTCAACTGGGGATGACCCCTTATAACGATGTGCGCTTTGGTCTGCTGGGCGGTTCAATCGTGGACTCAAATGCCTTGCTGCGTTCTTACATCTGGCATTGCATTGGTATTCCGCTGGTGGCCTCAATTTTCATGGCAGTCCACTTCTGGCGCATCCGCAAAGATGGCGGCATTTCAGGCCCGGCGCCGATGGTGCTCGAGTCTGAAATGAAAGCAGTGAAGAAGAAGTAGTTGTTGCAGTCCAAACTTCCGTTTGTCGATCACTAATGCTCGACAAACTAAAGTTTGTCGGACCAATTGTCGGACAAAGAAGATGGCGAGACTAGGTCTAAGTAAAGGGAAGCTAATAACTTTGGGGGTGTTCGTGGCCCTCATCGTTCTCGCCGTGTTTGCGGTGCACGACTGGCACCAGCTTTGGAAGATATCTTCGGCGCCGGACAACGTTCCAATCGTGGCCATGCTTTTCCTGGTGCCGTTCTTCACCTGGCTCGGGATCAAACAGGCGCGCGACAATGACCGGCTGGTCGAGGAATTGGAAAGCGATCCGAAGCTGGCTAAAACGCATCACCGAAAAGTTGAGCCCTGGCGTCCGGGTTGGGCGCGCGATATTCACGTTTGGCCTTATCTGGTGCGCATCGAATTTCTCGCCGCGGTGATCGTTACTGTTATCCTCTTTGTCTGGTCGATTACGCTTAATGCGCCTCTCGAAGAGCCGGCGAATCCAAACCTCACGATGAACCCGTCGAAAGCGCCGTGGTATTTTCTCGGCCTCCAGGAGATGCTCGTCTACTTTGATCCATGGATCGCCGGCGTTGTCATGCCCAGTTTGATCATGGTCGGGCTCGATGGTCTTTCCCTACGTTGACTCGAACCCGCTCGGAAATGGCTACTACACGATCAAGCAACGACGGGTTGCCCTGTGGATGTTTGGCGCCGGGTTCCTTCAGTGGATTCTGCTGATTGTGATTGGCACGTTTATTCGTGGTCCGGGTTGGATTTGGTTTTGGCCGGGCCAAACCTGGGACCACAACGCGGTTGTTTACGATCGTAACCGCGACTTGCACGACATCGTGGCAGACATGTTTGGAATCACGGCGCTGTCCACTTCCTGGATCTTGAAAGCAATCTTCGGCGCGATCGTGGTGGGACTGTTCTTCGTAGCAGGCGCGCTGTTCTTCCATTGGCTGCTAACGCGTGGCGGTCTCGATCGAATCGATCGTTCGTTGCCTATCTGGCGACGAATCTGGCTATGGATGAGCACTTCCGATCCGTTTGAACAGAAGCTGCTGGCACGGACCAGCCTATTGCAGTATGCAACGTTCCAGTTTTTTGCCATCACGGTGTTACTGGCCATGCCGGTCAAGTTGATTCTGCGGCTGGTGTTTACCATCAAGTATGTATGGGTGACACCCTGGTTCAACGTTTAGAGGTTGCTGAAAAACTCCCTCTCCCGTCGGGAGAGGGCTGGGGAGAGGGTGTAAGAGGCTCGACCTAATCCCCTCTCCCCGACCCTCCCCCAAAGGGAGAGGGAGTAAGAGCTACCATTTTCTCAAGTAGAGTAGGACAGGCATTGTCTGTCCTCCTAAACGTTTCGAAGGTAACCAAGTTTGGCTGATTCTCCTGAGACGACAGAAGCGCTGGTCAAGAAGGATCCTGAGGTCCCGACGCATGATCCGATCGTTAGCAAGTCTACGAGCGGCATTCTGTTGCTCTGTGCCTTGTTGTTGACTTTATCCCTGGCGTGGGCGCTCTGGGATGAGGCTTTCGGACAGCGACCCTGGAAGGGAATTCAGAAAGAGTTTGTCACCCGCTACACCCGTTACCTCAAAAGCATTAAATCCGAGGCAGGCAAGACCGAAGCCGAGGTTAAGGAAAGTGCTGAATACCAGCAGCTCGCCGCAGAGGCTCAGGCCGCGTTAGATCAAGTAAAACCGGAAACTGCGGAAGTCGATAAAGAGGTTGGCTTGATTCAGCGTCAGATCGATGCGGTAACGGAACCCTTTCAAAACCAACGTGGACGGCTGACGGTAATCACCTACAACATAGAAACTGCCGAAGGTTCTGCGAAGGAGAAGTATCGTAAGGAGGCTGAGCGGAAGCGTCAGGAAATTACAGAGGTGCAACTACCGGCGCCAGATGCCTCCGGCAAGACTGTTGCGCAGAAAATGAACTATGAGCAACTTGAAAAATTCTACAACGATCTGCGCGAAAAAAAGGCGACCTTGCTGGCAAAGAAAGCCGAGCTGCTGAAGGAGCCTACCGAGATCGCAAAGAAGCGCGACGATTACCTCAGGCACCACGTGATCGGTTTAACTCCTACGCAAATCGACGGCCTGTTGCGGAAGATGGATAACTTCGACTACTCGATCCTGGGCCATCAGATCAGCGTGAACTCGGTCAACATCGTTGACCGCTGCGAAGTCTGTCACGTTGGGATTCGAGAGCCACTCGAGTTAAGGCCGGCGAACCTGGCTCCGGACGGCCCGGGTAAGAAACCAGATAGCTTGTCGCGCGCGTTTATAAGTCATCCGAATAAGGAGCTACTGCAAATTCATACCCCGGAACGGTTTGGCTGCGCGAGCTGTCATTGGGGAAATGGACGAGCCACGACGGGTGAAATTAAGGGGCACGGTCGACATAAGTATTGGCTCTGGCCGCTATTCGAGAAGGAAAACATCGAAGCAGGCTGCCAGCAGTGCCACGCAAAGGACCGCGTAACTCAGGGAGCTACCACGCTTAATCTCGGCCGGGACCTCTTCTCCGAGCGAGGCTGTGTTGGTTGCCATCGTTACGAAGGGTTTGACCGCGAAACAGATTCGTTGTCGGCATCTCGGCAAAACACTACCCAACTCGAAGATCAAATTCTGCAAAACGAAAAACAGATTCGTCAGGACACCGAAGCCGCCGGCCAGGCCGCCGATGATGCTGAAGCGCAGAAGCTGCTCGCGCATGCTGAGTCGTTGCGAGTTTCGAATAGTTTATTGGCTGCGAGGATTGATCAGGCTAATTTGCAGTCGAAATATTTAATGCAGGACCAAAAGAAGATTGGTCCAAACCTCAAAGACGTCAAACTTAAGCTGCGCAAAGAATGGATTCCGGTGTGGCTCCGAGATCCGCAGAATTTTCGTCCAGGAACGAAGATGCCGACCTTCTGGCGCTTCGCGGAAACCTCAAACCAGAGCGGAGTTGAGCGCGACAAGGACGCGGAAGATCAGATTCGCGCCATCTCTGCTTATCTCTGGCAGGAGAGTTTTGACGGCAAAGTATCTCAGCAGTCGAGAGGCAATGCCGCCAATGGTAAAGAACTTTTTGAAACGCGCGGCTGTCTCGGTTGTCACTCAATCGGGGATGCGGAGAGCCCGACCGGCGGAACCTTCGCCGCGAACCTCCAGCGCATCGGCGAGAAATCGAATTTTGAATACATAGTGCGCTGGATTCACAACCCGCGTGACCGCTGGGCGCCATACTGTCCGAAAGAGAAGCGCGATCTAACGGCGGAAGACTACAGCAAGAACGGCAAGCCTTATGTTTTTGACACCGAGTTGAATTCGCGTTGCCCGAACGACGGCGCTGAGTTGCAGGTTCAGAACATGACGGTAATGCCAAACTTCCGGCTTACCGACAGTAACACTCGAGACATCGCCACCTATTTGTTCTCGCTTTCGTCGCCGCCTTCCTATCCGGATGCGTCATTCATGGACGACTCAAATCTCAAAGCCCAGGGTGGGGCATTGATCAAGCAATATGGCTGCGCGGGTTGTCATGAGATTAAAGGCTTCGAAGACGAACAACGAATCGGCAAAGAGTTAACGGTTGAAGGCGCTACGCCGATCGAGAGATTAGACTTCGCGCTGCTGACGCATGACGCCGAGAAAGGCCACGACCCTCTCGACTTGCGAAACCTGGGACGCGCGCCTGCGGAAGGCGAGCACGCGACCCCGGCGAAGCATGAAGAGAAACCCTGGTATAACCACAAAGGGTTCTTTGAACACAAGCTCGCTGAGCCCGCCATCTATGATCGAGGAAAGGAAAAGGATCCTAAAGACAAGTTGCGGATGCCGAAGCCCTACCTGACACCAGAATGGCGCACGGCGTTGACCACATTCTTACTGGGCAGCGTGGGCACGGAAGGATCAAATGTACCTCGCTCGCTCTTCTTCGATCCTCAGGATCAACGGCGTCAGGACATTCAAAACGGCTGGTGGGTGATCAAGAAATACAACTGCGTGGGCTGCCACCAGATTCAGGTTGGCGAAGACTCGGGACTGATGGGCGTTCCTTATTATCAAACGCCGGAGGGCAAGGACCTACTGCCGCCGCGGCTCACGAGCGAGGGCGCGCGCGTAGATCCAAACTGGCTCCTTCGTTTCCTCAACGATCCTTCGCTCAGCGGCGATAAGACGGTGAACACCGGCAGCGCTGCAAGCGCCGGGAATAACGTGGCCAATCAGCCGGCGACTACCCCAGGTGCAGCCGGTCAGGGTGCTGCTTCGGGTGCTCCCGCTGCGACATCACCGGTCCCCGGGGGCACCGGCGCAACTCCGGTCGGCTCGGCCAGCGATGCCAGGTTAAAGCCGCAACCGGGATTGGACCGTAATGGAGTGCGGCCCTACCTCAAGGCTCGCATGCCGACGTTTAACTTTTCACCAAACGAGTTGCAGATTTTGGTTCGCTTCTTCATGGCCCTGTCCGGTCAGCAGGAACCATATATCAAGGAACAGCTCCAGCCTTTGACGGAGCAGGAAAAACTGGTGGCGAGGCAGATGTTTACTTCCGGCACGCCGTGCTTGAAGTGTCACATTACCGGCGACCCCACTCACGACGCGACTGCGATTGCACCAAACTTCCTGTTGTCCGGTGAGCGTCTCAAGCCGGATTGGACGTTCCGCTGGTTGTTGGATCCCGCACAGATTAGTCCGGGGACGGCGATGCCAAGCGGCTTGTTCCGCAAAGAAGGTGACCGCTGGGTTATCAATCTTCCTAATCCGCCGGCGAGCGCAAACGACTACAAGCAAGATCACGCGCAGTTGCTGGTTCGTTACATGCTTTTGCTAACGCCGGATGAACAGAGACGCTTGCTCGCCACTGCGCCCGTGGCGCCGCCGGCAGCGGGTCCAACAGCGCAGAAACTTGGGAGAGATCGGAAGCCCCAGACTTCGGCGAGCAGGGATCGCAAGAGCAAACGCGGAACTATTCTGGCGCGCGCTGTTAGCGTGCGATCGTCGGGCCGCGGTCGCGGATTATGAGGCACCTATTCTCTGTATGATCTCCGTGTTCTCTGTGTCTCTGTGGTGAATTTTTGCCTTCGACCGCTCACCACAGAGACACAGAGAACACAAAGGACGCACAGAGAAGGCTAAGATTGGACGATGCATGCGGCACTGACGGGTCTACTTCTCGTCGTCGCTCGTGATAAAGTTATTCTAAAGTTATTCACTCCTGGAGGAACTGATTATGTTTAAGCAGATAAAGGTCTGGTTTGTCCTGACCTCGATTCTTTCACTACTGACGCTGGCTGCTGCGTGCGGCAGCAAGCCGGCTGAAGAAGGCGGTTCGGCTTCCGATACCACGAAACCCGGCAAGGCCTATGCGACAAAAGGCGACGAGGGAACGGTGAGCGGAGCGATTTCTTTCAACGGAACTCCACCAGCGCCAAAGAAAATAGATACTTCAGCGGATCCCGCATGCGGCACCGCTAACCCAAATCTCATGACCGAAGACACCGCGGTCAAGGACGGTAAGCTGGCAAATGTCTTTGTCTACGTCAAAGACGGCGCCGCAACCGACGGAACGAAGATTGGCGACTACACTTTCACTACCCCAACCGACGCGGTTAACCTCGATCAAAAAGGCTGCCAATACGTGCCGCATGTGACGGGGCTCCAGGTGAATCAGAAGCTCAAGGTTACGAATAGTGACCCGACGCAACACAACATCCACCCGAATCCGAAGAGCAACCCCGGTTGGAACCAGACTCAGCCGAATGGCGCCGCGCCTATCGAGAAAACCTTCGCGCGACATGAAGTGCTGATTCCCGTCAAGTGCGATCAGCATCCATGGATGAAGTCATACGTTGCGGTGGTGAAACATCCGTTCTTCGCCGTTAGCGGCGCCGATGGCACTTTCTCAATTAAGGGCCTGCCTCCCGGAAAATACACCATCGCGGCCTGGCACGAGAAGGGTGGTGCAAACGGTACGGAAAAGACGATGGAAGTCACAGTGGCGGCAAATGGAACGGCCACGGCTGATTTCGCTTTTGGGGACGCGGCAACTGTTTCCACCAGACCTGGACTTGAAATGATGCCCGCTCTTGAGTTGCCGATGTTCGTCAGACACTGAGGGGGCTGCCGGTTACCGGTTGCCGATTTTCGAATGAGAGCTCGCCAGAGTTGAGAATAGGGAGTGCTTTCGATCGGCAATCGGCAATCGCAAATCGGAATATGAACAGGGGATTACACTGGCTCGCGTGCATCGTCGCCGGGGCAACATTTTTCCTGATTGTTGCCGGCGCGCTGGTCACCAGCAATGCTGCCGGGCTGGCCACGCCCGACTGGCCGCTCACCGAAGGCGCGTTTCTGCCGAAGATTGAAGCTCTGGGAATGCGCACCGGAGTCAACATGGTCGGCAATCTATTCTGGGAACATGGCCACCGAATGATTGCCACCACCGTCGGGCTGCTAACCATCGGGTTAGTCTTCTATCTGTATCGGGTAGAAAAGCGGCTCTGGGTAAGGCGACTGGGCATGATTGCTCTGATTGGGGTAATCGCCCAGGGACTGCTTGGCGGCTTAACGGTGAAATTGTTGCTGCCGTTGTGGGTTTCTTCAGCCCACGCCACGCTCGCGCAACTCTTCTTCTGTACGGTGGTAAGTCTGGCAGTTTTCACTTCCCGGAGTTGGATGCGAGAGCAGCCGGCGATTGAAGAACAGGGCAGTTTGCCGTTTCGTTATTTGTGCGTGGGCGCAGCCGCGGCAATTCTGGTGCAACTGATTATTGGGGCCACGCTCCGGCATTCAGCCACCTGGGACCAACATCTGCCGACGGAACTGCTGGTGGCGCACGTTGCGGGCGCGGTGGTAGTCACAGTGTTGCTGGGCACGGCCTTGTTTCTACTCCGAAAACGCCACACCGGAGAACAGTTTCTGACGAAGCCGGCCAAGGTGGCCCTGTTGTTGCTGGTCCTGCAAGTTATGTTGGGGATAGCGGCATACATAACGAGGCTGGGCTCTCCTAATGATCCGCAGCCGCTGCACCCGATGATCGGCATTACCGTGGCGCACGTAGCGTGCGGCGCGCTGGTGTTTGCGACTACGATTGTTTTAACACTGAGATCGTTTAAGGTCCTGCGCGCTCCGGAATCGTTTCAATTGTCCGTATCGCCGCAACGCTCATGAAGAATTTAGTTCGGTTCGGTAGTTCAGAGTTCAGGCTTTGGCGGGCAGCTCCGCTGCGAGCTTTAAGAATAGGTACATGGAAGAATTTGCCATAGAACTCAATCCCGGGTCAGTGGTCCAACTCGAGCGTTTGAGAGCACGCGAACGGTTTGCCGCCTTCATGGAGCTGACCAAGCCGCGGATTACTTTTCTCATCGTACTCACGGCCGCGGCCGGTTTCGCCCTGGCATCGACTGCCACTATCGACTACGCCTTGATGAGCAAGTCGATGTTTGGCATAGCGCTATTGTCCTCGGGCATCGCGACGCTTAATCAATATATGGAACGCGACCTCGATTTGTTGATGCGTCGCACTGCCAATCGACCGTTGCCTTCGGGAAAACTAATGCCATGGGAGGCGTTAACTTTCGGCATCACGCTCACGGTGCTGGCGGAGGTTTACCTGTCGGTCTTTGTCAATCCATTGACTGGTTTAATAGGCCTCACCGTCATCGCCGGATATCTATTTGCGTACACGCCACTGAAAACGCGAACGTCTCTGTCAACAATGGTGGGGGCTTTTCCGGGAGCCGCGCCGCCGCTGATTGGTTGGGCAGCGGCCCGTGGCGAGCTAGGTCTGGAAGCATGGGTGTTATTTGCGATCTTGTTTCTCTGGCAATTTCCCCACTTCCTGGCGATCGCATGGATGTATCGCGAAGATTACGGGCGCGCCGGCATTCTCATGTTGCCGGTGGTTGAGCCCGATGGAAAAGTGACCGGCCAACAAATTGTGGTTTACACCTTGATGTTATTGCCGGTCAGCCTGCTACCGACAGCGCTGGGAATTGCCGGCAAGGTTTATCTCTACGGCGCAATCGTTCTCGGATTGCTCTTTCTTTACAGCAGTTTGCGCGCAGCGTTTTCCAAGTCCAGACAAGAGGCCCGCAGGCTTTTGCTGGTTTCGGTGATCTATCTGCCCCTCTTGTTTATTTTGATGGTCATCAATAGTAAGTAGTCCGACAAACTTCAGTTTGTCGAATCACGCATAAGTCGAATGAGCGACAAACTAAAGTTTGTCGGACAATCAAGGAGATCTAACCGATGGGACGTGCTCTTGCGGTTATTATCTGGATCCTGACTCTGGGTTCGATCAGTCTCTTTTTCGTCAACAAGTGGTGGTTTCCCACCGCTATCTCTGAACACGCGCCGGCTCTCGATCGGCAGTTTCTGTTGACGATAATCGTGGTTGGTATTTCCTTCACGGCAGCGCAAGTCGGACTCGGCTGGATGGTTTGGAAGTACCGGGACCGCGGCCCCACCGATCGGGCCATGTACACACATGGCAGCAATCGCCTTGAAGTGGTCTGGACGATCGTCACGGCAGTGATCTTCATTGGTCTCGCAGTGATGGGACAAAGCGTATGGGCATCACTAAGGTTCAATGATGCGCCCGCGGGTTCGTTTCAGGTCGAAGTTGTGGCCCAACAGTTTCAATGGAACTTCCATTACGCCGGCAAGGACGGCGTCTTTGGCCGCACCCATCCAACCCTGATAGACGATTCGGCGCTCAATTTCATAGGCATTGACGAAGCTGACCCCAGCGCGAAGGACGATGCGGTCCATAGCGTGATTGCGATTCCGGCCGGACGCCCCGTGGAGCTGACGCTTCGTTCAAAAGACGTCATCCATAATTTCTGGGTACCGCAGCTGCGGTTTAAGCAGGATCTCGTTCCGGGGATGGCAATCAAGGTCCACTTCACCGCCAACACACCGGGCAAGTATGAACTCGCCTGCGCCGAGCTCTGCGGCCAGCTCCATTTCAAGATGCGAAGTTTCATGCTGGTTCTTCCGACTGATGAACATACGGAACTGATTGGCTTACCTCAGGAGCAGTTTCAAACCCGCATGACTGAGTTGCTGGCTAAGTACAAGTTGCCGGCGTCAAATAATTGACTTTGTTTTGTAGACTTGATAGCAGCGCCTAACGTTTCCAGTAAATTCGGGCTCTACCACGAGGAGATATCGGATGTCAGGAGAAACGCACGATACGCACGGAGCAGTGCACCGGCACGAGCCGCCCACCAGCTTCATTCGCAAGTACATCTTCAGCCTGGATCACAAGGTCATCGGCATCCAGTACATCATTCTGGCCCTGGCTGCGGTGCTCGTAGGCATGACGATGTCTGTGCTGATGCGAATGAATTTGTCCTGGCCGGGAACGAATTGGCCCATTCTGGGCACTCTGTTTCCGGGTGGTGCGCCCGATGGGATGATGACGCCGGAATTCTACCTGTCACTGGTGACCATGCACGGAACCATCATGGTGTTCTTCGTGCTTACAACTGCGCCCCAGGGCGGTTTCGGAAACTATTTTCTGCCGATTCAAATTGGCGCGGAAGACATGGCGTTTCCCGTTCTGAATATGCTCTCGTTCTGGGTCACCTTCGTCGGGTTTGTAGTAATTCTCGCGGCCATCTTTTTTTCGGGAGCTGAATCAACGGTCGGCCCGATTGGAGGGTGGACGGGTTACGCGCCGCTAAGCGCGTTGCCGAATGCCGGGCCCGGGCAGGGCATGGGCATGAACCTTTGGATCATCAGCATTGCGATCTTCTGTGTGGGATCCTTGCTGGGCGCGCTGAACTTTATCACTACGCTGCTTAACATGCGCGCGCCGGGAATGTCGTTGATGCGCATGCCCCTGACCTGTTGGGCGTGGTTTACGACGGCGGTGCTGGCGCTACTGTCGTTCCCGGTCCTCCTCGGCGGCGGTGTGTTGTTGCTGTTGGATAGAACGGCGGGAACCAGCTTCTTTATTCCGGGCGGGCTTTACTTGGGCGGTGAGCTTTCAGGCGCCTCAGCCAACTTCCCGATTCATACCGGCGGCTCGCCCATCCTCTGGCAGCATTTATTCTGGTTTTTCGGACACCCCGAGGTCTATATAGCTATTCTGCCCGGCATGGGCGCCACGTCTCATATTCTTGCCACCTTCGCGCGCAAGCCGGTGTTCGGCTATCGCGCGATGGTATTTGCGATCTTCGCGATTGGCTTGCTGGGATTTTTCGTGTGGGGCCACCACATGTTCATCAGCGGCATGAGCCCATATTCGGCGATGACTTTTTCCATCCTGACTCTTGCCATCGGCGTTCCCTCGGCCGTTAAGACTTTCAACTGGCTGGGTACGTTGTGGGGAGGCAGAATTCGATTCACCACGCCGATGCTTTTCTCGCTCGGCTTTGTGTCTCTCTTCGTGGCCGGAGGAATTACGGGTCTCGTCCTGGGCCAGAGCTCGCTGGACCTGGCTATGCACGATACGTATTTCGTGACAGCCCATTTCCACCTGGTGATGGGAGTGGCTTCAATCTTCGGGATGTTTGCCGGCACCTATTTCTGGTTCCCGAAGATGTTTGGCCGGATGATGAACGAGCGGCTCGGGCAAATCCATTTCTGGATCACTTTCGTGGGCGTCTATTGCATCTTTGTCCCTATGCACACGATGGGGATCGTCGGCATGCCGCGTCGCTTTGCCCAGTTTACGGAATATGAATTCCTGGCCACGTTGCACCCGCTCGTTATCTTCGTTTCCATCGCGGCAATCGCCACCGTAATCGTCCAGGTTCTTTTCTACTTCAACCTGGTGTGGAGTCTGTTCAAGGGCAAGCCAGCCGGCGACAACCCATGGGAAGCGACGACGCTCGAGTGGATCACGACAAGTCCGCCGGTGCACGACAATTTCGCCGGCGTAATCCCGACCGTCTATCGCGGGCCGTATGAGTTTGCGGTTCCGGGCGCGCCGAAAGATTTCATTATGCAGACTGAGCCCGAGCCGGGCACGGTCCCGGCAAGCGAGGGAACAGGGAATGGCCACAACGGTCACCGGCACTAAGCCGATCATTAAAACGGGATTTGGCGGCGGCTCGAAACCGCGCGGTCCAAACGGCAATAGTTCGCCGAAGCGAAACGGCTACGACGACGCGGCGCGCATCCAGTCTTCGGCCAATCGTTACCGAATTGGGATGTGGGTTGGGATGGCGTCGATTCTGATGATGTTTACGGCTTTGACCAGCGCTTACATCGTGCGCTCGGGATCATCGAACGACTGGCAGCCGCTGGCGATGCCGCGCGTGATGTGGTTAAGCACCGCGCTGATTATTGTGCAGCAGCATTACGCTCGAAACGGCTCGCCGAAAACTAAGAGGAGAGTTTCTGAGCGCGCACCGGCGGTGGCTTCTTGCTCAGCGCCGCAGTGGGCATCGCATTTCTGTTGTCACAGCTTTTTGCCTGGCGGCAACTGGTCGGGCAGGGAATTTACGTTTCCAGCAATCCACACAGTTCGTTCTTCTACCTCCTGACTGCGACGCACGGTGTCCACCTGATAGGAGGTTTGCTGGCGCTTGTTGTTCATGGCAATGCGGGCGAGATCAAACAGCGCCGATGCCATGACGACAGCCAAAGGACAAGCGGCAGTGGATGCGCTGACGATCTACTGGCATTTCCTGGATGTCCTGTGGATCTACCTGTTTGTGTTGTTGTTTTTCTGGCGTTCGTAAATCGGAAGTAATCAACGTCTTCATTCTTCGGGAGGTGACAGGTGAGTACTGAAGCACGCGCAGTACATTTTCCGGCGGCCGACTGGGATGGCGGGGTCCATCCATATCGCATCGGTCATCGCAAGCTCGGAATGTGGTTGTTCATTGTTTCCGACTCGTTAACGTTTTCCGCGCTGCTAATCGGCTACAGCTACTTGCGCGCGTCAAACGTCTGGCCCACGCCATTTCACTTCAATCCCAGCATTCTCTTTTCGTCGCTTATGACGATGTGCCTGCTCTCGTCGAGTTTGACGATGGTGTTTGGGGTTTCAGCTTCGAGCCGGGGCGACTGGAAGGCGGCGAGGAAATGGATTATCGCGACCATCTTCTTTGGCTTCGCATTTCTGGGTCTTCACCTTTACGAATGGAACCACCTGATTCATCAGGGCCTGACCCCGTTCTCGCTGCCGGCCCAATGGGTGACGCAATACACCACCGCTGATGGTACGTTGCCCTCGCCATTGTTTGGCGCCACCTTCTTTGCGATTACTGGACTGCACATGTTTCACGTCTTCACCGGCGCGATTTACCTCGCGGTGGTTGCGGCCCGAGTCAAGAAACTGAAGCACGAGGACATCGAGATTAGCGGTCTCTACTGGCACTTCGTAGACCTCGTCTGGATGTTTGTGTTCCCGTTGATCTACATCATGTCCGTCCATATTGATGGCCACTAAGCCGGAAGAAGGAGGATTCAGAATGAGCGCACACGCTGAAGAACATGAACACTTTGCCGGCAGCAACAAGCTGTTTACTTCGATTTGGATCTGGCTGGTGGTCCTGACGTTGATTGAGATCGGACTCGCATACAAACCGATGTCAACCGTCCTAATGTTGACGATCCTGCTCGGCCTCTCGATTATCAAGGCAGCGTTGATCGTCGCTTATTTCATGCACTTGAAGTTTGAGCGATTGAGTTTGATCCTGACGATTGTGCCGATGCTGGTCGTCTGCATCCTCCTCCTTTTTGTGTTCTTTCCTGACAGTTTTCGATCGTCTGACCTGCGTTATAAATTCAAGGAGAGTCCACCTGCGCCGGTCGAGAGTCATTGATGAAGATTTCGCGGCAGACAAGTCTGTGTTTGGCAGTTTGCATCGCCATTGCGGCGGTGCTCGCTGGTGAATTGACTACTCTCGCGCAGTGTGGGATGTGCAGAACTGCCCTGGCCGGCTCCAACAACGCGTTGTTCATCCGGAATTTCAATATCGGGGTGCTGGTGTTGTTGATTCCTCCGGTTACGATCTTCTGTTCCATATTCATAGTTTTGAGAAGACATAGGATGGTTGATGAGAACCAGGAGAACTAGGCAATCAGTTGCCACTCCAGACTCCGAAGTGTTTTTTATGGCTGAGGAAACCCTGCAACGCATTGATGTCGAGAAGCGAACTACGCGGGGCCGCGTGTGTCCCATCTGCGGTGGCAAGATAATCCCATCAGATCGCGCTGTTTATCAGAGTGCCGGCGACCCGAGTGCAGTGTTTCCGGTTTGGCAGTGTGAGCGCTGCGGTTATGAAGAAATGTCGGAGCGGCAGAAAGCTGTCGGCAAAGTGAAACACTAAGGCATTGAGGTCGATCGATGAAGAGAGAACTAGGCTTACTAAATCTCATTAGCATCCTCGTGGGACTTCTATTCATCGCTTTCGCGGTGGTGACCGCGCTGTTCTATCCTCCGCTTCTCAGCACCGACAACTTGTTCATTATTTCGGTCTGCCTGGTAATGGCCCTCCTGTTCATGGTTAACCCTCTGTTCTACCTTCATTCCGAAGGCCGGCTGCCGATTCCATTTGCTAAGCGGCTGGGGATGCAGCCTCGGATTCCAGCCGTCCAGGCGGCCGGAGGTGGTACCGTCACGCCACCACTGCTCGACGCGAAAGGCAGGGCAGTCCCACCCGACGTAAAATCCATGATCGCCAACATGAATCCAACGTCGAAGGACTAGGACCTTATGGACGAACTCACTAAGCGCGTGCTCGGGAGCTTTGGGCATTGGGGAAAAGATTCGCTCGATCTGCACACGCTGTTTGAGGCTGGAGGCAACGACCCGGAGGCGCGGACAAGTGTTTTTGACATAGTCGAGAAATTGGTAAGAGAAGGCTTGCTTGAAGAAATGGGAAATGATTTTTATTCGCTGACGGCCAAGGGCAGGGAAGCAGCGAAGCCCTTAGTTAAGAAATAATGCCGGATTACATTTCATCTCTGCCCCACCTCAACGCCGGCCTTAATTCGATCAGTGCGCTCCTGCTTATCGCCGGCTATGGTTTCATTCGCGCGAAACGAGTAAGCGCACACCGCAATTGCCAGGTGGCAGCTGTTGTTACTTCCGTTTTTTTCCTGACCTCATATCTGACCTACCATTATTATCACGGCGATACCCCATTTCCGGGGCAGGGGGCCGTGCGCCCTTTCTACTTCGTAATACTGATCACCCACATTATTCTGGCGATCGTGATCGTCCCGCTGGTATTGATAACCGTGTATCGCGCGGCGCGCGGCGATTTCGAGAGACACCGGCGCATCGCGCGCTGGACCCTTCCGCTCTGGCTCTACGTTTCAGTGACCGGGGTAATTGTTTACGTGATGCTTTATCATCTGTACCCCTCGTGAAAAGTGATGAGTGCACAGTCAGGCCCGGCCCACTGGATTTGAAGGATGACCGTACCCGAAGGAAGCAAAAGTGAACACCAGCAGACGATCGATGCCGCAATCGTGCCTCCCCCAGTGAAGCGGGTGCGCGCGTCCGGTCCGATCCTGATTCTGGCCATTCTTTTTGTTCTCGGCGCGTTTCTCTCGTGGTACTTCTCCTGGTTTGGCCGCGACCTCTCCGACGCTGACATCGCCAGCTACCTTGTAGATCAAGACAAACCACGACACGTTCAGCACGCTTTGCTTCAGGTGCAGCAACGGATCGAACGCAGAGACGCAAGCGCAAGCAAATGGTATCCACAGGTCATTGAGCTGGCCTCAAGTCCGGAACGAGAGTTTCGTCTTACCGTCGCCTGGCTGATGGGTTTTGATAATCGGTCGCCGGAGTTTCATCAGACGTTACTTAAATTGGTGGCGGATCCGGAGCCGATCGTGAGAAGAAATGCCGCGCTCGCTCTCCTGCGGTTTAATGATCAGTCGGGATTGTCCGAACTCCGCGCCATCCTTGAACCCTATGAGCTGCCGGCGCCCGCGAGTGGAGTGGTCGCGAGCACTTTAAAGGAAGGCGCGCATTTGGCGCGAGGCACACTCATAGTGCGCCTCAACCAGACTGACGGCACAACAGTCGAGGTGCGTTCGCCGCTTCCGGGCAGTCTGGCGAAGGTCCGGGCGCCGGCCGGCACCAGCGTGTCAGCGGGCGCGGTCATGCTTACGATAAACTCCGACGAAAACAGTGTCTGGGAAGCGTTGCGTGGACTGGCTTTAGTTGGGGAAGCTAAGGACTTACCGATAGTGGATGCATTCGCGAAGAGTGGTTCGGCATCGGCGCAGATCCAACAACAAGCGGCCCGAACAGCGAACGCTATTCAGGATCGGGTAAATTCTTCCAAAGAAAATGTTAAGCAGTAGGCGGGGCTGGCGGGAGATCGGGAAGGGTGATTCCGTGAACTGCCTCCCAATCGTCGGTGGGGACCATTTCGATTGCGTCCCAGGGACAGCCATCGAGAAACGCGCCGTCAGGTCCTTTGCTGATGCATTTCTGACATCCGATACAAAGATATGGATCAACCTCAATCCGGCCAAAGGGAGGATGATCTTCGTCCGGTACCCAGAACATGCAGGCTTCGATTGGGCAATACTCGATGCACGCCGGCGAACCGGCGCAGCCCGTGCAGCAGTCCGTGGTAATGGCGAGGATGCGTGGGCGCTTCTTTCGCGCTGCCTTGCCGTCGCCCTCTGACATGGGCCAATGTTTATCTACGATGTCGTACAAATTGTTCTGATGATGACCGACGATAGTTTAGAAACCGGAAGCAATCTAACATAGCTCTACTGAATTCCTCAACGATTTGTGTCGAACGCCGGATCTGCTTGTCGGCAGAAGATGCCGGGCGTTAAATGTTAAATCGCACAGCGAATCTTGGAGGAGGTGTCAGAATGGAAATAGTTGCAGGGGTATTCAATTCACGAAGTGCTGCTGACCGCGCGGTGGCAGGATTTCGTTCCGCCGGTTTCGCGAATGACCGAATCGCTTTTCTAACGCCAGGCGCCAGTGATGATGCGGTCGAAGCGGCGGTGCCCACAACCGAAACCGAACAACCCGGAATGGGAAGCGCAATGGGCGGAACAGTTGGAGGCGCACTCGGCGTTGCGGGTGGAGCAAGTTTGGGAGCTGCTGCCGCAAGCATGCTGATCCCTGGAGTTGGACCAGTGATCGCCGGCGGAATAATCGGCGCGGCCCTGCTGGGCCTGGGCGGAGCAGCAACCGGCGCGGCGGCCGGGACCGCTCTTGAGCGTGAACTGGCTCACGGTTTGCCGCATGATGAGTTGTATCTTTATGAGGACGCGCTCCGAAAAGGCCGTTCCGTCGTCATAGTGTTCGCGGACGACAGCGAAGCCGCTGAAAGCGCTCGCAACGTTTTCGCCCAGGCTGGCGCGGAGAGCATTGACGCAGCGCGTGAAGAGTGGTGGGTGGGCCTGCGCGATGCTGAAGAGGAAACCTATAAAGCTCAGGGAAGAGACTTCCGTGCCGATGAGTCGGCCTACCGGCGCGGGTTTGAAATTGCTTTGAATCCAAAGCGGCGTGGCCGGACTTATGATGACGTAAGCTCGGAGTTGGCCACGACGGCCAACGAGGCCGGCTCAACGCAGGCGTTCAGAGCGGGTTATGAACGCGGCCAGGCTTATCAGCGAATGCTGGCAGAAAAACATAAAAGTTGAAAGACTTGCTTCTGAACGCGGTTGTGCTGATTGCCATTCTGGGTTTTAGTGCAATCATCACATCCTGGTTTGCTCGTAACATGTATCTTCGTTGCGCTTCGTGTGGAACTTTGAACGCGAAGCGCCGCACCCAGTGCCGATCTTGTGAGAACACTCTGCGGTAATATTCCGAAAGTGAACCGACTTCATTTGCTAAACGTCGGTGGTTATTGGCTAATTCGCTGCCCCGGGCGCGAGCAGCGCCGATTAAGTAATGGAATGATTTTTGGAGAATGGTTCTCGACCAATATCTATGTCACTTAATCACAATCAATCAACCCCCTCCGCATGGCTGACCCACGCTGAGCAAACTGATTATCGCGAAACGCCTAGCTACGCCGACACGATCGATTACTGCCTGCGGCTGGCGCAAGCATCGCCGCTCGTCCGTTACCAATCGTTTGGAAAGAGCGGCGAAGGCCGCGATTTGCCGTTGGTGATTGCGGCGGCGAGACGTTTACCCCTGAAGCTGCCAAACGCGCCAGGAAGCCAGTGGTATTGATCCAGGCTTGCATTCATGCGGGCGAGCCCGACGGCAAAGATGCCGGCCTGGCCTTGTTACGGGATATTGCTATTACCAGAACGCGCGACGGACTTCTAAAAAACCTGGTCCTGCTTTTTATTCCGATCTACAACACCGATGGACACGAGCGCTCAACTCCTTACAATCGGATCAATCAGAATGGACCAGCCGAGATGGGCTGGCGGACGACCAGTAGCTATCAGAATCTCAACCGCGATTACATGAAAGCGGACACGCCGGAGACGCGCGCATGGCTTTCGCTTTGGAATGAGTGGAGCCCCGATCTCTTTATCGACTGCCACGTTACTGATGGCGCCGATTATCGCTGCAATATCACCTTCCACCATGAGCATCACGCCGGGGTCGCGCCCAGTGTGCTCGCCTGGGAGAGAGCTGTTTTCGACGACCGCGTGGCAAAGGCTACGGCCGAGGCGGGCAACGTTATTTCGTGGTACCTGGAGTTTATCGACAATCGTGATTTAACTACCGGCATTCGCGATTTCAACGGCAGCCCCCGGTTTTCAACCGGGTATGTGCCCCTGCGGAATCGTCCGGGAATATTGATCGAGACGCACATGCTCAAGCCTTATCGCCCTCGGGTAATCGGCACGTACGATTTTCTGCGCTTCGCGCTCGAGGAGGTGAATCGCGATCCTGAGAGTTTGCTTGAGGCTGGCCGGCGCGCGGATGAGGAAATGCTCGCGGCAGGTCAAACCTACGATCCCGCGCGTCTCTATCCATTGGATTTCGAACTGACCAGCAAGTCGCGCCCTTACGATCTTAAGGGCTTCGAGTATCACACTGAGCAGAGTGACGTTTCGGGCGACCTTCGGGTCACGTTTGGAAGCGAGCCGCTGGATTTGACGGTGCCGATGTACGATGACTTTCGGGTAACCAAATCAGTTGCCCCGCCGCTTTTCTACATTGTTCCGCCCCAATGGAATGAGGTCATTGCGGTGCTCAAAGGGCACGGGCTTGAGTTGCAGACCGTGACCGAACCGATGACGCGCGAAGTGGAAAGTTATCGTTTTGCTGATGTGAAATGGGCTGCCGCACCCTTTGAAGGAAGGCACATGCCCACGTTTACGGCGATACGGGTGAAAGAGAGCAGAACATTTCCGTTGGCCTCAGTGCTCGTGCCCCTTGCCCAGAAGGGAGCTCGAGTGGCGATCAACTTGCTCGAACCTGAGGCTCCGGATTCCTTCGTCCGTTGGGGATTCTTCAATGCGATTTTTGAGCAGAAGGAATACGGGGAGGCCTATGTTGTCGAGAAGCTGGCTCGCGAAATGATGGCTGAGGATCCGGCACTGGCCGAAGAATTTCGCGCCAGGCTGGACAGTGACCCTGCATTTGCCTCGAACCCCGCGGCGCGGCTGGAGTTCTTTTATAAGCGCTCGCCTTACTGGGACCAGCAGATGAACCTCTATCCCGTCGGCCGCGTGGTCACCGCGATTCAGTTGTAAGGTAAACTGTTAGTTTGCGTCCGAAAAGATCGCACATCCACCACGCCAACAGTCGCAAACTAATAGTTGTGTACAACCTCGCGGCCGCTTTCTCACGGACCGAAGCGCCGCCGGTATTCAGCTGAATCGATGAAGGCCTTCACCATTTCGGCTGAAATGTAATTGCCGTTGAACTCATTCAGCTTGCCCAACCAGAAGTTGTAACCGCTAAAGTCCAAACCTGATTCGGGCGGATCGTTGGGGTTGCGTCGCAGGTAACCAAAATACTGCATTAACACAAACGCGCGATTTGTCTCCTGTTGGGTAAACGTTGCGTTCTCGGCCACACGTCGCAAGGCCCGGGCGCGGGCTGCCGCGTCGGCAGTGTTTCCGGCTCCACTAAATTGGTTGATAGCCGTATCGCGGTCGCCGGCCGTGGGGCTGACACCGGCTTTGGCGAAGAGCGCATCAACGAACTGCGCTGGTGTCAGCGTGGTTGAGTACTCTGCTGTAAAGCGGGGCTGGGAAACAAAGTTTTGCGCATAGGCGACTTTGTTGGCTTCGAGCACTGACTCCCAGTTTGGCGCTCCCACGACTACGCCCAGTCCGATCTGTTGCGTGTCAGGTAGAAATTCATTCAGCCGCAAAGGCACCGGCGCCCCGGCAATGTTTCCATAAGCGGCTTTGTAGAATTTGTAGACCAGGTAGCCGGTCTCCTGAAATTCAATTGAGACGAAGAACGCGGCTGACACATTGATCCGGCGAACCTCAGCATTGCAGGTCGCGCCCGGCTGTTGGCATTCAGTAATCTGGTTGGCCCAGAAGGCGAGGCCGCCCGCGTCCGGCTCGCGATTCAGGAAGTCGTGATAGTGCTGGCGGACAAAGGCCTCGGCGGTGTCGTTTGGATTGGTTGACGGTTCAGTTGGGTCGTCTGTAATCGTTAATGTTGCCGACGAGGGTGTGGTCAGGACTACGCCGCCCGTAGCATTCGAGAGCGTAAGTGTTAGCGTCTCCGGCCCCTCCACGTAAATATCCTGAGAGATCAGCAGTGGGAAAGTCTTCGAACTTTCACCCGCCGCGAAGCGCAACGTACCCAGCGCATTGGTAAAGTCGCAACGAGCTGAGGCGACGCCGTTCACCGTTGAGCAGGGAACTACCGTCGCGCTGTCGTCCGAGCTGGTGTAATCAACGGTTGCCGGGAGGGACAAGCTTCCCGCGCGATTAACTGTGATGATCGTAAAGGCGGCGCTTTCACCGACCGTATAGGTTGACTGGCTAAAGCTGACAGACCCGGCATCGCCATCGTCATTCAGGATTGTTCCAATACCCTGACTGTCGCCAATCGTGGCATTGAACGGGGCGGATAGGTTCATGAAGAACGTCTCATCGGTTTCAGGCACTGTGTCGCCTATGATCGGCACAGACACACTCTTTACCAAGTCACCGGGATTGAAAGTCACTCTTCCAGAAGTAGAGGTGTAATCATTGACTGAGGTAGCTGTATTGTTGGCCGTGGCATACCCCACTGACAGGACTCTGCCGCTGGCTGTTGATAGGGTGACGCTAAACGTAGCGTTGACGGTTCCGCTGTTGCCTTCCGTTACGCTGACGTCACCGATTGATAGCGAGGGAATCGGATCGTCGTTAAGAATTCGCACGAGTCCATAGTCAGCGATCTCCGCATTCGTGGGATTAGCGAGAGCAACCGTGAAGGTCTCATTTATCTCGTTCAGGGTGTCACCGATGATTTGAACGGTGATGGTACGGCTGGTCACGCCTGGTCCAAAGGTGAGACTGCCCGATACAGGAGTGTAGTCAACTCCGCTGGTTGCTGATCCCGGTAACAAAGTACTGAAGTCAACTGTGACAGTCCGTCCCGTGGCCGCTGAAAGGATGACAGTCACAACTGCGTTCGTGGTGCCGCTGTTTCCCTCCAGGACGTCGATGCCGAGGCCCAACAGATACAGAGGCGTGTTGTTGTCTTGAATGTTGATCGTGGCGGTGGCCGGACTTCCCATTGTTTCTGAGTCCGCAAAACCACTGAGAACTATTCCCAGATTTTCAGACGGCTCAGTTAGGCCGTCATTAGCAATAGGGACGGTAAACGTCTTCGTGAGTTCGCCATCAGCGAAAACCAGAGTTCCGGAAACTGCCGAATAGTCGGATCCGGCAGTGGCGGTGCCATTAGCAGTATTGTAGTTAACTGCCAGCGTTCCTTTGCTGCCGCCAACTCTTACGACCGTGATGGTCGCGTTAACTACATCTTCAAGAACGTTATAGATTGCACTGCTAAGCTGAATGCTGCCGGCAGTTTCGGCGGAATTGCAGGGGGAGAATTCGGATGAATTCCCAAGTGGATCTGTGGCCGTCGCAGTGACAGTTCGTCCTGATGCGAGCGCTACCGGCAGATTCGCATTTATCGCAGCAGCGCCGTCGGCCCCGGTCATCACGTTTGCAGTTCCCATAAACTGCGCACCCTCGCCGTTTCCTGAAGGATCGCAGGCAGCATTCGAGTAGAAATCAATTCGGAACGCCGTGTTGGGTGTGGAGTTAAGAGTTCCCTGAACTGAAGTTGTAGTTCCGTTGGATGTCGCCGCAGTCAACAGGGGAAAGTTCTGGAGCAGATTCGCTCCGGTGTCAGCGTCGTTGATATCGTTGCCGGTCAGCCCGTCGCTGTTCAGATCGATGCCCAGACCGTTGTTGGAATAGATCGAATTACCACGCACAGTGTTGCGAAGTGAACTGGAGAAGACTGCGACCCCTGGCCCACCATTAAAACTAATTCTATTAGCCGCGCCTATCTCATCGCCACCAATTACATTGTTGGAGGAATCATTAATGCGAATTCCTCCCTGGGCGTTGGGCAAGGCTGCGGTCCCGAGCGCGTTGAGACCTATGATGTTTCCCTGAACGGTAATCCCTAACGGCTGACTACTGATGGATCCTCCAAGCTCAATGCCGCTCCGGTTACCGGAAATGACGTTCCCTGCGCCGGGCATCAAACCACCAATCAGATGCGACGAACTCGAAACTGAAATTCCCGCCGCAGGATTGTTCAAGGCAACATTTCCGGTGACATCCGTGCCGATGTAATTACCCTGGACGATGGCTTGCGCCCCAGAACTGTTGGAGCCGAGGGAAATGTTTGCAAATCCTCCGTTTCCGGAGATTACGTTTCGAGCTGCCGGCGTCGTGCCACCAATCAAGGCTCCGCCACCCGCAACTACTCCGCTGCCGCCATTACCCAAAGCCACGGTTCCGGTAATGTCAGTGCCGATGAAATTTCCCTCGAGACGACTGCCAGTGCCGCCGATAGTCAGCCCGTCTCCACCATTCCCGGAGATGATGTTGCGGGCTCCCGAAGCCGTACCCCCGATGATCGTGTCAGGAGCGTTGGTGTTAATCCCCGTGCCATTTCCTACGGCCGCTGTGCCCGAGACGTCCGTGCCAATAAGATTTCCCTGAACCAATTGCCCGGTCGCGCCAAGTCTAATGCCAGTTGAATTGCCTGATATGAGGTTGCCGGCACCTGGGGTTGTTCCTCCAATCACGTTGTTAATAGCGCCCGGGGTGGAAACGTTGTAGATCTCCACGCCGTTGATCCCATTTCCGACAGCCGCTGTGCCCGAGGCGTTCGTGCCGATGAAGTTGCCGGTGATCAGATTGCCCGGACTGCTGATGCTTATCCCGTGGAACGAATTCCCGGAGATCACATTGCGGGCTGCGGGAGTAGTGCCGCCGATCAGATTGTTGGACGAGTTTGAGATGAGTATCCCGCTGTGGTTGCCCCTGCTGAGCGTCCCGGCGGAGTTTAAGCCGATGTAATTAGCCTGAATCACATTCGAGCCATTGGTACTAATGTAGATCGCGCCGAATCCGTTACTAAAGCGATTAAGCACAAAACCGCGAATGGTGCTATGGCCGGCGTTGATCCGAAATCCAGCCTGATTATTCCCAACTGCGGCCCCGTTCAATTCAATTAGTGGCACGCCCGCATAACCTGGCTGCGTCGTCGCATCAATCACTACCGGATCTGTGATATCGGGAAGGGCCAGCAACAAATTAATCGTGTGAACTCCGCCGCCTGGGATGTTGAAGACGATGTTGTCGGCCCCGGCTGTCGCATTGGCATCCAGCATGGCCTGACGCAACGATCCGGTTCCATGGTTATCGGCATTGGTAACGACAAAGCTCTGACGGGTTGCGGTGAAGTTTGCGGCTTGATTAGCGCTCAGGCTATTGAAGGTTTGGCTTGGCAGTGTAAACGCGAAACCAAGCAGTGACGGCGTTACCGTGTAGTTGCCGCCGCCTGCGAGTGTTAATGAATAGTTGCCGGCGCTGTCTGTGGTTGTAAGACCAGGCTGCGATCCGCTCAAGGTCAGGGTTACACCGGCCAGCCCCACGCTGTTATTCGTAACGGTTCCACTGATCGTGTAGAAGGGAGCGGCAGTGGCAGTGGCGGTGAAGTTTGCAGTTTGATTGCTGCTTAAATTGTTAAATGTGTGGCTTGGTGGCGCCATCGTAAAGTGGGGCTTAGTCGCAGATACGGTGAAGCTCCCGCCTTCGCGCAAATTGGAGAACTGATAACTCCCATCGCTTTCAGTGGTCAGTGCAGTTAGCGAAGCACCGTCGTTGAGGACCACGTCGACGCCGCTTACTGGCATGCTACTTCCGTCCAGCACCTGACCGCTAATCAAATACGACATAGTTAGCTTGGAAACGAATGAGCTGCCAACCTGAACCGGAAGGTAAGCGTCAGGCGTTGTTGGAAAATTCGACGACGTGGTAGAGCCGGTGACGTAAGCGTGGCCTGCCGAATCAACCGCAATTCCAAAGCCTTCATCGTTTTGACCCGACGAATCGTTTGGCGCTGGATCGCCACCGAGTAATGTGGAATAGAGGAAGGCAGTGCCTGCCTGATTTATTTTGGTGACGAAAGCGTCGTTATCAGTTGGGAAATTTTGGGCACCCAAATGGATAGTCGAGGGTTTCTGCGGGTTAATCTTCAACGCCCAGATTGCACCATTCGTCGGGCCGCCTCCGACTGAGATCCAGTTGTTACCGCCGTCGCTGCTCTTGCCCACTCCCCCGTTGAAACCGCCGGCAGCATAAATCGTCGAAGGGGTCACAGGATCGATCGCGATCGCACGGGTCTGTCCCGTCTTAATGGTCGTCCAGTTATTGCCGCCGTCAACGCTCTTGCACAGCGCACCGCTAAGACCTGCGTAAACTGTCGAAGGCGTTACAGGATCAATTGCGAGGCTAATAACGGAAAAGCTCGCCAATCCATTGTTGACTGGCTGCCAGATGCCACCGCCATCGGTGCTCTTGAAGACACCACCATTTCCGCCAGCATACAGCGTTGTCGGAGTTATCGGATCGATTGCTATCGCTTCGATACCGGAAAGTGGCTGACCGGTCGTGCTCCATGTGCTACCACCGTTAATGCTTTTGTAAACGCCACCAGCGCCTGCGTATAGAGTTGATGGTGTAACGGGATCGATGGCCAGTGAAAAAACATCGCTTGGGATCCCGGTACTCGCGGGTGCCCACGTGCCGCCGCCGTTGGTGCTCTTGAAAACACCTCTGCTGCTGACGCCGTCGTTAGTTTTTGCGCCGAGATACACCGTAGATGGCGTAGTTGGGTCGACCACTATTCCGGTCACCCAGGGTCTCACTAAACCCGTGTTGATCGGATTCCAGTTGCGCCCGCCATTCGTGCTCTGGAAAACACTGCCTTGCGTTCCCCCGTAGATAGTGGATGGGCTGGTGGGGGCCAAAGCAAGAACGGTAAGGGCCTCGGTCTTCAGACCATAGTTGTCATTGTTCCATTCACCGCCGCCATTACTACTCGTGAAGAAGGGGCTCTTAGTTCGCAAGCTGCCTGCAACCAGGGGAAACTCTGCCGAACGGGTAAACCCAGTCACATAAGCGTTGCCTGCTGAATCGACTGCGATGCCCCGGCTATTGCCCAAATAGGTCGAGTAAACGAGGCCCGATCCCAGGCTATTGAGCTTGGTGACGAAACCCCCGGAGGGTGTTGGATCAATGGGGCCGGCAACGGGAAAGTTGTTTGATCCATTGACCCCCGCAATGTACGCACTGCCGGATGAGTCGACGGCAATTCCGTAGCCGGTATCAATACCGTTACCGCCAAGATACGTGGAATATGCCAGCGCTCCGGTGCTGCTGAATTTTGTGGCGAACACGTCTGCTTCGAATAACCCACCTGCCAGACTTGACTGAAACGCGTTAGCTACCGGGAAGTTGGTAGAGAAGGTGCCGCCGGTTACGTAAGCATTTCCGCCCCCGTCCACAGCGATGCCGTTGGCGGTCTCGAAGTTATCACCACCCAGGTAAGTCGAATACACGAGCGCAGAGCCGGACGAATGGAAGGCCGTGACAAACCCGTCAGGCGCCCCCTTCAAGGTTGACTGAAATGCCGCAACCACTGGAAACGACGTAGAAGATGTATCTCCCGTCACATAAGCCTTACCCGTTGAATCGACCGCTATGCCACGGCCGACGTCATCCTTGTTGCCACCCAGATAAGTAGAATAGACGAGGGCTGAACCACTCGGGTTGAGCTTGGCGACAAATGCTTCTGAATCACTTAATGGGTCACTGGATTGAATTCTGATCCCTGCATAAACAACGGAACTATTTGCAGGATTCATTGCGAGGGCATTAAATCTGGTGGAAGTCAGAGTCTCGTAGTTGATGCTCCAGCTAGCTCCACTGTCGATGCTCTTGTAGATTCGCGCGTCGCCCGAGCCTAGAAACATAGAGGAAGCATTTGAGTTAATCGCCAGAGCGGTTACTAAGGTAAAGGTAGGTAGCCCGTTGTTCAGAGGACTCCAGTTGCCACCGCCATTCGTGCTTTTAAACAGGCCGCCGCCTGAACTGCCGGCATAGAGGTTCGAAGCAGAATCCATATTCAAGGTTCGGATACTCGTGTTCGTTAGACCAGTATTGAATTGACTCCAATTTCCACCGCCGTTCGAGGTCTTGAAAACGCCACCACCTCCCGCACTCGCGTAGACAGTTGCTGAGTTGGCCGGGTCGACCACAATCGCAGTGATTCCACCAAAGGTAATTCCCGTACTCGAGTTCGACCACGATGCGCCACCGTTAGTAGTCTTGAACAATCCAAGAAACCCCGAACCGGCGTAAAGGGTCGATGGCGACGACGGATCGATGGCCAGGGCGCTCACATTTACACCGCTAAGCCCGTTATTGAGCAGCGTCCAGCTGGCGCCCGCATCGATACTCTTGTAAAGCCCGGTACCCGGAGAGATATTCGTGTTGAGACTTGCGTACAGCGTCGACGGTGTGATCGGATCGATGACGAGCGCCGGACAATTGAAAACCGTTAGGCCGGTATTGAGCGCGACCCAGTTAACGCCGCCATCTGTTGATTTATAAACTCCACTTCCATTGTTAGCACCCATGCCGGCGTAGATCGTAGTAGGAGTGAGCGGGTCAATCACCAACACATTCACAATTCCATTGGGCGGCCCAATAAACCGGCCACTCCAGTTACCGCCGCTATCAGAAGTCGTCATGAAATTCGCAGTGCTGCTTCTGATGGAGTTGACCGTCGGGAAATTCGAGGATCTGGTCTCACCGGTGATATATGCGTTTCCGGATGAATCAACTGCGATAGCCTTGCCCGCGTCGTTGCCGGTGCCACCCAGAAAAGTGGAGTAAACGAGTGCGGTCCCGCTGGGATTTAGCTTCGTCACAAAAGCGTCGGGTCCAGACTGGTTGCTGACCGGCTGGTATGAACCGGGAGTCGAAGGGAAGTTCCCCGAGATAGCGGTTCCCGTCAGATAGGCGTTACCGGAAGCGTCGACTGAAATTGCCAGTGCACTAGCAGCGGGACCGAAATAGGTCGAATAGGAGAGGATCGGATCGATTACTAATATCTTCCCCGAGTTATATTTCTTAATGCGGAAGCTTACCTCGTTGCCTTTCAACGCATACCTACCCGCAACTTCGTTCCGCTCGCCCAGGTCGTTGGTCTGGTAGATCACGGGTTTGCGCAGCCTCACTTCGCTGCCTTTTACCGTCATCACCAAGTCGCCATTATCATCAACCCTGAGTTTTTGAGCACCCTCCACATTGAATTTCACTGCTCGCGGATCTGCGTGCGGCGCGACTACAAAGTCGAATTCAAGTTGTCGCTGGTTTCCGTAGTAAACCATATCGACGCCGGGGTATATCTGCTTGTAAAGCACCTTGCCATAAGTGGAAATATTCGAATGCCACTTCGTCGGATCGTTGCCGATTAGGTAATTGATCTTTCCCGGGAGTTCCTCCTGGGCCTCAACCCGAGCTTGCGCATTCGCGCCGATCAAATTCAGACGCAAGACGGAGATCTCCCGGTCAGAAACACTCAGGAGGCTCTTCGGCGCTGCATCCGAGTTGTCGATTTGGGCGCTGGGCTTTCGCAATGTGATCACTGCGCCGGTAGCCGTCAGGAACAGATCGTAACCTGGGCCTCGAGAGAGAAACTTGACGCGCTCATCAGTTTGTCCCTCATTCGGCTCAAAGCGGAGCGGGAGCTCGCCATAATGATTGGCAATCCGGCTTGACTCTGGGTCTCCGGGTAGCAAGAAATTGGACGCGATCGCCGGCGACTCCGCATGGGTCGCGCGATCAAATAGTTTGGCGAAACCTGCGAAGAGTACGATCGCGGTCACGAGTCCCAGGCTCAACACACGCAAGGGATTAGTGATCCAGATCCTGTTGCTGCGTCGCCGCGGTCGTCGCCAGAAAGCTAAGCGACGCATGAATACAGTTCGAGCGCAAATCGAGGAGTGGGGGGGTGGTAACCTCATTGATACTACTTCCTACTAAATCGTGATTGGTTTGCAGCGTTTCGCGGGTCCCCAGGGAGTTGGGTGGTTGAGCATCTCTCCAGCGCGTTCGCTCAATTTTCCTGAGGAAAGTAGCGCTTAGAAAGGTGTTCGCCTGGCAGCAGATTACCATATCGCCCGACGAGTGACTAGACGGAGACAGGGACCCCGACAGTCGACGTTAATCTAGCTCCAGAGAAGCGAAATGTTTATAGCAAGACGGCCCTCTTAACTAATGAGCCGTCGCGTCGGGATGCTCCGAAACTTCCTCTACAGCGCGGCTGCGACTGTAAATCGTAACCACCCCGACGCCCGCAAAAATTAGTGCGCAGGCTACGAGCGTTCTCGAATTCCAGCTCTCTCCCAGAATCATCGGCGCGAAACCGAAGGCCAGCAGCGGTTGGAGGTAAACATAGATCGCCACAATGCCGGGTGAGACGCGAATCACCGCCCACGAATTCAGATAATAAGCTGCCACCGTCGGAAACAGGACGATGTACGCGACTATGAGCCAGGTGGTGAAGGGAACAGCGCTCAGCTCATCACCAGTCCAGGCAAAGCCGGCAAAGGGCAAGGTGATGATCGCGCCAACCAGAAAAATCCAGGTGATCACGTCGAGCGCTCCATAACGCCGAAAGAGATCTCGCGACACCGCGATGTAGGCTCCGTATGAGAACGAATTGATAACGATAAGAATGTTGCCGAGCGTTGTTTGCGCGGAAAAACTTGCGCGCAGCGGGTCCACCAGATAGATCACGCCGGCAGCGGCCAGCCCAATTCCCAGCACATGTCGAAGCGAAAGGCGCTCGTAACCGAGCGCGATACTTACGGCAAGTGTAAATACCGGAATGGTAGTGGTGATGAGCGATGCGTTGATGGCGGTGGTGAAAGACAGTCCCTTTACGAACAGTAGTTGGTTCAGGACTACTCCCAGCAGACTGGAGAGCACTATCCAGGCAAGAATGCGCCGGGGCAGTCGAACTAGTTGGTCGAATTGTCGCCGGAAAAGCGTCAGGACGAGCGCCGCGCCGCAGATTCGCAGTCCCACCAGGCTGATGCTGGACATAGACCTCAGGACTATCTTTCCAAAGATGGGCCACGTGCCAAACATGACCTGCACGGTCACCAGCGCTACGTGAGGCATTATGCCTCGTTCAGTGAACGAACGACTCTTTGATCTCTGCGGTGATTTTTCCACGACGGCGATTGTGCCGATACCTGCCAGTGATGTCGAACAGCCGGAGACATAAGTTGCTACAGATCCCCCCAACGGGAAAAACTCCTCGAAAGGTTCACCAACCGATCTCTCGCGGTTGAGGTTGGCAGACTAAACAAAGAAGACTCGCGAGGAATCCTCAGCGAGTCTTTGTTTCTACCGTGTTTTAATGCTGGCTCAGACCACCAGGAACAACGGGTTCTCGAGGATCTTCTTGAAAGTTTGTAAGAATTTAGCTCCGGTGGCGCCGTCGATGACTCGATGGTCACAGGACATGGTTACTCGCATCATCTGGCGAACAACAACCTCATTTTCGCGAACCACTGGTTTCGGCGCCATCGCACCGACGGCGAGGATTGCACCTTCCGGCGGATTAATTACGGCTGTGAATTCATCGATGCCGAACATCCCCAGATTGCTGATCGAAAACGTTGCGCCCAGAAATTCTTCCGGTCGCAATTTCCGGTTGCGCGCGCGCCCAGCGAGGTCGCGAATCTCAGTAGCAATTTCACCGAGGGACTTCTGGTCTGCCGAGCGAATAATCGGAGTGATCAAGCCATCTTCAATTGCGACCGCCACTCCAATGTCGGCATGTTCGTAGTAGCGAACAACTTTATCCTGGAACGACGCGTTGACTTGCGGATGTTGCCGCAGAGCTGCGGCAGCCACCTTGATGATGATGTCGTTGACGCTGATTTTCAGCTCCGGATTGAGCGCGTTAATGCTGGCGCGCATCTCCGCGGCGCGGTCCATCTCGATCTCAGTGGTCAGGAAGAAATGTGGAATCGGACCCAGCGACGTTACCAGGCGTTTAGCGATGGTGCGTCGCATTTCGCTGGCGGGAACGTCGCGATAAGCCGACGGCTCAGCAGGAGACTGTTGCCCCAGGGCTCGCTGAGGGTCAGCGGGAGTTGCAGTTTCCGCTGTGCCGGAAACCAGCCCCTCCACGTCTCGTTTAATTATTCTACCGCCTGGTCCACTACCGGTTACGGTGCGCAGGTCAATTCCCGCTTCAGCCGCCATGCGCGCGGCCAGGGGAGAAACGATCAACCTGCCCCTTTGATTCCCGTTTCCAACCGCTCCGCCGGCATCAGCTTTCTTAGTGACGACGGCCTCAGCCTTTGCGACAGGTTCTGCCTTCGCCGTCTCTTCGGGCATCGGTTCAGCGTTAGGTTTAGCCGAAGCCTGCGGTTTCGTCTCTGCGGTCTCTTTTGGCTCCGCCGCCGTCGGTGTTTCGGGTGATTTTGTATTTTCGGCCTCGCCGAGGAGCGCCGAGATGTCTTCGTCCGGCTCACCGATGACGGCAATCATCTGACCGAGCGGGGCCGACTCACCATCCTGAATAAGGATTTTGCGCAGCACTCCATTTCCGAGCGCCTGCATTTCCATCGTCGCCTTATCCGTGTCGATCTCAGCGAGCGGTTCGCCCATTGATACCTTATCGCCCTCTTTTTTGAGCCAGCGAGAAAGTTGTCCCTCCTCCATGGTGGGAGAGAGCTTGGGCATGATTACTTTGGTTGCCATTGGTTTTGATTCGAAGGACGTCCGACAAACTTCAGTTTGTCGCTGACCTTATTCGTTTAAACGCACGATGACTACTACATGACGACAAACTAAAGTTTGTCGGACATTCAATCCAAATACGACACTTCGCGAACGGCCGCGACGATCTGTTCGACCTTGGGGATTGCCAGTTCCTCAAGGTTCTTCGCATAGGGCATCGGCACGTCCGCGCCGGAAACTCGCTTCACCGGAGCATCCAGGATAATCGAAGGCGCGCTCCATGATCTGGGCGCTAATCTCGCCGGACACTCCGAAGAACGGATGCGACTTCCTCAGCAATCACCACGCGATTAGTCTTCTTAACCGACTTCAGGATAGTCTCGATATCCAGCGGGCGAATAGTTCGCGGATCAATCACTTCGCACGACACGCCCTGCTCTTGCAGTTGCTCAGCGGCCTTCAGGGCCACGGGGACCATCAGGGAACGGGCCACGATGGTGGCATCTGTGCCTTCTCGTTTCACATCGGCAAGGCCGATGCGGAATAGTGAAATTCTCGTCGTCTGGAACTTCGCCTTTGTTTCCGTACATTCTTTCCTGTTCGATGAAGATCACCGGATCGTCGTCTCGAATGGCCGACTTGAGTAGTCCCTTAGCATCCGCCGGGGTGGAAGGCATCACCACTTTGAGTCCGGGAAAGTATGCAAACCAGGATTCGATGGCTTGAGAGTGTTGGGAACTAACCTGGTAAGCTGAACCGCCAGGTCCACGAAATACGATCGGAATTTTGAACTGGCCGCCCGACATGTAGAGCATTTTGGCGGCCGAGTTGATGATCTGATCGGTGGCGAGGATCGAAAAGTTGAAGGTCATGAATTCGATGATCGGGCGTAAGCCCGCCATCGCTGCGCCGACTCCGAGTCCGGCAAACCCGAGTTCGGTGATGGGAGTATCGATAACCCGTTTGTCACCGAGTTCGGCCAGCAGTCCTTTCGTGACTTTATACGCACCCTCGTAGGCAGCGACTTCCTCGCCCATCAGGAATACGCTCTCATCGCGAAGCATCTCTTCGCGTAAGGCCTGATTGAGCGCTTCGCGCATCGTCACAACTGCCATTAAGTCTGTTTCCTCAGCTCTTGGATTTCGATGTTTTGCAAACTGCGAAGGGGTGGTCGCTGCTCACCTGGTTACTCGCGCACCCAAAACTAAAGTTAGCCTTGCCCGGGAACTATTGGGTTCGAATACACGTCCGTGTACAACTCCCCGGGATCCGGTAGCGGACTCTCTTCAGCAAACTTCACCGCGCGCTCAACCTGTTCCTTAACAGTGGCCTCGATTTCGGCAAAGTCCGCATCTTTCATCACGCCTTCTTCCTTAAGGCTGGCCGCAAAGAGCTTGATCGGATCTCGTTCCTGATGGAGCTCAATTTCCGCGCGCGTCCGGTAATTTCCCGGGTCTGACATCGAGTGGCCCATAAAGCGGTAGGTGCGAACCTCCAGGAGCGTGGGCAAGTAATCCCGGCGCGCCCGTTCGAGCGCTCTCAACGTTGCTTCGCGAACGGCCAGCACATCCATTCCGTCGACGAATTCCGACGAGATTTCATACGCTTCACCTTTTTGCGCAATGTTCTGCAACGACATCGCTCGTTTCAACGAGGTGCCCATTCCGTATTGATTGTTTTCGCAAATGTAGATACAGGGCAACTTCCAAAGCTGGGCCATATTTAACGACTCATGAAATGCCCCCTGGTTGACCGCCGCTTCACCAAAGAAACAGAGCGTGACCTGATCAGTCCCTTTGTACTTGGTCGCGAAAGCCACTCCCGTGGCCAGCGGGATCTGGCCGGCGACAATTCCGTGTCCGCCGAGAAAGTTTAGTTTGCGATCAAACATGTGCATCGAGCCGCCCTTGCCTTTTGAGCAGCCGCCCGCCTTGCCGTAAAGCTCCGCCATAACCGATTCCGGCGACATGCCCTTTGCGATCGCATGCGCGTGTTCGCGATAGCTGGTCAGCACATAATCGTCTTTGCGAATGGCAGAGAGGGCGCCAATGGCCACGGCTTCCTGGCCGATGTAGAGGTGACAAAAGCCCCCGATTTTTCCAGTGCTGTAAGCTTCGGCTGCTTTTTCTTCAAAACGGCGCGCCAGGACCATCTCGCGGTAGATACGGACCAGCGTCTCACGATCGATGGCAGCCAACCGACTCTTCTGGGTCTCCTTGACGGCTGCCTGGTCGGCGCTGGCGGCTGCTTGATCATCACCGGGCTCGTCCATAACAGCCACGCTCTCGTCTTCGACCTGTTGGCGTGAAGGGTCGGCCCTGCGCGTTTTCGCTTCGTAACTCGACTTTGCCACTGATAAGCGCTTTCCGAAAACGAACCGCCATCAAACGGCGGCTCCAGTTAGAAAATCAATTTGTTGGTAAAGGTTTGAACCCGTGGATTATACGCGAGGACCGCAACGACGTGCAAAACTGAGGCGTGATCGACTCAGAAATTCGACCCTGCGGTGCCTCAGCGACCTTCGGCTTCTCGATCGATGGGACCGCCAAACCCTGTAATGCTCAGACGGCAATCTGTTGACCGGGATAACGCGCGCACAGGTTGGTAAAGTATTCGTTGATGGCCTGGGGCGTGTGGGGTAGGACCAGGCGGCGCTTCGTGCCGCCGGCCGCATCGAGCAAACAAAGGTCGTGCTTCTTATCGGCCCAGTCAATGCCGAGGCAAACTGGATATTGGTTCATGGTTGTCCTCCGCTCAGAGAGCTGTAGTAGGCAAACGGGTCAAGACGATTCAGCGCTTCGGCAATGCCTAACAATCTATCTGAGGCTGACGAGTCAAGAGATATCTTTGCTCTCAGCGTGGATTTTGGGCGGCGAAAGACAGCCGCAAGTTTTCCAGGTACTCACTTGTTATAAGGCGTGGCCAGGGAGCTTTGCTTCGCGCCGCCGCGTCAACTCAAACCTTCGACGGCTTTCTTTGTTCCTCATCGTGTAAGATTGAGAATTGTATTAAAGAGGAGATTATTATGGTGGAAACAAAACTTGAAAAAGAAGTGCGCTTTTTGAAAACGTACGCTGTTCTCGCCACGCTTTTTTGCGCGGTATTTTTGTTGACAGGCTTTGCGGCACAAAACAAAAATCAAAAGTTTGCCGAAATTGATGTTGAACGCATTAACATTATTGAAAAAGACGGCAAGCTACGAATGGTCATTTCCAACCAGGAACGTCAGCATCCCGGCATTATTAATGGAAAAGTCATCGAGCGAAAACCACTCGAGCGCCCGCCGGGAATGATTTTCTTCAATCATTTGGGCGACGAAATGGGCGGTTATGTTTTTGGCGGCAACGGCGCCAACGGTCACTTTGGAATGATGACCTGGGACAAAGTAAGAAATGCCGAAACGATGGTTCTCAGTTACAACGAGAGCAGCAACGGAACTTTTGAATCCGGTCTAAGGATGTTGCAGCAACCCAATATTCCTAACGACGTGATGCTGGCTAAACAGGAAGAAGCTCGAAAAATACCGGACGAAGCAAAGCGCAAAGCCGCGATTCAGACGCTTATTGACAATAACGAATTGACGACAAATCGGCTTTTCCTCGGCAAATACCGCGACAACACGACTTTGCTGGAGATGTCCGACATTAAGGGAAAACCGCGCATCAGAATGCGGGTTGCGCCTGACGGCTCGCCGAAACTTGAATTTCTCGACGAGGCGGGAAAGGTTTTTTACAGTTTGCCTGAAAAGAACAAAACCGAATAAAAAATAACAGCGTTCGTTATATCAACGCACCGTCGAACAATTCAATAGACGTGAGGGCGAAACAGCGGCTTCATACTTGTAAAATTAGCCGGGAAGCCTAAGCTGGTTCTTATGGAGTGTAGAAGACAGTTGCGACGTTGATCGTCGATACGCATGACAATCCATCTGAGGCTGACGAGTCAGGAGATATCTTTGCTCTCAGCGTGCCCCATCGAGTCCAGAAAAACAGAACCGGCTGACCCCCGGGGACTCAAAGGAAGCTCTCTAGCGAAAAGCGTCGAGATTAGTGATGGGTGCGTTAGTCAGCGTGTGGACAGTCTTGCGCGAGTGCTTGTTGGCTTGCATGCGCTTGGCCGCGGCGGTGAGTAGTTCCTCAGTGGTTTCGCCCTCTTCGGGGAAACAGGCAACCCCAACACTCAAGCCAACCTGAATCCCAGTGCCAGGTCGAACTGAAAACGTCTGTGATTCGACCGCCCGGCGGATGCGCTCTCCGACAATGCCCGCCATTTGGCTGGAGGCCATCGGCATAATCGCTACAAATTCGTCCCCGGCATAGCGCGTCAGAATATCCATCTGTCTGAGTTCTTTTCGCATCACCGCAGCGATGCTGGCAAGCACGCGGTCGCCGATCGCATGTCCATATTTATCATTGACCGTCTTAAAGTCGTCCAAATCCATGCTGACCACGGCGAGCGACTCATTTCCCATTCTTTGGCATTCAGCGATCCGTTGCTCGAGCATCATGTAGAAGCCGCGCGAGTTTGGAAGCTCGGTGAGTGGATCGACCAGGGCCTGCTCTTTAGTTTTCTCAAACGTCATCGCATTGTTGAGCGCGCTGGACGCGTGCTGGCAGACTGACTCGAGAAGCCGAACATGTTCGGTGGTGTAGGAAGCGCGGCTCTTGGAATAGAGGGTTATGGCTCCAAACGCGCCGTCTTCACGGAGCAATGGCGATACCAGTGCGCCGCGGTAGGTTTGCGCCACATCTTCCGAAACACCGACCAGGTCCAGGTCGGGCGAAGCGCTGGACATCGAACGTGCGTTGGCTACTACCCAACCGGTGATGCCTTCGCCCACTGTCATGCGACGGCCAACAAACAGTTCAGCGTCTTCACCTGAAACGTGCGCGGCGATTGCCTTACCCGTTTTGTCGTCAACCAGGAAGATAATGCAGGTATCAAACGGCACGATTGACTTGAGTTTGTTTGAAACCAGGGTGACGGTGTCGTTTAGATTCAATGACGAGCCAATGGTCTGGGCAATCTCATGAAGCGCAAAGACTTCGCGTTGGGCTTCGCTGATGGATCTGAATCCTGAATCGTCGTGAGGCGCGCCCAGGCGATCAGGCGCCAAACCGGCATCGGGTTTAGTTTGCGTTTGGTAGTCGTGGGCGGGCAGTTCAGCAGCTACCTGTTCCTGGATATCTTCAGCATCGATCAATCGATCGAAGTCTTCGACGTTTTCGACAAATTTCTCCACAATGCGCGGATCAAAGGCGCTGCCCGCCATCTTTTTCAGCAGACCCAGCGAATCTTCGCGTTTCATCCCTTTGCGATAAGGACGATCGCAACGGGTGGCGTCATAGAAATCAACGACCGAGATAATGCGCGCCACGAGGGGAATGGCTTCGTGTTTCAGACCCTTTGGATATCCCGATCCGTCCCACTTTTCGTGGTGGTAGCGCACGATGTCTTCGACAGGGTAGGGGAAGTTAACTCGCCGCAAAATATCTCCACCCACAGTTGGGTGAATCTTCATTTTGGCAAACTCCGATTCCGTTAGTTTTCCCGGCTTGTTGAGAATATATTCCGGCACCGCCAGCTTCCCGATGTCGTGCAGCAGAGCTCCGGCGAAAAGTGCGCGCAATTCCGGTTCGCTTACCTTGAGGATTCTCCCCATCTCGGAGGCGTAGATCTGGGTTCGTCGCACGTGACCATGCGTCGTTTGATCCTTGGCATCAATCGCGATAGCCAGCGATTCGATCGTGTTCATGTGGATCGTGGCCATCTCCTCTACGTGCTTTCGCTGTTCGCCTTCGGCACGCCGGACCTCGCTGAGACGCTTTTCGTTAAACCGGTAAAGGAGGTGGACCAGACCCGTGATGAGCACCCCGAGCAATGCATAAGGAATTCCTTGCCCGTTGATAGCGGCGTAGAACAGAACTGCTGACGCCGCGCCAGCTACCTGAGTGGTTAAGGTCCAGACGAGGCTCTCATGCGACGGAAGGACGCGGGGCCGGCCTACAATCAGATTGACAAAGTGGAGCGTGGCGAGGGTGCTGAGAAAGTATTGCAGGACCGCCAGCACGCAAAGCGGCACCAGGAATACATTCAAAGGTAAACCCTGGCCCGCAGCTTGGCTGACGTCATCAGCAAAAACAGAAACTAAGAAGCCGTAACATGAAGCTGAGACAAAAGTTGAGATGACGGCTATCGCCGTAGTGGCGATCGATTCTTTGCGGCTGACGAGTCCATAAGTAGAAACAACTCCGACAATGGCTGCCAGCAACGTAGCCGGGCCGGCAGTGTCCGCGGGCGGCACGGCATAGAGCATCACGGCAAGGAACAGGAAAGCGTCCGCGACAGACTTGCGGCTTTGATTAACGCCAACACTGTTGCTAATGGATACCGTGAATCGACTCGCCGCGAGGGTGAGCCCAAGCAGCATCAGCCACGACAGCAACCCCGCCCTCGTGAGAAAGGGAAGCTGTAGCGTTGAAAGCATTGCTATCGCCAGAAGCATCAATCCGAGCGCAGAGATGCTGCCCATTAAGACGTTGCTCGTCCAATTCCTTGTTAAACTCATGTTTCCCTTGACCTCTGATCTGAAAGAAGAATGACGGCGGGCCCTTGGTTGAGAAAGAGACAGTTGCTGGAGGTGAACTAATTGTCGGGAACCAATGTTGGCCAATGGCCAACACCGTTTTTCACGCCGTAAGGTTAACCTTTTTAGAGGGTTAGAGTCAATTCTTTAGTGAATAATGGATGTAGAGGCTCATTCTGGGTTGAATGGTCGATTTTTTATGGGTCCGAGGGCGCCCCCGCCCGCATTTTGATGGGAAAACGGCTCAGCTTGGGGTGCCAGGTGCGGGTGAGGGCGCCCGCGGTTTCCGGAAGAGCTGATCTCAAAGCCCAAACTGCGTGAACAAGGGGGTAACGGATTAGCTCGACGATTAGGAAGAAGGGTGCGCGCGCAACTGGGCCGCGAGTCTTGCCGGGTTATTTACCGGCTCCAGGCAAGTAAAGTGTTTGCAGACATAAGCTGTGGCCGACCCCTCGAGTTGAGGTCGATCGCGTAGCAGAGGAATTCGGGTCGCCGCCTCGGAATCATTTGGAGCTGCTTGCGCAATCACTCGGTTGGGAAGGTAGAGCTTCCAAATCTCATTCATCAGGGCGCGAGTGTCATCGGCCCTGGGGTCTCCGATTACCGCGATTTCTCGTGCCTCGCCTAACTCGAAATCGAAGGCGCAGAGCATTCGACCAAAACCGGAAGCGTAACGACGGACTGCTGACGACGTCAGCCGCAGCAGAGTGGCAGCTCGTCGTTGGTAATCGCTGTTATTCGTGAGCAAGCTGAGGCGCAAAAGAATTTCCGCAGCCACCGAATTGCCGGAGGGCGTTGCATTATCGAAGAAGTCTTTGGAGCGCACGATCAGCGTTTCATGACTCTTTCCAGTAAAGAAGAAGCCACCTTCTTCGTCGTCCCAGAATTCACGGATCATTGTTCCGGTGAGGTCCTGGGCCTCCTTGAACCACTCGATTTCGCCGGTGGTTTCATAGAGAGCTAACAACCCATCAATGTAAAACGCATAGTCTTCAAGGTAGGCGTTGAGTTTTGCCTGACCTTCCTTGTAAGTCCTAAGCATCAGACCGTCCCGCTTAAGGTTGTCCAACACAAAACGCGCATTGCGCTTTGCCACCTCCAGATAGTCGGGTCGGCTGAGAATAGCTGCGGCTTCGGCGAAGCTGGCCAACATCAAGCCGTTCCAGGCTGTGAGAATTTTTTCGTCTCGTCCCGGTTTGACGCGTTGTTCTCGCACTTCAAAAAGCCTGGCGCGGCCCCGGTCGATGACCTCGCGTAATTTTTCCGGGCTCACCTTTTTCGCTGCCGACACTTCTGCCAGATCGCGCGTCACATTAAGGATATTCGACTCTTCAAAGTTACCGCCTTCGGTGACGTTGTAGTATGCGGAAAACAATTCGGCATCATCCGCGCCCAGTATTTCGTTGATTTCGGTCAGACTCCACACAAAGAACTTGCCTTCCACACCTTCAGAGTCCGCGTCCTGAGTTGAATAGAAACCACCGAGCGGATCGGTCATCTCCCGAACTACATAATCCAGGATCCCTTCGGCAACCGAACGCGCCAGTTCGTCATTTGTAACCTGGTAATAGTGAAGGTAAAGACGTGAGAGTAGCGCGTTATCGTAAAGCATCTTTTCAAAGTGCGGGACCAGCCACTTTGCATCCGTCGAGTATCGATGAAACCCGCCGCCGAGATGATCATAAATTCCGCCCTCGGCCATCTTGCGACAGGTGTGCGTGACGATATCGAGTGCCCGGGCCTCACCCGTTCGATCAAACGTATGCAGCAGAAATTCAAGCGTCATCGCGGGCGGAAACTTGGGGGCGCCGCCAAACCCTCCGTTATTTTGATCGTAGCTTCTGATAATTGCGCGATAAGCCTCGTCCAGCAATTCGACTGAGAGTGGGTCAGCCGACTCAACGACTGTACCGGAACGCTGTAAACCCTCGAGAATTGAGCTGGCCGTTTCGGCAATGTCGTCACCTCGTTCATGAAATGCGGCGGCCATACTCAACAGCACGCGCGGAAATCCCGGCATGTTGTAACGATCTTCCGGCGGAAAATAGGTTCCGGCATAGTAGGGAACCGCATCGGGCGTCAGAAAGACTGTCATCGGCCAGCCGCCGCGCTGAGTCATAAGTTGCACGGCCGTCATGTAGATGTGGTCCACATCAGGCCGCTCTTCGCGGTCAACTTTAATGTTGACGAAATTTTCATTCATTAGCTTGGCGATGGCCTCGTTCTCAAACGATTCATGTTCCATCACGTGGCACCAATGACAAGCAGAATATCCAATGCTCAGCAATACCGGCTTCTGTTCGCGTCGCGCGATCTCAAACGCTTCCGGACTCCAGGGATACCAATCCACCGGGTTGTGGGCATGCTGCAAAAGGTAGGGGCTGGTTTCGTTAATCAGCCGATTGGTGTGGGCTGGTTTAGTCATTAGTAACTTTCATCTGAGTATTCTGCATTCTCACCAGAAGAGATTAGTTTTTGAACCAGTATGGAGTCTTTTTCGTCCACTCATTATTCGGATAGCGTCGGTGGAGAAGGTCATGGGCGGCTTTTGACCAGCGACCGGTTTGTTGGTCAGCGCATCCATAGCGACTGCTCTTTACCGCCAAATGAAGCGCTTCCGGAACCCGAGGGTCAGTCGGGCGCTTTGTGGCCCATTCGATCACCTGACGCGCCAGGTAGTTTGGCGCAACGCCCATGGCAGTGAGTGCGGCATATTCCCTGTCGGCCGTCGCAAGTTGAACGGTCGTCAGGAACGACGGAGGCCTGGTGACGGTTTTGGCTTGCGTTGTTGCTTTAGGTGAACTGTCCGGATCGGAAATGTATGAAGCGCCGCACCACCAGTTGTCGCGATACGAATGCTGTTCCGCAAAAGAGCCGCCTCGGGCCACGCCGGCATCTACTACCGGTTCGAGGCCCGGGAATTTCAACCAGGCATAAATACCCGCAAACTTTTTCGCCGCCGGATCGCGAGCGTTGAGATAAACATCAAGTGCCGCAGTCATTTCCGGAGCCAGTGTTTTCAATCCAGGCGCCAGTGAAGCGGCAACGCTCTCATTGTCGAGAAGCACAGCACGGAGCCACGTAGCCTGAGTTACATCGCGCCGGAGATTGTCAGGAAGTCGAGTGCTTTTGGCGGTCTGACTGAGCAGCGCGAGGGGCATTCTTCGGTTGATAATTTCACCGGCATCCGAATCGAAGAGTTTCCGATCGCGAAGTGGTTTGTCACCGTCGCCAACTTCGGAATCGTCCACCGGGATTTCGCGATTGCCATCGTCCCAGCTAAACCCGGCAGGCAACCGCTGCGCGTGCGTCAGGAAATCATCGAGGGTGGGCGATACCAACATGCGTTGCTGATGCAGGAGATTTAGCGTCGAGCGGTTGAAAGCGCCGCCCTGCTTTAGAATCAAATCATCAAGATTTGTGCGCGCTTCGGCGAAACGGCCGGCTTCAATGCTCAATCGCACATTGTGGAAGGCAGCGGTTGCGAATGCCGGTGATGAGGCGGGAATCTGACTGGCTGCAGCTTGCAGTCTTGCCGCGGTTTCATCGGTCGATTTCACCTTTGCCAGGGCCGCGATGAGCCATGGTATTGACGATGTTGTTTGCCAGCGTTGCACCGCGTGATCGAGCGACTCAGGTTTCTCCGACTGAAAAGTTGTGATCCAGTCAGTAAGATCATCTCCTTGCAAGTCAACCTGCCTGGCCCCCTGTTGATGGTGCGCGTCACCCTCGCCCAAAAACTGATCTAATAAAAAGGTGTAATCCCAAAGATCCTGCTTCAGAGATAGAAAAGTAGCTTGAGTAGCTAACGTACGCCCTAATTCACGCATTCTTGCTTCAGGATGCAGGCGAATGGCAACGATATTTTGAAGCCGGCGGGCAGCTTCGTGAGAAGACGCGAGGTCCGGATTATGCAAGATCTTTTTTAGTTGGTCTTCGGCCTCTGCAAGCGCTGAAGTCTTAGTCTCAGGTGCGCCGAGGCTGGCCTTGCGAATTAGAGTGCGGGCCACCATATATGGCCCGCTGGAACGCCATGAGGATTTTTCGTCGACCGCAATCGCCGCAAACTGTTTCTTAGCCTCATCGAAGTTGCCGGCATAGAAATTTGCAGCCGCGATCTGATAATCGCGATCGGCGCGTATTGAGGTTTCAGCCTGGGGTGGCAATGAGGTGGGGATGCTTTGTCCTGCGGAGCAATTTGCAAAGACCATATCCTGGGCTTCGACCCAATTCTTTAAAATAGGACTTGCGGCGCCGAGTTTTTTCCGTTGCTCACCAAGCGTGGCCGTTGCGGTCTTAAAGGCATCGTCCTGACAGTTCAGGAACGACTCGTATTGAAAGGGCTTTTCCCGATGTCGGTAAACTTCAATCTCTGGGCGGGACCGGGGACTACTTTCTGGCGCGTCACTTGCCACTCTTTGATCCAGTCGTGATCCCTGGAGGACGATTGGTACTCGAGGCGATCTTTCCATAGGGCCACCAATGCTTCCTGTTCAGCCGGACGAAAGGTTCCCCCATTTAGATATCGATACGCAACATATAGATAGGAGCGCGCGTAAGAGGCCTGCACTATGCCGATCTCACCTTTGGCAAACTTATCGAGCGGATACTCGGGATGAGCCCGGAACGTAAACACTGCGCCCATTGTGAACGGTCCACAAGCGAAAGCGACTGGTGACTGAAAGAAAACCAGGATCAGCAAGGTCATCGCCATAATTGATCGAGAAACACTTTTTTCCGAATGCGGCATTAGTTTGCGTTAACCTCCGTGACGCTTTGCACTAAACTCAGACCCGTTATGCTGGTGCGCCTTCGTGGAGCACAAAGCAGGCTGATTTGATATGTGTGGCAAGAGAGTTTACCACTGGCTACACAGGCAGTCCGAAAATTTTCGCCGCGCGACTGCCGCGGTGCGCTTTCCACCTGTCCCAGGGTTGTTGCTTGAGTTCGGCCATTTGCTATACTGCCAAACTGAATCGCCATTCATTTTTGCAGTTCATAAGGATTGAAGATGGAACGTGAAACTCTGGAGATGGACGTGGTCTTTGTTGGCGCCGGGCCGGCAAATCTGAGCGGAGCCCTGCACCTGTCGCGCTTGATTAAGCAATATAATGATGGTGTTGCGAGCGGGCGGGCGGGCCAGGCCCTGCCGGACATCGAAATTGGAGTAATCGAAAAGGGCGCCTCAATTGGAGCGCACATCCTGTCCGGTGCGGTGATGGATCCGAAAGCCTTGCGCGAGTTAATGCCGGATTTCATTGAGCAGGGCGCGCCGCTCGAATCTCCGGTTAACGAAGATTATTTTTTGTATCTGACTAAATCCCGCGCTTTGCGTTCGCCAATCACCCCTCCGCCTTTGAAGAACCACGGGTATTACATCGTCTCGCTGAACCGTCTCACGGCCTGGTTGGGCGAGAAGTGTGAAGCAGCCGGGCGTAAATATTTTTCCGGAATTCCCTGGAGCAGATTTACTTTACGACGAGGCAGATCGAGTAGTGGGAGTCCGGACCGGCGACAAAGGAATTGATAAGGAAGGGAAGCAGAAAGCCAACTTCGAACCTGGCGTTGATTTACGCGCCAAAGTTACGGTCCTTGGAGAGGGACCGCGCGGCTCGCTGACGAAGCAACTAGTTCAACGACTCAATCTCGACGAAGGACGTGAGCCCCAGGTCTACAGCATCGGAGTGAAGGAACTATGGGAACTGCCGGACGATCGTTATCCGACCGGCCGGGTGACCCATACGCTTGGCTATCCTTCAGACTCCAAGACCTACGGCGGCGGGTGGATTTATGGAATGCAGAATCGGATTTTGAATATCGGTTACGTGACCGGACTCGATTATCAGGATCCATTGCTCGATCCCGCACGCGGAGTTTCAACGATTTAAGCAGCATCCCTACCTTACCAGCTTGCTCGACGGCGCCAGGATGATTCGTTATGGCGCCAAGACAATCGCTGCCGGTGGATACTTTGCGATGCCGCGAATCTACGCCGATGGCGTTTTGTTAGTGGGCGACTGCGCCGGGTTTCTCAATTCTCAGCGGCTCAAGGGAATTCATTCTGCTATCAAAAGCGGCATGCTGGCTGCCGAGGCAATATTTGAGGCGCTCTTGGCGGGCGACTATTCAGCAAATCAGTTGCAACGCTACGAACAACTCGTAAATGACAGCTGGATTATTCCTGAACTTCGCAAGGTCAGAAATTTTCATG
>CAWEBR010000004.1:0-160626 GCA_963807365.1 Pyrinomonadaceae bacterium | reverse complement strand
TACCGAGATGGGTATGGATCCAACATCAGCGGTTCGAACCGACACTCTTCCTGCGATAGCCACTGTCGTAACGCCGGGCGCTATTGGCAGTGCTTCATATCTATGGTTTGCGCTTACGGCTTCCCGCCGGTGAACAATTTTGTTCATGGTCACGAAATCCGCCGCCCTGGTCATCGGGGCGCTCACGTGGATCGCTTTGGGGTTTTGTATCGATTCTCTGGCAAGCTACATCGAGGTTTACTGCATTGACCGTCGACGGAAAAACTGCGATGCAATGCTCGACGATTGGTGGCGGTTTCTTCGTACCGCGTGGAATAAGGAACCAATCGGCCTTCGATATCTGCGTCGCTTACTGGTGACCTTCAAATTTGAATTAAACCTGTCCCTGGCGGCGCTTGTCAGCATTCCCGGATTCTTGTTTCTTGCGTGGTTCGGACATATGCGGTGGTGCGTATCCTTCGGCGTTGTCGTCGCTATTCTTCTCGCAGCGCTAATTCTCTTCAAGGCAGCCTACGACAGTTCAACGGTTCTTGTTAAAGTCCGAAGTGAGCTGCTAAAAGGCGTTGGTGAGCCCCCCTTCGATGCAGCGAATAATCCGCGTCCCACATCGTCGGCATAACAAAGCCTTGCAGCGGACGCGCAATTAGCTTGTCTCTCATGCAAGGCTTGAATCTGGCGGCGGTTCGTGCGCGCCGCTGAAGGCCGCCGTTCGGTGCCTTCTTGAGTCCGCGAGATGTACCTGATTAAATGAACCGCTGATGAACTTTGAAATCGTCAGCGAGATTACTGAGATTCAGACCGTTGCACTCAATCGACAGATTCGGGATCTTGCGCGGCTGCGGAAGATGTATGGAAAAGGTCGCTGGAGAAAGTTGAAAGGTGTTGCTCATGTCCGCCTTCGAAGCGGTAGAATACGCTTGGCGGAATTGCATTGGTATGAGGCCCACGGGATAGGTAGAAAGGAAATGAAGCGCAAGCTTTATCTGGATTGATTTTTATGAGCCAAAGAAAGCCAGTACTCAAATTCGCCGTCTGCGTTAGCAATGACGATTACCCAGCTTCCATTGAGTTGCATAAGCTCTTACCGAGTGCTGCCCGATGAGGATGCCGCTATCGATGGAGACATCCGGGTAGTAGATGAGAGCGGCGAAGATTACCTCTACCCAGCCGAATATTTCGTCTTAGTGGAATTGCCAAAGTCAGTGGAAAAGTCCTTATTGCGAGCAGCCTAATTCCTCGCCCAACGACACCGAACAAAGCCTTGCAGCTGACGGCGCGATAGCATTTTCTCAAGTAGCTTTATTCCTCGCAGCTTGAATGCTGATCGCGCGCCGCAGCTGAAGGCAGTCGTTGGACGGACCAGGAACACAGAACAGCACGACCGACAGGAATCGCATGGCCACAACTACCAACGGAGTGAAGCCGGGGTGGATTCTCCTCTCGTTGTTGCTGTTCGCCGGGCTGCTGGTCGGGCTTCGCGTCGTCACTTATCGACCGGACCGTCCGGTCGCCACCATTATCCCGGGGTCCTCGTCGGGACCGGCCTTCGTGGTTCAGGTCATTCGGCCGCGCCTCGGACTGCCGCTCGGCGGACTCGTTCCACCACAGCTCTTCGGGCTCGAGGCGCACCTGGGGTTCGAATCGACGAGCGCCGGCGCCTCCGTCGTCAGTGCCACCCCCAGGCGCATCGAACTCGCCGCCGATGACTGGGATCTGGTCCTCGTTCTCGACGCTGACGGGCGGGTGACCCCCGAGACCCACGCGGTCTTTCAGCTCATGTTTGAAGAGCGGCTCCGAATGGTGCGCTGCCGGCCCGGCGATCCGGCCATCGGCACACTCAACACCGCTGCACTCGCGAAGTCCGGTGAACTGAGCGGCGGCTTTGACATCGAGCTTGACCGCTGCGAGGATGCGGACACGGGGACGCCGCTCGGTTGGCCCCCGGAACCCCTTGTACTTCACGGTAGCTTCGACCGGCTCTCGGTGGACGCCGGCGCGAAACGACGCTGAACCGATGAACATCGGGCCGTCCAACAACAGCATGCAGCGGACGGCGCTGCGCGCCGCCGCTGATGCTGGGCGTTAGCTGGCTCGCATGAATATGAATACGAGAATACTGAAGGAAGATCCATCTGAGCTTGGACAGAATCTCTTTTACGGAGTTTCCGTGAAGAAAAATTATCGAAAGGCGTTTCCTTTTTTGCTGGAAGCCGCAAATCGTGGAGACGTCCACACACAAAACCTGATTGGATATTGCTACGACCTTGGATTAGGCGTAAAGAGTGATAAGACTCTGGCATTGTTTTGGTATCGTCAGGCAGCGAAGTTCAATCATAGAGAGGCCCTTTATAATCTGGCTCTGAAATACGAAAAAGGTGAGGGAGTCGCAGTCAATCACAAAAAGGCGTTTTCGTTGTATAAGAGAGGTGCTGAAATGGGTGACGCACCAGCCCAATGCGCCTTCGCTATTGGCTATCTCGAGGGTCTTGGCACGAAGCAGGATTTGTCGAAGGGTATTGAGTGGATGCGAAAGGCCGCGCGCAAGGGACACGCATTAGCCCAATACAATTTAGGAACGGCGTACCTTGATGGTGAAGGTGTCAGAGTTAATCGGCGTTACGCTCGAGTTTGGTTAGGGAAAGCGTCGAAGCAGGGCTATAAGCGAGCGATCGCTGCTATTCGACGGGCCAGCTAACACGCGCTTGGAGCGGACTCGCCGGTGAGTAGCCTTTATTCGTAGTTGCGTGGGCGAGCCGCTCAAGCGGACCATTATGTTGCCAGTCGAAAGTTGGACACGCGCGAAGCAAATGGCTTAAGGTTGCAGCATGAATCTAAAGCTAACCAAAGTGTTTCAGAAGGTGCCAGGCGGATTCATAGGCTTCGTTGAAGAATTGCCTGGAGCAAACACGCAAGGCGAAACACTCGAAGAGGTTCGGGCCAATTTGGAAGAGGCCATTTTGCTTATCCTTGAGGCGAATCGGGCCTTGGCAGAAGAGCGGATTCAGGGGCAAGAGGTAATTCGAGAGGCCGTTTCCCTTTCTGCAGCATGAAGCGTAAGGCTCTGATTCGTCATCTTGAAGAACATGGATGCGAATTCTTGCGCGAAGGTAAGAAGCACACGGTCTACGTCAATCGCGCTGCCCAAGCGTCCTCGACCGTTCCGCGACATCGTGAGATCAAAGATTTTCTCGCGAGTAAAATCTGCCGCGATCTTCAGGTTCCCGATCCCAAGGCAACATAACAAAGGCTTGCAGCCGACGCCGAATCAGCAAGTCTCTCATCGTGAACTTGTTTGGTTAATGTAGTTATTTCCGGCGCGGCTGAAGCCCGGCGTTAGGCGCTTACGCGTTGCTCACTAGCGGCTTATGAATTCACATAAATTTAGCTCGTTGATTGGGTCAAACTTTATTCCCTATAGCTATCCGAATGCTTGGGCCGTAGAAAAGACTAGCGGGCCAGATCGCCTCGTCATTGCTCCGTCGTCAGGCCATATAGAATTGATCACGAAGCTTGCCGGTGTTTTGCCAGAGCCTTTCGGCATTCTCTATGTGTTATTGGTGTCGCGCAGAGATAACGATCCAGGACGTTACCAATGTCCATCCCCGTGTAAACGGGAAAAGATGGAATCGTTCCTACGAGAGTTCAAAGAGTATTTCGAATCTGACGGCAGGCATCATATTTGGGTAGCGTCGACTCCGGCATCAGCGACGTTGGTTTATGACCAGCACAATGTCATCTACGCCTATGGACCGCTGGCGCAGTTCAAGAAGATATTGAATGGTGAAGGGCTGAGAGAAAATCCAATCAGTTTTCCGGCTCCTCACGCTCACAATTACAATCAGCAGTTTGATGAGCAGGAGCAAAAAGTCTTGGACTATTGGGATTGGCGGAAATCACCACTGACGCCGGATGACGAAGCGTGATGTTTGCGGCCCCGCGCATAAAGCCTTGCAGCTGACGGCGCGATAGCATGTTTCTCAAGTAGTCTTTTTCCTTCAGCTTGAATGCTGATCGCGCGCCGCAGCTGAAGGCCAGTCGTTATGCGTCTTCCTCTGATTCAGCAAACAGCTTATTATTCTTCACGTGAAAGTAAGGGATGTCATCAAACTTCTTGAAGAAGACGGTTGGTATCTGGCAAGGACTAAAGGCAGCCACCGTCAATTCAAGCATTCCGCTAAGTCTGGTGCCGTCACAGTTGCGGGCAAGCCAAGTATTGATGTCCCGCCAGGAACTCTCAACAGTATCTTGAAGCAGGCTGGCCTGAAGCAGGAGAGAGGATCGGAAAAATGAAATACGCCGTAATTGTCGAAGAAGGCCCCACCAGCTTTGGGGCCCACGTCCCTGATTTGCCAGGCTGTGTTGCAGTGGCAGACTCGAAAGAAGAAGTGCTTGAATTAATCCAAGAAGCTATCGAATTTCATATCGAAGGCCTGCGCGAGGATGGCCAGCCCATTCCCGAGCCCTCTTCGAGTGTTGAATATGTTGAGGTACGGGCCGCATAACAAGAGCTTGCAGCTGACGCGCTGCCACGATGTCTCTCAAGTGAGTTGAGTGAGCGCGCAGCTGAAGCTCAACGTTAGATGGCTACCGAATTCCCTGCGAGGCGTCCATGATGTCAAGACTTCGTGTTCCATGGTGGATCCCGCCGGCCCTGCTGGTGCTCTCGACGACTGCTGGATGCGCACCGAAAGCGGGCTCGACGCAAGGGGCGGCGGCAAGCCCGGCTCCCCTGATGGCCCCTGGGGAACTCCAAGCCCTCTCGAGCCAGCCGCCGGACTGGCGCATCGCGTACGGCAGTGACTCGAGCCAATACGGCGAGCTGCGCGTGCCGCCTGGTCCGGGCCCGCACCCTGTTGTGGTACTCGTGCACGGCGGCTGCTTCAAGGCGGCCTACGCGACGCTCCGGGATCTGGCGCCGATGGCCGACGCACTCAAGAAGGATGGGATTGCAACTTGGAACGTGGAGTACCGCCGGCTGGGCGAGCCCGGCGGCGGCTGGCCGGGAACCTACCTCGACGTCGGGAGCGCGGTCGATCACCTTCGCGTGCTCGCAAGCAAGCACGCGCTGGACCTCGGCCGCGTCGTCATCGTCGGGCACTCCGCCGGGGGGCACCTCGCAATGTGGGCCGCGGCGCGAGCGCACGTGCCACTGGAGAGCGCCATCCGTGCCGAGGATCCGCTTCCCGTGCGCGGCGTACTGGATCTTGCCGGACCGGTGAACCTGACCGCGAACATCGCCGGTTATCAGGGCCTGTGCCGGGACACGGTGATCACCGACCTCCTCGGTGGTACGCCCGCGACGGTGCCGGAGCGTTATGCGCAGGCGTCACCCATATCGCTGCTCCCTCTCGGGATTCCCCAGGTCCTCCTGATCGGCGAGCACGAAGACTTCGTGCCCCGGCCGCTCGCAGAGGACTACGTGCGGGCGGCGGCGCAGGCAGGCGATCAGGTACGGCTGATTGTCATTCCGCGCGTTGGCCATTTCGAGATCGCGAGCCCGCGTGCGACGACGTGGCCGCGCGTCGAGTCCGTGATCCAGTCGTTGCTCGACGGACGTCTGCCTCCGGTTTCGGGTCCGTAGCCAAGTAGGCCCAGAGGGATGAAGCACGCTGGAGTACCGGCACGGGGCGCAGCCGTTGGTCGCGTTGGCGCCGCCGCGCCGCACTCCATGGTGAGGAATGTTTATTGGTTTTGTCGGTAGTCTCTTGCCTCGTTGCGATCAATGTGACCATCTACATTTCTGTCCGCGATTGTTGTCGAATGAGTGGCTCCGGCTTTCTGACCGACGAGATGCGTGATTGCTGAATTAATGGGGGACTTATAAAGAATGAAAAGCCGCTCGTTGTTCGCGCAAGCCGTCTTGTGGCTCTTCGTATTTTCGTCGAGCATCCAAATGGGTGGAGCGGTTTATGAAATGTTGGTGGTCAATCCTTTGTGGTTCGGCTCGCCGCCGGAATCCGTGACCAAATGGAATCCGGTGCCACAGTTTGCGATAGAACCGGGCAGGTTCTGGGCAGTAGCTGTTCCGCTCTACATGCTAACCACCCTAGCCATCCTAACAACGGCTTGGTTCATGCCATCGCAGAGGCGAAAGTGGGCGTTGATCGCGGGCGTATGTACGCTGGCCGTAATCCTCTCCACCGCCTTTTTTTTCGTTCCTATTCTACGGGAAACTATCATCTCTCGCGGTGCGGGTCTCAGTGCCGAGGAGATCACTACTAAAGTTAATCAGTGGGTGAACTGGAACTGGCTGAGGATGGCAGTGGTGTTTATCGGATGGCTCGCGGGTGCGCGCGCCTTGAGTCTATACGTTCCATCGGACGGGTCATCCCGACGCGCTATCTAACAATGCATGCACCCGACCGCGATTAGCGGACTTCTCATGCGAGACTTGGCCGTCATCACGTCCCGGCGCGGCTGGTGATGCCTGGCGTTATGCGCAGAACTTGATAGATGGGTACCGAAGAAGAATCACTGACCAAAGTGTACATTGATCTTCCGCATCACTGGGCGACGGGTGGTGAGTCGATGTGGGCGCTGCCATTGGGAGGTGACCTCTATGAGATTCGTAATGCACCCTTTTATGCGTACGGAATCAATTGGGGCGACATCGTCCGCGCAGATACCAATGACCCGACGTTGAAGCCTGAAGTTCGCGAGGTCGTAGCACCGAGCGGTAATAAGACACTCCGTGTATTCTTGAGCAAGGAGTTAAGCCAAACGGACCAGGATGCTATGTTGTCATCGCTTCAGTATCTCGATATCTCCTGGGAGCGCGCCGACGATCATTATGTGGCGATAGATATTCATCCCGAAGCGGATTATCAAGCAGTGTGTGACAAGCTTATGGAGTTAGAGCAGGAAGGGATGCTTGAATATGAAACCTGCGAGGCTCGAGAGGCTGGCAGCTTTGACGATGTTCTGTCCGAAGATGAGTGATCGCGCTTGCGCATAACAAAGCTTTGCAGCTGACGGCGCGATAGCATGGTTCTTAAGTGGCTTCTTTCCCTTCGGCTTGGATGCTGATCGCGCGCCGCAGCTGAAGGCAGTCGTTAGGCTCTAGTCTCTGATGAATGTTCACGAGATCATTGACGAGTTCGTCACTCGCGTTGACCCCTCCGGCGACATCTTTCGGAAGGTAGAAAGCGCACCCTGGATAGAGGATCTGGAGGACAAGCTGGCGAAGCGCTTTCCTGCCTCCTTCCGCTCGCTCCTCACGCGCTATGCTTTCCAATCCTTCGGTGCAAGTGGCCTCTCTTTTTTCTCCAACACAGGAACGGCCGCCGAGAAAGAGTTGAGCGTTGCGATATTCAAAGATAAGGTCATCGCCGAGACTACGTTGAAGTCTGGCTACATCCAGTTTGCGCGTCCCGAGAGCGGGAGTTACGATCCGGTCTGTTTCGATGTCAGGCACGCACGCAGCAATCGTGAGTTTCCTCTCGTGCGGCTTGACCACGAAGAGATACTTTGCCGTGACCGCATCCTGGTGTCCGAAACACTTTGCGATTCCTTCTATCGTTTTGTCGCTGACTTCGTGGTGAGCGAACGGGGAGATTGGTAACAGAAAAGTGCGGGGACATGGGTTACAGTTTTGGTTTTTTCTTATGGCGCCAGAGGCTGCCGTATTCGTCTTCAATGCGCATGTGTTTTTCGCTGAGACGACCAAGTCTCAGTGGGCCAAAGTAAACATTCCAGATTTGGTTGTCGACTGCTTCTAGTCCCAGATATTCGCCAGCGCAAGTAAGACTCACGTGGACCCAGGCAGACTTCCAGCGGATGCCGCCATTGTAACTGACATAGCGCTTTTCCTATGCAGAATCTGCAGAAACTGAATCGCCAACTTGCGGTACATCGCAAACGACTTCTTAGCGACATTGGCCTTACCTCCGACGAAGCCTCGAAGGTAGCAACGTTAGTCGCCCGTGAGATTCACGAATTGTCTCCAGACGCGAAAGCTAAAATCAAGGAGGCGTCACCTGTTTCAATTTCCGCTCGCATCGACGAACTTTTTACTTTCCAGGCTTGGATGGACTTAGCCCATTCACTTCCTCGACATCCGATTACTGTCCGAACACAGGTGCTGGTGCAAAACTACATCTGCTTCGTATATCTCAAAGATGCCTGTTTCGAGGTCATATCAAAACAAGCGGCCCCAAAATCTGTCGCGGCTCGCTGCGCAAAGCATCTTTGCCGTGGCGCTGTGCGTGATTTCCGCAACGCGTTCTCCCATGCTAACTGGCAATACAACTCAACATACACCGGGCTCGAATGCTGGGTACTTCGGAACCCGACGGATCAGGTGGGACGGTTAAAGCATTTCAATGTGTCGCAAGGCGACCTTACTTTCTGGCAGACTCTTTCGCGTGGTGTTGCGTATGCTGCGTTTTTGCAACTCGCCGGATAACAAAGGCATGCAGCGGACGCGCAATTAGCTTGTCTCTCATGCGAGGTTGAATCTGGCGGCGGTTCCTGCGCGCCACTGATGCCCGGCGTTGGGGCGCTGCTCGGTAATCCAAGAAGATGGGCACAAATGATGACGACATCGACGATCTCCAAAGCTCTACGCGGAACTACAGGCGGAGATAGATTTCTTCGTTGCGAAAGACAAGGGCTATATAGATCCCACCGCTTTGTCGGCTATTGAGCGGCGTCTATTCGTTCGGTCAGTTTTCTCGTTCATTGAAGCAGTGGTATTCAGGATGAAAACGGGAGCGCTTTTCTGGGATACAAGCAAATTACTGCCGCAGGAGATTGCACTCATCAACGAAGAAGATTATGAACTCGACGATACGGGTGCCGTCAAAACTCGCAAAGCGCGTCTCAGATTCTCCGGCAATTTTCGTTTTGCTTTTGCTGTCGCGGCGAAGGCCGCTGGAGTCACCTACCAACTTGATGTTGGGGGCGATGGATGGCGGACGTTGCGTGATGTGGTCAAAGTTCGCGATCGACTGATGCACCCAAAAAAGTCTGGCGACCTGGACGTTACAAACTCTGAAGTTCGCGACGTCATGGCGGCGTTTCGGTGGGTGCTGGATCAAATGGGACGGCTAGCGGCAGAGAGTCTTTTGCACAAATGGGAGTCTCCTAGTTCCTGAACCCGCGCCCCAACAAGCCTTGCAGCTGATGGCGCGATAGCATGCTTCTCAAGTAGTTCCTTACTTCGCGGTTGGATGTCTGATCGCGCGCCGCCGCAAAGGCCGTCGTTCGGCATCAAACAACGCCGCGTTTTTCAGATTATCGAGAACGAATCTGTGCCTTTTGCCGCAATCGAAGCGTATGCGATGATGATTTGCCTAGCTTCGCTGGCGATGATTTTGGATGGGAATAGCCGGAATAAATTTCCAAACAGAATGACTCCAATTCTAATACAGGTTGAATCTGCAAATTTTAGTTTGGAGATTAACGAAAATTAAGTGAATAAATTATGAACAAACAATTAAAAGATAAAATTTTCAATCAACAGATCGTAACTTTGGCGATCATCGGTCTGTTTCTATTCACACTGTCCGGCTGTCAACAGGTCAATAATCTTGCCAACAGCAACGCCTCTACCGATCAGGCAAATTCTTCTGCCAACTCTAATACCGCTGCCCTTGAGACTTTGAAGAACAATCTTATCGGAACATGGGTCGGCACATCGGCGGACAGTAAATTAAAACTCGTTTTCACCACCGATGAACTTATTCAATATGAAGGGGATAAGCTGCAGGAAACGGGCAAATACCGTCTGTTAGATCAAGAAAACATAGAAACTACAGACAACGGCAAAACTACAAAGGGGAAAATAAAGCTGGAAGGTGATGAGTTGACGGTTTTTGGAGAAAATGGTGAAACATTAAAATTCAAACGTGAACCGAGTACAGCGTCTGCCGAACCTGCGGCAAATTTAGAATACAAACTCGAAAAAACATTATCGGGTCACTACAATGCGGTAGTTTCAGTAACCTTTAGTCCGGACGGCAAAACGCTTGCCAGCGGAAGCTGGGACGAATCAATGCAGTTGTGGGACATAGCAGCCGGAAAGCAACTCAAAACATTTTTGGGACACAGCGGTAATTTTTATTCAGTAACCTTCAGTCCGGAGGGCAAAACAATTGCCAGTGGCAACGATGAAACAATCAAGTTGTGGGACACAACAACCGGAAACCAACTTAAAACATTGTCAGGACACAGTGGTGGTGTGTTTTCAGTAGCTTTCAGTCCGGATGGCAAAATGCTTGCCAGTGGCAGCGATGATAAAACAATCAAATTGTGGGACATAGCAGCCGGAAACCAACTTAAAACATTGTCAGGACACAGTGGTGGTGTGTTTTCAGTAGCTTTCAGTCCGGACGGCAAAATGCTTGCCAGTGGCAGCGATGATAAAACAATCAAATTGTGGGACATAGCAGCCGGAAAGGAACTCAAAACATTATCGGGACACGGTGGTGTAGTTTCTGTAGCCTTCAGTCTGGACGGCAAAACGCTTGCAAGTGGCAGCGATGATAAAACAATCAAGTTGTGGGACATAGCAACTGGAAACGAACTGAAAACATTGTCAGGACATAGTGGTGGTGTGTTTTCAGTAGCTTTCAGTCCGGACGGCAAAACGCTTGCCAGTGGCAGCGATGATGACTCAATCAAGTTGTGGAACACAAAAACCGGAAGCCAACTCAAAACATTGTCAGGACACATTGGTGGTGTGTTTTCAGTAGCTTTCAGTCCGGACGGAAAAACACTTGCCAGCGGAAGTAACAGAACAATCAATTTGTGGCGTGCGGAGTAATCGAGGCTTGGGATTCGGGAATGTGTCTTTCTTCGATGGAAGCTTCGAACAATTCAGATCAACCTTACGGCCTTAGTCCGGTCGCCTAACAACGGCATGCCCCCGACCGCGAATAGCGTGACTTTCATGCGCGAGACCATGTTGTAATCGCGGCTCGTCGCGGCGGGTGATGCCAAGCGGTTAAGCGCTACCCACCTACAAAGTGAGACTGACGAATAAAGGTGGAAGATAAAGCCAATTATCTTCGTCTAACCATTGAGTTCTTGTGTATAGATACTGGAGAAATGTGATTGCGTCACACAATTTTGGTCACGATTGGTTTGGTCTTGCTCTGGACTCTGGCTGTAATTGTCGCGGTGTGTGCCGAGGCGATTTGGTTCCCGCAACCGAACTTGGTTCGGGGGGATTTGGCATCAATCGAGGGGCATCTGGTGCGACAGCTTAAAGATGCAACCGCCAATAAGAAGTTGGGAAGTGCGGCTCTGGCATTAGTTCAAGACGGTAAGATTGTTGCGGAACACGGCTTTGGCGTGGCGAATGCCGAAACCCAAGCTCCCGTGAAGACTGAACAAACGCTGTTCCAGCTTGCATCGGTGAGTAAAGCAGTTACCGCTTGGGGCGTGATGAAGCTGGTGGAGGAAGGCACGCTCAGTTTGGATGAACCAGTCATGTCTTACCTCAAGCGATGGCGGTTTCCGGGAAGCGAAGAATATCGAAACAAGGTAACAGTCAGGCATCTGCTGAGCCATACGGCTGGGATAAACGATGGCTCTAGCACTCGCAGCTTTTTGCCGAGTGAGGCAATCCAGACTCTGGAAGAATCACTGAGTGGTGTTACCGTAGTGAGAGAACCGGGAACGGCCATGTCCTATTCTTCGAGCGTCGGTTACACGATCTTGCAGCTTCTAGTCGAGGAAGTCACAAATCGACCGTTTGCTGACTATATGAAAGAGGCTGTTCTGCAGCCGTTGGAGATGACCAAGGCAAGTTATGATTTAGACGCGCTCGCCTCCGAAGATCGCACACAGGACTTAGCCCCCAGTTTTGATAGAGAGCTTAAACCCCACCCACCCCGCCGCTATACAGCTAAGGCTGCGGTTTCGCTCTACGTCACGCCACATGACCTAGCTCGGTTTGTTCTGGCTTTTACGGGCGAAAATCCTGTACTTAGGCAAGACACGCTAAAACAGATGATGACGCCGCAAGCGGGAACAGCCGGAACCTGGGGGTTGGGCCAGACTCTTTTCGTTGAAAATGATGCCGGCGGCCATGTGGTCGGTCATGATGGTGGATCGTATCCCGCGTGGGGAGCGATGGTTCGGGTTAATCCTGCGACGGGTAATGGCTTTGCCTTGGTGATTTCAGGAGGACAAGGGACACTAAATCAACTAGGGCATAATTGGATTTACTGGGAAACGGGAAAGGTAACATACGAGGGCCGACGACAAGTCGTGTATGACAGGCTGCTAAAGGGAGCAGGGTTAGTGGCGATTATTATGGGAGCAATCGTAATTGTCCTATGGAAAATTTTGAAGTATGCAAGATCGGGTAAACCTATCGAACAAGCGATGTCACGAGGTCGTTGAGTAGATGCCCGCGCCGGAATCACGCGGTTGAAAGTCGCAGCGTTGCAGCACAACCATTCGCTGGGACTAATCGAAGACCTATAGCTCTGGCCCAGAAGGAATGCTTCACTAACTCGCCCGCACATTCGTGAAAGCTTTGTCGCATTAACTTGGCACAGAAATAGCGCCAACGAATCCAGGTCGACTGACCGCTGCGCTCCATCACCGGAGCAATACCTGACAAGCAGGCAAGCTCCTGGGCGGTGGACCAGCGAACGCGTTGCGCGCCCATCACGGCCAGCAGTCGGGAAGCGTAGACGCCACCGGCGCCGGGCAGAGCTGGAACAAGTGGAAGGATCACAAACATGCTTTTCTTCAGCCCGGCGAAAGATTTATAGTAGAGCCGCTCAAGATGGATCTAAGGGTGCGACATCATTTGAGGATTCGTTATTGGGCTAAAGCGGAGAGCGGGGGTGCGAAAGACTTGTTATAAGCGTTGCTGCGCTTAACCTTGCAGATCCGTCACTCCCACTCCGCATGTTCCTTTCCACCGCTGCAAACCTTAAGACGAAAAGCCGGTCGACAAAAGAGGAAAAGGAACCGCGTTAACCTATAAAGCCTTGCAGCTGACGGCGCGACAGCGTTGTTCTCAAGTAATCTTTTCCGCTCAGGTTGGATGCTGATCGCGCGCCGCAGCTGAAGGCCATCGTTGGGCGGCTGTTGAATGATTATGCTAAAGATTATGAAAGCCAAACTCTTGTTTGTACTGCTTGTACTTTTAGCTGGCTCTAGCGTCTTAGCGCAGGACAAGCCAAACATACCTAAGGTTGACCGCATTCGTTTAGCTGAAGCCTTTAAGATTGGTGAGGCTGTGGGAAATCGAGTCTGGAAGGATTGGGACAAAGTACCTTTTGCTGTGTTGCTCGTGACTCCCGGGAACGAGTTTTTGATAAGGCATCCACGACCCTCTAAAGACTTCACTCCCATTGGCTATGATTCTCTTTTGAAAAGCGACGTTTATTTTCGTAAGAGAACCCAGCGAACCGACTTCTTAGCCACTTTCCCTGCGGTTGGCGGAGTGTCAACTATCGTCATTGGTCAAGCCGAAAACACGACGAAGAAAACTTCTACCCCTTGGGTCGTGACAGTGGTTCACGAACATTTCCATCAGTTGCAAAGTTCTCAGCCTACCTACTATGCGGAAGTTGAGACATTAAATTTATCGCGCGGCGACCAGACAGGAATGTGGATGCTGAATTTCGCGTTTCCTTACAAAGACGCTCAAGTCAAAGGGCGGTTTTCCGACTTGAGCAAATTACTTGCGGAAGTCCTACAGGCTAGAAAGAAGTCGGAGTTCTCAGTAAAGCTCAAAGCATACATTCAAGCTCGTCAAGCATTCCAGCAAATGCTTAGCCCTGACGATTATAAGTATTTTTCGTTTCAGGTTTGGCAGGAAGGTATAGCGCGTTACACGGAGTATCGCATGGCCGATTTAGCCGCAAAGAAATACAAACCGAGCAAAGAGTTTCGCGCGTTGAAGGATTACACTCCGTTCATGGAGGTTGCTGAATCAATCTTGAACAAGCAAATCTTATCAAGTCTGCCAACGCTTCAGCTTGAGAAATCGGAGAGGCTTGTGTTTTATCCGTTCGGCGCAGCGGAAGGGTTGTTGCTTGATAGAGTAAATCCCAAGTGGCAAAGCCGCTATTTCACGGAGAAGTTTTACGTTGAAAAGTATATTTGTGCGGCGAAATGATGTCCGCGAACGCCGTTCAACAACGGCATGCACTCGACCGCGAATAGCTCGGCCCTCATTGCAAGACTTGTCGCTATCAACGGATGTTATACGAGCGTAACGAAGGCAAACGAAAGTTGCCCATTCTCATGAACGAACAAAACTTCGTTGAAGACAGCGCTGACGCGCTCGCTTATGCCCGCCGCGCGATACACTCTATCGAGAGTGGCAAAACGCCGTTCGACTGGGCGCCATTCAAAAGTAAAGACTACACGCTGGCTTACCTAACGGGACAGAATCCTGATTTTGAGGCAAAGGGAGATGATAGAAACATTGCGGGATTCCGACGAATAAGGATAAGTGGATAGAAGAAAAGGTTCGTGGCGGCGCGAATCATGCCGGGCGTTAAGCGCTCATTCCCTCCAAGAAAGTTTCTATCCTTCAGAGGTTCATAGCGCTATAAAAAGGGGGGGACGGCCCCCCTCCAAGAAAAAATGCCCAACCGCCTTAGCCCAGTGCGGCCAGAATTTGATTGAGCAGATTGACAAGCCGGCCTACTGCGCGCCCCCCATCGAGCAGCTTGGCTACTTGGCATAACAGGTTGCCAAGCAGATTCCCGGACCCCTGCTCGGCCGTTACCGAAAGGTTGACCTGATTCAGTTGGACCCGCAGGCCCAACAGATTAAGGTCGAGGGGCCCGAGCGTTAGGTTGAGTATCTGGCACGTGCCTGATGCCACATTGACAGGCATAGAGGCTTGTTGGCTAACTTCCCCGGTAGAGCCGTCAGCCTTCGTCAGCGTACCCTTAAGCGTGCCCGTAGCAAGTATCTGGTTGCCTTTATGCGTGAACTGCGTCACGTCGAAAGTGCCCGTAAAGACCTGGTTGCCGCCAGACATGCCGGTGATGGCGATGCTCTTAAGTGGGTTGCCACCCTGCACAGCGCGGGCGGCACTCAAAGGGGTAAGCACATACGCGCTTACTGCCAGGATGAGAGCAAGTACAGTCAGTCGAGTTTTCATCATCTTTTCTCCACCAAAATTTGTAGCCAGTTCCTTCGCCGCACTGAAGAAGCAGGCGGGTGTTACAGTCCAATACGAGTCTCCCTGAAAAAGTGCAGGAGATTGTTACAGTTTTAGGAGAGCACGGTGCTCGATAGCGAATTGTGTGCCGCACCTTGCGAGAAGGAATGATTGAGCCTTGTAGAATTCTGAGGTCGTTTCTAGCCGCGCGCCTGACGGCATGCACCCGACGGTGAATAGGTCGGCCTTCATCGGGAATTTGCCGCTAATCACGTTCGTCGCAGCGGGTGAGCCGAGCGTTTTGCGCTTATGGTTCTCTTCGAGAGTTGCTCATGGCTCACGAGCTGACGCCGAAAGCTGGTAAACCGTATCTCACCCCTCCGGAAGGGACGAAAATGCAGGCATCATCTAAACTTTCTCTTTGGCTTTTCCTGGTCGCCTTCGCGCTTGTGTTCTACGGCGTGGGCGCGTCCTTTGTGGAAAGCTTCGTCAATTACCCAACGTGGCGTCTAATCGGAGCGAATGAGTTTCGTGCATACCACCAAACTCTCGGCCCGTTAGTTATAGGCTACATGGTAATTCCGCTGATCATAGCCACCATATTGACAGCTCTTCTCCTGTGGTTTAGGCCGGCTCCGATTCCACGATGGGTAGTTTGGCTCGCGCTCGTGCTTCAACTGATCCCCTGGATTTCAACAGTTGCCATTCAATTCCCGATTCAAGTGCGACTGAGTAGCGATGGTTTGTCACTGCCGCTAATCGAGCGTCTGATATATACCAATTGGTGGTTACGCAAAGTGCCACAAATTATCAATGCTCTGCTTTTCTTTTGGATGCTATCTGTATTACTGAGGGTGAATTCCCAGCGCAGCGCCGAAGCATAACAACTTCAGGCAGCGGACGCGCAATTAGCTTGTCTCCCTGCAAGAGTTGTCGCTGTCGCCGATTGCACGCCGCTGATGCCCAGCGTTAGGCGGCTGAATTTCCGGCAACATATCAAAGATGAGGAGGAGATATGCTGCTACATCGCAAGGTGGATTTGCCTTTTGGGTTTCTCGCGGGGCGCTCGTTTGTGACCATGTTCGGCCCAACACGGGCGGCACTCAATACGTTTGCTAAATCTAAAGACGAAGACGCTAAGCATGACATCGCGAAAGAAAAAAAACCTATGAAGAATGGAGCGTCTGGTGGGAGCAATATCAGAAAGAGCAATTCCTAAAGTAGCAGTGCAACCGAACATGCGCTTGCGGCAGACTCGCCGGTGAGTGGCCTTTTATTCCTAGTTGCGTGGACGAGCCGCTGAAGCACAACATTAGGCGCACGTGCGGCCGGTAACGGCATTAGCAGTGAAGCGAGGGACGAACGATGATGCTTAAACGGATGGACAACGTCCTTATCGTTATCGACAATCTCGAAGCCGCCAAGGCGTTTTTCATCGAACTAGGTCTCACGCTCGAAGGCGAGACGACAGTCGAAGGACCTTTGGTTGGGCGCCTAATCGGGCTCAAGGATGTCCGGGCCACCCTCGCGATGATGCGGACTCCCGATGGGCAGGGCATTGAGCTGGACAAGTTCCACACGCCCAACGCGATCCGGTTTGGGCCCGTGGACGCGCCGGTTAACACGCTCGGAATCCGTCGGGTCATGTTCGCCGTCGATGACATCGACGCTCTCGTTGCGCGCATGCGCGCCCACGGGGCCGAGCTGATTGGCGAAATGCAGTACGAGGCACACGTACCGGCTTGCCTACATCCGCGGGCCTGAGGGCATCATTGTCGCGCTCTCCGAGCAGCTCGGCTAAGGCTGGCCTGGATGGTGAATAGCATTGACGCCACTGCTGTTATTGAGGTAGAAGCGTCCAGCTCGCTCAACTTTGTATTCTGAGGGTTACGTAGAGAATGAAAATTCGCAGGTTAATTGCGCAAGCCGTCTTATGGCTCTTCGTGTTTTCGTCCAGCATTCAAATGGGCGGAGCGGCTTATGAAATGTTAGTGGTCAATCCCTTGTGGTTCGGCTCGCCCCCTGAATCTGTGACCAATTGGAATCCGGTGCCGCAATTTGCGATAGAGCCGGGCAGATTCTGGGCAGTGGCTGTTCCGTTCTATATGCTATCCACGCTGGCGATTTTGATAACGGCTTGGTTCCTGTCGCGGCCCCGCCGCAATTGGGCGTTGATCGCGGGGGGTGTGCACACTTGCCGTGATTCTTTCTACCGCTTTATTTTTCGTTCCCATTCTAAGGGAAACGATAATGGCTCGTGGTGCGGGCCTCAGTGATCAGGAGATAACGACAAAAGTAAAATTGTGGGTGAACTGGAATTGGCTGAGAATGGCTGCGGTATTCGTCGGCTGGCTGGCGGGTGTACGCGCCTTGAGCCTATGCCAGCAATCGGAAGTATCGTCTCAACGCGCCATCTAGCCACGGCACCCGACCGCGAACAGCGCGGCTTTCATGCGCGAGGCTTGAAGGCTGGTTTAGCGCTCTCGCTGCGTTCCAGCCTTCGCCGGAATCTTCTTAAATCTGTGGTTTCTAACTGTTATGTGAAGACTCAGGAAATTTGCAGATGTGCGGCAGTAGTCTTCAGAATTGGTCTGTTGATCGCTACTAGTTTGTCGCACCTCTTCAGCACGAAAAGTCTCGTTCACAAGAAAAGTGGGCTTTGCATGCTCGCTCGGAATCCCGGCGCAGACGATGGGAGAGAACCAAGTCGAAGAGGACAGGCAGGGTTACTTCCTTCTCAATATGAGGGAGAATCGTCTTTATTGACGAGTGCGGCGGTCGGCCGCCAGAAGGATGGCCGAAGTCCGGCGGCGTCGCCCAACAACCCCTTGAACCCGACCCCCCGCCACGGAGCCTCTCATGATTGTTGAACGTGGGCGCGGGCGATGCCGAGCGTTATGCCGCTCTTCTGGAACCGAAATGAATAAAAACTTATGAGAAACAAGTTAGCATCTGCGCTCTTAATTGCTTCAATCTTCGTCTGGGGAATTTGGTGCGGCGGGCAAGTTTTCAACGAGTTGATGACTGTTCCGAAGTGGAGTTCCTCGCCGCCCGAATCCTTGAGAGTCTACGACGCGCTTCCGAGCAGAGGAGGCGTCCCGTTTTTTCCGCTATTCAATCCGTTATTTGTAGTCTTGGCAATTGGCGCAATGATTGCGGCTTGGAAGTCGGCGCGCCGCGCAAGAATTTGGCTTGCGTTGTCGGCTGGAACTTCGTTGATTCTGTTTATCGCATTGGTTTTCTATCTCGCACCGCTCGTCGGCAGCATGTTTCAGCACAGCATTGCGGGGGATTTATCCGCTGCCGAAATTGTTGCTGGAGTTGAACAGTGGAAGTTAGGAAATCGAATCCGCTTGATGGTCGAGTTGTTTGGGTTTGTTTTTTCAATCATCGCGTTGCGTGTTTGGGCAACCGAAAACGCTTCGCATAATCAACCTGCGGGCTAACAAAGCCCTGGCAGCTGACGGCGCGATAGCAAGTTTCTCAAGTAGCCTTGTTCCTTCAGCTTTAATGCCGCAGCTGAAGGCGTTATCCGGCTGAAAATACGAGATTCAATTCCTACGATCGGAGGAGGTATGACACATTACATCGACGGATTCGTCCTTCCCGTTCCGCGCGATAGCCTAAACGAGTACACGCGTGTCGTTGAAGCGGTTGCAGAGATTTGGAAGGAACATGGCGCACTCGACTACTGGGAATATGTTGGTGACGATTTGCATCGGGAAGGAACGCGCTCGTTCACTGATCTCGTAGCCGCGACGCAGGATGAAACCATCGTGTTTGGATGGGTGGTATTTGATTCTCGTGAGGCACGTGATCTGGCAAACGAAAAGGTCGCGGCGGACCCAAGGATGGCGGATTTGATGGATTCATCGGATACAGGTTTTGATGCTAAACGGATGGCGTACGGTGGGTTCCAGTCGCTCGTTCGATCATCTAACGGAAACGCCGGATAACAATCCGTTGCACCGGAGCCGCGGGCCACGCGGGTTCTGAAATCAAGGTCGTTCGCCGCGGCCCCGGTGAACGGAGGCGTTATGCATACGCGAACGTTCTACAAGTTGTCCCTTTTACTTCCGCTGTTCTGTTCAGCTGTGGGTTTTCCATTTTTGTTTGTAGAGACTTCGTTACCGCGGTGGCTGAGACAGGCACTTGGACTTGCAGCATTATCGGGTATGGTCGCGTCTATTCCCTACATGGTGCTGGTTGTGCTTTTACTTTTGTGGGCACGTCGTAAAACCGAAAAACAATTCCTATACGCACTTTTGGTTTCGCCCTTTCTTATGCTGCCGCTGTTCTCTCTTTACTTGCTTGCGATTGCACTTATTCTGGACAGGCAATCTCTGGGTTGGCAAACGCTTGATGATCTGGTGTTCTACGTCCCGTGGGTAGTTGGCATCGGATATTGCTATGTTCTCTTGGCTTTGATCTGTCGGTTTATTTTTCGGCGGTTGCGTGTAATCTCCAACTCGAACGCCATATAACAATCCATCTGAGGCTGACGGCGCGATAGCCTGTTCCTTAAGTAGCCTTGTTCCTTCAGCTTGAATACTGATCGCCCGCCGCCGCTGAATCCCATCGTTCGATGCTTTCGCTTATTTCATATTTCTTCGATGTGCAATGATTAATTTTGAGTGATGTCCCACAAAGCAAAACAGATATTGATGTCGGTTGTTGGCGGCGTGTTAGTTCCAAGCCTAATCCTTGGGTTTGCGTTTTTACTTGATCTTGGTTTAGGTCTCGAGGCGTTAGCAACACCGTTTTACTGGATTGTCGGTTGGTCAATGTACGTTTTTACAGAAATCTTTCCCGGCAAGAATCCTTTGTATCCAGATGAAGTAACAACCATTGCCTTTGGCGCAATGTTGCTGTGTAACGTGTTAATCTTTACGCTCTTAACGTATAGCGTTTTGAAGTGGAGAGAAAGAAAGAGGCTCCAAAAGCAGCCCGCTTTCCGTTAACACCGCATCGAACAAGTCGTTTCAGCGGACTCTTTGCCTGCGAGGCTCTCATTATTCGACGGAGCTTTGGGCAAAGAGCACCTGAATCCATCGTTAGGCGCGGAATAAATGTTCGTTTAATACCAGGAGGAGAACTTAATGAAAAAGCTAATGCTCGCCGCGCTGCTCGCCGCGGCCGTTTCGCCCTCTGCGCTCGCGCAGGAATTCCGGCCCATCCCTAACCCGCCGCAGAAAAGCCTAGCGGAAGTCCTCCGCGCGGCTGGGAACTTCAACACATTTCTGAGCCTGTGGGAGGCGGCCGGGTTCAGGGACTTGGGCCTCACATCGTCCGGTGCACCTTCCAAACTCGCCTCTGCCGGGCCGGTCGGCGGGCCGCGCACGTTGCTCGCGCCTAACGATGCGGCCTTCGCCAAGCTGCCGAAGGGGATTGTCGCGGCGCTGAAGAAAGACCGGTCGCGGCTCCGCGCCTTCCTGCTCGCCCACGTCATTCCCGGCAAGGTGATGGTCAATGACATGTTCGAGCCCGTCGAGAACTCGAGGAAGGAGTTCAAGTCGGAACAGGGTTTCGTCCTGGGTTTTTCCTGCGACGGCAGGCACGCCGGGATGCACAATCCGACGATCAACGGTAAGGCACGCGTCGGCAAGTTCCAGGACGTGATGAGTGCGGAGGGCGTGGTTCACGAGATTGACACCGTGCTGATAACTGACGGCACCAGCCGCTGAGCGTTGCCAGGGCGCGGCCGGTCCCGAGCCGCGCCTTTCAACGGCATGCACCCGACGCCCCGTACGATGTCTCTCATGCACGTTGTGCGGCGCGGGTTATGCCGGGCGTTGGGCGGTTTCATGTCGCAACGGTGGGCATAGGGGGATAAAGGGAGATTCGATGCATAATCTTGAACATCTCTTTTTGGTCGGCGAGTTTCCAGAGCGGGCTCACCTGCTGTCCGGCCTAACGCTTGAGCAAGTCAGGCTCTGCCCGGAGGGCGCCTCGCACTCGATCTACGACGAGCTGTGGCATGCGGCGGGATACCAGCGATCTGTCCTCGAGCGTGGGGATGCGGTCGGCGACCTGTTCCCGACCGCAGCGCCGGAACACGAGCATCAATGGCACGACCTGGTGCACGCATTTCTGGACGGCGCGCGAGCTGCGGCAGCGATGGGGCAAACGCCGGACCGGTTGGCGCTCGAGGTCGAGCCGGGTGTGATAATGGCCGACGAACTCAATAGTGTGGCGGTGCATAACGCGTATCACCTTGGCAAGATCGTCGCGTTGCGGCAGCGGATCGGCGCGTGGCCGCCCACGGCAACGTCCAACGGTTCGTAGACCCGAAGCGACGCCCCCCAACAAGCCGCTCGATAGAATGCTTCTCAAACAACCAGATTACTTTATGTCGCTACCGGCAAGTCCCTCGAAGAGGTAAAGCAAAGAATGAGTGCAGCGGTACGTTTATTCGTAGTAACTTGGGCGAACAAGTAAAGAGTGTTTTTTCTCTTGACGCCCTTTCATAAAACAATGGGATGCACACGACCCCAATTAGTGAGGATTCCATCCGCGAGACGCCATGATTGATGCGTTGAGTGCGGGCCGGTGATGCCGGGCTTGGATGGCTAGGCTTAAGGTAATGAAATGATGCGAATGATAACACTAATACTTGTCACGGCTCTTTCGTCTGTCGTAGTGAATCAAGCTCAAGAAGCTCCGAAATCTTTGCCTGAACTCGTGGTAATTCGAGCAGTTGCTCCGTCATTTCCGCTACCAAAGGGTTCGACGTACGCCTTTGGTTCTGTCGTCGTGGAAATTCAAGTTGATGCTCACGGTTCTGTTCAGAAAGCTAAAGCTGTTCAAGGGCATCCGAGTTTGTATGAAACCTCGGAGAAGGCTGCACAGCGTTGGCGGTTTGCCGCAAGCGCCTTGGCAAGCGAGGCAAGAACCGCGCGTCTGACCTTTGTTTTCAAGGTAATGGAAGCTGATACATTGGAGGAAGATCTTTCATCGATATTTATGCCACCATTTCAAATCGAGGTAAGGAGAAATCTTTTTGTTACTTATCAAAGGGTGTCAAGCATGAACCCACCATTCAACAAACGCTGGGAGCGGGCTCGCCATTCAGCACCTTCTATTTTGTAGTAACTTGGGCGAGCCGCTCAAGCGCAGCGTTAGGCAGCTTCGTAGTTCTTGAAAATGCGGAATATAGCAAGCTCCGCGAGGTTATTAACGATCTTTACACCTCACTTTTTGTATGTGTTCGCTAGTGAAGAGGCTGGGAGGATCATCTCATTTCCCCGCCGGACAGCCGGCAAAGGCGCGACTTACGAAGTAGCCGTAGCTCGCGCCGTAGGTTCCGCCGCCGGCGTAGTCTTGCTTAATATTGACCCAGAGGATCCGGCAGAATCCGTCGTCAGTGTTCGGGTATTGTGCCCAGATCACACCGTGCTTATAGCGGGCAGTCGGAATGCCGAGGCTGTTTTTATCGATCAGCCAGTTTGCCTCTGCTATGCCAACCTTGAGTACTTTTGCTTGTGCTATATCGTTGATCACGCTCAGGAGGGCCTTCTTTTCCGCCGGGGTTCCCAGCGTGTAACCTTGCGGACCTGTATAGCCAGGCATCGTTTTGCGGGCGACGGCGGCCAGTCCGTCGAGGGCGGGCTCCAGACACTTAACAAAATCCTCGGGCCAACCTCCCAACCATTCCTTCCGTTTGGAGGGTGAAAGCGCCGCTTCTAAATAGATGTTCTTCCGGTCATTGAGCTCCGACACGTAATAGCCTCGCAAACCCGGCCTGAAATTCTCTGCCTCCTTTCGCGTTTTTTCCAGGTCCCCGAGGTGCACTCTCGTAACGGCATCGCTGTTGCAATCTTTTACCACCGGCGTGGCGACCAGCTGTTGGTATTCCGACTCGGCCTCGGCCAGTTTCTTCTTGATCTGGGCCAGCACCTCGTTGCCCGTTGGCTGGCCTATCCAATTAATCTGCTTGCTTCGCCACGCGGGATGCTTTCGAAGCAAGTGTTCCATAACGAGCTGCGCGCGGCGTCCCGCGACCACCACTTCGTACCACTCTCGGTCGGGCACCGGCAGCTCGACTCTTCTAATTTTTCCGTAGAGGTCATCCGCAATGGACAAGAGTCGATCCTCCGAGAGTTCCTCCATCGGCGGATCGGAAAACGCGATGGCGAGAGGCCCCTTGTCCGCATTGCTAAGGATGCTGGCATCCCGCCACATCACGAGGGCGGCATTGTGGATGACCGCGGCAGTTACCTTGATCGGATCCGCCATCTCGCCTTTCTGGCTGCCTTCCAGGCCTTCGATGTAGCCGTAGAAACGCATGGCTGGAAAGGTTTGCGGCGCGATTGTAAGCCAAGACCCGCCGATGTTCTCGTCGCGGCGATTGGCGCTCCGATATAAGGCATGGGCGGCGGCTATGTTAGCCGCTGCCTCGGCGTATTTCTTCTGGTGAAAGAGTGCGTCGCCTTCTTCAAACTTTTTCACGAAGGCGTTCAATTCTTGATTCGCGCGCGAGTTAGCATTGTCTTGCGCGCACACCATTAAAGGGCTAAGCACCGCCGCGGCGTACACCAACGGCATGAAATGTCTCATCCAGCGTGTCATCTAGTACTCCTTCAGCTCGTTTTCGTCTAACACCTCGGCTCTGTAAAGCCAAGACGTTATTCCCCCTTATCCCGTGTGCGAAGGAGAGAAAGAGTTCTTAACCTATCCTTTGCTGACCCGGAAAATCTCGTCAGTCTATCATGACTCTACCGACGCGCTTCACTTTTCCAACGAGCGTTTAGAAGGGGCCCTGTCGCGCATTTGGTGACGCCGAAATGAGTTGTCAACGGGCAGGACGAGCGCCACGCTCCACGCTGACCCATCCGCGATCCGACTTGAGCGTGTTGCGTTAGGCGCTGATGTCTTGTAGCAGGTGATAGCTGTTGTGAATCAATTTTCAGATCGGAGGGATAAACAATGTCTCGTCTAACCGCGTTAACAGCAGCTTTGTTGGGTCTGTTTATCCTGCCTCAGTGGCAGCCGCCCTCTGCGCAGACACCCGGAGGCCAGCAGGTTGAAGCTATTGCGCAAGCGGGTAAGAACCTTGCCTCTAAGGGGTGCAAAAGTTTGCTCGGCAGAGCGCAGGAGTTCACCCGTAACGTAGGTAGCACGGGGTTACCAGACGTGTCGGGAATATCTCAAGTCCGGTGTGATGCGAAAGTGCCTCGCTAATTTCTGGGAGGAAACTCCTAAGGTTACATCAAACGAGTTCCCTGAGGATTTAGTGATTGCGCGACAGTCAGCGCGGTTCGCTGATTCCTTGTAAAATATTGAATTAATCTGATACTGAGGAGTTCAGTCTTGCCGCAGGCGCGGGTACTCATTTGCCACCGGGTGAAACCAAGATCGCCCTTGACTTGGCTTAAACGGTCTCGATATTTGCGGAGGCCTCATAAAACAATGGCATGCACCCGACCGCGAATAGCGCAACTCTCATCCTCTAGATTATGCTGTAATCACGTCTCGTCGCGGCGGATTATGCCGATCGTTTGGCGGCTACCAAACAGCTTTTCAGCAATATCATCTCTGGATTGAGAGGGTAAAATCGTGAACCACCATATAGGCTCGGGAAAACTGGTTTTCAGGCTCGGGGTGATGTTTTCCCTGATCGCGGCGTTACTACTCGCGCCGAATTCAGCCGTCCGCGCGCAGGCTACCCAAGCGAAGGCACAGGACAAGCCGTTCGCGGTCGAGTATTACTACAAGGTGAAGTGGGGGCACGCAGATGAGTTTATCCGCCTCTATAAGAAGAACCATCTCCCCCTGCTCAAAGAGCAAGTGAACAAGGGGCGGATTCTCCAGATGAAGACCGAAAGCCCGTTTTACCACGCCGGCGAGGAGGCGCGGTGGGACTATCGGGTCACGATAGTCTGGAAGAACGCGACGGTGGCGCACGACGACTACGACGACACCGTCGATTCCAGGAAAATCTTTCCAGACCAGGAGACGTTCAAGCGTGAGGAGCAGCGGCGCTTTGAACTCTTGCTCGGTCATTGGGATGTGGCGGTGGTGCCGGTGGATATGGACAAGTCGTAATCAGTAGCTGAAGCGGCATGCCTACCCAACGTCGCCGCCTAGGACGGCAGTACCCGACCGCGAATAGCGTTGTTTCATCCGCGAGACTTGGTCGTAGCTCAGTTGTGTCCGCGGCGGGTGATGCCGGCCGTTGAGCCGCTTATCATTAAGGACACAAGTAATCTCATGGTCAGTAATCTGAAGCTCATCCTTTTGCTATGCCTACTCGCCCCGTTGAGTGCGGAATCGTCAGCGCAAAAGAAGCGGCTACCAATCATCGACATGCACATGCACGCGCGCACGGCCCATCATTACGGCCCCAACCCCGGCCCGCTGTGCGCCCCAGTCGAGAAGATGCCCACCTGGGATCCAGCGAGGCCGTTTGGCGAGGCGCTGGAGAAGTCCGAGCCACCGTGCAAACGGCCCATTCAGCCGGCGACCACGGACGCGGAGGTGATGGGGCAAACCATTGCCGTGATGAAGCGGCACAACATCATCCTCGGTATGCTCGGCGGCAAGCCCGACCTCGTGGCGAAGTGGATGGCGGCCGCCCCCGGGCGCTTCATCCCCGGCCTGGACTTCAGGCTCGACCGCGACGGCGGCACCGCCTCAGCTGGCGGGGATTCGAAAGGCTACCAGGCACTCTCGCCGCAGGCGATGCGTGAGCTTCACCGTAAGGGCTCCTTCTCCGTGCTGGGTGAGGTCCTCAATCAGTACGGCGGAATCGCCCCCGATGACCCGCAGATGGAGCCGTACTGGGCACTGGCCGAGGAGCTGGACATCCCCGTCGGCATTCACCTCGGCCCCGGCGGCCCGGGCGAATTTTATCTCGGCAACAAGAACTACCGGGCGCGCCTTCAGAGCGCACTGACGATGGAGGAAGTCCTCGTGCGGCATCCGAAGATGCGCGTCTACCTAATGCACGCCGGCTACCCGATGCTCGACGACCTGCTCGCCTTGTTGTTCTCGCACCCGCAGGTGTATGTCGAGGTCAGCATGCTCGCCAACGTCGAACCGCGCGCCGGTTTCTACAGGTATCTTAAGGCCATCGTGGATGCCGGGTACGGCGAGCGCGTGATGTTCGGTTCAGACCAGATGATCTGGCCGGGCATCATCGAGCCCGGGATAGTCGCCATCGAGAGAGCCCCGTTCCTCAGCCCGAGGCAGAAGCGCGACATCTTTTACAATAACGCGGCGCGTTTTCTCCGGCTCAGCCCGGCAGAGATGGCCCGGCACCACCGCAGGTGACATCGCCCGCGGCTCGCCGCTGGCGACAGCGCGGCCCAACAAGATTACGCTGCGGACGCGTGCTTTAGGCATGGAGAAGAAGCTAGTGAAACAAAAATCGTACCTGGGGTAGTTAGTCGAAACCTATGTGAGGTGTGGTGCGAATTGCTCTCCTGCAGGCGCGAGGAGAGTGCGGCTGCATTCTCGCCCCTGTCGACCAAATCGCGCGTCGCAGCCGAAGGCTCCGGCGTTAACCAACGCGGTAATATCATTGGAGGACATTATGACCGAGCACGAACAAATCGCGGGAATAATCGCGGCCAAGAATCAAGCGCCCGTTGCGCTCGAACCGCGCAGTACGGCTCTCATCGTGGTCGATATGCAGCGCTACTTCACGCAACCCTCTTTTCCCTTTACGGACGTCTTCGAGAAGCTTTCGCCGGGATGCTCAGCGGGGTATTTGAGGCGAGTGCGCGAAACTGTAATTCCCAGCATTCAGAGGTTACGGGACTCCTTTCGGGCAGTTGGCTCCCTTGTCGTCTACACCGCAGTCGGAACGAAGACAGGAGACGGACATGACCTGCCCTGCTGGCTCAGATCGTTCGACGAACTCGGGTTGGCCACTTTGGGAAAACGCATCTGGCCTCCGGTCGGCGACGCGAGTTGGGAGATCGACGATGCGTTGAAGCCACTGCCGGGCGAGGTGGTGCTCAATAAACTTTCTGCCGGAGCCTTTGCCACAACAGACCTTGAGCAATACCTTCACCAACACCATATCGAGAGCGTTGTGATGACGGGAGTGTCGAGTGACGTATGTGTCACGACTACTGCGCGAGAAGCGGCCGATCGAGGATTCAAAACGATCATGGTCAGCGACGGGTGTACCACTCTAAGCGAATCGATGCATCAGGCGAGTCTCGAGACCTTCAATATCGCGTTCGGCTGGGTCCGCACGACGGAGGAAATCGGGGCTCTCCTCCAAAGCATGCCGCACGCTGCCTAACAACCTTCGGCCGAAGGCGCGTTAGGAAATCCCCCAAGTGTCCTTGTTCCTTCGGCCTGAATGCTCGTCGCGCGCCGCAGCTGAAGCGTTTAGCTTCCTCGTCTCGATCAGAAACTGCCTAATATGAGAAAAGCAATCCTGACGATTGTCTTTCTCGGTTTGTTCTATTCTGGAGCAAACGAAGGCTTTGCCCAGTGCACCTGTGCCAAAGCTTACAGAGACATCACTCCTCACAATGAATTTAAACTTGCTGACACCGTGTTCATTGGGGAAGTAATGAGATTCGAAAAACGTCCCCTGACAAGGATAATGGCGACTACACAGAGAATGTAACATTTAGAGTGAAAGAGGCCTGGAAGCGAGATTTAGAATCAGTCATCACAATAACCAACAGAATTGATTTCTGTTTCAATGGTTTCGCTGAGAGAGAAGAATGGCTTGTGTATGCTGATAAGAATCAAGAAGGCGCACTGCGCACATTTTGCTGCTGCTCAAGGACCGGCCTCCCACAAAAGCTGCGGACGACTTGAAAGCGTTTGAGGATAAGGGTGAAAAGCCAACCAGAATCGCCGAGGCAGCGAATCCAAAATGAAAACAAGCCGAACAGTTGGTTGCAGGTGAGCCGCGATTGCAAGACAAGATGAAACTGTGCGAGACATGCGAACATTTTTGCGCGGCAAATATTTCGCGTTAATATAACATCCCGCCCAAAACAATGGCAGGCACCCCGACCGCGAAGAGCGTTCATGCGCAAGACTTGGCCGTCGCTACTTCAACTCGTCATAAGGCGCACGAAATCTTCCAGCACTACCGACGACTAACTTTTGGCGGAGGAGATCGTCAAAGTTTCGAAAGCTGATGATTTGGCAAGCTGGAAAATCGTCAAACTAGTATCGACTCGGTTTAAAACTCTTAACGGAAAAGTTCGCATCGTGCGTGTGCCGTAGTAATTGCCGACGCGACATCAATTTTCAAAGCCACAAACAACGCAAGGCACAGGCATGGTGCAGCCCTGATCTTCGCGAGACGGAATGGAGGAGGCAAACATTGCCGAAACGGGGTTTGTTATTCGAGGTGATAAATGTCGGACTACGGTGACGGTTGCGCCGAATTCTATGACGATCTCTACGGCCCTCCAAACTCCAACGCTGTTCGAGCACTTGGCCGGCTCGTGGCTGGTGGTTCGGCCCTTGAGTTGGGTCTCGGTACTGGCCGAACCGCTCTCGCATTGCGCAATTACTGCTCTCATCTGGTCGGCATTGAGTCCTCACGTGCGATGCTCGATCGTTTCGCGGTGAAGCGCGGCGCAGCAGAAATTCGCGTTATCGAGGGTGATTTCTCGTGCGTGCGGCTGACGGAGCGCTTCGACCTGATCTTCGTACTCGTAAATACTCTGTTCCTGCTCGAGACCCGAGCTTTGCAGTCTCGCTGCCTTTCTAATGTCAGAGAAATGCTCAGCGACGCAGGAGTGTTTGTAGTGGAGGCCTATGCTCCAGGTCCGGGTGAGGCAGACGGTACGGACGATGAACAGGTGGTGAGCTACCAGCATGAAGTAAGCACTGCGCAAGGGATGCGACAGTACGAAGCCCGACTCTTATACCAAAGTGTGGATAGGCTCGATTCCCTGGCACAAGCCGCGGGACTGGAGCTTGGAACTCGGTGGGCGAACTGGGTCGGTGCGCCCTATACTCCAGACGCGAGTACGCACGTATCGGTGTACCGCCATCGCCGCCGCTGAAGCGTAGCGTAGTCGGCATTCGCTACGCTACAGCATTAGTGACAAAGGAGACGATATGAACGCTGCGGACATTCTGGCAACTTTCAAGACACTGGGAAAACCGCAAACGGCTGCGACCTACAAGCGCTACGAATGCGGCGAGAACGTATACGGCGTGTTGACCTCCGAGATCGCGAAGATCAGGAAGCAGATCAAAGTCGACCACGCGCTCGCAATGAATCTCTGGAACACGGGAAACGCCGAGGCGCGCATCCTTGCCCTCTTGATCGCCGACCCGGCGAGAATTTCACGTGCCGACGCTGACGCCCTGGTCAAGGACGGATCGGTTCGTTTCCTCGGCTGCTACCTATCGGATCTGTTCGCTCGTAGCTGCATTGCCGACGCGACAATGCGCGCATGGATGAAGTCAAAAGAAGAATCTCATCGCGAACTTGGGTACGGAATCGTCGGAGTCCGCTTGAAGAACGATCCGGAGTCGATCAGCGATGCGGACGCCGAGAAAATATTGGCGACGATCGAAAAGGGGATTCACCGCTCTCCGAATTGGGCCCGCTACGCAATGAACGGCGCTCTGATTTCAATTGGCGTCTTCAAGCCGACTCTCCGAAAGAAAGCAATCGCAATAGCGAAGCGCGTCGGCAGGGTTGAGGTAGATCACGGTGACACTTCCTGCAAGACGCCCGACGCGGTGTCGTACATTGAGAAAGCATCCCAGCGGAAGAGATGTCCGTGAACGGCCGTTTCGTTGCCGCGCGTTGGCTCGATGATGCCAGACGTTCGCAGGCAGGCTCGATCAGCAGACATTAGCTTCATGAACAATTACTCAACATAACGCATGAAACTCCGCCCGATCGGGTGGCTATTGAAGGAGTCGAATCGGCAAAGGAGGCCAAAGCCACAAAGGGTTGAATCTCGCGAACGTTGTCTGAGGCGGAGGTAAATGCCGGGCGTTCGACGGCTTCGGGTAGCGATAGCGATAAATTCTAATGGACTCAGGAGGAAATAGGTTGTGAAAGTTTTCGTTGCTCTCGTTCTTATCCTCGTCGGCTTGTCAGCGTCCGCAGACTGCCAAAACCGAGTCGACCTACAGGCGGAAAAAGCCGAACTACTGCGATTACACAGGGCCGATCGTGAGGCCCACTTCAAGACAAACGTAGAGACGTTGCTGGCGGATTCGTCCGAAGAGATGATTGCCGTGAGCGCAGGGAAGATTCACCGCGACGGAAAAACGGAGGCGCGCAAGCGATTCACAGAGTATTTCAGGGGCGTGAAATATCACGAGTGGAACGACCTGGAGGAGCCGATAATCCGTGTCTCGAAGGATGGAAGCATGGCCTGGATGATTACTCGGCTCCGGTCACGGCGGACGCAGAGGGACGGGGCCGGCAAAGAGGCCGAGCAGCAGTTTATCTATGCCGGCATTATGACGTACGAAAAACTGGGTGCTAAGTGGGTGCGGGTGGCGAACGTCTCGACGTTTGAGCCGGCGCCCTAGAGGTCGTTAGGCTGCTCTCGGATCAATGAATGTTATTGCCGGAAAGCGAGGTTGTTTTGTCAGAAGATCTGAGCCGGGATATGTTGCGCCATATGGTCGCGACGGTGGCGTATCGCGGCGGCCTGGCCGTATCGGGTGCGCCGTTGGACTTCGCCGCGCTTCGCATCAGTGAAGATGTGCGCGCCGCAGGGGAAATCCTGGCTCACATCGGAGATCTGCTCGTAGGATCTCTGCATCTGCTAAAGGGAGACTTGGTAAATCTTAGCTCCTCCCCTTTGCCATGGGGCGAGGAGGTGTCACGATTCTTTTCTGCGGTCGAGAGCTTGGATGCTTATCTGGAGTCGGGCGCTCCGCTGGCCTGCCCAATCGAGAAACTCATTCAAGGGCCAGTCGGCGATGCCCTGACTCATGTTGGTCAGATCGTGATGTTGCGGCGAGTGGCCGGGAGCCCGGCGCGTGCGGAAAGTTATTTTACGGCCAAAATAATACCGGGCCAGGTTAACGAAGAATCCTTTTCCAACGTTAAGTAATGAGAAAATAGTTTTATTCAGCGAGCGCGAATACTGCATGGTCAGCGCAGTGGTGACTTCTATGAGCAAAACCGAATTTGACCTTAGTGATGCAGTCAAGGTTCTCGAGCGCACGCCGTCAAGTCTCGCAGCATTACTCGAGGGATTGCCTGACACCTGGATAACCGCGACGGAAGGAGCAGACACGTGGTCGCCCTACGATGTGATTGGTCATCTGATCCACGGCGAGCTTACAGACTGGATTCCGCGCGCGCGCCATATCCTCGCGGGTGAGACGCGTCCGTTCGACAAGTTTGACCGGACGGCGCAGTTTTCTGATAGCGAGGGGAAGAGTCTGAGCGAATTGCTGGCGGAGTTCGCCGCTCTGCGTCGCGATAACATCGCCACGCTGTTGGAGATGAAAGTAACGCGTGAAGATCTGCACCGGAAGGGAATGCATCCGGAACTCGGAGAAGTAACGCTGGGACAGCTGCTGGCGACGTGGGTGGTCCATGATCTCGATCACGTTGGTCAGATCGCGAGGGTGATGGCGAAGGTATACACCACGGCAGTTGGTCCATGGAACGCGTATCTCTCTGTTCTGCACGAACGGAAACCGCCTGCCGAATAGGTGCGAGAGTGAACCCGGGGTCTTGTTTTATACACGCCACCAGCGGCCGCGCGCTACGCGCTTGCCACTGGCTACCCTCTGCCGCACCTCCGGTGTTCATGAGCAAAGAAAAGCTGACTTGCGTCAAGAGAAAAGGCCCTGACGGTCAGGGCCCTTTTTCTTTCAGCGTCTGATGAACGCTACTTCGCCAGGAGGCTGCAAGGAACCGGATGGTAGCCACTGAAACTCATGTTTGTTCCGACGACAACCGGTTGATCCGACGTCACGCGGATTGAGTAAACTACGTTAGTGAATTCATCGGGCGAAGTTTGGGGCAATGTCCATTCAAGGGTTCTGGTGTTCGCCGCTGCCAAAGAGACAGTCGTCGCGCCAGCTTCGCCCGGGTAGGTCGTTGCGGGCGCCGAGCCCGGGACGGTAACTCCGGCGAGATTTCCTCCGGTACTGTCCAGGAAATTTACTCCGACATTGGCTGCCACAGTTCCGCCGTTAAATACGTACATATAGTTTAGGGGACCGGTGCCGGCGCTCGGAAGATGGCCCGGCGTGCAGATCCATACGTACGGTGGCCCAGCAGAGGAAGAAGGTCCGGGGGGGCCCGCCGGTCCCAGTTGCTCCGGTGGCTCCAGTCGCTCCGGTCGCACCGGTTGATCCAGTCGGACCCGCTGGTCCCGGTGGGCCGGTAACGTTCCAGCTAATCCGTGTTTCGTTGTTGTGACAAGCTTCGCTGGAATCCACCAGCCGCATCCCACCATTACCGGGGTTGATGCAGGCCTCAAGAACGCCCGGAGGGGCGGAAGGGGCAGCGAACTGGGAGATCGGGATAAGCAGCAGAACAAAGATCACAAGTAGGGAGCCCGCGAGGCCCGCGCGGCGGAGGGTAATGTTCATAAAGTCTCCTTCTGGCGGCAAGCCGCCTTTGGTATAAGGGTAGATCGTAAGTTGGGTGAATCTAGTGACGACGGGATCTTTTGTCAAGATCTTCCACGTCAAATCTTCTACCTCTAACTTGCAGCGAATAGGGTCTATAGCGGGATGTTGCCGTGCTTTTTGGGCGGGTTCGTGTCGCGCTTGTTTTCCAGTAGCGCTAGCGCGCGGATTAGTTTTGGTCTGGTCAGCGCGGGCTCGATAACTTCGTCGATGAAGCCTCGCTCGGCGGCAACGTAGGGACTGGCAAACTTGTCTTCAAGTTCTACGATGCGCGCGCGTCGAGCCGCGTCTTGATCCTTTGGCCTCACTAATTTCCCGGCGATACAAAACCCCAACCGCGCCTTCGGCGCCCATCACCGCAATCTCAGCCGACGGCCACGCGAAGTTAATGTCTGTGCGAATGTGTTTAGAAGACATGACGCAATAGGCGCCGCCATAGGCCTTGCGCGTAATCACCGTTACCTTCGGCACGGTTGCTTCGGCAAACGCATAGAGAAGTTTTGCGCCATGCCGAATGATGCCGCCGTGTTCCTGGGAAATGCCGGGAAGGAAACCGGGCACATCTTCAAACGTAATCAGCGGAATATTGAAACAGTCACAAAAGCGAACGAAGCGGGCGGCCTTCACTGAGGCGTCAATGTCGAGTACGCCGGCAAGAAACGCCGGTTGATTGGCGACGATGCCCACCGACCGTCCATCGAGACGAGCGAAACCGACGCAAATATTTGGCGCGTGAAGTTGCTGCACTTCAAAGAAGTAGCCGTCGTCAACAATCGGATGAATAACATCGCGAATGTCGTAAGGCTGATTCGAAGCGTCGGGGACGATTGTGTTCAACTTCGGTTCAATGCGATCCGGAGCATCGGTTGGGTTAAGACGCGGCGCGTCTTCAAGATTGTTTGAGGGTATAAATGAGAGAAGTTCGCGCACCATCCTGCAGAGCATGCTCGTCAGAGTCGGCCGCGAAGTGAGCCACGCCCGAAGTGCGATTGTGCGTGATCGCGCCGCCAAGTTCTTCTTTGGTTACGTCGGCATGCGTTACCGTCTTAATCACGTCAGGTCCGGTGATGAACATGTACGACGTGTCCTTAACCATGATGTTGAAATCAGTGATCGCCGGACTGTAAACCGCACCCCCGGCGCACGGACCCATGATGCAACTGATCTGCGGCACAACGCCCGAGGCAAGCGTGTTGCGCAAAAAGATATCGGCATAGCCGCCCAAACTCACCACGCCTTCCTGAATGCGTGCGCCGCCGGAGTCATTAATGCCAATGATCGGAACGCCGACCTTCATGGCCAGATCCATCACCTTGCAGATCTTTTCCGCGTGCGTTTCCGAAAGGGATCCACCAAAGACAGTGAAGTCCTGGGCAAACACGAGTACGCGCCGGCCATCGATCTCTCCGTAACCGGTGATTACACCATCGCCCGGATAGAGTTGCTGGTCCAATCCGAAGTCCTTGGAGCGGTGCACGACGAACTTGTCAAACTCTTCAAAGCTGTCCTTCGTCAAGAAGAAACTCGACGCGCTCGCGAGCGGTCAACTTGTTCGCCGCATGCTGTTTCTCGATGCGCTCAGCGCCGCCGCCGGCCTGGGCCGCGAGCGAGCGTTCTTTCAGGATCTCGAGTTTTGATTTGGATTGTTTGGGCTGCTGTTTCGTCATGGGCTATTCACATTGCGACAAGTGAGAATTACATAGTATTGAAAGGAAAATGTCTGGCCTCAATCAGGTTTACAACCTGTTCCACCGCTCGTCGTGCGCCCGTTTGCACCTCCGCCGGATAAGCATACTCTTCGGCGTTTCTCTCAAAGTCTTCACGGTCGAGTATACGGTATGAGAGGTCGGGGGCGACCAGAATATCAAGGTCCAGATCCACGTAACTCAGCGTATTCCCATCAAACGTGGGCGGCCGGTTGATGTTGCAATAATAGTTTCGCAAGTCGCCGTTGGGTTCCGCGAAGCGAAAAACGTTGTACCAGCGATCGAGCCAGTAGTACTCGAGACTGTGCGTGCCGGCGGCTATGGTCCCTAACGAGTCATGAACGATCTCGTCCAGGAACTTCGCATCGAGGAGGATCAACGGACCGTCCTGGTGCAGGAGATCCGCTGTCCATGATCGATGGATACGCCCGTCGTACTTACAGGCCTGAACTTCGATCCGGCCCCTGGTGAGTTGCTGGTTTTTCAAGACTTCCAGTCTTTACCCGGGTAACTTACTTCCGTCCGCTCTTGTGCCAGTCAGCCAGAAACTGTGCCTGACCTTTATCGGTCAACGGATGATTGAACAATTGGTCGATCACTTTGAATGGCATCGTGGCGATGTCTGCGCCCATGCGAGCGGCCTCGATCACGTGAATTGGATGACGAATGCTGGCCGCAAGCACTTCAGTTTTCCATTCGTAGTTACGATAGATGTCGATGATGCTTTGCAGCAAAACGAGACCGTCTTCGCCAATGTCATCGAGCCGGCCGATAAACGGGCTGATGAACGATGCGCCGGCTTTGGCGGCCATGATGGCCTGGCCGGCGGAGAAGCAAAGAGTGACGTTTACTTTGATTCCGTCATCCGAGAGCGCGCGCGTGGCTTTCAGTCCTTCACGGGTTAGCGGGCACTTGACGACCACGTTCTTGGCAATCGCAGCGTAATCGCGTCCCTCGCGTAGCATCCCTTCGGTGTCCTGGCTGGTGACTTCCGCCGACACGGGGCCGGCCACGATTTCGCATATGGCCGCAATGTGTTCTTTGAAATCCACGTCGCCTTCCTTGGCGATCAATGATGGATTGGTGGTGACTCCGTCAGCGATGCCGAACTTTGCGGCGTCCCGGATCTCATTTAAGTTTGCTGTATCAAGAAAAAATTTCATAAGGCCTCCGTCGAATATGCTGTGAACCAAACCCGGTTGTTATCACACCAGGTTCTTACTCTAGTTTGCGCGCTTAACCCTCAAGACAGCGTCCCCGGTTGAGCATGTCCTTAACCGTTGACAATAGGATTGCGCAGGATTCCGATTCCGCCGACTTCCACTTCAACGATGTCGCCGCTCTGCATCCGGGAGACGCCGGCCGGCGTTCCGGTGGCAATCAGGTCTCCCGGATAAAGGGTCATGATGTTGGCAATGTACCTAATCAGGAAGGGGACCGAGAATGCCATATCCGCAGTGCGTCCCGATTGCTTTGTCGCTCCGTTCAGACGCGTGGTGACGACAGCATCAAGCGGATCAAAATCCGTGACAATGAAAGGCCCCACCGGACAAAATGTTTCGAAGGATTTACCCCGCGTAAACTGCACGTCTTTTCGTTGCAGATCGCGGGCCGTGACATCGTTTACGCAGGTGTATCCCAGCACGTAACTAAGCGGATCGTCTTTCTCCGCTAACTTGCGCGCGCGCTTTCCGATCACTACTCCCAACTCACCTTCGTGTTCCACTTGCTGCGACTCAGCCGGAAGCTCGATTGGATCTCCGCCGGCGATAACGGCTGAAGGCGCCTTGAGAAACAAGAGGGGTTCGTCAGGCATCTTGTTGCCAAGCTCGGCCGCGTGCTCTTTGTAGTTGCGACCTACGCAGACTATTTTTGACGGGACAACCGGGGCGAGAAGAGATACCGCCGATAAGGGAACTGCGGCGCCGGTGCGCGGAGAGGGAAAAGATTCAAGTGTCTCTCCATCGGCGAGAGGGACAACTTCATCGCCCGCGATCAACCCGAAGCGTGGCGGGGCAGAGTCGTTGGTTGTGAAACGGCAGATGATCACGATCTTCTCGCTTCGCTCCATGCGGGCCTCGTGCCCGCGCGCCCAGCCAGAATCCGCCGGGCTTTCAAGGGTTAAATTTAAGGCACAGTTTCCGAAACTACTTCGGATGGCGGACTAACATTGCCTACCTGGTCCACCGCCTCCAGATAGTAATAATATTTCTTGCCCGGCTCGACCTTCTCATCCTGGAAGGTGGTGCGCAGCAGCAGCTCTGCGTTTAGTTTGCTCCATTTGTCCTTCGGGAGATCAGGATCAGTTGACCGATAAATGTTATATCCGGCTACGTCCATTTCCGGATTTGCCGGGAAGAACAGCGAAAGCCGGCCCGGCGCGGCGGCGATCGTGATGGAGGTGGGGGCTGATGGCCGGAACGTGTCACGCGGCGATACCGTCACAATGTTTGAATTCAGACTTTCAACCTGAGCGCCCTCAGTGCCGAGCGAAACCGAGCGCACGAAATATCGATAGGTATCCCCAAACTTGAATTTCTTGTCCGTCATCGCGTTCGAGCTCAGGGGTGAACTATTGATCGGCGTCGAACCCATGTCCCGACTGGGATCTTCAGGCTCGTCGATGCGATACACGTTGTAGCCAAGCAGATTCACCGGGGTTGAGCCGTCGATGTTGGAAGTTGGTGCCTGCCAGGTAATCATATCGATTCCTCGGTCACTTCGCTTCCGGTTGCGATAATTGTTGGGGGCTGGGCCACCCGGGCCGCAGGTTCAACCAGCAGAAAATTTGAAAACGCGGCGCGCTGGCCCGAGGCGTTAACGTAGCGAACGGCATAACGCAAGCGGGCCGGTTCGCCGGCGAGTTCGAGCGTGTCGGTGTAAATAAGATCGTCGGTTGCGCTCTTGATTTGATCGTAAGTTACGGAACCGATCAAAGTAGAGCGAGCGGCAAAATCTTCTTCCGTCAGGCTGAGCGGCGCGCGCGGTTTTTCCGCCAGGCGGTAGACATCGATGCGCCGAATACTCTGCACACTTTCGTCTTTCGCATTTCGCTGCGGAGCCGGCCAGCTAAGAATTACTTGATTGCCACGTTGCACGCCCGAAAGGGCTTCTGTTCTTTGCGGTACGCGTTCGATGGGCGGCAGTGGCGGACGGCGTTTGCCGCAAGCGGCAACCGACAAGGCAGCGAGTAAAAGGCAAAAGGTAAAAGTTTGAAAAGAATTGCGATTGACTCTGAGCATTTTGCGTCTTTGCTTTTACCTTTTCGTTACTTAAAGGATGTACCGGCTGAGGTCCTGATCTTTGACGGTGTCGGCGAGCATCTTCCTTACATAAGCGGCATCGATCAGCTGATTCTTCGGCTCGAGGTCAGGGCCTTCGAAGCTAATCTCCTCGAGCAGCTTCTCCATGATCGTTTGTAGCCTACGCGCGCCGATGTTTTCCGTGTGCTCATTTACCTGGGCCGCAAAGTTAGCAATCGACTCAATCGCGTCGTCAGTAAAATCCACTATCACGTCTTCGGTGGCCATCATCGCCTGATACTGCTTAATCAGTGCGTTCTTCGGTTCCGTCAGAATGCGCCTGAAGTCCTCGACCGTCAGCGATTCAAGCTCAACGCGGATGGGGAAACGCCCCTGCAATTCGGGAATCAAATCGGAAGGTTTGGAGACGTGAAATGCGCCGGCAGCGATGAAGAGAATGTGATCCGTGCGCACCATCCCGTAACGCGAGTTGACCGTGGTGCCTTCGACTATCGGCAGAATGTCGCGCTGCACGCCCTCGCGGGAAACGTCGGGGCCATGGCCTGACTCGCGACCGGCTATCTTGTCGATCTCGTCGAGAAAGATGATGCCGGATGACTCGACGCGTTCGATCGCAGCCCGGGCGACCTGATCCATGTCAATCAATCGCTCTTCCTCTTCCTGCATCAGGTATTCAATCGCTTCGTCGACCTGCATCTTCCGGCGCTTCGTCCGGCCCTGAAACATATTGCCCAACATGTCTTTCATGTTGATGCCCATCTCTTCGACGCCCTGCGGACCAGCCAGTTCAATTACCGGAAAGTTCTTCTCGCGAATTTCAATTTCAACCAGGCGGCTGTCGAGTTTGCCGCTGCGAAGCTGACTGCGTAGCTTTTCACGCGTGCGCTGAAACTGCTCGGCGCGATTCCCGGAGGAGTCGCCGGCTGAATCAAGAGCCTCTGGGTCGCCTGCGTTTCCGCGGCGGTGGGATCAAAGTCGTAAACATTGGCAGCGCGCGGAGGCGGCAGCAGAATGTCCAGTATTTGTTCTTCGACGTTTAGTTCAGCTTTTTCCGCGATCTCGTCAATCTTTTCCTGACGCGTCATGTCCACCGGATATTTCAGTCAGATCGCGGATCATGCTTTCGACGTCGCGGCCGACATAGCCCACTTCGGTAAACTTCGACGCTTCGACTTTCAAAAATGGTGAATTTGACATGCGCGCGAGCCGGCGCGCGATTTCAGTTTTGCCGACGCCGGTCGAGCCGATCATGATCATGTTCTTCGGCATGACGTCAACGCGCCATCTCCGGATCGAGTTTCTGACGCCGGATTCGATTTCGCAGCGCCACCGCAACCGCGCGTTTGGCGTTGCGTTGTCCCACCACATGCTTATCGAGTTCGGCAACGATCTGACGCGGGGTCATATCGTCCAGCCGGACTCCTTCATCAATTTCGCCTTCCAAATAAATCACCATTTCAATTACCGACAGTATTCCAAAAGCCAGACTTGCGCGCGCCGCAGTTTTGTTTACAGTTCTTCGACTACAATATTTTGATTAGAGTAAATGCAAATCTCGCCGGCAATGCCCAGCGCTTCGACCGCGATGTCGCGGGCCGAGAGGTTAGTGTGTTTCTGCAAAGCGCGCGCGGCCGCCAGGGCATACGAACCGCCCGACCCGATTGCCAGAACGCCATCATCCGGGTGCAATCACGTCGCCATTCCCGGATAACAAGAATGAAGTTTTGATGTCGGCAACCACCAGCAGAGCTTCGAGATGACGCAGCACTTTGTCAGTGCGCCACTCTTTGCTTAGCTCGATTGCCGCTCGTTCGAGGTTTCCATGATACTGCTCGAGCTTGCTTTCAAACCTGGTCAGCAGGGAAAAGGCGTCGGCCGTAGCGCCGGCAAAGCCGGCCAGAATAGTCTCGTTGTAAAGCCGGCGAACTTTCTTCGCGTTCGCTTTCATGATGGTTTCGCCGAGCGTAACCTGCCCGTCGCCGGCCATAGCTACATGATCGTCTTTGCGAACCAGCAGCACCGTCGTACTGCGAATACTTAATTTTTCTCGTGACATTTTGTTAACGGCCACTATAGGAATTCGCTGGAAGGCAAGTCAAGGCGGCTCTATTCTCAGTGTTCTGCATTTTGAAAATTTTACCAGCCTGGCGGGTGCGTAGCGCGCCGGCCCTCAAGCGAAGGGCATTGCTGGTAACTTTATGGTTTAGGATATGATGGTTCGCGGTTGAGACGCACTATGAATAAAAGCATTGAAACCGGGCAGTATCGTCCCCGCATCGGTATCACCATGCGACTCGAGGCGCCGACAGATCGCTTCTATCTCGGACGGGATTATAGTGAAGCGGTCGAGGCCGCGGGCGGAGTGCCGGTACTTATCAGTCTCATCCCGAATCCTGATTACATTTCAGCGGTCGTCGATGGGCTGGCGGGAATGCTATTGCCGGGCTCCGATTCCGATGTTGATCCGATCAGGTATAGCGCCGAGCCACACCCTCAGCTTGGCACGGTGCAGCCAATCAAAGACCAGACGGATTTGCTGGTTCTGGAAGAGATTGAAAGGCGGAAGCTGCCGCTATTGGCGATCTGCTTCGGGATGCAGGTGCTCAATGTTTCGCGCGGGGGCACCTTAATTCAGGACATTGCTTCCCAGGTAACCGGAGCGATCAAACATGAGCAGGGCGCGCCGCGCGATCGTCCGTCGCACGGAATCGATCTCGCCACAGCGAGTTTGCTGGCCCGGATCGCCGACGACGATAAGGCGCTGGTCAATAGTCATCATCATCAAGCGGTCGAAAAAGTGGGAAGGGAACTGGTAGCCACGGCCTGGGCCGCGGACGGACTAATCGAGGCCGTCGAGGATTCGCGGTCGGATCGTTTTGTTGTGGGTGTGCAGTGGCATCCCGAATTGGGTTGGAAAAACGACCGGCTCTCACAGGGACTATTCGCGCGGTTCATCTCTGCGGCGCGTCAACATAGAACTGAAGCGACAGCCGATGAACTGGAACCCGAAACCGAAGTAGTCATGGAGTAGGGCCGCCGCGCCGCCATATCTGAAGTGAAGCTTGAAGACGTGAAATTAGAGGGGCGCGTGGCGATTGTCACTGGCGGGTCGCGTGGAATAGGGCGGGCCGTAGTTGAGCTTTTTGCGAATCTGGGCGCCCATGTCGTGGTTAACTACAGCCAGGACCGATTGGGGGCTGATGCAAGCGTCACTCGAGCGCGTGAAACGGGAGTGGAAGCCGAAGCCTTTCAGGCGGATATTGCAGATATGGCTCAGGCTCAACGTTTAATCGATTTCGCGAAAGACAGGTTTAACCGCATAGATATTCTCGTCTGTAATGCGGGAATTTGGGAAGGATCGCCGATCGATTCCATGTCGGAACAGACGTGGGAAAAAACGATGGACATAAACCTTAAAGGTACCTGGACCGTATGTCGCGCTGTGGTTCCAGTAATGAAGGAGCAACGCTTTGGCAAGATTGTGATTCTATCGTCCACCGCCGGGCAACGTGGTGAAGCCAACTACTCTAACTACGCCGCATCGAAGGGCGGGCAGATCGCTTTTACGAAATCGCTGGCAGAAGAATTGGGTGGATGGGGAATTAATGTCAACGCGGTGGCTCCCGGTTGGGTGATAACCGAAATGACCAGAGACGCTCTGGGGGGCGGCAGCGAGCGCGCGGAAATTGCCCGGACAGTTCCAGTTGGCAGGATTGCAACTCCCGAGGATATTGCGGCGCCCGTCGCTTTCCTTTGCAGTGACTGGGCCCGACATATCACCGGAGAAGTCTTGAATGTGAACGGCGGGGCTGTTCTTTGCGGCTAGAGTTGAGGAGATACATTAACTATCAGGTTGGGAGTCGCTTTAAAACAACGTAATGAATCGAAGCAAAATCAGGCTTGGACTTGAGAAGTTACTTGAAGAACAAGTGCGCCCTCATCAAAGGCGTCAGAGTTGGGTTAATTTGCAATCAAGCCTCGGTCGACCACGGCTTTCGACACGCGGCGGATATTCTTCACGGTCATCCCCACGTCGAGTTAACTGCGCTGTTTGGCCCCCAGCATGGAATCCGCGGAGACGTTCAGGACAACATGATTGAGACTGAGCACACGGTGGACTCCGAAACTGGGCTGCCAATACATTCTCTTTATAGTGAAACCCGTGAGCCGACAGACGCACATGCTTCGTGACGTCGATGTGCTCGTGTTTGACATGCAGGACGTGGGTTGTCGCATCTATACATTTGCCTACACGATGGCAAATGCGATGATCGCGGCGAAACGTTTGGGAAAACGCGTCATAGTCTGCGATCGCCCCAATCCCATCAACGGTATTCAGGTGGCCGGAAACGTGCTGGAGGCGGAGCAGGCATCTTTCGTCGGCCAGTATGAAACTCCGACTCGGCACGGGATGACGCTGGCGGAATTGGCGCGGCTGTTCAATGATCACTTCGGCATCAGATGTGATCTTGAGGTCGTAACGATGGACGGGTGGGAACGCTCGCATTGGTTGGACCAGACGGACACCCCCTGGGTGATGCCTTCGCCCAATATTCCGACGCCGGACTCTGCTACCGTGTTTCCCGGGACGGTACATTTCGAGGGAACTCAACTATCGGAAGGGCGGGGAACCACGCGACCATTTGAACTGGTCGGCGCACCTTACATCGACCCCGAGCTCTACGCGCGCAAGCTCAACGATTTGAAGTCTGCCCGGCGTGTACTTCCGAAGCTGCATCTTTCGGCCTACCTTTCAAAAGCACGGGGACGTTAGTTGTGGAGGAGTGCAGATCCACGTGTTGAATCGAGATGAGTTTGAACCGGTAACGGCAGGACTGCACATGGTTAAGGTGGCCTACGATCTTTATCGGGATGACTTCCGTTGGAAGGAACCGCCTTACGAATACGTCTACGATCGCAATCCGTTTGACGTGATCGCCGGAACCTCAAGCATTAGGCGAGCTATTGAAGCAGGCGGCACAATCGAATCCCTCGAGGACGGCTGGAGCGAGCGCTTAAAGGAATTTACCAGGATGCGAGACAGTTATCTTTTGTACTAGTTGTTGAAGTGAACCTTGAGAAGTCGTGGCGCCGACCGTTAACGTCAAGTGTTAGGTCGCAAGAAAGCGGCAGCTCGCTGATGATTTAGTTTCAGAATCGACGTTAAGGTAAAACTTTACGTTAGTTGTGTTGAAAGCAATGGAGGTGGATTTGAGTAAGGTTGAGTTGGAAACAGAACAGCAGTCGGCTCCGGCCAGAGCCTGGTTAATGGGAACTGCCGGCTGGCTGGTTCCGGGGCTGGGTCATTTGCTTCAAGGGAAACTGTGGAGGGCGTTGCTGCTTGGAGGCGCGGTCTGGGCTTGTTTCATCCTCGGCTTTGCCATGGGTGGACACCTTTTTGACTACGACGGATCGCTCCTTCGTATTCCTCCGATGATTGGAAATCTTGGCGTCGGTCTCCTTTATATAGTGCCCTGGTTCATGGATATCGGGTTCTCGGAGGACATTCAGAGCGCGGCGCTGCCGACTTACGAGTTTGGCTGGACTTTTCTGATCGTGGCGGGACTGCTCAATTACCTTTCGATGCTTGACGCGTTTGATATCGCAGCAGGGAGGAAGTCGTGAGACATTTCCTGGTGATGACGGCGTTTGCTGTTGCAGCGGCGGTGGTCTTTGGCGTGGTCGCCAAAGAATCATCTCGGGACCGCCTGCTGTATGGACTTAAAGTGTTTGTTGAGTTCCTGGTGATTGGAATGGTTCTGGGGTGGATACTTTACTTTCTTCCTTTCTAGCATGGCGCGGCGGCAGGTTGGCCTTTTTGATCGACCGTCTGCAAGAAGCGGGCGGGGCACTTTTCGGATCCCCGTGAAAACCAACTGCCGCCAGGCGGTTCTGATGTGAGGTCGGTGTAAGCGAATGGCTTTGCAGGAGACTGAAGCGCTAATCCTAAGAACATACAACTTTGCCGAAGCAGATAAGATAGTTGTTTGTTTGACTCGTCAGGCCGGCTTAATTCGCGGAGTTGCCAAGGGATGCAGAAAACTCAAGAGCAGGTTTGGCGCGGCGCTTGAACCGTTCACCCTCGCGAAGATCACCTACTATCACAAGGAAAATCAGGAGCTCGTCTCACTTGGCCAGGTAGACATTCTGGAATCGTATTTCCATTTATCCAGCGATCCCGACACACTGGCCGGCCTGGCCTACATGGGCGATCTGGTGATCGAGTTTTCCCCGCCATATGAAGCTAATGAAAAGCTTTACCGGATGGTCAAGGCTTGTCTGGCGGCAGTTTCCGAATCGCAGACGGAGTTGCAGACGATTCTGAGGTATTTCGAAGTCTGGCTGCTCAAGCTGGAAGGCTATCTGCCGGACGTTAGACGTCTGCGGCGAGTGTCACCGCGAGTTTGAGCGAAACGGAGCTGGCGTACGTGGGGATCGACTCGGTATTTCGTTGTCGCGAATGCAGTCGGGGCGTCGGGAGATCGTTATCGCGGACGACTTCAGACACAACTTCGCGCTACCCAAAAGCTGCCTCCGCATTCATTTGTTCAGGAATCACATGAGGTTCCGGCCGCTATTCACCGCGAAATGGCTGAGCTAACACATCAACTAATTGGCCGAGTGCTGGAGAAGCAACCGCGTTTGAGGCCAACCTTGCAGTAGTCGCAAATGGACAGCTCGATCCTTAATGTCATACGCAGGAAAACTCATCTCCGATATATGTAGTCAAGAGCGCTCTGCCTTACGCGTTGCTTTCGCTGGTGCTCTCTGACGGCGATCCTGTTCACCCAGCAAACCGGCCGCTTCGCCGAACTCGCGCTCTACGCCGACCTGCCACTCACGCTGGCCGGTGAAATCGCTGCCGCATTGCTTCCCAGTGTACTGATAATGACGCTTCCCGTGGCGGTGCTCGCCGGAATCGTGATCGGGTTTGCGCGCATGGGCAGTGACAGCGAAATCATCGCGATTCGAGCGGCGGGTGTCGGCACCTGGACGCTCTTGTGGCCGGCCCTCGCGATTGGCTTGCTCGCCAGCGGCGCGACTGCGTTTCTGCATCTGAAGGAAGCGCCTGAGGCCGCACGGGATCTACGGCGGGCAGTCTTGCAGGGCGCCCTGCGAAAGCTCGAGTCGCCCGTCGAACCGCGCACCTTTAATACCGAAATACCTGGATACGTAATTTACGTGCGCGACGGTGACAAGGCCCTGGGCACCTGGGGCCGTGTCTTTATCTATGCCCATGAACAGAAGGACGGCTCCACCAGGATCGTTACCGCGAGGGGCGGACGAATCGATTCATCGCGACGACAAATCTGAACTGGTCTTGAGCGACGCGGTGGCCATGAAGATGCCTTCGGCCGCACGCGAGCGAACGCTCCTATGTGGTTGAGCGTTTGGACCAGCTGCAGATTGTCGATCGATACCGGACGGGCCGATTTGCTGGAAAGTTTGAGCAAGAAAGAAGTGCAGGTGGAAGAGCTGGATTGGAGAGACCTGACGGCGGCAAGCGAAGTCTGAGTCTGAGTCTGAGAGAAGGGAAGCCGAGAGGACGTTGCAGCGCAAACTGGCGCTTTCCGCCGCTCCGTTTGTTTTTTCGCTCTTTCGGCGGTTTGTTGGGAATGCGGGTGAGACGAGGAGGGCGGGGAATTGGAATTTTGCTCTCGCTCGCGGTGGTGGTCGTCTATTACCTCATTTCACTGTTGGGCGAATCGCTGGCGCGAACGGGCACGGTGTCTGCAATCGTCGGTCAGTGGATGGCGACCGCAGTGATGCTGCTGCTGAGTCTGGCCTTGCTGGCGTTTGACAGTCTTCCGCGTCTCGATCTTGCGCCAGGCGATTTCAGCCGGCCGAAGACAACCGGAGGACCGGCCAGCGCGCTTGCTCAGGAGCATACTCTGGGCGCTGGTCGATCCGGCTTTCCCAGTTTGCTGGACACCAGTCTCTTCCAGACGCTGTCATCAAGTTTTCTCGTCGGCCTTCGTGTCGCTGGTTTCGATCTTCGTCATCTTTACCTTGTTTGAACTCTGGCGTTTCATCGGCGCGAATCAGGGTGCCGGCCGGCGTGGTTGCCAGGTATCTGCTCTACCTGCTTCCGCTGGTGGCGGTCGAACTATTTCCGGCGACGATGCTGGTGGCAGTGCTCATCACCTACGCGCTGCTTGCGCGCGAGAAGCGAAGCCATCGCCTGGTGGGCCTCGGGTCAGAGTGTTTACCGGCTAATGATGCCAGGCTTGCTGTTTGCGGTGGCGATTGGAGCGGGCACGTGGCTGGTGCAGGAGCACGTGATGCCTTCAGCGAATGTAAAGCAGGAGGCTCTCAGAACTCGAATCAGAGGCGGCCAGCCGCGGGCAATAACCGGAAGCTGGTCGTCAGTGGCTGGCGTCAATTGAAGACCGGCGACTCTACTCATATGAGTTTGATGAACAGCCCGGCTCATTGATCGAACCGACTATCTACGAGCTGGACGCTGAAGGCATGCACCTGAAGCGAGTGGTCAACGGCACGACTGGGAACCTGGACCAAAGTCGACCAGATGCTGGTGAAGGAAGCCGAGAACAGTTAGTCTGGTCGGCGATGGAGGGATGACGGTGCAGCGGGAAATGCTTCCGGAACTGCCCTCTGACGGGAATCGATTCGCCGCAAGTCTTCAGGCCCACTGTCGATAAGCCTTCTCAGTTAAGCGTGCTTGGCGTTAAAGCAGTTATCTCAAGCGGCGAAACAGCGCGGCACCGATGTGCTCCGCGCTCGCAGTGGCCCTGCAACGCAAATATGTGAATCCCTTCAGCGTGCTGGTGATGGCGTTTATCGGAATGCCTCTGGCGCTGGCGTTTGGGAGACGCGGAGCGATTGTCGCGCTGTGCGTGGCAGTCGGCGTCAGTGTCGCCTACTGGGGCATCGGCGGCGGCTTCCAGCAACTCGGCAATCACGGTCTGCTGCCGCCTGAGGTTGCTGCGTGGTCGCCACCGGTGATCTTTGCCGCGCTGGGAACTTACTTCCTGACCAGAGTTCGCACTTAAAGAGAGTCAGTAGTCTGAGTCGGAAGGCGGTCCTGAGCCAGCCTTTCGATTTCTGAGTTTGGCACCTTAAACAAAGCAAAGGCAGGAAGTCATGCGACCTTCCTGCCTCTGCGATTGTTTAATTTACCTGTGGCAAGTTTAGGTTCCGGTTTCCCAGCTGCCGATGTATTCGATCTGTTCGGCGGTCAGCGTGTCGATCGCAAGACCGAGCGCTCTTAGCTTAAGGCTCGCGATTTCGGTATCGACTTCTTTAGGCAGCAGGTGCACGCCGGGTTTTAGTTTGCCCTTCTTCTTGACCAGGTACTCAACCGACAGCGCCTGATTCGCAAAGCTCATATCCATCACGCTGGCCGGGTGGCCTTCGGCGGCGGCCAGATTAATCAGCCGGCCTTCACCCAAAACCATCACGCGATTGCCGTTGGATTTCAGAGCATACTCTTCAACGAATGGTCTGACGCGCTCGACGTCTGCGGACAATTCGCGCAAAGCAACCAGATTGAGTTCGAGATCGAAATGGCCGCTATTGCAAACGAGCGCGCCGTCCTTCATCCGTTCGAAGTGCTCACGATCGATCACGTGACGATTGCCGGTGACGGTAATGAAGATGTCGCCGATTGACGACGCTTCAGCCATCGGCATCACTCGGAAGCCATCCATCACTGCCTCAACCGCCTTGATCGCATCAATCTCAGTGACGATCACGTTTGAGCCCATACCGCGCGCACGCAACGCCACGCCCTTGCCGCACCAGCCGTAGCCGACCACGACAACGTTTCTGCCTGCCAGCAGAATGTTGGTAGCGCGAATGATGCCGTCCAGAGTTGATTGCCCGGTGCCGTAGCGGTTATCAAAGAAATGCTTGGTCTGCGCATCGTTGACCGCGATAGTCGGAAAACTCAAGACGCCGGCCGTCTCCATTGCTTTCAGCCGCTGGATCCCGGTGGTAGTTTCCTCAGTCGATCCGATCAGTTCCTTGACCTGATCGGGCCGCTCCTTAAGGAGTGTGGCGACCACGTCCGAGCCGTCGTCAATAATTATTTCAGGATGAAAATCGAGCGCGGTGCGAACGTGCCGGTTGTAAGTTTCGGTAGACTCGCCCTTGATCGCATAAACCGGAATTCCATAATCGGAGACGAGCGAAGCCGCAACGTCATCCTGAGTGGAAAGGGGATTGGAGGCAATCAAAACCGACTCTGCGCCGCCTGCTTGCAGGGCGCGGGCGAGATTTGCGGTTTCAGTTGTGATGTGTGCGCAAGCAACCAGCTTCACACCCATCAGTGGTTTTTCAGCGCCGAAGCGTTCGCGGATCAACCGCAGGACCGGCATTTCGCGTTCGGCCCATTCAATTCGCTGCTTGCCTTGAGTGGCCAGGCCAATGTCTTTAACGTCAAACTCGAGCGAGGGTGTTGCACTCATTTACGACATCATCCTTTTTTGAATATGAAAACTAAAGTTAACTGCGGAACACTCGCAGCATTAAACTCCGGCAGCGGCGCGAAGCGACTCAGCCTTGTCAGCTTTTTCCCAGGTGAAGCCTTCGTCTTCGCGTCCAAAATGGCCATAAGCGGCCGTCGCCTGATAAATAGGACGGCGAAGATCAAGTTGCTTCATAATTCCGGCCGGCGTTAAGTCGAAATTGTCTCGCACCAGCTTCGCCAGCGCGTTTTCGCTGATTCGTCCAGTTCCTTTGGTGTCGACCATCACCGAGACGGGTTCGGCGACGCCGATCGCGTAAGCAAGTTGGACCAGGCAGCGATCGGAGAGACCAGCCGCCACGATATTCTTCGCGACGTAACGAGCCATGTAGGCTGCTGAGCGATCAACCTTCGTCGGGTCTTTGCCGGAAAATGCTCCGCCACCATGGGGCGCGTAGCCGCCGTAAGTGTCGACAATAATCTTGCGACCGGTCAGGCCGGCGTCACCCTGAGGACCACCGGTTACAAATCGACCGGTAGGGTTGATGTGAATCTTGGTTTCGTTGTCGAGCAACTCGCTCGAGACGGTGTGCCGGATCACTTGCTCCTCGATCTCCGCGCGCAGCTTTTCGTTGGTCACGTCATCAGCGTGCTGCGACGAGATAACGATTGCGCTCGCGCGAAAAGGACGTCCATCGCGATATTCGATTGTGACCTGCGATTTGCCGTCGGGACGAAGATAAGGCAGGTCGCCCGATTTTCGCACTGCCGAAAGTCTGCGCGAAAGCAAGTGAGCCAGCTGAATCGGCAAGGGCATCAACTCAGGAGTCTCCGTACAGGCAAAACCGAACATCAGCCCCTGATCTCCGGCGCCGCCGGTGTCTACGCCCATGGCAATGTCAGGAGACTGGCGATCGAGGGCCGACAGCACGCTGCAGGTGTCGCAGTCAAAGCCATACTTGCCGCGGGTGTAGCCAATTTCGCGAATCGTTTCGCGAGCTACTTTGCCGTAGTCGATCTGGGCTTTGGTGGTGATTTCGCCGGCCATGACGACCAGGCCGGTGGTAACCAGAGTCTCACAAGCGACGCGCGCGGTTGGATCCTCGCGCAAAGCGGCATCGAGTACCGCGTCTGATATTTGGTCGGCAATTTTGTCGGGATGGCCTTCAGTGACAGACTCGGACGTGAATAAAAAACCTGATTCGGTGCTCAAGTAGGCTCCTTTGTATGACTAGGACTGAATTGTTGCAAAAAGACCGCGTAATGTAACAGTCAGCCTTCCGGAGTGTCAAGGAAGCCTCCACAGCTTGCGGAACAGCGCGGGCCCATAGCCCGCTGGTTGCGAAGTTAAGAACAGGATACACCGGATGAGAAACTTTCCGTTTACTTGCTTTGCTCGCTCGATAAGCCGTAGATTTTCCGCTTGAAAAACACAATCCTGGCGATCATCCCCAATCAAAACCCAAGTAGGAATCTCAGTTTCAGTATGGTTCGAGAGAAGACGGCCAACTTCCTCGAGTCGCAAGGATGGGAGTTTGTGGCTGTGTGCTTTGCTGGATTAAAAGCCGTTATCAAGGCTAAATTCCACCGTCACCGCGTAACAGCGTAACAGCGTACATAATATGTATTATCAGACGCAACAAATATATTGAGACTTAATTCCCTTTGAGTCCCGTTCTCGGGTGGGGCCCTAGTGTCATTGGGGCGGTTTGGAGGGATCCAGGGCGTTGCCTTCATTCGCTTAATCCAGTCGCGCTGGTTTGTTCACTGCTCGCACCGATAGGAAATGATTAAGGCATCGTTAATCGCTAGCTTAACGATGCCTCGGTCAGATGACGGCGCCGAAGTTCGAGCGCTGCCGGATTCTGTTAAGTGTCTTGAGGTGCGGGCCGATCTGGTTGGTGAGGTCTCGACCAAATGGTTGCGAACTAGACGCATCGGCTTGCTGCCAGAGCCTTTGACCGAACCGCAGTTCCCTCTTACCGAGCGCACGCCGGCCCGCGAAGTTGTCGAGCCGCCAAACGAGTCCAAAAGCCCAGAAACGTTCTTCGGTTGATCGCCGTTAATAAGTCCGCTGAATTACTTGCCGGCTACTTTTGAAATGATCAGGACCAGATTGGTGGGCGAAGATAAGCCGTAGGTCCTGGTCCAATAGTTCTTCCGGTCATTGCCGATTAGTACCACTGGTGTGTGATCAGTTTTAACGGCGACCGCGGTCCCCATCGATTGAAGGATTGAGTCGATTGCCGTTTTGTCGCCGGTCACAAAGGTCCAGCCGGGTCCTGCCTTAAACTTCGCTGCAAACTCACGCAGCCTTTCAGGTGTGTCCGTGGTTGGGTCCACGCTGATGGAAATCAACTGCACCGGAATCTTCTTGGCTACAGCGTGTAGTTGAACCCTTCGAAAGGTTGCCGTCAATGCCGGACAAATAGCGGTACAAGTCGTGAAGATGAAGTTAATGGCGACCGTCTTGTCCTTGACGAGATCACTTCTAAACTTCAAACGCTTCCCGTTCTGATCAAGCACTTCAACATCCGGAAATGCAGTTGAAGAGATGGTTGAGGTCTGATCTGTCCCTGGTGTATTGGTGGGTATTGGACCATCCGGGGTCGTGGCGGAAGGCGGCGGCGCCTCGGTGAGTCGAAGGCTAATACCGCACTTTCGACACCTGCCTCTCCGATTGGAGGTAACTTCGGGATGCATCGGACAAGCGTAAGATCTAACCTTGCTCGGTTCCTTCCGGGATTGAGCACGGGCAGAAAAGCTCGCATCAAGCTGAAGTGATGGAGTAATCCCGACAATCAAAAGCAGCAGGCCGGTGAGAATACTTTTGCGCATCATTTTACGTTTCCTCTCTTGCTGGAAAGGCTACCTTGTTCGTCTCAGGTCGATGAATCCGCTGGCCGGTTCGAACTTGTTTTCCTTCAGATTGATGGTCACTACGTACGCGCCTAACGAGCCAATGCGTCGATTGGGTCCAAATGTAAGGGCTGGTATCAAGCCCGTTTTGTATTCATAGAGACTTTCGACTGCGGAAACGAATCTCTCCCGGGTCAGGTCGCGTCCGGTTATTTTCAGGACCTCAACCAAAACTCGAGCAGCGCTGTAAGCCAGCATCTGACTCGCGATATTTGAATTTGGTAGTTTGTGTTTCCCGATGAACGCGCGAAATTCGTTGATGCCCTCGGCCGATTGATCTGTTGGGGTCGTTGGAAATGGAATGAAGATGCGTTTGTGAAACCCCTGTGGAGCTTTGAGAATCTCTGGCGAAGTGCCCACACTCAAGAAAATGTTTGGATACCACGTTGCCTGGTCGGCCTCGCGCATGAACAACAAGGCTTCTTCGGTGCTGCTCAACAGAAAGACTGCATCGCGCTTCAGAGCTCGTCCCTGTTTCACCGCCGCCGCTGCGTCGAATCCCCCCGCGGCGTAGGAGACCGTTGCGGCGGAAGGCAAACCCGCAAGCCTGGTCTGCTGGTGCATGCCATCGACCACCGTCTTGTTGTACTCGCTCTCAAGGTGAACTATGAAGATCCCACCTGTCTTGACCTCCGGCTGCCCAGAGGCAAACTCAATTAACACGCGCGCCTGATCCTCGACCCCCGCCAACAAGAAAAAGATGTTCGGCTTTTCTGGCACCGCGCGCGGATAAAGAGTGAACGGACCAATTTGAGGTATCTCTCTTTGGCTGGTAAGGGTGAGTACTTCCTTCTCCGAACCGGCGATGAAACTACTCGTCATTGCCAGCACTGGCGTCGCCGTTAATGTGCGCTCCAGGTTTGCGCGAGTGGCTGCGGGCGTGTCGCCCGTTTCCACAACGATTAACTCGAGGCGCCGATTGTAGATTCCTCCGGCAGCGTTCACGTCGGCAAACACGGCCGAAGTTACCAGCTTTATTGCCTGGCCCAGCTCTGCCCGGGGGCCGCGGGTTGGCGCCAGCGTTCCGATCACGATCTTGTTCTCTTCAATCCCGGGATCTGCGTCCTTACCCAACCGACCGAGGTAAAGAATGAGGTCGGACATGTCTTCCCGGGACATAGAATATCGCGGCATCACCGCGAGCAACTTGTTTCCCCCGGATCCAGACCACGACTAATTGCCAGTTCAAATCCGCGGTTGGTATAGGCAGGATGCCTTCGTCCTGAGGCGTGAGTCACGCCATATGGCTTGGTTAAAGCCTCCAGGGTAATGTTCGACGGACTAACGCCGCCTTCCGGTTTTCCCTGGCCATTGGCGCCATGACAATTCGCGCAGGGCAAGGTGCTGGCGGGAACTTCTAAAGCGTCGTCGCCCAGATATGCAAGAACCGGTTTACCTGACTGGCTCGTTCCCTGAAAATAAAGTTGCCGCCCCCGCCGCTCAGCGGTCACCTTGATTTCCTGAGCGCTCGAGTTTTCTTGAAAGCCCACTCCAAGCGCACTTAGAAACACTATGCCGGCGAGAAAATTTCTCCTTTTTACTTTGTTGAGCAGTTGCATTGGTTGTGCCGGAGACTACTTAGCTTGACTCGGCTGATCGTTGACCACGCTCTCAACAATCTTCACTAATTCATCGCTGGCGGCCAGGCCGAAGGCTTTTTTCCATAGTCCAGTGCGATCGTTTCCGATGATAAAAATATTCAGGTGGGATTCTTTCTGATCGACGAAGTGACCAATCTTCTTGAGCGCAAACTCCACATCCTGCTTCGTCCCGGTGAGAAAAAACCAACCCGCTCGAGCCTTTAATTTCTTCGCATACTCCTTCAGCGCCGGCGGAGTATCAACCACTGGATCGACGCTGATGGAAATAATGAAAACGTCTTTGCCGAGTCGATCGCCCAGGGCTGCCTGTACTTTCTCCAGATTGCGACTCAGGGGCAGACAGCTCCCCGTGCAGGTTGCGAAAAACGAATTAATTATCACTACTTTGTTACGCAACAGGTCGCTATAGAAGCGCATCTTTTCGCCGTGTTGATTCACGAGAACTACGTCGGTGAAATACTGCTGGGCCGCCGACGGTTTAGGTGCAGCTCTTGTTTGTGGATTGGCCTCTGGATCTTGTGCATTGACGCTGCTGCCGGCGATGCAAAGGGTGAAGAGCACTGCCGACGTCTGGGATAAAAGCTTTCGGTGAATCACTGATCTTCCTTCGTGGCTGTAAGAGTTACTCGTGGTGACTTGCTGAATGTAACGTCGAGTGAAGGGCTCTCGAAGAAGACATAGTATACCCCCGCCTGTAGCGGCACAAAGCTCATTTCATATGTGCCATCACCCACAGGTTTGGCCAGTTCGCGTTGCTGCCAAATGCCTGGTGCGAGGAATACCAACACACGCAGATCCTTGAGATCGGTCCTCAGTTGCTGGGTCCTAATATCTGTAACTTTGATCCGCAGCTTGAACGTCTGGCCCACACGCAGCGTGTTGTCACCCGGCGCCAGTTCCACCTTGATGGGAACCGTTTCCGGTTTTGGCAAGTTGGGGTTTTCGAGGACACTCAGCGCGAAACAATTAACGAGGCGAGGTGTGTTCAGCAACACTGCCACGTCGTAGTCTCCCGCCGCTGGTAGTTGCACGGTGGTTGAATAAACGCCTGGCTGGGTTTCCCGCAAACCCTTCTTCAGGACAAGCAAGGCCCGGGGTTCACGCCGGTAATTCTGAAAACTGCCCATCGGTGCGGCCATGCCTTCCATGTAGAAATAGATCATTCTGTCAGCGGCGTTAGCGACTAAGACCGCTCCTGTTTCCGGCGAAGGAACCATGGCGCCGGCGAGCGCGGTAAATCTTGAATCCAGAGGTGTCTTTTGCCCCGCAGGGAACCGGTTGACTGCCGCTTCCCTGCCCAGCGCGGCGAGATTAATCATTGTCACAAACTCGCTGGCGGCAGCTCGAACATAGGCAAACTGCTGCGTGAAAATAATCTGATCAGGTTTTGGTCCAACTGGAACCGTGTGCGCCAGACGGTGAGTTGAAAGGTCGAAAATATACGCAGAGTTTGAAGTCTGGCTTACCGCAAATCCGTAACGCCCATCAGGAGAAACCCTGAAGGTGCGTAGTCCGGGCGCGCTGGTTAGTTTTGCGAGCGGCTCAAGATTCGCGACTCCGATCGCAGAAATGCTTCCATCGCTTTCACTGCCGACGTAGACGGCCTGACTAAGCGGTGAAAAAGTAATCGAGACCGGAACCGCTCCAACTTTGATATCTTTGGTGCGGTTGAGCGTTCGCACATCAATCGCCGATAACGTGCCGCTTTCCTTGTTGGTTACAAACGCAATGCGATCATTGGGCGTGAGGATAACTTCGTGATGACCAGGACCTGTCTTGATCCGGGCGGCGACTTTTAGAGTCGTGGTGTCAATCACGGTGACGCCACTCTCCGCTTCGCTGGCTGCGTCATTGCCGACCCATAAGGATTTTCCGTCGTTCTGCAACGCGAGACGGGATGGTTTAAGTCCCGCCTCGATCGTGGCCACGACTTTGAAGGTAGACAAATCAATGACCGCCACGTGGTTACTTAGCGGAATCGAAACGTAGAGTCGCTTCCCATTTGCGCTCATCACCCAATCCTCGCCGAGGTTGGCTAATGGGATGAGAGTAACAAGTTTGGTGCTCCCCAAACCGGAGAGTGGGTTGATTACTGAAATATTGGGCTCATCGTTGAGGGTGAGAATGAAATAGGAATTTAGATCGACCGTCGGTTGCCGGCTCAAGTCTGATTGGAGAAAAGCCTGCACCTTTCCCGACATCCGCGCGCATCACTGACCACCCCTGAGTCGCGCCGATCGATCCAAGCTGTCGGGCGAAGGTTGGTCAGCGGCTTTCGCGTGTGGGCCTCTGATATCGTGAAGCGAATGGTCGCTTCCGAACCTGCCGTAGACGGCACCGGGTTCCCTTGTTCATCTGCGCGGTCAAGGTTGAACTCTACTGCCACACCTTCTTGTTCATATCGTTGAGACTGGGATGTTCCCGGCGCCGGAGTTGGACGCTGAGCCTGGGCGAAAATAGTTGATGCACAAAAGTTGGCCGCAAGAAATACTGGGAGCCCGGCGAAGGTTAATACGGCGACCAGGTTGAGCGATCTGTGGCTGCGTCTCATCGGAGGGGCTTATCTTAGCCCCAAGTATCATCTCAACGCCATGAAAACTCGAGGTCGATAGTGGTGCGATGCGCGGACGAACGCAGGCAGCAACCGGCCTACGCTTGACCCGGTTTGACCGGCACTTTAGAGTGGCAGGTTCGCCTAAGTTGGATTATTTCGGTTGTAGGAAGAGGGTTTGCGCGTTGCCTATCAAAATTGAAAACCAGTCGGAACGAAAGCTACCAAAGGACACCGTCGGTCAGATCGAGGCCTACTCGAGACTTTGCCACGCGAGCACACGCGCGGCCTGGAGCGGGTGAGACTAGTGGAATTCATTTCCGAACCTCGTTTGCGCGGGAATGATGCAGGCAACCGAATTGCCCGGCCTTTATCATCCTCGTCAGGGACCTAAAGGCGCCTGGTTGGAAATCGCGGTCGGGGTTTTACTCCCGGCTAATAAGCCAATTCATAAACGTATGATTCCGCGGATGTCTTTCAAAGGCAATCTAGCGGCCACGATATTTTCACTCGTCGGCCAGCACTATCACTTCACCCTGAAACACTCGCTTAAGAAGACGCAACTGGAACCGGCAATCACGTCATACACCGAAAAGCAACTCAAGGCCTGGAACGAGAAGAAGTACAGCTTTCGAGCAAAGCTCTTTAAGCCGATTCAACCAACGCTCGAGCGCTGGGCCAAAGGGCTACAAAAACGCGCCGCCGCGGAGAAGAAGAAGGGCGCTGCTTCGAGGTAGCGACATTTTCCGAATGATGAATTAAGGCCCGGCGTATTGACGACCGGGCCTTTTGCTTCCGAATCAGTTTTCCTGCGCCGAACTAAGCCCCAATGCGGCTACCAGGCGTTGGGCTAACGCTGGTTCAGGAGTAGAATGCGCGCCGTACTCGGTCTCAAATTCCAGCTGTCAGAAAGCTTACGCCATGACAGAAGTACAAACTCCACCACTTACGGCTGAATCTCCGTCTGCCAGTTCGCCTCTTCCCAATCAGCCCAAACCCGGAATTGGATTGTGCCTCTCCGGTGGCGGTTATCGGGCTATGCTCTTTCCACGTCGGCGCAATCTGGCGCTCTGAATGAATTTGGATACTTGCCAGGACTGGAACGAATTTCGAGCGTGTCGGGCGGATCGATAACCGCCGGCGTGCTTGGGCTCTCGCTGGGGGCGCTGGAATTTAACGCCAGTGGAGTGGCTGCAGAATCTTCAGCAGGTATTCGTCGATCCGCTTCGCGCCTTTGGCTCAGTCACGGTCGACGTGTGGGCCATCCTCGGCGGGATTCTTCTTCCCGGCACGATCGGCGATCGCGTCGCGAAAGCTTATCGCAAACATCTCTTTCGGATCGAGCCACACTTCAGGCGCTTCCCGATCGTCCGCGCTTTGTAATCAACGCGACTAATGTGCAGTCAGGTGTTTTGTGTCGTTTCTCGAAACCGTATATGTGGGATTACCGGGTGGGTCAAATAAAATCGCCAACAATTGAATTGGCAATCGCGGTGGCCGCGTCGAGCGCTTTTCCACCAGTCCTCTCACCCGTGCGGTTGAAAGTGGATCCTGCGATCGTTCACGCCCGGCAGCGGAACAGACCTCCAGATGGAACCCTACACAAGCAGGATGATCCTGACCGATGGCGGTGTCTACGACAATCTCGGACTTGAAACTGTCTGGAAGGAATATGACACGGTGCTGGTGAGCGACGCCGGCGGCGCGCTCGGCGCTGAACCTCAGCCGAAGACAAACTGGCTGATGCATACACTACGGATGCTGAATGTTATCGATAACCAGGTCAGAAGCCTGCGGAAACGACAAGTCGTAAACTCATTTGTTGAGGGTGAACGCAAAGGTACCTATTGGGGAATTCGAACCAACATTGCCGACTACGATTTGAATAATGCCTTGCCGTGCCCGGCTAGTGAGACTTTAAAAATTGCCAACTATGCAACGCGACTGAAGGCAATGGGCAGTATTGAGCAGGAAAGATTGATCAACTGGGGATATGCGGTGTGCGACGCTGCGATGCGACGACATGTTCAGCCAACTTTGCCGACGCCGATCGGGTTTCCGTATCCGGAGATTGGCGTTGGCGGCGGTTCGTTGTGACGGTGAACGGTTAGTTGTCGCCCTCAAGATCATCAGCAACCGACCGCAATGCTGCGGCAATCTCAGATGCTTCCACCTGAGATCTACGAAAGCGAAGCTCCAGGCGTGAATTCCTTCTTCGGGGACGACGTACTTGTAGGTATAGGGTTTCGACTTCAGGAGCCACGCGAGGACCCATTTCCTGACGTCTCACTTCGCGCGCGTCTTCGCGCGTCAGTCCCTTGGAAGTTATTTCCTTGGCCAGCCGGCGCATACTCTCATCATCCGGTTGCCGAACAATCTGTAACAACACTGACTTGGCTCGAGATACCGGCGTCGCGACACAATGCTCGGACATCAGCAGGAATTGCTGCAATAGACAAAGCCTCGGTCACGCTGCTACGGCTCTTGCCCAATTTGCGCGCGACATCGTCATGCGTGTAACCAAATCTTTCACAGAGTGCGACCAGTCCGTCGGCTTCTTCCCACACGGTCAGATCCTTGCGCTGCATGTTTTCGATGAGCGCAATCTCCGCGACCGTGTTGTCGTCCACCTCCATCTCGACGCACGGCACTTCCGTCAGACCGGCTGCCGTGGCTGCGCTGAATCGTCGTTCGCCCGCGATGATCATCCAGCGACCGGTCGTGCGCGATGGCTTCACCAGCAATGGCTCCAACACGCCTTTGTCGGCAATCGACGCGGTCAAGTTCGGTCAGATCACCAAACTCGGTGCGCGGTTGTTCCGGATTCGGATCGATCTTATCGAGCGGAATCATTCGCCCCACAGGCGCGGGTCGATGCTGCGAAAGCTCCTCGACATAGTGGGCGTCGTGACGCATTTGAAGTCCCGCTGGTAATCCCCTTTTAGACACGGCTCAGTACCTCGTCACATAGATTTCCATATTCAATTGCGCCGGAAGAGTTGGGAGCAAAACTAAAAATCGCTTCCTTGTAGGCAGGCGACTCTTCGAGTCGGACGCTCTTGGTGATCACGGTATTGAAAAGTTTATCGCCAAACACGTTCTTGATCTGATCAAGAACTTCGCGAGCCAGCGTGGTGCGCTTGTCGTGCAGCGTCACCAGCACGCCCAACAACGCCAGATCTGGATTTGGACGCGCGCGCACCTTCTCAATTGTCTCAAGCAAATCGTCAGTGCCCTCAAGCGCAAAGTAAGATGTTTGGATCGGAACCAGCACGTGGGTCGCAGCCACCAGCGCATTGACGGTAATCAATCCGAGCGTCGGTGGCGTATCGATGATGATCACTTCATATATCTCGCGGAAAGGCTGGAGCCGGTCCTTGAGTCGAAACGCTGCATCAAAATCACCGATTAGTTTGGCTTCCAGCTTCGCCAGGTTGATGCGCGCCGGAATCATGTCCAGATTTTCGACCGGCGTGCGGTAAACCGTCTGCTCCGGAGGCGCCGAGCCATCGGTCATCAGCTCGTAAGCGGAACGCTCGACGGTGAGCGGATCCAGAAATGAAATTGAACTGTTTGCCTGCGGATCGAGATCCAAGCAGGAGAACGCGTTTGCCGTGCCGGGCAAAGGCGGCGGCCAAATTGATGGCCGTAGTGGTTTTGCCCACACCACCTTTTTGATTTGCGATCGCAATTATCATTCGGAATGTTTGTTGTTGGAGCTGCTGAAGCAGTCGAAACTCCACTGACCAGCGTTGGGAAGTTTGCAACGAAGTTACATCGGCAGATCGCCGGCCTCGCCAATCACATCGGGCCACTCTTCCTCGCCCTGCGATGATTCTTCGCTTCCCTCATCGTCGGGCGAGACATTATTCCGCGAAGCCTTGATCACTTCCAGCATCAACATAGATCGGACAATCGGCCCGCAACGCCAGACGCGATAGCGTCAGACGGACGGGAATCGAGCACCATCCGATTCCCGTCGCTCATCCGCATTTCAATCACGGCGAAGAACGTATTGTCGCGCAGACTGGTTACTACCACGCGATCGACCTGAATACCGAGTTCCGTGATCAGGTTGCGCAGCAGGTCGTGTGTCATGGGCCGCGGCGGGGCTATCTTTTCAATCTCCAGCGCGATCGCATTGGCCTCATAAGCGCCCACCCAGATCGGCAGCATCGTGTCGCTATCCACATCCTTGAGAATGATGATGGGAGTACCGGTATTTGGATCCATCATCAAAGCTCTGATTTTGACTTCGATCTCCATAACCTAGTTGTCCTTGACTCCTCACCCGTCCAATGGTCCCTCTTCCCTTTCTCGGTTGGGTGAAACCCTTGGTGAGCTTTACTTACGCGTTCACCAATTCTCCATAGAGACTGTTCGGCTTAGCCTCGGAAATCACAATATCAACAATCTCGCCGGCGGCAGTTCCCCGGCTGCGGAAGTTAACCACCTTCTGACAGGTCGAATGTCCGGTCATATCTTCCGTTGACCTCGCGCTTTGCTTCTCGACCAGCACGCTCACGCTGCGTCCTACATAGTCGCTGTAAACGCGACGCTGGATCGACTCCTGCAACGCCTCCAGCTCCAAAAATCGTCTCTTCTTCACTGTCTTCGGGAACCGTATCGTCAAACTTTTGCTGCCGGCGTTCCTTACGCTTCGAATACTTGAAAATGAACAGCGCGTCGTATTCAGCAGTCGCTCGACGAGTTTCATCGTGTCGCCAAAGTCCTCATCCGTCTCGCCGGGAAAGCCGACGATGATGTCGCTGGTCAGCGAGAGCCGACGGCGTGGATTGCTTGATCGCTTCCACTCGTCGCATGGTAATCCGCAGAGTTGTGGCCGCGGCGCATCGGCTCGCAGAATTCGATCGCTGCCCGACTGCACCGGCAAATGAACCCAGTCGCAAAGATTCGGAAACTCTTCAAGCGCGGACACTATATCAGGATGAAAGTCTCTGGGAAACGAAGTCGTGAACTTGATCCGTTCCACTCCCGTCGTCGCGACCGCGCGCAACAAACGGCGAAAACGGAGTGGCGCCGCGATAAGCTTCAGGCCGTCTTGCGATTTCGGACGATAGCTGTTGACGTTCTGACCGATCAGATGAATTTCTTTGTAACCAAGCGAGTGCAGACGATGGACCTCGGCCGATGATGTCCTGTGCGCAGCCGACTCTTCTCTCGTCCGCGCGAGTAAGGAACGATGCAAAACGAGCAAAACTTATTACAGCCTTCGATGATCGGAACAAAAGCAACGTAAGGTGAGCGCCTTTCAGCCGGCGAAACGTCCCAAATTCCCCTTCCTGCGCGTTCATCCAAATCAATCACAGACTTCTTCGCCCTCCCTGCACTCGTTCAATCAACGACGAAATGCGATCCGTGGCGCGAGTGCCGATCACCAAATCCACCGCCGGAGCATTTCGAAGATCGAAGTCACCCTCGAGTTGCGCAACGCAACCCATCACTCCAATCAATGGCCGCTTGCGTGTCGGGTCGCCAGCTTGCGCACTTCGCCAATTCGTCGGAAAATCTTTCGTTCAGCCCGCTCCCGAACGGAACAAGTATTAAGCAAAACCACGTCCGCCGTTTCCGCGGTCGCCGTCAGTCTCGTAACCGGCTTTTCGCAAACCGGTGGCGGCACGTTCGGTGTCGGCCACATTCATCTGGCAGCCAAACGTTTCGATGTAAACTGTCGATTTCATTAATTGTCGTAACCAAACCGTTGGCTCTGCTTCCGGCATTGACACACACCGGTTGCAGGTAACTCCATAACGACGCAAACCAACAGTTTACGTTGCATTGAGATCAATTCGCGGGTAGTCTAACAGAAAATATCGGCTTAACGCGATACCACGATTTTTGCTTCCTTGAAGTGGTCGTAAACAAATCGCGCAGCTTGACCACCACTTAGCTGACGCGTAGGATTGCCGTCGAGTTTCCATTCCCAAAAACATCGAGAGAGGTTCCCTCATGTCATTCAACAAAGTCATTCTTGTCGGAAATCTTGGACGCGATCCCGAGTTGCGTTACACGCCGCAGGGCACGCCGGTTTGCAGTTTCAGCATGGCCACTAACGAGCGGCGTAAGGACAAGAACGGCGAAATGCAGGACCAGACCACGTGGTTTAAGGTGACGTCTGTGGAATCGCCAGGCGGAGACTGCCGCGCAGTATCTGACGAAGGGCCGCCCGGTTTACATCGAAGGTCGTTTACGGGTGGAAGAGTGGACCGATCGCGACGGCAAGCCGCGACACACGCTCGAGGTTCATGCCACCGACATGCAGTTTATCGGCGGCGGCAGAGGCGAAGGCGAACCGCCGATGGAAAGAGCCGCATCGGCAAACAGCGGCGGTGGTGAGGCCCAACAACCCGATATCGCCGACGACGACATTCCGTTCTGAGCCAGCCGAGTTCAGATTTCAGAGAGTAACGTTGCCATCGTCATCCTGATGGCTGACTTCTGAGCCGACTTCGTCGTTTACATTTCCAGAACAATTTTGCCGTAACTCTGACGGCTCGCGAGTAATTCGTGGGCCGTTCTTATTTTCGCGAGCGGAAACGTATGCCCGATCTGAATTTTGATTTTCCCAGTTCCTATCCAGGTCAATAGAGCGGTCAGGGATGAAACCAACAGATCGGGCCGGCCAATAATTCCGTTCAGGTGAAAACCCATCACCGATTGCGAACGGAAAAACAACTTCAGAGTGTCGATGGGTTGCGCTGCCTTGCTCGCTGCGCCGAAAACCACCAGCCGCCCCAATGGGGGAATGATAGCCAGGCTGCGTTGAAACACATCGCCTCCAATTGATTCAAGACAAATATCAGGGCCACGTCCGCGCGTGAGTTCACGCACCGCTGTTTCAAAGTCGTCGTAGCCCACCGCGACGTCGGCTCCAAGTTCCCTGGTTTTCTTTCTTTTTTCGGCGGTTGACGCGGTCGCGACCACGCGCAAGTCCAACAACTTTGCGATCTGGATCGCGGCAGTGCCCACGCCTCCCGCGGCTGCATGAATCAAAACACTTTCCCCTGGCTGTGCATGAGCCAAAGTGACCAGGGTGTGATACGCAGTCAGGTATTGAACGGGAAAAGCGGCGCCTTCAGCGAAGGTCATATTCTCCGGCAACGCAAAACAAGCCCCAGCGTTTGTGATCATACGCTCGGCATGCGCGCCGCGCCCCATAGCCACTACTCGAGAACCGACCGGAGGGGCGTTCACAGTTTCCGGGCCATGAGACTCGACTACGCCGGCGGCCTCCATCCCGGCAAGGTAAGGAGGCTTTGGCCCACCCGGATACAAGCCAAGCCGCTGCATCACGTCCGCATAGTTCAATCCACCCGCCTTCACGGCGATCACAACTTCGCCTTTTCCGGCAATTGGATCGGGAAGATCGACTACTTCGAGCTGATCCTCTCCTCCAAAACCGTTTACCCGTGCAGCCTTCATACTCACCTCGCGGTTCGTTTCAAATTATGTGATTCAGCGGGCGCAATCGGAGCTGCGCAGGTGGATGTAACTACGGGCAAAGGATGGTAACTAAATAGGGAGTTTGATAACTATGCGGTGCCCCAGCGACCGAATTGGCGCAACTTGGCATAACGTCGAGCCAGGCGTTCTTCCTGGCTACAACTTACCGCCTCGGCTAATCGTTCCGACAAGGCGGCATCAAGAAAGCGTGCCGCTTGATCGTAATCGGTGTGGGCTCCGCCCGGCGGCTCCTCGATGATCTGGTCGACCAACTTCTCGGCGAAAAGATCCTGCGCGGTAAGCTTCAAACCGGTTGCCGCCTGATCCGCGCGTTTGGCGTCTTTCCAAAGAATTGCGGCGCAGCCTTCCGGAGATATTACCGAGTAGATCGTATTCTCCAGCATCATCACTTGATCTCCGACCCCAATCGCCAGCGCTCCGCCAGAACCGCCTTCGCCGATCACTGTAACGATGACAGGCACTTTCAACCGCGTCATCTCGCGCAAATTGTAGGCAATCGCTTCCGCTTGACCGCGCTCTTCGGCATCGATGCCGGGATAAGCGCCGGGCGTATCAATTAGAGAAAAAATCGGACGGCCAAACTTCTCGGCCAATTTCATCACCCGCAGCGCCTTTCGGTATCCCTCGGGCTTGGGCATTCCGAAGTTCCGATATTTGCGTTGCTTGGTGTCTCGCCCTTTCTGATGGCCGATTACGACAATCGGCAGACCATGAAAGCGCGCGGAGCCGCAAATGATTGCCGGGTCATCCGCAAATCGACGATCGCCATGCAACTCGACAAACTCGTCGAAGAGCCGCTCGACGTAATCCATTGTGTAGGGACGTTCGGGATGGCGAGCCAACTGGACGCGATCAATCGCTGTCCTGGAACTTTGATCAAGAGGAGGCGCCGGCGCCGCTGCCGTCGCTTTCAGTTTATCTGTTTGCCTGGTTTTCTTAGACACGATTTCAAAGTTGTTGAAGACGACAGATCACGAAGCGAGCCGCTCAACCGAGTTCAAGCCGCGCCGGCCGCGGATGCCTTTCCGATCTTCTCAATCCGCATTTCACACCCGAGGTTCCGCAGGGCAGCCGTCAGGTTCTCCGTGCGTTCGATGCGTAATGATGAATTTACCTTCACCCGCACGACTAGATCCGGTTCCACCCGAGTTTCGAGCACTACATCACAGTTCCCCGGATTGGTATTCATCAGATGAAGGATCGTATCGAATAACTCAGCCGGATCCTCCGTTTTCGGCACCAACAGTACGATCAATTCTTTGGATTTTGCCATTTCTTCAAGACTCTGCACCTGGTCGACAATAACAGATGGGGGATTGTCTTCGCTAAGCTCAAGTTTTCCGGAAACCAAAACTGGCAGCTCGTTGGCCACCAATACCGAATATTTACGATAGGTTTCAGGCCACAGAACGCATTTCGTGCCCCCGGCTTCATCTTCGAGCCGGAGGAGCGCAAACCGATCGCCCTTTTTGGTAGTCCGGGGCTGTAAGTCACCGATAATGCCGCCAATGCTGATACGCACACCGCTCGACAGCGTAGGCAGATCAACCGATTTCGTCGCCTTCAGGATCTGCAAAAGATCAACGTAGCCTCGCAACGGATGATCGGTGACATAAAAACCGAGCGCCGCTTTCTCGGCCAGGAGCAACTGAGAGCGGGTCCAGGCCACGCCCGCAGCCATCGGTTGTTCCTGGACTTCTTCCTCAGTCGATCCAAATAGTCCGTTTTGACCAATCAATCGTTCGCGTCTTGCCCGCTGGGCCATCGCCAGAGCCCCATCGATCGAGCTTGAAAGCGCCCCACGCCATTCACATAATTCCCGGGTGTCAGACTTCAGTGAATCAAACGCGCCTGCGCCCACCAATCCTTCAAGGGTTCGCTTGTTGAGAGTGCCATGTCCCAGTCGTTCGGCGAAGTCAAAAAAGGACTTGAAGGGGCCGCCGGCTTTGCGAACCTCAATGATTGAGTTTACCGCCGACTTGCCGAGCCCCTTGATCGCCGCTAACCCGTAACGGATGGCTCCGCTCAGGGGAGTAAAACCCAGAAAACTTTCGTTTACATCCGGCGGCAGCAGCTTGATGCCCTGACTACGAAGCTCCTTGGAATACTTGAAGACCTTTGCCGCGTCTTGAGCTTCACTCGTGAGCACAGCTGCGTAAAAATGCTCAGGGTAATGTGCCTTGAGATAGGCGGTCTGGAACGCGACGTAAGCGTAGGCGACTGCGTGGCTGCGAGGTGAAGCCGTAATCGGAGAACTTGTCCATCAGCGAAAAGATCTTCTCGGCCTTTTCCTTCTTAATCCCTCGCTCGACCGCGCCGTTGACAAACTTTTCCTCATGCAGAGCCATCTCGTCACGCTTCTTCTTACCCATCGCACGGCGCATCAGATCGGCTTCGCTCAGCGTGTAGCCCGCCAGCTTCTGCGCCAGCTGCATGATCTGTTCCTGGTAGACGAGCACCCCGAAGGTATTGCTCAGGATCTCCTTCATCTCCGGCACCAGGTAACGCACTGTCTTCAGTCCGTCGATGGCGCTGAATAAACTCCTCAACCATCCCGCCGTCCAGCGGGCCAGGCCGGTAAAGCGCGTTTAGCGCCGAAAGATCTTCGACCCCCTTCGGCTTAAGCTTTCGGCAGATCTCCTGCATGCCCTGAAGACTCAAACTGAAACACCGCATCAGTGCGCCCTTCAGCAAAAACCGCCATCGTCTTTTCGTCGTTAAGCGCTATATCCGGCCAGTTAATCTCCGCGCCAAGCATCTGCTTAACGGTCTTTAAGCAATCATTTATAATCGTTAAGGTGCTAAGCGCTAAAAAGTCCATCTTAAGCATGCCCGTCTTTTCGAGGTCGGACATGGGGTATTGGGTGGTGACTTCTTCCTTGCCTGATACGGCAATCGGAATTAGTTCCTGGAGCGGTGTGGGAGAAATTACCACGCCCGCGGCGTGAACTGAAGAGTGGCGGGCGCAGCCTTCGAGTCGCTGGGCAATCTCCATCAAATCTTTAACCGGAGGGATTGGTCTCGATTTCTTTCCTTAGCTCGGGTACCTGTTCGAGGGCCTGGGTGAGACTCACGTTTCGGCCCCGGACGGGCGGGGGAATCATTTTGGCGATGCGATCAACCTCTGCGTAGGGCATTTCGAGAGCCCGGCCGACGTCCTTGATCGCGGCCCTCGAAGCCAGGGTTCCAAAGGTGATGATCTGGCAGACCGATTCGCGTCCGTAGAGGTCGGCGACGTGATTGATCACGTCGGCTCGCCCCCGCACGCAGAAGTCGATGTCGATATCCGGCATCGACACGCGCCCGGGGTTAAGGAATCGCTCGAAGATGAGGTCGTACTGTAAAGGATCTACGTCAGTGATTTCGAGGCAATAGGCGACCAGCGAACCGGCGGCCGAACCTCGTCCCGGCCCCACCGGAATCGAGTTCTCCTTCGCATAGCGAACAAAGTCCCAGACGATTAAGAAGTAGCCCGGCAAACCCCATCTGCTTAATCATCGGCAATCTCGTTGGCCAGACGAGTCTGATAATCGGACATCTGCATGCCTGAGCTCGCTCCGAGCATGTTGCCGATCCCAGACGCTGTTGTCGGCGACGCTCAAAGCCCTGCCTGACAACTTTTTCGAAATAGTCGTCGGCGGACAGATTCTTCGCCGACGGGGATCGGGTAGTTGGGAAGATGATTGACGTCCTCGGGCAGCTGGAGATCGCATCTTTCGGCGATCTCGACAGTGCGGGTCAACACTTCGGGGAGTTCGTTGCCAAAGATGCGCCACATTTCCTCCGGCGAGCGCACATAGAAGTTGGGGCTGGCGATAACGCAGTCGATTAGTGTCGTTGACCGTTTTGCCTGAGCCGATGCACAGCAACACGTCGTGTGCCCGCGAATCCTCGGGCATGAGGTAGTGTGCGTCATTGGTAGCTACCAGCGGCACGCCTGTCTTGCTTCGAAAGCTCGACCAACGGCTTCCGGATTCGTTGCTGAGCTTCGAGCCCGTGCTCCTGAATCTCGAGAAAGTAGTTTCCCTTCCCCATGATCTCTTCAAACTCGAGCGCAGCTTTGGCCGCGCCGTCAAAGTCATCGCGCGCCAGTGCGGCGGAAGGAACACCGGAGAGACAGGACGAGAGCGCGATCAGTCCCTTGCGAATGTTCAGCCAGGAGTTCCTTGTCGATTCGCGGTTTGTAATAGAAGCCTTCGGTGTAAGCCTTCGAAGTCAACCGCGCCAGGTTCCGGTAGCCTTCAAGATCCTTCGCCAGAAGAATCAGATGAAAGTTTGCTTTCTCCCCGGGCGCCGATGCTGAGCGCTCTCTCCGGCTACCCTTGGTGATGTAAGTCTCACAACCGATGATAGGCTTAATCCCCTTGCCTCTTCATCGTGTTGTAGAAAGTGATCGCGCCAAACATGTTGCCATGATCGGTCATGGCACAGGCTGTCATACCGAGTTCTTCGATCCGTTTCGCGAGCGGTTTAATCTGTATTGCGCCGTCGAGAAGGCTGTAGTCGGTGTGGAGATGAAGGTGAACGAAGTCTTGATCCGTCATGGGATTGCGAAATGCTATTAATCTGCTGATTTGGAAACGCTGACTAAAGTGAATGATTAATGACAGCTATCACTATACCACGGCGCTGATATCACTTGCCCCATACTCGCATGAACACCCAAACGAAAACAGCACCGAGTTTCTTCATTCCCACTCAATCGTGCTTGGCGGTTTCGAACTAATGTCGTAGACAACTCGATTAATGCCGCGAATTTCAGAAATGATTCGCGACGAAAGCGCGCGCCAGTAGATCGTGAGGAAGTCTTGCCCAGTCGGCTGTCATCCCGTCGACACTGGTCACTGCGCGAATGGCCACCACTTTTTCGTAGGTACGTTCGTCGCCCATCACGCCCACAGTTGAAATCGGCAGTAACACCGGGAAGGCCTGCCAAACGGAATTGTAAAGATCAGCCAGACGCAGCTCCTCGTCGAAAATGCGATCAGCGGCCTGCAGCAATCGCACCCGCTCCTCGGTTACCTCGCCGATGATTCGACAGCCAGTCCCGGTCCGGGAAATGGATGTCTGCGTCAGAATCTCTTCTGGAACGCCTAATTCCCGTCCGATCAAGCCGAACCTCGTCTTTGAATAACTCCCGCAGCGGCTCGATCAATCTCAGCTGCATCTTCTCCGGCAGACCGCCGACATTGTGATGGCTCTTGATGACCGCCGAAGGACCCAGCACTGAAACTGATTCAATCACGTCGGGATACAAGGTTCCCTGCACAAGGAAAGCGACATCGCCGAGCCTGGTTCGCCTCCTGCTCGAAAACGTCGATGAATGTCTTGCCGATAATCTTTCTTTTTTCTTCAGGATCGGTGATTCCCTTTAAGCGCACTAAGGAAACGGTCGCCGGCTCGCACGCCGACGATGTTCAGTTTCATTCTTTGCTGAAGAAGCGTGCAGCGTCGAATCAAATTCATTCTCCCGCAGCACACCATTATCGACAAAAATGCAGGTCTGCCGGTCGCCGATAGCCCGATGAACGAGCGCGGCAGCGACCGTAGAGTCAACTCCGCCCGACAGCCCGGAGACGACTCGTCCGTTGTCTCCGACTGTCTCGCGAATTTTTGCGATTTGATCTTCAATTACAGCAGCGGGCGACCAATCGCCACGACACTTGCATATCGAGAAGAGAAAGTTTCGCAGCACCTGAGCGCCGAGTGGTGTGTGAGCAACTTCAGGATGGAACTGCACTCCGAAGATTTCCCGCTCCGGATCTTCGATGGCGTTGAGCGCGTCGTCGGTAAGGGCTGTCATGCGAAATCCTGGCGGCACGGAAGTCATCTGATCGCCATGACTCATCCAGACATCCATCTCGGCCGGCAATCCCTGGAAAAGCAAACTGGAATGGTCCACAACTTTCAATCGGGCATAGCCAAATTCCCGGTTGGGTGACGACTTCACCTCGCCGCCCATATCGAAAGCCAGTATCTGAAGGCCATAACAGATACCGAGGACTGGACAATCAATTGAGTCGATCAGTGCGTCCGCGGGTCGCGGCGCACCCTCCTGGTAAACGGAAGACGGGCTGCCTGAAAGGATTATTCCCTTCAATTGCGGCACTGCGATCTTCTCGATCGGAGTGTTGAATGGGAGGATCTCGCAGTACACGCCGGCCTCACGAACCCTGCGTGCGATTAGCTGGGTGTATTGCGATCCAAAGTCAAGTACTATGATTGTTTCGTGTTGTTTGTCCCTGGACAAAAGGCACCTCGGAGGACGTCTGGTGCGTCCTATGTCTCGCGGTTTAGTTTAACGAACCGTGGATTATACTTTTGGATTGGAATAACTCAAGAAGGGCGCACATTCCGGGAATGCGTCAGTTTGGAATTCAAGGTTGGGGCGTTGCGATCAGTTCTGGCAGGGACCGCGGGCGCCGTCGCCCGCACTTGGCACTTAAACACGAACCGTTTCCGCCAAGTAACTTACAGGACATGCGACGAGGTCGCCCGCGGTCCCGCAGAAATCGACCCTTCAACCCAAACTGATCCAATACCTATTAGGACTTCGATTGCTGACAAAATGTTGATGTTCACTTTCAGATCTGGCCTGACAGCCGCTGTCGAAAAGATAGTTATTGGCGTGGTGGCCTTAAGCATTGCCGGCGGCTTTCCTTGCGCCCTGGGTCAAAGCGCTGTCGAGGTCGCCGCGACTTCGACGCGCGGGTTGGACCTTTCGCAGCCGCTAACCGTGGCGTGGCGTTACGATTCCGGCCTTACACTTAATCTGACGCCCGCCTCCGATAACGGGCGCGTTTACCTGCCGCTTGCTGGGGGAACGATAGTTTCGCTAAAAGCGGCAGATGGAACCTTAAACTGGCGCGCCGAAATGGGTGGTGAACTCTCTGCTTCGCCAATGGCGGACGATTCCAGAGTTTACGTCGCTTCTGAGACTGGAAAGTCCGCCAGCGGCTCGCGTCATGCGACGGGAGCCCTGCGAGCCCTCGGGCGCGAAGGCGGCGTGACGCAGTGGATGCGAACCCTGGCAATGCCACTCAGGGGATCGCTCACCCTAAGCGATGAAAAGCTCTTTGCAAACAGTGACGATGGCAAGGTATACGCAGTCGCAGCTAACACTGGTGAGATGATCTGGACCTACGACTACGGATCTCCCTTCAAGGGGCAACCCGCCGTGTCCGAGGGTCGAGTTTACATCGGGAGTGAAGACGGAAACGTGTTGGCTCTTGATGCAGGTTCGGGAAAGCTCCTCTGGCGTTTCAAAACCAAAGGTCCGGTGCGGGGTCCGGTTGCTCAGGGCCGGGGCGTGATCTTTTTCGGATCCGGGGACGGGTACGTCTATGCAGTTAATGCGCAGACAGGGCAACTGCTATGGCGCAAGCGCGCTGGAGCAGCTGTGCAAGCAGTTGTTAGAGCCGGCGAGGATCTACTGGCGGCGTCGCTCGATAATTTTGTTTACAAGTTTTCGCCAACCGGAACACGGTTATGGAAACGGCAACTCCCCGGAAGAATCTCTTCACAGCCGTTACTAGTTGGAGAGGGAGCTTTGTTCACGCCGCTTTCAAGCGCTCTGGGAGTGGTGCTTGAACTTCGCGACGGGCGTCAGGTCAACTCGCTCCCGGTGGGTGGTGAGATTACCTCGTCGGCATCGTCAATCGCGGTGGGCGACACAGTGCTCCTAACATCAGAAGGTGGCCTGGTGGCGTTCAGACAACCTCGCGAACCTCAACCGCAAAAGAGTAATTAGGCAGATAGACGTTTTGAGCGGATAGATGTTTCAGGAGTTTTGCGGAGCCTGGTTTTCAACGTCCGGGCCACCATCCACATTAGGTCGCCGGCGAATTGTCCAGACAAACCGCAGCAGCCCGTTAAGAATGTAACCAATCACGATAGCCAACAGGACATAACGGGAGTAGAGGAAAATGAGCATCCCGACCCCCACGGCCAGGATTATAGTGCGCATGCTGCGGCTTCGAGTGCCGACAGTCTTGAAACTGGAAAATCTAAGGGTGCTAACCATCAGCAAACCGAGCAGGCCAACCAGGATCATCAAGAGGAATGAATAAATTTCTCCGCGCGCGCGCCCGTAAGCAATCAATGGCATTGGGGCAAAATGGATAATTGCGGCGATCAGTCCGCCGGCCACCGGAATCGGTAACCCAACGAAACTCTTCTTATCCATCTTGATGGTGCCTTCAGCCAGGATTCGTGGTCGCGAAGCCTGGACATTGAAACGCGCGAGGCGGAAGGCGCCGCACATCAGATACATGAATGACAGGAACCAGGCGAGGCTATGAAGATCGCTCCCCTCCTGGAGAGTTGCCCCGTAACCCCAAACGTATGCGAGCACCGCCGGCGCCAATCCGAAGGTAACAACATCGGCAATAGAATCGAGTTGCACTCCGATCTCAGTCGTGGTTTTAGTCATGCGGGCTAAACGCCCGTCGAGCATGTCAAACAACAAGGCCCAGCCGATTGCCTTCGCTGCGTTGTCGAGATACGAGGCAGCCTTGAGGAGGTCCTCGTCTACCCCGGTGCCGACGAACTGGAACCCGCGGGCCGCAGCCATGACGGCATAGAAGCCCATGCCGATATTCGCCGCCGTAAACACTGAAGGAATGAGGTAGACACCTTTGCGCAGACCGCGTCGTTCGGGGTTCCGGGGCTCCAATTCATATTCCTGTTCCGAGCCAATTGTCATCTGATTCTCCCGATGATCGTGGTTCCACCCTGTACTCGGGTGCCTTCGGTCACGGCGATTTCAACATTGGAAGGCATCAGAACATCAGTGCGGGAGCTGAACTTAATTAATCCAAACCGTTCGCCCAACGTTACGCGCTCTCCGGCGCGTTTCCAGCAAATGATTCGGCGCGCGAGAATTCCCGCAATCTGTTTACAAACGATCGTGATCTTTTCGCCTTCGATCGTCAGCGCGTTTTGCTCATTGACCAGGCTGGCGCGCTCATCCATTGCAACTAAGAACTTTCCCTTGGTGTAAGCGACGCTGGTGATTTCACCGGCAATCGGTGCGCGGTTGATATGCACATCCAGCGGAGACAGGAAAATACTTACCAGGGTTGTAGATTGATCAGAGTTGCTATCGATCTTCCTGACGCGGGTCACGCGGCCATCCGCAGGTGAGACCACGACATTCGGATCGGTTGGTGGCTGCCTTTTTGGGTCGCGAAAGAAGTAAGCCATGAAGGCGGCAATTGCCGCAAACAAAATGGCGACCGGCCAATAGCCCATGGCGATCAAACCCGCCATCAGGGCGACGGGCACAACGACATATAAAATTCCCTGTCGAGCTATGTTGACTCCTTCATCATCACCGAGACGGCAAGGCCTGCTGTAAGAAAGGGGACGTGTAACATTCCACGTCCCCCACAATTCAACTCAGGCCCGAGAAAAACCGTAATCCTGGTTATTAATGACTCACGCTTTCCTTTTGGTGTTGCGTCATAATCGAATACATCTGATCTTTCAGTGCCAATTTCTTTTTCTTCAGGGTAATCTCTTCCAACTGTTCTTCGTCGCTGGGATATGCCAGAGCTGATAATTCAGTTAAGCGTTCTTCGTATCGAGTATGTTCCCGAGCCAGTTCCCTGAATTCCGGGTCTCGATTCATCAGCTCTTCCTTAAGCACATCCGCGGTTGAAATTTCCATAGTGCAGGTCTCCTTTCAGACGATTAGATGGGGCGAGATTGTGGAGGACTCCTGGCAATACCTCCTGGGAATGTTTGAGCACGAAAAAATGGTAGCCCAATTAGCGCACCGGATCAAGCCAATCGGCGAGTTTAACGGTCATCACAAGTGCATCCTCGACGGGCTCAGTATAGTAATTCCTTCGTCTGGCGGTAACCGTAAAGCCACACTTTTCATAAAGTGCAAGAGCGGCGTTGTTTCCAGCTCGCAGCTCCAGAAAAGCCACGGGCGTCTTTGACTGTTGCCCTTGTGCGAAGATCTTTCCCAGCAGTTGCTGCCCAATCCCTCGCCGGCGATATTCTTCCCGGACGGCGAAATTGTTGATGTGGAGTTCGTCGGCGCCCATCCGGGCCACGATATATCCGGCCAGAGCGCTCACTCCTCGACGCTGCTTCGGATTTCTGATCCGGGCCACAAACATGAAATCGCGGTGTCTCCCCTGTAATTCCGCGTAATAGGCTGCCCACCCCCAACGACTCAAACCTGAATTTTCCTCGATTTCAACGACTTCGAGCAGGTCGTGCTCTGTCATCCGCCCAATTGAAATATCGGCGCTTACTCCTGCGAAAGCGGACTCTGTCATTGGTGTTACTTTGTCGCCAGGTCTGCGTCGGAAGGTCTAACGTAAATTGCATGCAACTCTTCAGGTTGCTGCGACAGTCCCTGCTGGTAAGCTCTGCCGGCCAGCGCCGCTACGTGCTTCGCGAGGTTATGGTTATCAGGTGCGAGCTCCCATCCCGGCACAACCGGTTCGAATGGCTCGGCGATACCGACTCCGAAAGTGACTCCACGATTTTGTGCCGCCAGCTCGATGGTGTCTCGATGCAGATGCGCGCCGCTGCCCGCCCAGCGAATGACCGGTAATTCACCGTATCGTTCGATCAACTGGTGTGGAGGCGAGTGCGCCGCGGCGTCAAGATCCTCGACGATCATTTCGCCTGAAAGCGTCGCAACTGAAAACATCTGAGCGAAAACCTCGCCACGTCCAGCGGGCAAGAGCGCCACCGTTGCCTTTGATGGACCGGCAGCATGGGCGACGGCGTGCAGAGTTGGAATGCCGACCACGGGACGAGCGAGAGTCGCGGCCAGCGCTTTCAACGTTGAGATCCCGATTCTTAATCCAGTGAAACTTCCCGGGCCGGCGGCACATGCAAAAACCTCAATATCCCTCAACGACACGGAAGCTTCTGCGAGGCAGCTATCGATGTCTCTCAGCAAGGTATTGGATTGCGAGATTCCCGGATCGCCGGTCCGGTAAGCGAGCTCCAACCCTCCGCGCCCTAACCAGACGCTCCCGCCCAGCGTGGCCGTTTCCAGACTCAGTATGAATGGAGAATCTTCCATGCAATTAACCTGGGATCATTGCGCAGGATCAGGAGACCCCGTCACCACGCGCAAGATCCGAGACATGCAGTTGGCAACCTGATAAGGCAATCGGGGGAAACCATTGAAGCGACCATTAACGCTTATTGTCGCCAGGATTGGATCCGGCCAGCGCTCTCGTAAAGCTTTGGCTAATCCGCGTGGGCTGCGCCATTGCGCCGCCATTGGAATCGGATGACGCATAGGAGGTTGGTTACCCGCGAATGGGTTGGCCCATTGCTTGAGCACGTTTTCAACCAGCCACGACGGCAGTGCCGTATCCTTTGCAGCGACGGGCAGTGAGCTGATATCGGCAGCCAGTAGGTGGTTCGCCAGTCGGATCGCTGAGATGATCCATCCGGCCCTTTTCTCATGCTGGCCCAGACATAAGCTCCAATCAAACGACTTGGGAAGGGATTCTACCGAAGCCCCAATATCGCAAAGCCACAATGGCCGCCACCCGCCGTGCTTCAGGAGATGAATGGCGGACAAGGCAAGATGGTCCTCACGGCCCAGTATGCGGATAGGCTCCGTGCGTAGAAATACTGTTTGCGCTCGCGCGAAAATGTCATCAATTTTGCGATCGTCGATCTCCGAGAAGTGCCTGTGCAAATCGATCCAACAATCATTAACCTCGGGGGCGGCTAAAATTTCCGTCGCTAGTTTGTAATGCCGGGGGTGAATGCATAGGTCAATGTCGCCGAAAGGCCGAAGCGTGCGTTCCGGATACAGACCGGCCGCAGCCCAACCTTTCGCGAGCAAGGCATCCACTGACGACTGCCGCAACAAACGAAAAACTCGTTCAATCTTTTCATCGTGAATTTCAGATTGCAACGCGAGGAGTCGATAGGCTTGATGGAGCATCTCCGCCGATGGTGCTTCTCGAAACTCAGTCTTGCTGAGCCGTCGCCATCCGAGCGCTGCCGCGCCCGACCCATACAACAACGGAGAAACTTCATCTAACTCTATTTCAGAAATCTCCAGCGGTGGCCCTTCTGATTTGCGCCAAGAGCCGGCGAGGACTCGCGCCACCAGATTGCCCGTTCGAAAATCAGGTTTCATGATCGCAAGGTCAACGTTCCGGCGCGAATCAGCACTCAACTATCGCCGCTTCCGTGACTGCTTAGAGCCCACTCTCAGCCTTCGCCAGCATGGCCGGGATCATTTCGGAGGCGTTCCCTCTGACGCCTTTCAAGATCGCAGCCCGGGACGTCACTCTGTGTAAAGTTGCCATCGCTCTTTCCGGTTCGCGTCTGGCGGAAACCGTATTGAACAAAAGCTCCAGCACACCTTTTCCCGCGGTCAGCCTGCGCGGGCGCCACCTCGCACCCTTCTTAAAATGCGTCATCAACACCAGACCTACCGGCAGCGGTTTCGACCCCGAGTGTCCACCGAGTTCAGCTACTGTTACCTTCGTCTGTTCATAACTTCCCTCATCGCGAAGTTCGAGGGGCTTTACGAATGGGTGCACCCGGCCACGAGAATCGAATACCGCGTACTCGTCAGAGTAATAGGTTGCACCTACTCTAACCAATGCAGCGACCAGGGTCGATTTACCGCTGTAACTTCGGCCCGGAATTACGATCGCCTTCCCTTTCCAGCCCACTACGCCGGCGTGAACGAACACGCGATGGTGCGCCAGCTCCGCTACGAACAGTCGCAGGTCCGACTCAAACCGCTGAAAAAGTGTGTCCAGATCTTGTGAACGTTGGAGTTGCACATCGTCGCGATAAAGAGTGTGGAAACGGGGGTTGGCGCCTGCTACAGTACCCTTTACGCGGATTGAATAGACACGATCAGCCTTAGCCGATGAAGTCTTCTGCCACTCGTGTGGTAGGTGCTCGCGCACACGATCGAACACGCTCGAATCATTGGAACGAATAGCAACGCGAACGCCATACGACCTTATTGAAAAGCCGTTCACGTCGAGACTAGTTACTTTACTCATTCAGTTGAAATTATGCCTGCCTCGAGACCGCGCAGCCATGATCGCCGCTTCATTTTGCGCGACGAATCTGCTCAATTGAAAAGCTGTCCAGCCAGATGCTCCCAAACATTGGGCAGGGCGCGGTTGCACATGACTCGCGGTGCAGCCCAACAAGAATCGCCGACGTCTCTGCCGTAACCTCAAACTCAAAACTCGTAACCTGCCAATCGCTGGTGCCCTTCGCCATGGATGGAGACTTCCCAAGCGTTCGCTTCTCACCACCGGCCTCGCCGGCAACAATTATCGGCAAGCCTCCCGAAACAAGATCCTGCGTACGACTCGCAAAGCTTAGTCGATACGTCCTCGATGGCTCCACGAGAACCAACTGCGAAATGAACGGCGGCTCTATGCTTTGGTTACCTTTGAACTCCAACTTCAAACTTTTCAGGCCGGAATGGGGCTGGGTCGAATCTATTCCCAGCGTTAAGGCCGATACTGTCCGCGGCACCAGCCAGTCGAATCCAATTTGGTCGAAACTTAACGGAGCTTCGAATCCGCCATCCTGCATTACGCCTTTACCTCCTGAAGGCCTTCCACTCTCCCAGATTTCGAAGGCCTCGGCGAAGGCGGATTTGGCGAGGAGGTGCGCTACCATTTCCTGGCGAACCTCGTTTGAAATATTTCCGGCAACTCGAACCTGGGCAACGGCTTCCGCGGCCTTTCCCTGCCTTGCCAGTAATCTGGCAAAGGCGAGATGCAATGGCGCCGTGTCTATCTGCGCCAGTTGCTCGGTTAAGTTTGTATCCCCCTTTGAGATCGCCCAGGCCAGATCGATCAAGTTGGGTATGAGTCCAGGATCGCTTCGCGCCGCTGTGTTCAGATCCAGAAAGGCCTCGTCATAGCGTCCGCTTCTCAGGAGCAGATTCCCGCGTAGCCAGCGCGGTTCCGCATAGAATGGAGCCCGTCTCACGGCTTCATCAAAAGCCGCTAAGGCTGCGGCGGTATCTCCTGTCTGATCTCGCAGGAGGCCGAGATTTAGCCAAAGCAAATAGTCAGACGGTCTGAGCGCGGCTGAACGCTCGAGTTCAAGAATTGCATCCATCGGCCGTCCGGCGAGGGCCAGGAGTTCAGCGCTGGCGCGATGAGACTCCGGATCCTTCGGGGTTAGGGCCACCGCCTGATGGCCCGCTGAGAGATTCTGCATCCCAAGCGCATACCTCGAAAGCAAACGTGAGAATCCGAAGGTGGCAGTCCCTTTAATAGTCCAGACACAAAATGCGATTGCGAGGACAACTCCCGCGAGCCGAACTGCCGGATGCGGGCCGATGCGTTGTTGCTGATTTTGCAAGTGCAGGAAGGGCTAGTGCAGGACGAAATGCAATGAATAAGGGCGTGTCAACTCCGTGGAGGACACGCCCTTTTTATTAGTTTGAAAGTGCTTCTTAGAGACCGCTCGGGCTCGGATTGCCGCCGCCGCGAGTTGTGGCCCACACTATGACTGGTACCGCGATAACTGACGCCACGATTGCTGCTAATGTGCCGCCGGCCAGTCCGCCGCCACCGCCACCGCCACCAGCGCCCGCACCTGCCGAGGCGCCCTGAGGACTTAGTCCACCGTTCAGATAGCAAAAGCCCATCCCTTTTCGGTTGCTGTTGGTTTTCTCGGACGCGCCTTCCGCCGTGTAAGCCTCTGCTTCACCGGGGCCAGTTTTCTTTATGGCCACACACCCACGGACGACCTTGACCCTCACGGTGCCATCGTCAGCGAAATCAAGCTGGATGGCTGAGTTTGGCCCCAGCTCAACCGTGCCGAGGGCGCCGAGATCGATCGTCGCACTGGTTCCCGCCGGCGTTTCAATGGTCGCTCCGGTCAGGAGGCTCGCTCCGCTGGCCGCACTGGCGCCGTTCACAGTTATAGGTCCACCGGTCGTGGTCAGCCTCGCGATAAACTGTTGCGGTACGGCTGCTGAAGTTGTGGAAGTCGATGGGCCGGCGAAACTCAATTGGATCGAGACTTGGGCAATTGCGAAAGCCAGGAAAATGGCAAGAGCCCGAAGGCCTTTCCGTCTTTGTGTGGTCATGGTGTTTGTCCTTAAGTTAGAAAACCGATTCCGATTTTGAATCCGAGGTATTGAATGGGCGAAGTTTACTTGGCTTCAAGGTGAACGTCAATGTCTTTCTGTCAGATCCCGAACAATTCTAACGAAATTCCCGGCTCCTTCCCTGCGTGGCCTGATTACCTCTTGAGGAACCGCTGGAAGAAGTCGTCAGCCAGCTTTGAATCCAGCCTCTTGAGAGTCTCGTACTCTTCGAGCGCACCCTTTTTGTCCCCTAAGGCAACGTAAGCCACAGCCAGGTTGTAATGTGCTTCGGCATAGGAAGGGTTGAGGGCTATGGCATTCTTAAACGAAGCCGCTGCATTTGGGTATTGTTTAGTGGCAAAGTAGACCTTGCCGAGATTGTTTTGAGTTTCCGCGCTTTGCGGTCTCAGCTGAAGGGTCTTCTTATAAGCTTCAATTGCCTGGTCAAACTGGCCTGCCTGAAATAACGCTGAACCCAGGCTGTTGTACGCATCTGCGAAATCGTTTCGCAAGCGAACGGCCTGTTGAAATGCCGCCACCGCTTCGGTGAATTTTCCTAGTTTGTAGTAAGCGGTCCCAAGATTGTAATGCGCCTCTTCGAAGTCTGCGTCAAGCTGGACTGCCTTCTTCAGCAACTCTGCGGCTTCCGAATAGTTACCCAGATTGTTGTAAAGCGAGCCCAGATTATTTAACGCCTTGGCATAGTCAGGTCTCAGTCGAATTGCTTCCCGATAGGCGTCAATCGCTTTCTTATAACGATCCGGCGTACCGACCTGGCCAGGCGCGTCAGCGAGTTTTGAGTAAGCATATGCCAGGTTGTTGTGGGCTACGGGATTGTCCGGGTTCAATTTGACGGATTGCTGCAATTCGGCTACGGCCTGCGAGTAATCACCGACGAGGATCAACAAGCTGCCCAGATTTGTTCGCGCATCAGCATAGTCTGGCTTGAGTTTGATAGCCTCACGGTAAGCCAGCGTCGCCTCAGGATATTTTCCGGTCATGTAGTAGGCGTTACCGAGATTGTATCGAGCGTCAGCAAACCCTGGATTCACGGTAGTCGAATTGATAAATGTTTCGACCGCTTTCTGGTATTGGCCGGTTATGTAGTAAGTGGCGCCAAGATTGTTGAGTGCGTCCGCATCACCTGGCTTCAACCGTATCGCATTACTAAACGCGCTGATCGCCTCAGGATAGCGTCCCGCTTTGTAATAGGAAGCGCCCAGGTTGTTATAAGCTAACGCGTCGTTTGGCCCCAGTTTTACCGTCTTCTGAAGAGCGCCCAATGATTCAGCCGATCTTCCCAACTTGTCATAGACAAAACCGAGATTACTGAAAGCTGTAGGATTATCGGGCTGCAACTTCACCGCTTGCTCGTAGGCTTTTGCCGCTTCCGCATAACTACTCAAGCTCAACAAGCTATCGCCAAGCGCGTTGAGCGCTTCCGGCCAATCGGGTTTGACCCGAATCGCATCTCTGAACGCCCCCGTGGCGTCGTCATATTTCTCCAAAGAACTGTATGCAATTCCCAGATTGAAAAACGCATCAGCATCGTTGGGTTTCAAAACCAGAGATTGCTTAAAGGCTTCGGCGGCTTCGTTGTTCTTGCCACTACTGAAATACGCCGCGCCCAGGTTGTTGTAGATCACCGGATCTTTTGGCGTGTGTTTCAACGCATTCAGGTAGGCCACGATCGCGTTTGCAAAATCTCCCAGGTCATAAAAACTGTTCCCCTGGTTCTTAAAGGCCTCGCCCTTGTCCTCATCAGAAAGCCTCGCATGGGCGACCGTGGGAGCGGGTGTTGGAGTAGGACGTGGACGCCTTCGGTCAGGCGGATTGTTGCGGGCTACTTCAGTGGGCCTCACCGCCGGCCTGGGAGAACGCTTGACCACCAGCATTGCTGCCCCGCCGGCCATATCGCGCACCCGTTCCGGACGTTTAAAAATAATGGCAGCGCCGCCCATCATGTCCTGCCCGCGAAAGGCGCTCGCGCCTCCGCCTTGCAGCAGCGGCGCCGTCGCCATCGTCTGGGCCAGACTGGCTACAACTATGAGCGCGACCGCGCCATTAATTCGGATTGCCCTATGCATGCTTCTTCGAATGCTCCGTAGCCCAACGCGGCTTTGACGCAGCCAGCACAACCAGCGTTGTAAAGATCACTGCGTTAATCAATATCTGAAGACCAAAATCCATTAGACTATGAACTGCTACACCCGTAAGGGCGATGGTCGCCCCAAAGCAGGCAGCGCGACGAAAGCGGTGCGGTGATCGCAAGTTTTCTCGAGTAGCCCGAAACAGCGAGATCGCGAACCAAACTCCGATCGCCAGGCCAATGACTCCCCCACTGGCGAGCAACTCCAAATAATCGTTGTGGGCCTGCTGCGGGGTCATTGTGCCTGAGGCATCGTGGAAACTCGGGCACTCGTGCCCAGTATGCGCCCATGCCCACGCCGGCGATCGGATTTGCCGCAAACATTCTCAAGGTGGCGGCCCATACCTCGTTTCGCTTCACGCCCTCGCGAGACTCGATTCTTCCGGCCGGCAATTCATCGCCGGTGGCGGCAATTCTAGCTGCGAGTTGATCTCCCCCCATCCAGAGCATTCCAAAAACTACGCCAACCACCAAAACGAAAATCAGAGCCAACTTCGCCGCCCTGGATTTTAGAAGCGCGGCTGCCTTTGAGATATCCTCTGCTCTATCCGTTTGGGACAAAGTGCCAAACAGAAGCACGGTCGCGACAATCTGCGCGAGCATGGCGACCAGTCCGCCTCGTGAGTTGCACAAGACCAGGCCCGTCCAGAGCGGCAGGATTGCGGCCAGATAAATCAAGCCCCGGTCTCGTTTGACACCACCGCCGACTACCACGCCCAACGCCAAACCAAACCCCATCTCCATCAGAAAAGCGAAGTGGTTTCTATTAATGAACTGTCCGTAACCCTGTTCAGGTCCAAGGACGGGAAATACGAACCCACTGCTGGGCTGCAAGGTCTGCCGCAGAATGCCGAAGATCGCACTGGCAACCGCCACTGCAATCACGACATTGATGAGCGCGCGCCATCGCCTCTCGGTCGAGGCATATCGATGGACGAGCATTCCGGCCATTCCCAGGGCCAGAATCTGAACCAGGAAGAACCACGTTTGATAGGGATCCGCGCTGATGGAATTTTGGGTGGAGGCTGTTCGCCCGATTTATTAGAGATTCCAAACTGAACAGTCTGGAGAAACGAGAAGAGCGCTAGCGCAAGGATCGGAAGAAGGATTCCCTGGATTCCGTTTAAGTTGTTGAACCACGCTTGCCTTAACGAACCTTCTAGCAGCCAGAGAATGCTGATCGTGAAAACAGCGGAGACGAAAAATGCTTTCCACCAGGGCTCTGCGGTGCCGAAGGGAATTGCCGTGAAGACGATCAGCGCGAGGAGCAGGCCGAAGATGATACTTCCCAGCACATCGGCGCCGCGCAGTCTGGAAGATAAGACTGGCGGGGCAACCGCTGTTGTTAACCGACCCCTGGTTGATTCCGGCATCAACCCGCGATCTTTCCCACGGTTGCGCTTAAAGAAATCTGGCTGGTCTCCGCTGAAACCGCGCGGCGATTTAAACACCCGCTCGGTGGCTGCGGCCAACTCTCGGCGGAATGTCCCGGTCAGATAGTTCATATTCAAGAGCAAGGGCGGACCATCAACCGGCCGGTAAAACTTCATCCAACCCCAGTCGCCATCACCGGTCGCCAGCGGCAACTGAAAACACCAGAACTTACTGGAATCCTCAACCGTGTCCTCCGCTACGCCCGGTTGCTGCCATGACCAAATGATGCGACCTTCGCGAAATTCGACGCTTCCGCCGCCCCGCCGCTTTTCAAGCTGCTGGCAGACTCTCTCATTTACTTCGGCATGTCCTGCCTGCCCAAGATGCAGGTTTGCAGACGCAAAGTCGCCGAACTCAAGGAATAGCCCGACGGCTTCAATGAGTTCATTTAAGGTCGAGGCTTGCGAGAGTGAAAGACTGGCGCGGCGCAAGCGAATGTTATTAGCAACCCGAGTCCGGCGATCGCCGACAGTGCGTTTCATGCCGGCTCGCAATTCATCAAGTTCATGGTAACGCAGGTGGCCCACCCCGAGGACAACAGCCACCGCGATTACGAAAAGCACTAAACCCGTTTGCGGCGACGAAGTTTTGGTGAAGAGAGCGGCCAATAAGCCGAATACCGCGCACACCGCGTAGAGAATTAACACGACGCGACGCTGCGACCAGCCGCGCGCCAGGAGCATGTGATGAATATGTTCGCTGTCACCCTGAAATATTGGCCGCCCGCCCACCAGCCTGCGGGCCATCGTCACACCCGTGTCTACCACGGGTAAACCAAACGCGAGAATCGGAGTCAATACCGCCACGGCCGTGGTGGCTTTTTGGGTGCCGAGCACAGCCAACGCGGCCAGGAGAAACCCGACAAACAGTGCCCCGGAATCCCCCATAAAGATTGAAGCAGGATTGAAGTTGTATCGAAGGAATCCGGCCAACGCACCGCAAAGCACGAGCGACACGACGATCATCAGGTGGTTATGCTGGGGCATCGAGATCGCCAGGATTACCATAGATGAAAACAGGGCCGCGCCCGGCGCCAGACCATCCATGCCATCGATCAGGTTGAAGGCGTTGGCAATGCCCACCAGCCAAAAAACGGTAACCAGAAACCCAACCACGGGCGGCAGATAGACCGCGCCCAAAAATGGAATTGCCAGAATCTCGATTCGTCCGCCCATCCAGTAGAACAAAGAAGCGATCAATCCGAGACAGATAAACTTCGCCGTGGCATTCGCACCGCGCAGGTCATCATAAACGCCGAGCAGCAACACCAGGGTCGAGGGAACCAGGGCGATGAGGATATCGCCGGTGTAATAAGTCCGCAGCGAGTCCGTAATGAAATTCGAAACCAGGGGTAGCGTAGCGAGCGCCAGGCCCATCGAAAAATAGATGGCCACTCCACCCAGCCTGGGTATGCCGAATTTATGAATGCGGCGACCGTCCGTGGGAACGTCCAGGAGCTTGAAGCGTTCGCACAATCGCCTGACCAGCGGCGTAATCACCAGCGCCGCTATGGTTGCTATCAGAAATAATGCGAAATACGATTTCAAACCGTTACTCCTTAAAACTTATCTATCCGCGCGCGGCGCTAATATAACCTGAAGGCTTCGGCTGGGTTGAGTCTTCGCTTTCAGGCGCGGACTGAAGGCTAAACAGATCGATCATTTGCGGGAGCAAGTTGGTTCTGGAAAATGCGTCAGCGATTTCCTGAGCTGCGGGCCGCGCCCGAGTTGCGTTCTGACCGGCTGCCTCCAGAATGTGCCGAGCACACCGTTTCGACGTCGCCATGCCTGGCCGCGTAAGCCCCGGGCATTTCGTCCGCAATCTCACTAACGTGACTTTCCGCAGGCCCGATGTAGAGATATGGAATGCCGACGGACAAAATATTGTAAAGCTTGGATGGGTGAACAATTCCCACGAATTCATCCCCCATCACGATGGTGTGCAAGTCTGCCGCTGAAAGAGAGCCCGCCAGCATTTCAAAAGGCTGATATGGCAGGCAAAGAATGTTGTCTAACGAATGCCGAACCGCGAATTCCCTTACCTTCTTTTGTTCACTGCCGCCCCCGACAAAGCAGAAGAATATTTCTCGACCTCGATTCTGTGCCGAATGTTTCAGTCTTAACGCCGCTTCAAGCAGCGTGTCGAGGGGATGACAGGGGCTATGATTGCCCGCGTACATTACCACGAACTTTTCAGTCAGTTTATGTTTCGCGCGGAACACTTCACGTCCGGCACTATCAAACCTCACGGTCTCGTCGTGCGCCCATGGCGGCAGGACGGCAACTCGATCAGGATTCACGCCTTTCCTGACGATTCGATCTTTCATAAAACGATCAAGCGCGATAACTTTCTCGGAATGCACCAGACTAAAGCGCAGCAGCCGGCCAAAGAATTTTGCCGGAATTGAGTTTTCTCTTAGCCAGCCCGCAGCTATCGCCTCGTCAGGATTTAAATCCATCACCCAGAAATAAAACCGGCCACCTTTGAGGCGCACGAACAGAGCGCCCAGGAATGAGATCAACGGCGGCGATGTTAAGGCCACCACCGTCTCGAAGCGTGGCAGCGTAGCCAGCTTGAGACTACAGTTAAACAAAAAGCTCGCAAAGCTTGCTGCCCGGCGCCATCTGGAGGCCTTCCCAAGTGAAAGGGACGAGATCCGAATGATGTCAATGCCCTTCCAGGTTTCGCGGCGAGGAAACGATTGCGACGGATTATCGTAGCCGCGGTCGCTGGCCAGCACAGTGACCTGGTGTCCCTCCTTGACGAGACCCAAAGCCAAATCGGTGAGTTGTTGCGCCGTAGCCACCACGTCGGGATAGAAACACTGATTTAGCAGAAGAACGTTCATTCGAAATCGTCAGCAAACCGCAGTCAGCACCGGCAGAATTAGCATCACCTCTGAATCGAAAACAGTTGTGCGGTCTGGTCCGGATCGCCATGGCCGCTCGGCTGGGTCACCGGCTGCTGACCCCAGTTCGCTGAGCGCTGTCTACTCTCTTCCTGAAATCAGCCACGGTTTTCACTAGTCCCTCGCTCAAAGGAATTGTCGGATTCCATCCGAGCAGTTCCTGCGCGCGTGAAATATCCGGCTTTCGCTGTTTCGGGTCGTCCTGGGGCAGGGGGAGGTATTTAACTCCGGAACTAGAGTCACAAGTTTTCACTATCTGCTCCGCCAATTCCTTGATTGTAAACTCCCCCGGATTGCCGAGATTCACCGGATCGTGGACTGCCTCGACATTCATCAGCCTAATCAACGCTTCGACCAGGTCGTCGACATAACAGAAAGAACGGGTCTGATCGCCGCCGCCGTAAAGTGTCAGAGGTTCTGACCTCAGCGCCTGCACGATGAAGTTTGACACCACCCGGCCGTCATCCTCCAACATGCGTGGGCCATAGGTATTGAAGATTCGCGCGATGCGCGTGTCCACATGATTCTGCCGGTGGTAATCCATCATCAACGTTTCGGCGATCCGCTTCCCCTCGTCGTAGCAGGAACGCAGTCCAATCGGGTTAACGTTGCCCCAGTATGATTCTGGTTGCGGATGGACCAGCGGGTCGCCATAAACCTCCGAGGTTGAGGCTTGAAGGATCCGGGCTCGCACTCGCTTTGCGAGCCCGAGCATATTTATCATGCCCATAACACTGGTTTTCACCGTCTTCACCGGATTGTATTGATAGTGAATCGGCGATGCCGGACAGGCGAGGTTATAGATCTGGTCCACCTCGAGCAGAATGGGTTCGATTACATCGTGGCGAATAAGCTCGAAGCGATGGTTGTCCATCAGCTTGATAATATTTACCCGGCGACCGGTAAAAAAATTATCGAGACACAAGACGTCGTGTCCCTCGTCGAGCAATCGTTCACACAGGTGTGAACCAATAAAACCGGCGCCGCCGGTTACCAGGATTCTCATAGTTTTCAATTCCAATCTGGTCCCTAGCTCAAGCTAGTGGCAAATGAAGGCAATCTGGTTCACTAGCTAAAGCTAGTGGCAATGAAAGGCAATCTGGTCCACTAGCTAAAGCTAGTGGCAATGAAAGGCAATCTGGTCCACTAGCTATAGCTAGTGCCGCCACTGAGATGGCACCGATCTTCCGCAGCAAAGCTTTGGCAGTGAAACGACAATCTGGTCCGACTAGCTTCAGCTAGTGGCAATTGAAAGAGCAATCTGGTCCACCAGCTAAAGCTTGTGGCCCTGAAACGCAATCAGTCTCTGCTTTAACAAACAAACTTAAAATTGCCACTAGCTTTAGCTAGTGGACAAAGAATGCCAAATAAATCATTGGCTTTAGCCAAACCCGGAAGCCTCTTTTTTCCGTCGCACCGCGTAATTCCCCAGATAGAGAACGTCCATCCGGGTCTTTAAAAAACAGTCAATGGCCTGGCGCGGCGTACAAACGATAGGCTCGTTTTCATTAAACGACGTATTCAGCACTATCGGGACGCCAGTAAGCAAATGAAAATCTGAAATCAGCTGATAGTAACGAGGGTTCAGCTCGCGCGAGACGGTCTGCAAACGACCGGAGCCGTCAACGTGTGTAACTGCGGGGATTTCGGCTCGCCGCTCCTCGCGCACCTGATAAACCATCAGCATCGTTGGGGCGGGATGGTTCTGTTCAAAATAGTCGGCAGTGCGTTCCTCGAGGATCGACGGCGCAAACGGACGAAACGGTTCGCGCTTCTTGATTCGTTCGTTCAATATCTCCTTCATGTCTGCGCGACGCGGATCAACCACAATGGAGCGATTGCCAAGCGCCCGCGGACCAAACTCCATCCTTCCCTGGAACCAGCCCACTACCAGGCCGTCAGCAATGTCCTGAGCCGCTCGCCGCGTCACCCCGGCGTCATCGTATGTCTCAAAAGCCAGACTACGGGCAACAAGCTCCGCACGAATTGTTTCAACTGAAAACTCCGGGCCGGTGTAGGCGCCGAGCATCACTTCGCCTCGCGACCGCTTCAGTTTGCGATTGTAAATTTCGTAGCACACTCCGAGCGCGGTGCCGCTGTCTCCCGCCGCCGGCTGAATGTAGACGCGTCGAAACGGCGTCTTCAGTAAAATCTTTCCGTTCATCACCGAGTTGTATGCAACTCCCCCTGACAGTCCCAGGTCGGTCAGACCTGTCTGCTCATGCAGGTGATTGAGAACATGAAAACCGACCTCTTCCAAACGCTGTTGCAGACTCGCGGCGATGTCGCGTTCACGCGTGCCGATTGGTGAACCCGGTTCTCGTGGCGGACCAAATGTCTTCGCGAAAGCATCGGAAAAAATTCGACCGATGAGCGGCGAGCCCTGATCCCAGGTCATGTCCACACCTTCGGCGTGATGTCGGAAATAGTCGAGGTTGAGCCTGAAATTGCCCATCCGACTCCGTGCGAATAATGTCGCGAAATTCGCGCATAAACCGTGGCTCGCCATATGGAGCAAGTCCCATTATCTTTCCTTCATCGCCGTAATAAGGAAATCCGAGGAACTGGGTGGTGGCTGTGTAAACGATGCCGGTGGAATGTGGATACTCAACCTGGCCCAGCACCTCGATTGAGTTGTTTTTCCCGACGCCCCACATCGTGGAAATGAAATCTCCAAACCCGTCAATCGAAAGCAGCGCCGCTTCGGCGAAGGGCGAAACAAAAAACGAACTGGCCAGATGTGCGCGATGATGCTCGACATTGTGAAACTGGGCGCGCCAGCTCTTGGCAGAAACATCGAGTTCGGCTGGCAATGGTGTCTTTGAGGTCGCGAACCCTGGCCGCATTGCCCAGACGATCTCGCACCGCGCGAAAAATCCCCGCGCCTTTGCCGTTGCCTTCCACCTTACCCGCGTCTGGCGAATTTGTGTCGAGGTATTCGGTGCCGTCAATTACCTCGAGACCGACGTCGTTCGTCCGATTGCGTACTGCCAAGTGCCGACCCGCGGCTTCCCCTCCCTCCAGTCAATTGACTCGCTGCCCGTCCGGCTGCAAACAAAACTTTCTTATGCAAGTGGGCGGAAGGGTCGCGCGAGATGCCGACGTGCTCAATCTCTTCGACCCCGATACCGGCGGTGTCGAGGCAGTAGCGAATGGACTCGGTGGGAAATCCCGCGCAATGCTTGACCCGGTTGAATCGTTCCTCTTCAACCGCGGCGAGCAGCTTTCCGTCTTTGATGAGCGCAGCCGCCGCGTCACCGTGATATGCGTTTATTCCGAGAATGTACATAAATAGGACTTCGGATTTCGAAGTGCGGATTGCGGATTGTTCAGACGCTTACTAGCGCGACGACGGGGCTGCGTCCTTGTCTACGCTCGGATAGTAAGTAGATCGCGGGACAAAATCGGAATTCGAAATCCGAAATCATAAATTCCGCCTGACCCACTCATTCAAAACATAAAGACTCCATGGGCGCGACCAGCTTGTCTTTCCTTCAAGATAGTCAAGCCAAACAGTTCTTGCGGCTTGCGCACTCAACACTTCGGCTAACGCGGGCGAAAGTTCGTTTAAACCGCGCTCGATTCTTTTCTGCAACGGCCCGCGCAGCCATTCAGCCCAGGGAAACGTGAATCCACGTTTCGTTTGGTTCACTACTTCTGAAGGCAAAAGATCCTGGAGCGCGGCCACCAGGAGTGCTTTGGGCACGCCTTTCTTCAATTTCATTTCCTGTGGCAGCGACCCGACAAACTCGATGAGACGATGGTCCAGGAAAGGCACTCGCACTTCGAGCGAGTGGGCCATACTCATGGAATCCGTGTCACGCAATAAGGTGTTGACCAGGTACGACTGGAGTTCCATGCACGATACGGCGGCGAATGAATCCAACGACCTGGCCTGCGAAGCGCTGGCGGCAAGCCACTGCCACCAGGCCGAAGATTCGAGAATTGTCTGCTCCCGCATTAGGCCAGATACCTGGACTGGAGTGAAAAGGGTGCGTGCGAAATAGAAGGGATCAGGCAGGGCCTTTGGATCATTGAATATCGCTGAAAGTTTCCTGCCGGCGTCTCCCGGAACAAAACGGCCGCCGCCGCCCGCCCTAGCTGCCGACATCGCCGCTGACATCGTGGTGTTCATCACCGAACGAACCGCACTCGGCACAGACGCCAATTGCTGATATCGGGGCGCGCGTTGAAACGAACTGTATCCGCCAAACACTTCGTCGCCGCCCAATCCGGAGAGCGTTACCTTGAGGCCTGCATCCTTCGCGCTCGCCGAGACAAAATACGTGTTAACGCCGTCAATGCTTGGTTGATCGAGCGCCTCCACAGCATCACCTACCCGGGCCAACATGTCGCCGGGGCTCACAAACACTTCCTGATGCGTGGTTCCGAATTTGGCCGCAGTTCGTCGCGCTATGGCCGCCTCATCAAACTCCTTCTCTGCAAACGCCACCGTGAAAGTGTGTATCCCGGAGACCTCCCTGCTCGCGAGCGCCGCGAGCGAAGTGGAATCAATCCCGCCGCTCAGGAACACACCCACGGGCACATCGGCAATCAGGTGGCTGCGCACACTTTCTTCCAGCAGTGTTCGAACTCGAGGAATCGGCGCTGCGGTTTCGCTGTGCTGGCGGTGACCATTTGTTGATTCACCCGCGGCTGCTTCATGCGGATCGGAGGAATGCCGTTTCGAGTTCGCAGCAATTCGCTCACCGACGTTCCAGTAAGCTTTCGGTTCGTTTGTCTGTGGCTTTTCAAGGTCAATGGTCAGCGTGTGGCCAGGAGGCAGCGACCTCACGCCTTCAACTAAGGTCATCGGCTCACTCACAGATCCAAACAACAAATAGCTCTCCAGCGCCGCGCGCGACAGACACCGCTCAACGATCCCGCTCGCCAGCAGCGTGCGCACCTCCGATGCAAAAATAAAGGCGTTGACTCCGGATCCCTGGGTGCTGACTGCGGCGTAATACAACGGCTTAATCCCCAGCCGGTCGCGCGCGAGAAACAAAAGACCGTCTTCGCCGGGAGCGCGGGCGCCCGCGCTCGCATCGCTCTGCGAACTCATCCTCCGGTCGTAAACTGCAAACGCAAACATGCCCTGCAAGCGGTTAACGCTGTCAACGCCCCACTCTTGGTAAGCGTGCGCTACCACCTCAGAGTCTGAACGAGTTTTAAAAACATGGCCCAGTTCCCCGAGTTCGCTGCGCAGCTCGAGAAAGTTGTAAATCTCGCCATTGAGAACCGCTCCGATCTTTCCTTCCGCGGTGAACACTGGCTGATGCCCACCCTCAACGTCAATGATGCTGAGGCGACGCATTCCCAATGCGAGCCGGCGGCCGTCGCTTTCCAGATAACCTTCATCATCGGGACCGCGATGGCGCATAGTGGGCGTCATCCGCCGCACGAGGCTTGCCGAATCCGGCGCATTGCTCCAGTCCACTACTCCGCAAATTCCACACATAGACTTAGTTTCGGGTTGAGCGGCGGCCTTCTGTCAGAACCACCCGCTTACGCAGTTGACACCCTCTTAACTGGGAGCGCGGGCGTCCCTCCCGCAATGAGCGCGAAGCGCGAACCTACTCAGCGCTGGAAATCTGACAAATGGACCGCATGATAGTCCGCCTTCGGCGGCCGACTGAAAATAGCCTAGCGATTCATCGCTGGGCTCGACGGCAATCTCCGCGGAAGTCCGTGCAGCGGACGGCTGAAAAACTCAGAGAACTCCCCGGAGTGATTCAATCGTCCGCTGCACGGACTTTGAATCCTTCCGCCTTTTCGCCCCAGCAGTGAACTGCTGGGCTATTGTCACCCGTCCGCCTTGCGGACTAAGACGGTAACTCTTGTTGTGCAAGGTCGTCTTGATTCCCTAAGTCGCCCACGGCCACCTTCGCCGGTCTCAGCGACGCATATAGTCCTTCCAGCTCCCGAATCGGCTCGTCCCATGACAAATCGTTTGCTACCGCCCGCGCAACCACTTCGCAGTCCGGCTAAAAACAGATTCTCGCCAAAAAGGTAGCGCATTCCCCTGTGCAGCGCCGCCACGTCATACTCAACCGCGAGCCCCGCCTTCCCATCCACCAGCGGCGCGATGCCGCAGCGATGCGTCACGAGGACCGGCGTGCCACAGGCAACAGCCTCCGCCGCTGCATTGCCAAAACTTTCGTACCGCGAAGGCAGCACAAAAACATCCGCGTCAACCAGCGCCTCAAGTTTTTCCAGTCCGTAAATTGGCCCGGCCAGCGTTACCCGTCCACTTAAATCAAACTCGGCAATCAGGGCCCTAACAGTGCGCGCACATCCATCCTGGTCGTCGGGACCGGCGATGACCAGATGCACGTCGGTCTCGAGCCGCGCAAAGGCCTTCACCAGATGGTCCAGGCCTTTAATGAACGACAGGCGTCCGAGAAATACGATCAACCCGGTCGTGTCAGCGAGGTGTAGTCTTCCTCGTAAGGCGCCCGGCTTCGGCAACGCCTCAAATTCAGCGAGGTCGATACCATTACGACGCAACACGACTCTGGCTGCGGGAATACCGGCGCCGATCAATTCGTCGCGTTCAGTTTCCGAAGTGGCAATGACCGCGCGAGCTCCCTTGAACAATTTGTTTCCGACCAACGTTCCGTAAAGCTGCTTCTTCCGCCGGCTGCGAATCTTTGGCCCAAACATTCCCAGCGGCTCTAACACATACGGAATTCCGAAACGGCGGCAATACCAGCCGGCCGCAGAGCCGATGAGATCGTAAAGACCGTAGATATGAACCAGATCAAACTCGCGCAGGCGCTCCGAAAAGAAGCGGAGCATTCGAGGGTTGATGGTGGTAGCCCGGTAGTTTTGCGTAGTCGGCAGGTAAATTGTCTGCACGCCGTTGTCCTCAGCTTCCCACCCCCAGGCACTGCGGTTTCGCGACCAGTCTTTTAGATCGGAAAGCTGGGTCGCGCCGTCAGCTTCACCCCTGTCAGCCGTCAAGACGGTGACGTCGTGTCCCCGGCCGGCGAGCGCCTTGGCAATCGCCCTTACCTTAACCGGCGGCCCACCCTTGCTAAGGTAAGGGTAGTAAGTCTGCGTGGTTTTCAGGATGCGCATTTGAGCTGAAAGTTACCGATCAATCACGTGCCTGAAGCGATCAGCGATTGAAAGCCACAGCGCTCCGGGAAGTCGTTTTACCAATCCCCGAGATGTGAACAGCGGTCTGAGTGTGCGAAGTTCGGTTGCCTGATCTTGAAAAAGAAGGGGATGAACAAATCTTTGCAGGTGAAACGATGGCAGGGGCTCTACCTCGACGCCTTTTCGAACGTAGAGCACTATGTTTTGGGCATAGTAGGACGTAACTCTTTCATTCTCCCAAAAGCGCGGACGGATGCAGTCGACCGCGGTAAACCCGAATTTGTCGAAGTGTGCCGCCCAATAATCCGGCCACTGCTCATTCACATGACCAGTACCGCCTTGGGAAGGTATCGCCGCTGAAAACAAAACCACTGGCGCGAGCCTGGTTATCGACTCGACAAAACCCTCGGCCGCTTCCCTGGGAAGATGCTCGCCCACTTCAAGCGAGATGGCCAGATCATAGGAGGTTGGCAATGTGAATGACTGGGTCAGATTAAGTTGCTGGAAGCAAGTCTTCGGGATTTTGAGAATTTCCCCCGCATGAAAATCTATTCCCAGAATCTCTTCGACACCCTGTTCCCGAAACACTGATAACCACTCACCTGTTCCGCAGCCAACGTCGACCACTCTTCTCGGTTGAATTAGGCCGATCAGAAACGGCACTATCTCTCGCGCCGATTCCAGTGCCGGGGATTCTAGAGATTCATAAAATGCTTTCCGATACTTAACCATCAGTGATTGGTATCAACTCGCAGTCTGCACGATGGTGACGAAATTCCAGCCGACCGACTTAATAACTGTTGGCCATTGACGTGTTTTCGACACAGGAAGCAACTGTCGCAGACACCGCGTCTGTCTCACCACTGAACACCCGGTCGTAAGCATCCAGAAACACTCCGCCGGCGGTCTCCAGCGAAAAACGCTCAACTGCCACGCGTCGTCCTGCCTTACCAAATCGGTGGCGTAAATCAGAATCAAGAACCAGAGTGCGCATTGCCGCGGTCAACGCTGAAGCGTCGCCTACTGGAGTTAGGAGACCGGTAGTGCCATGGCGAACTGCGGTCGCCGGTCCACCAGAAGCGGTGGTAACAACTGCGAGCCCGCTAGCCATCGCTTCCAGGATGACTATTCCCAAACCCTCTTCGTTTGACGAGAGCACGAAGAAAGAAGCCTGCCGGTAAAGTTTTGCCAGTTCATCACCACGCTTTGGTCCGAGAAGGCTGACCCGGTCTGAGATGCCGAGTGTCTCAAGATAGATTCGAGAGGCATCAGTGGGCGGGTCGCCAATGAGGTAGAGATCGGGAGAGTTAGGATTTCGTTTCAGGAGCGCAGCATAAGCGTCCAGCAGCAATCGCACGTTCTTCCGCGGATCGGAAAACCTGGCGACGCAAATGATGTAGTCGTTTTCTGGTTGTGCTGCCGGTCGAAACTCACGGGTATCAACTCCGCAGGGAGCCAGCGACACTTGACCCCGCCCAGCTACCGATTCCACAGCCGCAAGCGTGTATTCACTCAAGGCAAAAATTTGGTCAGCAGCGCGAAGCCCCGTCCGCTCTCGTTGTTCGGTTATGGGAATCATAAGCGACGCCCATGCGCGCCTGCCGATTGATCCCCCGCGAATTTGGGAATCCCGATCAGCCCGCGTAGTTGTGGCTGTCCAGACCATGGTGGGAAGATCAAGCGACTTCGCGATGCAGACCCACGGTGCACTTCCAACCACAAATTGAAGCAGGTCATAACTTTTCAAGAGTTGAGTCAGCTTGCGACGTGGACGGTAGCGCTGAAACTCCAATTCACTGCCCCAAACACCGGCGTGAGTGAAAGACAGCTCATGCCATGGGAGTTGTTCAATTCTAGGTCCTCGAAGCCAGGTGGCCGGCGATCTCAATCGCAGGCTCGATGCATCGTCAGCCGACGTAGCGAGTGAGATCAGCTCTGGTTCATACCTGCCTGACTCTTTAAGCGTCCGGTGCAGGAATCTCACCATTGTCGGTAATCCGCCGGCAAGCGACATCTCATGAGTAATGATGGCGATGCGCTTCTTCATGCGGATTCCGCGGTAGTGCCAAACGCGTCGAGATTAGCGACTACCCAGTTGTGTAACCGGGAAAGACCAGCCGCAATCTCAACTTTTGGTTCCCAACCCAATAAGGCTTGCGCTTTGCGGATGTCAGAAACGTACACGGGTTGATCCCCAGGCCGCCAGTCCTCGAAGCTATGGACCACAGGACGCCCGGAGTTTTCCTGAAGCGCGTCAAGTAGTTCGAGTAGGGAAAGAGTATTCCGCGGGCCGCCACCAATATTGAACGTCATGCCGGCTACGCTATCCACTTGCTCGATGGCGGCCAGGTAGCAATCAATCAAGTCGTCGATGAAAAGGACATCGCGTACCTGCTTACCGTTCCCGTAGATCGTCACCGGTTTCCTCTGGGCATGCGCAATCGTGAACCAGGCCACCCAGCCCTGATCTTCCACCCCAAACTGCCGATAGCCATAGATACAGGACTGCCGAAAGTTGATCGTCCGCAGGCCGTAGATCCGTGCGTAATCCATCATGTACTGATCGGCTGCGCCTTTTGAACAACCATAAGGTGAATGGAAATCGAGGGGCTGCGATTCGCTGACACCTTCGGGTAAATCCGGCAGCTCGTGACGTTGTTCGGTCTCACTCAGATGAAGGTCGGGCAGTTTTCCATATACCTTGTTGGTTGATGCATTGATGACGATTGTCTGCTGTTGCTTCTCTCTGATCGCTTCCAAAATGTTCAGAGTGCCTAAAGCATTGATTTCGAAGTCCGTGCGAGGGTCGACCACTGAAGTGGTGACCGCAACCTGGGCCGCCAGATGAAGGACAACATCGAAATCACCCCGATCGACGATTAAGGAAACAGCCTTGGCGTCACGTACATCAGCGTTTACGTATGTGAACGATCCCTGCTGCTGAAGCCACTCAAGGTTCTGACCGCTGCCCTTTCTGGAGAGGTTGTCCATGAGAGTCACTGCGTGACCCATTTGTGCGAACCGATGAGCGGAGTTGCAGCCGATAAAACCGCAACCTCCGGTGATTAGTATGTTCATTTTTGGCTTAGCGTACCTGAGAACTGCGACTAGCGGTCTTTTCTCACCGTTGAAACCAAAAACATTCCGAGTCGGCATTGGTTGGTGAGAAACCTGGCCATCATATTGGGGATGGCGGCTTTCAATATATTCTTAGTTTTTCCGCTTGGCAGGGGCATGAGTTCGGATTTACTTCCATAGATCCGCACCGCTTCGACAGAGAAAAGGTCGGATAGCAACGCCTTCCACTCCGGAATTGTGTAATACCTGGCGATCGCTCCGTCGATAAGCCCCTGGCGGGTTTTGTGCAGCGATCGGTTTCTGAAGATCACACCCTGGAAAATACCTCGGACGAGACCGGAGACGATGTGATAGTTCCAGATGTTGCGGTGGTAAACCATGATAGTGGCAACGCATCCCGGCCTCAGCACCCGATGTATCTCCTCCAGTATTCTGCGCGTGTTGGCTGAGTGATGGATAACTCCCCAGCTCCAAACAAAGTCGAACGAGTTATCCGGGAAATCCATCTTTTCCGCATCCATTCGCACGATTCCAACTTTGGGGTTGGAAAGCCCGACAAGTTCCAGTCGTTTGGTAGTGCTGCCGACGGCATACTCAGTCAAATCTATGCCGGTGTAACTACCCGCAGCTGCGGAAATCAACTGTGCGTGGCTGCCGTTACCAACGCCAATTTCCAGCACATCCTTCGTCCTCAGCGACGCAAAGTCGATCAAGTTATCAAACGGCATCTTTTTCCAGGGCATGAACGTTCGGACGTCGGAGAAAAACCGTTCATCAACCTGGTCGTAAAAGTCTCGGGTAAACTCTGTGGCGCCTAGTTCCTCGCTGAAGTCGTAACGCATTGGGTGACTTTCCCACCACGAGCGGTTCGCTTCCTGCCACTCCTGATTCTGAGATGGCGTTTGCGGCAAGGCCGTGGGACTGTCGAAGCCCTGAGGGACGGTGTGTTTCAGATCGGAAACTGACATTTGGTTTTTCCGTTACGCGTTTTGTTCCACCACCCGACGGCTGGTTGAGTTGGAAAACTGCAAGGGTTTCTCTCTGGCCCATAACAGCAAGACATAACCGAGCAGCAGGTTCTGAAGGATTCCCCCAAACATGATCTCTGCGCTCGACCCGATGCCGTTAAGAAAGTAAACAAAGAAACAGAGAAAGACAGCCTGCCCGCCTGGTCCCGATATCTTGCCGCCAAACGAATGTTGCATTGCCCCAATGAAGATTCCCTGGACCAGCATGATCAAAATCACACCTGCCCAGCCAAAATTCATGAAGGCTTCGCCCAGAATGCTGACACCGAAGGTAGTGGTCTTAGCACCCTCCTCCGAAGTAACGCCGTATGTCACAGCATAATAGCCATTGGCGCTTCCCGCTGTCGGTTTGTCGGGCCAAATGATGCGGGGAATAAACGAAACCAGGAAGAATGAGTAAGTTTTCCCGTATTGATATGGAATGACCGAGGGCGTCATGGAATAGATGTAGGCAACCTGGTGGATGAAGTCGGCGCGGCCGGTGGCAGTAGACGTCGCTTCGGAAATCTCACGACCACCGCTGAGGGTCTCCTGCCAGTATTCGGCGGCCTGCTCGAGCCAAACCTTGCCCCTGGTGAGGGATGATTGTTCCGCCAGTTCAGGATCCTCTCCGAGCCATGCGCGTTGGCGATAGTCGGCCTTCACCGGTGAAAGAAAGACCACCAGCAGCGCAGTGGCCACAATCGGGGCAACCGGAACCCTTCCGGTGTGAAGCCACTTAACGACAAACAAGATACCAATCGGAACGACTGCTTCCTCGATGCTCCCACCCGAAATTCCTCGCATGGCTGCAATCAGCACCAATGCATACATCCAGACACCATAGAACTTCGATTCCTTTCGCCCGTAGAATAGCCAACCCAGAATTGCTATCACGACCAGAATCTGGTTCTGAAGCACTCTCAGAATCGACGAGAGTGGCTGTTGAAACTCTTCGGGAATGATTCCCTGAAAGGTGAATAAAATTGGCAGCAGAATTCCCACCATAATGCAATACGCGACGGCCTTCGACTTCTTGAGCGGCAAATGCGCCACGGGCAGCACTCGGCGGTAACTGCTTTTCTGAAACCAGTAGTACCCAATCTGGAGAGTAGAGATTCCACCAATTGCCAGCAGCAGGGCTATGGCGACGTCTTTCTCAAGCAGGTATCTGACCTCGCCTCCCAAGAGGAGAAAGGTGTGTTCCTGGCTGAAGATCGGGAATGCAAACTGCAAAGCGTATGCGAGCGAAAAGACCGGCATCGTCGGCAGCGACGAGTCGCTTTGTGCGAGATAGGCCACCGATGGATAGAGGCAGATCTCCAAAAGCAGTACGGCCAGAAAAACCAACAACCATGAGAAGCCAAAGTCGCTCAGGACCAGCGGGGTCACTATCAGCCCGCCTAACGAAAGGATTAAGAATAGCTGCGTGAGGCGGGCTGGCTTCCCAAACCTGGCCGCACCAAGGGGTTTATCTTTCACGCTGTCCTCTTAACCACGAAATTCCTGGTCGTTGCTTAGTCAATTCGAGACGTTTCCCTTGCTACCGTAGTTTATCCTCGACTCGCATTTCGCCTCGATAATATTGGACGATCGTCTCAGCCGCGCTCGAGTAGTTGTAAAGTGCCTCCAAACAACGCCGATGTCCTTGTTCGCGTATGGACGTCTCGCTGGGCTGGATTCTTTAGCGCGACGTCAATCTTGCGGACCATATCTTCCTTGTCACTAAAGAGGACAACCTCTTTGCCATCCGCGAAATACTTTCTGACTTCCGGAGTGTCTTCATGCAGCATAAACCCCGCTGCGGCCGGAATTTGAAAAGTTCGAGCAGTAGTCTGGTCGCGGAGTCCAGGGTCGCCCACGCTGCAACTCAACAATCCGAGATTCACTTTTGACGAACAATAGACCATGGCCAACTCATCGCCGAATGCTCCCGGCCTGAGGTTCGAGTTCAACCGCTGCTTCAGTTCATCAGAAGCATACTTCCAGCCGAGACCATATATCTTGAGGGCAACTGAGGGCCGTTGCCGAATCAGATATAGCAGTTTGTCTTCCTTCTCCGGAGACCAGCAGCCAACGAATGAAACGTCAGCCCCATAGTTTCCGGCTGCTTCCGGGGACACATTAACTGGCCGGTGCACTTCCGGATCGAAGCCGTGGCGTACGTGCTGCAAGTCTTTGATACGGAGTTCATCTGCCTCACGCTTGCCATGAAAACTTTTCGTGGTGAATACGCAGTCGTACCAGCCCATAGCGGCCGGGATGCGCCGCCCGTGGTCCTGGAAACTGACATCCGGATAGAAATTGAAGACTGGCTTACCATGATCTTTGAGGACCTTCACCGTTTCGGGCTGCAACAGACTTCCCTTGAATACCAGAATAAAGTCAAAAACCGATGTTGAGGCCTGGGCGAGCACCGCCCGGTTGTAGTCCTTGATCCACATTGGCCTGACGAGTCGTCGAATTCCCTTCGTCGCAATCCCCTGCCAACGCCACGAATCAAAGTCTTCTTCGTCAATCTCAATTACGTTGTGGCCCAACCTTCGAAAGGCCTGGGCCAGCGCCCGCCCATCCGACCCTCGCCATTTAGCGAACCCCAACCCAAGAATGGTGCATGGCCGTGCCAAATCCGCCGTCTGTCCTTCCCTCGTGGCTGGTCCCTCGTTATTCAGCAACATATGCCGGAAGCGAAGATAGTGTTATTGCGTCCGCCATTCGAGATCCCACAGCGGTCCAGGTTTGGTTTGCCAACGCGTGGGCTCGCACTCGCTTACGCATTTCCATATAGGTGGATCGATCCGCTGCCAACTGTCGGATTCGGGCGGCGAACGAATCAGCGTCCAGTGGCAGGTCGATTAAGAAACCGGTGACCCCATCTTCGATGAGCTCGGGTAGGCCGAAATTTCGCGACGCGATCGACGGACAACCGAAATAGCCAGCCTCGCTGATCACGAGCGGCTGTATATCTGACGAAGTGGGATGAATAAGCAAAAACGCTCTGGCGTAAAGCGTTTCCAGTTGCTCCAATTCGGCTGAGACCGATTTGCGTAGAAGTCCCGCATAGGACACTCCCGGCAATTGAAGAACGTCCGCCGGTGGTTCCTGCCCGACGATTATGAGCCGGGCTGACGGGAACTCTTCCCGGATCTTTTCAAACGCCGCAACACAGATTCGACCTCCTTTTCGTTCAAAATCCAAAGCGATAAATAAAAGGTTGAGCCCGTCCTGATAGATATCGGCGTTGGGCGGTATCATGCTTCCGCCCGCGCCCAGTACCGAAAGATTTGAGCGTGAGAGTCCGTAGTCGGCCACCGCTTTCTCCAGCGCCCAGGCAGTGCCGAAAAATACTTGCGTCGCGCGCGCCAGCCAACGCGCCTCGGCCTCCTCTATCCGTTTCAAATCATCAACGAGAAATTCCGCTCGGTTGTGATAGACGTCGACGTAAGTCGAAAAGCAGGTATCTGCGTAAAGAAAATATGGGCGAGTTGACTCGTACAAAGGATCCACGGCGTCGGCCCGTGGAAAAAATCGCAATTAGCGGTGTGCATCAACGGAGGCTTCCACCATTTTCGCAATGTTCTTCAGCCGGCGCTCAGAGAAAAAGTGGAAGGCACCGCCGTGCCACTGAGCCGCCTATTTCGAAACAACCTTTGCAGGGACGTCGCTCGGTGGATTGATCGGACCCACATAATTCGCGTCGAACCGCCGCGAAAGTTCGTGATAATCGCAACATTAATGCCTGACCACCCGCCACTCTTATCGTCGAGATCCAGATTCGAAATAAAGTTTAGACGCAACGCGATTCGCCGGGTGTCTCCTAGGTCTGTGGTGAACAGAGGAGGGTCCCTGTCACATCTTCCCTTCGAGATACCACCTGTCCCGTGTCGAGAGATTGAAGTCTGTAATCAACCGCGCGCGAAAAAACCCAAGCGGCTTCGTCGCATTCAGGGTTGTGAAGTTCCAGAATGATTAACGGTTTGTGCTCGCGGCAAATTCGGTGTGCATTGGGAAGCGCCTCCATTTCCGCGCCCTCGATATCAAGTTTGATCAAGTGGGGATTGGGTACATCCCCGGATAAGTATGCTTCATCAAGACTCATACAGCGCACACGAATTGAGGCGTCTACCCTCTCGCGGGTCGAATAGTCATCGTAATCTCGTCCGATGTAAGCACCTGGGATATGCGAATTGGTGTCATTGCTAAGGATAAAATCAATCTCACCTCGTGGCCCCCCAATAGCGGCTTGAATAAACTGCACATCTCCAAATCCGTTGCGCGCTAAGTTCTGCTTCGTTCTTTGAATGTTTCTCGGATCCGGTTCAAACGCAACCACTCGCCCGGAAGGGCCCACGAGTTTTGAGAAAAGAGTCGTGTAGTAGCCCATGTAAATACCGCAATCCCAAATCACACTACCCTCCCGACAGATGTCGACCACGGTTCGAACCTCATTCCTTTCATAGTTACCTAGGAAATATGCTGGCTCGATGAATTGGTTCAGGTCCAACTCGAAAAATAAACCACGTGCCGGGCCCGACAAAGTTGGGAGAACGACGCGCCCGCTTTCGTTTCCCAAGGCCCGCGTCAACGACCTCAGAACGGCCCGCTTAAGTGCTTGTTTTGCTGCGCTGATCAAAGTGGCCCACCGCGCCAAAAACATTCGATTGGTTTCACGCCGTTAGTCGTAGAGCGACATTAGATTCTCACTCCCGCGCTCATCGAAAACGATGACGATTTACGGCCGCACAGGAGAACTCACGATTTGGGCGTCGACGAACTATGATGTCCGAGACGCGCTCTGCCCACGCCGCGGCGCCAACACTGAGCGGCATTACGTCAACCAATTCCTGGACCACAATCGCTTCGGTTGGAACGCTCCGCGACATGATGACCGGAAGACTCGCCGCCTGAGCTTCGACGATTCCCAGTCCCAGGCCTTCCATCGGATCTTCCAGGCTGGGCCATACCAGAACATCCGAGTTTGCCATTAGTTCGGGCACATCGTCGCGAAATCCGAGTAGCCGCACGCGATTCTCCAAGTCTTTTGCCACCGCTAATTTGCGCAGTGTTTCTTCGTCATTTCCGGTTCCGGCAAAGATCGCGACCACATCAGACCTTTTCTTGACCAGGTGCTCAAGAATATCGATGACAAAACACGGATTCTTGTAGGCATTAAGCCTTCCGGCAAATAGCAGTATTTTTGCATCGACGGCCAAATCCAGGCCTCGCCGAAACCCCCGATCAAGCGGGACGGTCGAAAACCTTTCTGTGTCGACTGCGTAGTGGATCACGCGATGGCTCTGGGAGTTATTATTCGTCCCTACCAGCGACTCAAGCGCCTCTCTGGAGATTCCTATGATTTCATCCGCCATGCGCAAACACATTTGCCTCATCGGTTCACGGGCCAGCCCAGCTTTGAGAGGACTGCTCGTGGGCAAACTGAGAGAAGTGTTATGCACGTGAACAATTCTTTTTTTGAAGGGCAAACCCTGAGCCGCAAGTAGATATGCGGCGCTCATCACATCATGATGGCAATGCAGAATGTCGTAGTGTCCGCGGGTCATAATATCGCGCAAGGCCCGCACAAAACGCACCTTGTCACCAATTGGATATTGGGAGTGAATTACCTCAGCGCCCAATGATCGAGCAAGTTGGTCAAGTTTGCCTTCCTCGCCGAGCACACAGAAAAAACTCCAGCGGACGTGCGGATATTTTTCGAGGGAGGCGCTCAAAACTCGCAGGAGCCAGGTTTCGACGGCCTGCCCATTGAGGTTTTCGACGACATGGAAAACACGAATGGGCTGCCTGGATTCTGAACGCGTCATGAAGAGCTTTCACTTCGGGCTTTCATCCGGGGCAATTAACACCAAGTCCGTTATCTTGCAATCTACTACCGCTCCAAAGTCACACGCCGCCGGTTATCCTTTGCGAAACCGGTAAGCGAACCCATTAACTTGCCGGACTGCGCTCGCTAGTGAATTATGACACTCCCATAAGAAGCTCCGTCCTGAATTCGCATGGACGGATCCAGATAATCTACCCTCCTGCCGGCATCGTTAATGAGGCTCATCAGCTCGTCAAAACTGGTGCCAAATTCTTCCCATGCATATGGGTGTAATTCACAGACGATCGTTGCATCCGACCTGAGCACTGCGGTTGCGCCCTTCAGAATGTTTATCTCAGCTCCCTCCGTGTCCAGCTTTACCCATTGCGGGTAACCAGAAGTCTTCTGCGCCAAATAATCATCGAGGCGCATTGTGGTCACGGTGTATTCGCTGACATCGGGCGAGAGAGCGTTTTCGCCCAGACCCGACCTCGCGAGCGACGACATTGAATCGGCGCCCTTAGAAAAGAAAATATGCTCGCCGTCACTGTCGAATAGCGCCAACGCCTCCACTTCTACGCGGTTGGCAAGACTATTGAGGTCAAGATTGGCGGTAAGAGTTTCCCGAGCCTGTGGATCAGGCTCAAAACTGATGACCCGGCCGGATTCCCCAACCAGCGACCCAAAGAAAACGGCATATTGCCCAAAGTGGCCACCTATATCGAGCACGAAGTCGCCCGGCTTAACGCGCTTTAGAAAGAAGTTAATCTGCGTCGCGTCGTTTCTTACAATCGTATCCGGCGAATTGAGGTACTTCAGCCGAACCGGCCTGGTGCCGGAAACATAGCGGAGCTTATGCGACCCATATTGGATAGGCTCGCCGCGCTCTCGATACCAAAATCGCTTGGCGGCAATCACGCTCCGATGAAACGCGGACGAGTTCGAAAACTGTTTAAGAGACGCTAACATTTTCGAGTTGTTTCATTGGGCGTTGCTGTACATCCCGACTAATTTAGCCGCCGAGTTTTCAATTGAGAACGCAGAATCGCTGATCCGGTTGTTGCACTGCTGGAGATCCGGTGCTTCGATCTCGATCAACCGCAGCACTTCAGACGCCCACAATGCGGGCGGCGCTGCCAACGCTAAGAACGCAATCAACTCTGGAATGACGACGCTCTCGCGTGGGGTAGTGTCGGAAGCCAGCACTCGAAGTCCAGCTGCTTGCGCTTCCACTACGACCATGCCGAGACCTTCCGCCACCGATGGAAAAAGCAAAATGTCAGACCCGAGCATCAATCTTGGCACGTCGGATCGAACTCCCAGCAAGCGAATCTCTTCGGTCAGACCCCAATCGGCTATTTGTTCCTCGAATTCTGTTTTCTCTTCGGCGCCGGCGCCTACCATCGCCATGCGTATTCGTGAATCCTGCGCAATGCAATCTCGCGCTACCGCCAACGCAAATGCCGGATTCTTGTGGGTCATGCGGATTCCCTTATAGAGCATCTCAGCGCCTGAAAGCCTGCCGGTAAAAAGGATGATCCTCGAGCAATCCGGCCAATTCATTTCCCGGCACAAGTCGCTATGTGCTTTGCCGCGGTCGCCTCGATATTGATTTACGTCAAACCCACAATGGGCAGCGTCAAGCTGAACCCGCGCGGATGACGATTCGTGAAAACCATACTCGCCCACGATTTGTCGCGACGTACCGGTGACGCGGGTCGCGATTCGAGATACCAAGAACTTGCCGGTGTAATTGATCGCGCGTGCCGTGACCCCGTTGGTCCCATTGCTGCGGTGGTAATAGGGATTGTGAACGTGCGCTATTCGAACTGGCGGGAGCAATCCCGTGCCCAGAAGCAAGTGAACGCCAGCGATGTAATCCTGATGGTCGTGGATCGCGTCGTAATTCCCTTCAGCCAGAACGCGACGAAATCCCCTAATGAAATCAACCAGGTTTCGTTTGCCGAATCGGAGATAAAACAATCGTGCGCCCAGTGCGGCCGCTTCATCGTCGAGCAGTGACTTTTCGCCGCCGGTCAACAACACGTCCACCTGCACTCGCGCCGGCAATTCAACGGCGTGATCACGAAAGTATCTGAGTAACGAGATTAACCACGTTTCAGCTCCACCCATGCCTAGACTCGAAAAGACATGTAGCACCCGCAAATCCGGTTTGGCCGCACTAGTCAATTCAAGTTGAGGCAAGGTGATGCCGATGTTTTCAGTGGCAACTGACACGCGTTAGGATCGCTCCGATAAGAATTTCGCTGCCCTTTCCTCGCCGCGTTTCACGGCCCGAAAGAATCTGCGTTCTTGCTTATTCCGAGTTAACAGCCTGGCCACATCGGCCACGTGGGTAGCGAAACGCTTTTTCCCTAAATGACCGTTGGTTAGTGATGTCCGAAACGAGTTGAGGACCAGACTCGAGTATGCGAGACCTTCCACGAGGCGTACGAGGTAGTCTTCAGTCAGTCGATCAGGCGGAATCAGGTGGGTCAATTTCAGCGAGGTAAACATGCCCATTCCCATTCCTAGGTCACAGGCGCAAATGGCCATGTCGGAGTCGCCCCCGGAGATAAGCGAAGAGCCGGCGCGGTCCATCATGATATTCCGCTGTCCCGACCTGTGAAGCTGAAGGTAATACTCCGCAACAGCGCGTCTGACACACATTCCGGCGCCGCACGGCATCGCTTCGGCGTCAGCGGGGTTATTGGACCAGCGATCTGAATCAAACTCGCGTATCACCAGGCGGCTCCAATATGGACGCGTCCAATCCGGCGGCTGTTCTTCAAAGCCGGGTCGAGTTTGTCCCGCCCAGGTGCCTAGTCGCGGCCACGCCCTCCCTATCTCCACCGCGCGTTCAAGAAAGTCAGCATCGAGGACATTGTCGTCATCCACAAAGACCAGCACTTCGCCGGTGCTTTCGGAAATTCCCCGGAGCCGCGCATGTGTGAGACCCAGTTCAGACTCAGTTATGTGTCTCGCATTCGGATGCCACGACAGATCGAAGCGGGTGCTGAGCGGCGTGGCGCTGGCGTTGTCGATCACCAGAAACTCCCAATCCTGCTTATCAAGCGTTTGCCGCTCCAGCGCATCGAGAACTTTCGTAAAATATTCTTCCCGCGGATTATGCGAACAGGTGATGACTGAGAGATGTGGCTGCAATGTATTCCTGATGCGGGTTCTGCTTTTTCTCGGCCTCTAAATTTGATATGGGCGGTGGCGGCCATCCACAAAACAAAAGCTCGCAGATTTAGTCTCGCCTTCAAGCTCGATTGCAGTGCTGCTCGCGCGTCTGAATAACGACCAAGTCGCAACAAGACCTGGCCATAACTTGCGAGTCGATCCGCCTTTACTTTGCCTGCGGTCTCGGAAACACCAGGGGGATAGGCTGCGGGACTATTGCCAATCTTTTCAATTGCCTTCAGAAACGATTCTTTGCAGAGCAGTTGGTTTCGAGCCAACCCGTTCGGCACTTGTCTGTATCCCGTCAAGGCTTCTTCCAAAAAGACGAAGGGATAACTGCCCATCGCGCGCAGGTAGAACTCGGTGTCGTCTACGCCATTTAACTCTTCATCGAAGTAGCCAATCGACTTAAACACATCGCGCTTGATTAGCAACGATGATGGGCTCGGGCACTATCCAGTTAAGTCCCCGGAAATCTGCCCGGTCAAAAACAGCGACGCCAGGGTTCAGCTCTTTTCTTCCGGCTAGAAAGTAATCGCCCCCAAGTTTATCGAGATACGTTTCGGTGAATCTCTTGTCGCTTTCAAAGAAGTAATTATTGCAGCTCACAAATGCCGCTTCGGGAAAAAGCTCTGTAGCCAACATCTGCTTTTGAAGCTTGCGCGGCTCCCACACATCGTCTGCGTCCAATAGCGCCACCCATTCGGTGTATGCCCTGGAGAGCCCAACATTTCTAGCCCTGGCAACTCCACCATTTGCCTGTCGTATCACGGTCGCTCCCAAAGCTTCGGAAATGTTCGCAGTGTCGTCGGTCGAACCATCATCCACAACGATGATTGCGCTCGGTTTTAAAGTCTGAGCCTGGGCCGGTGCGAATCGCCGCCGAGATGTAGCTTTCGGCTTGATAGGCCGGGATGACAACCGTAATCATAAAAACCTGCGCGCGCCGGTTGGCTCCCCGCTCAATCTGTACCCCTTGTTCTGCAACAACTTTTTAACCTGGCGACGGCTGGATTTTCGTTGCGACTAATTGGAAGCCACTCGCCAGCGTATCTGAATATGTAGTTGAACGCCGCGACGACCATAGCAACGGCCGCAGAAGCAGAATCCGTAACAACAAATAGGTGAATGTCTTTTTCAGATGGAGCCAAAGGAAGACTTGCCAGTAAAGCGTGTGATAGACGGTGAACAATCCCTTGATTTGTTTGACTGAGAAGCCGTGATGCGAAACGAGTCTGACCAAACCGTCTTTCGTGTAGCGCTGAAAATCCGTCGGCACCTTATGCTCGGGTTGCAGGAATGGAACTTCGAGAATCAGGTGGCCACCGGGCTTTAACACTCGATACAACTCCGGCACCACCTCCTCCGGGTTCTCAACGTGTTCCAGCACCGCGATGCACAGAATGGCGTCGAAGAAATTTGACTCGACCGGAATGTGATGCAGCGGCGAATGAATATGAATATTAGTGCGATCGTCACCCGGCCAGGTGATGTCCTGGTTAATCAATTCTCCTTCGATCAAATGCGAGACATCGCGCCAACCCGCGCCGGCGTTGAGTACTTTACCCTTTAGCCACGGTTTGAATTCGCTGAGATCGGTATCGATTTCAGGGAAGACAGCGAGTTCTGACGGAACCAGGCGGGTGTATAAACTCTTCAGCAACTTCTTCAGCAAACGTGCCAGAACGTCGAATATGGAATTTTAATGGGCGACCAGTTCAGGCGCTGAACTCGAACGGTTCTTGAGTTTCACGATCCGCGCGACCATTGGGACCGGCAACATCCGCCGCAGCAATACGCGGAGAGGCATCGACGAAAACGGATTCGCCGCCCACTCTTTCATTATCATTCGCAACGCTACTCTCCGCTGATTGTGATAGAGCACCAGGTGCTCGCTGAAGGCTAACGACTCCAACATTTTCACGCGCCGCCACATCGGGCGCGGAATTCCATAGAGTGGAATTTCTGTATTGCCGCTACTCGATAGATCTGAGGCTGTTTCCTCCCCGGCAATTTGATGAACATCAAGCGCTTGCACCGTCTGTCGTCGCGCGGCAAAGTTTTCGAATGCCTTGGCGTAGACATCCACGACTGCGAGGGGCGGTGATGCCAACATGCATCTTCTCCAGAATCGTCCGGCGGGCATTGCTCCCCAAACGCTTTCGCTCTCGATCGTCTTTCGCTAGTTCCGCGGTATTGTTCAGCAAACGCTTCGGCATCGTTGAATGGCAAGAGCGCGCGTTTTCACCATCCAAGACCAGCTCGCGCGCGATTCCGACAGCGGTAGTTAAACAGCAGACTTCGGCGCTCATCGCTTCAAGGAGCGTAACGGGTCCACCCTCGACGCGCGCGGTCACCCAGTAAAAGTCCAGCGCCTGGTACATCTCGCTCAAGGTTTGAAGTTTTTCGACAAACGGAATCCAAACACATTGCACGCCGGCTGAATTAAGGTCCCGCGTCAGATGTTGCCATCCTGGTCCTACGATCAGCGACGGCGAGGGCCGGCAGTTCGAGCTTTCAGGCTCACGATTGCTTTGGTGAAAATATCAATCCCTTTGCGATCGTCGTCGTTGCTGCTGTTTTTTCCAAAAAAACCAACAACGCTGGTGCCATCTTCAGACCCATTTTCCGCCGGCTCTCAGCGCGCTGAACTCCCGTTGGCGGCTTGAAGAGCGTCGCATCCACGCCATAAGGAACGCAGAACACGCGTTCGGGATCCACTCCGCGAGCGCGCAGATCGTCTGACCATTCCGGCGACCCCACGATGATGGCGTCGCCTGCCACGTTATGTTTGATCAACTCCCAATCGGTGACGTGATGATGACTGGTAACACAGGGCACGAACTCGCGGAATCGAGGCAGCCATTCGCGGGAGGCGTAGGGACAGGTGAAGTGGACGAGGTCGAAATTCCGCATCAGCTCCGGCTGCTCGGCGAAGATCGTATTGATAACCGGACCCGAGACAATCGTTGCTTCGATCCACGGATTGAAACGCGCGAATGATTTGGCGATCGTGCCGGTCACCCAATGTACTGAGTCAGGCACGAAAAGAACTCGCAATCTAGGGTTTGCACTCATCGGGTTGGATCGAATGTCGATTTACTTCTACTGATCATTGCTTCAAGCCACTTTCCCTTCTACGTCCCAATTCGTGTGTTGGGGAAGAAAATGAATCTCGAACCTCGCGACAGACGTCCCAGCCCCAAGCCGCAGGTATTCGCACCCCACCGGTGGCCCGAATAATCTGGGGTGGCGTTGAAGGTCCTGGCAACACCTCAATCTGCGCGCACCCGGGAAGATAGTCGAGAGCGCCGCTGATCCCTGACCGCGCACCAACATCGAGCGAATAGCGGGTGGGTTGCAGTTGTAGTTGGGCGATCGTCGCTTCGACAACGCCCGAATCGCCCTTCGGCAATTCGCGTTGATTTTCTGTTAAGTCGCTATCCACCGTCATCACCCGAATCCCTTCCGCGGACGAGAACCCGAATCCAAATGCGACGCTTTCAATCGCGACTGTAGTTTCGAATTCAATTCTCACTTTCAGAGGTTCACCATGGAAGATCGGGGTGCCGTCATTAAATTGAATGCTTTGTATTCTCAATCGGGTCCCCGTACCGTCCTGGCGGAGCGCATCGGCAACGTCGATTGACGAACCTGACTCTTTGATAGTCGTCCGAAGATAACTGTCAACCACCTGAGCCGACGGCCCATGCTCAGAGACCTTCCCTTCGTTAAGCCAGATCACTTCGGTGCAGAGACTCCTTATCGCGCCCATGTTGTGGCTGACGAAGATCACGGTGCGGCCGCCGTGGGCCACTTCGCCAATCTTTCCCAAACACTTCTTTTGAAACTGCGCATCGCCAACGGCCAGCACTTCATCGATGATCAGAATTTCAGGCTCGAGATGCGCCGCCACAGCAAAAGCCAGCCTCACGTACATTCCGCTCGAGTAGCGCTTGACCGGGGTGTCGATAAACTTTTCAACTTCAGCGAAGGCGACGATTTCATCAAACTTACTGGCCACCTCGGCTTTTCGCATCCCGAGAATTGCCGCGTTGAGATAAATATTTTCGCGGCCGGTGAGTTCAGGGTGAAACCCGGTGCCAACTTCAAGCAAGGAACCGACCCGTCCGTGAATCTTCGCGTGACCGCGAGTGGGTTTAGTGATGCGCGAAAGGATTTTAAGAAGGGTGCTCTTCCCTGCTCCGTTGCGGCCGATAATCCCCACCACCTCGCCACGTTTTACCTCGAAGGAAACATCGTCGAGGGCCCAGAAGGAATTTCGGATTTCGGATTTCGGATTGCGAATTTGAGAACCATTGCTTATCGCCGATCGCACGCGACGAAAGGGAGCAGATGCGGCATCCGTGATCACGTCGCGCAGGGCCTTGTACGACTCACGCTCGCCGATGCGGTATTGCTTGCTCAGCCCCTCACATTTGATGGCAATGTCAGTCATTGGGAAGTGCCGACGCTAACTAAAAATCAATCCAAAGATTTCACAGATTTCACCGATTCCGATAAGAAATAGAACTCAGCTTACAATTCTTCTAACAATCTGCGTCATCTGTGTAATCTGCGGATACTTCCGTCAGTCTCACTCAGACCACATCCGCAAACTCCTGCTCCATGCGACGGAAGTAGTAAAGTCCACCGACCAACAGGAGAATCACTACGCCGATGGAAACCCACAGCATTGCGCCCGGGGGTTTTGAGCCGAGCAGCGCCCAACGAAATCCTTCCACCACGCCGGCCATCGGATTCAGTCCGTACAAGGCACGCCAACGTTCTGGAACTAACGAACTGGGATACACGATCGGCGTGGCAAAAAGCCAAAACTGGATCAGGAAGTTTATCGTGTAGCGAACGTCTCGATACTTTACGTTGAGTGCCGACAGCCAGAGCCCAACTGCAAGTGCGGTCATCACTGCAAGAAGTATGAAACCCGGCAAGGCCACAATCGCCGAGGTGGGGACAATTCCGTAGTAGGCCATCATTCCGAGCAGGATGACGAAGGCAACGCCGAAATCCACCAGCCCGCCCAGCACCGCGGCCATCGGCACCACCAACCGCGGAAAATAAACTTTCGTAATCAGGCGCTCGTTGGCAACCAGGCTATTGCTCGACTCGGTTAACGCATGAGCAAAGAGTTGCCACGGCAGCAGCGCGCAAAAGGTGAAAATAGGATAAGGAATCCCGTCAGAAGGCATATTTGCCAGTCGTCCAAAAAATAAACTGAACACCAGCATCATGAACAAGGGTTGGATGATGGCCCAGGCAGCGCCGAGCGCCGTCTGCTTGTAGCGCACCTTCACATCGCGCCACGTGAGGAAATAGAGCAACTCGCGATAGGCCCAGAGCTCGCGCAGACCAATTGACGTCCAACCGGATGGTGGGTCGATCGAGAAGGTCGGCAATGTTGCGGACGTCGGAGTTGTAAAACCTGATTGGAGGGTGGACAAAATTTATTTCACTTCGCGGGTCAAACTGTATTGGCGCCAGTTAGGTGTGGCGCTTCAGGCGAACCCACAAAGCACTCTCTTTGTGGGTCGAAGAATTCAGAACCGGGAGCAGGGAGCGACCGGGTCCCGACGAGCAATCGATCAGGATGGCAGCTGCGTGTGAATTCCCCAATTCCCAAGTTAATACTTGACCCGGTCGCTACCGCTCCAGGTTCTGAATTCTTCGACTAACAACGGAGAAGGCTAACTGAACCTCAGAATAGTTCTCACGCTGAGGCGCGCTCAGATTCTTCCTCAACATCGCTCTTGTAATACTGCGACCCGTAGTAACGCTGGTAGTAATAATAATCGTGCGACTGCAAATTGACGTTATTCAGCACGACCCCGAAAATCTTTGCGCCGACATCGCTGAGCAGTTGCCGCGCGCGTTTCACCACGTGCCGCGCGCTCTTCCCGCCGTGCACCACCAGCAATACCCCGTCGACTATTGACGCTATCAACACGCCGTCTGTAAAGGACGTAACAACCGGGAGCGGTAGCGACCGGGTCAAGTATCAACCGAAGACCAAATCTCCCACTCTCTTTGTGGGTCGAAGAATTCAGAACCGGGAGCGGTAGCGACCGGGTCCCGAAGAGCTATCGATCAGGATGGCAGCTGCGTGTGAATTCCCCAATTTCCAAGTTAATACTTGACCCGGTCGCTACCGCTCCCGGTTCTGAATTCTTCGACTAACAACGGAGAAGGCTAACTGAACCTCAGAATAGTTCTCAAGCAGAGGCGCGCTCAGATTCTTCCTCAACATCGCTCTTGTAATACTGCGACCCGTAGTAACGCTGGTAGTAGTAATAATCGTGCGACTGCAAATTGACGTTGTTGAGCACGACCCCAAAGATCTTTGCGCCGACATCGCTGAGCAGTTGCCGCGCGCGTTTCACCACGTGACGCGAGCTCTTGCCGCCATGCACCACCAGCAACACGCCGTCAACGATCGATGCAATCAAGACACCGTCAGTAAATGATGTCACCGGAGGTGAGTCCACTACGACGTGATTAAAGCTGCTCTGGAGTGTCGCCATTAACCGGCGCATCTGATCTGACCCCAACAGCTCGGCCGGGTTGGGCGGAATCGGTCCGGACGTAAGGACTGACAAACCGGATACGTCGTCTTTCGACACGAGGCCGAGCATCTCGTCATCGGTCATGTTGCTGGACAAGATTGAACTCAATCCGGCGCGTTCTGAAAGTCCAAAGATTGAACGGAGCCGTGGTCGGCGCATATCTGCGTCGATGATCACGACAGTCGCGCCCGTTTGACTCAAGCTCACTGCGGTATTAACAGCCGTGGTCGTCTTTCCTTCACCGGGCAAGCTTGAGGTTATCAGCAGGGATCTGGGCGCGCGCCCCGCAGTGGATAACAACACGGAGGTGCGCAAATGGCGATAAGCTTCGGCCAGAGGGGAACGACCGTCGACGTTCATCAGCAACTCCGAACTTTCCGACTGATAACCATTGCGTTTTTGCAATCCGCCCGCCGGGGCCAACAATCGGCGCCGCCCCGAAACCGTAGCTGAGGGTATGACTGCCAACGCCGGCAGATGTAGCAGTCGCTCAACCTCTTCAGTGGAGTGCACGGTGTCGTCGAGATATTCGAGGAATAGCGCAAACCCAACCCCAAGCCCAAGGGACAGAATCAGAGCCATAAATACCGTGCGCGTGCGGTTTGGTCCGATCGGCCCGTCCGGCGCGATGGCATAGTCAATGATTGAAATATTGTTTGGCTTGCTGGCCATGATCACATCGTTTTCTTTGGAACGCTGGAGCAGGTTGTCGAGCAAGGTCTTGTTGGTTTGAATCTCCTGTTGAATGATCCGGTAATTGATCGCTGCTTCGTTTTGGGTCAGGGTTTCGCCGCGCTGTTGCTGAAACGATTTTCGCAAGGCCTGTTCGCGCGCGAGGGTTTGCCGGTAGTTGGTCTCCAGATTTGTAAGGAGCGTGTTGCTCTTGCGGCTGCGAATTTCTTTAACTTGCCGGTCGAGTTCAGTGATTTGCGTATCAACTTCTTTGACTTCAGGCGCTTCCTCGGTGGCATCAACCAATAATTGAGCCCTTTTCTGGCGCAGCTCAGCCAGTTTGGTTTCCGATTCATTTGCCTTTAACTGATCAGCTTCAGTCAAAGCGACAGCGGCCCCCGGTCGGTTCGGATCCTTAGCCGCGTTGAATCTCGACTCTGCTTCGATCCGCTGGTTTTCGGCCTCGCCAAGTTGCCTGTTTAAAGCGCCCAGACGTTCCACCACTGTATTCTGGCTGGCATCGAGGGTAAGTATTTGATTGTTCTTGGCGTAATTAACGAGGCGTTCTTCATCGGTTCTGATCGTCTGCTGAAGTTCAGCAACGCGCTTCTGGAGTACATCGCCCGTGTTTGTATTCGACTCAGTCTTCCGCTCCAGATTGTTAAAGACGTAGGTCTCAGCAATCGCGTTGACAACTTTGGCGGCGACTTCGGGATCGGTGTGGGTGTAACTAATATCGATTAGTCGCGTCTCTTTAAACATCCCGCGGGTTTCCTTGACAGGGTCAACCTTCAGGCCGGCCAGAATCGCCCCGACATACGGCTGGAGCCGTTTGGCTTCGGCCCGATCATCCTGCGAGGTAACTTCAGCGACGGTGGTCCTCAGCGGCAGTGTGTCTGGAGTTTGGCTTGGATTGCTGGGGAGTTCCTGGCTCCCCAGGCCTGCCATTCTCTTAATCGACTGCCAGGTTGAACGCTTCTGGGTTGAACTGCCCTTGAAGAAATTTGGATTGTGTTCAAGATCCAGGGTCTTGACCACGCGGCGCATGAGGCCGGGGCTCACGAGAATCTGGAGTTGCGTGTTGAAGTAGACCGGATCGTTTGCCGGACCGAAAACGTAAGGTGTTTTTCCGACCAGGGCGGCGTTATTTTCCAGGTCGACCTGGACTCGCGCACCCGCCTGATAGATATCAGGCTTTCGAGCGACGTAAATCACTGAAAGCATTGTGATGAGCGCCATGATGCTGATCACGAGCCACAGGCGCTTTCGCACCGCCCGCCAATAGTCCAGCAGGTTGACCTCAGATTCGGCATTGGGGTCGACGCCATAGCCGTAACTATGAGGACTGCCCGGCGGATCACTCGCCCGCTCAAGGGCCGACAGATCGGATTCGCTTTTGATTAATTCACGCGTTGGTTTCATGCTTATCCAAGCCCTTCAGATTTCGAATTTCGAATTTTTCAACTCACCGCGCGACGGGCGACCGACGACCGGTGGGGAATTGCTAGAATGCTCGATTCCAGTACGCGCCGCCCGGTGACCCCAAGCTAACGCTTCAGAGTTCAAGCCAATAGTTGCTCTCAACCTTCTTGCCACTAGCAGTTTTGAACCAAGTTCACGATTACCCTTGTCATAGTGGCATCCACGTCAAGATAATCAAGTGAGAGTCGGTCACCGACCTCAAGTTTGAGTAACTTAATAAGCCATGACGATGGAGACTGACTGCGACTTTCTGATCAACGATCGCCCGTCGACGGTCCGTCGAATTTCCTACGGAATCACTCGAATCGGCAGGTTTGAAATGCTCTGCCCCGCGCCGCCAATCAAACTGCGCAAGAGCGCTTTGCCTGACGATGTTTGCACCTCAATGATGTCGTTCGCCACCAGCGCTACATCTTCCGCTCGCTTCTTCTCAATCGCTGAGAGATCGACCACGATCTCCTGGCGCGCCGACGAACCGGGCTCCTGCCGGACAATTCTTACCTTGTCTTTCTTGCTGTCCTGCTTAACCCCGCCGGCCATTGCCACCGCGCGCGACAAAGTTATTGGCTCGCGGAGCGGAATCGTCAAAGGGGTATACACATTCCCCACCACATAGACCTGATCGGCCTCAGGCAGCGTGATCACGTCGTTCGCTTCCAGATATGGATTGGCTTTGGGATCGCCGCGCAAGGTGTCGCTCAGGCGATAACTCGAAAAAGCCTCAGTCGATTCTTCCTCGGCGGCCGTGCGACAAAGCGGAGCCTGGGCCGAATGAACGATATTGATAGTTTGGCCGGCCTTAGGAGTTGGGCCCTTGGCGTAGCCAAGCAAGTCGAGCAAGCGAACTCGCCGTTGCAACTCGAAGCGGCTTGGGTCATTGACCGCGCCAATAATCGTTACTCGCTTTGAACGATATTCTTTGATGAAGACATCAACCTGCGGGTTTCGATAGAAGCGGGTGTACTTGCCGGCTATCTCTTTGGCAAGCTCACCTTCGGTCTTGCAGGCCGCTTGAATCTCGCCGTCAATCAGAGGCATGCGAATCATTCCGTTCCCTTCCACGCGCACGGCCTCACGCGAAAGGTTCGCGCGATTAAAGATCCGTATGTCGAGAACGTCGCCTGGTCCAATTCGGTATCGATCGTCTGAATCATTGTTGACTGATCCGCCGGGGTTGGCGGCGCTGGCTATCTCCTGGCCGGCAGATTCGGCCGGCGGAGTCGCGGCCGCGGCCGGTTTTTCGGAAGTGGTTTGCGCCGCAACTGAAATTGCAGCCAGGCAACAGGCCAACGCCAGCTCAGGGTGACCGCAGGCCAATTGCGCAAACGCATTGCCGACGAGCGTGTTGACATTAGAATTCTGTCCATTTGGAAATCCTCATTACTTTCTTGTCAGTCCCACCCGGCGAGACATCAATGCTTCGCGCATGTGGTTGGGATGCGCCAGGTTCAGGACTGTATTGCTCATCAACACCAACAATTCCTCGTGTTCGCGCTTAAATGTCCCGGTCAGTGGGTTGTCGTGCGTCTTGGTCACCACGCCCTCTCTGACCCACTGCCAAAACTGACTCTGGGTGGTCCAGAATTCCTTCCGGTCGCGACAGACAACCAGCGCGGTTTTCTTCTTTTTCTTCTTCTTTTTGTCTTTCGACTTCTCTTTAACCGGACTCATCGCTGCACCCCTAAATTCCACTACGTCGGTAAGAGACACGTCTGCCCCGGTCTGTTTCCGATCTTCCTCGTTGGAATGACAGAAAACAAACGGTACCCCGAAGGGAAACCTCAATGCGAGGCAGCATTAAATTTTCAAACTGTTGCGAATGGGCGCGAGATTCCTGCCAGAGAAACCTCGTCCCTGCTCGCCTACAACAACAATCGCGAAATCAACTCCGCGCGACGCTTTACACCAAATTTCAGGAACACGTGGCGCAAGTGAAACTTTACCGTCTGTTCCTTGACCAGCAGACGCGAACCAATCTCCGCGTTCGTCAGTCCTTCGACACAACAAAGCGCGACCTGAGCCTCGCGCCGGCTCAGATTTCTTGTCGCCACTATTCGTTGAATCACCCGCTCGAAGGAACGGTCGTTGCCGGAAATTCCACGGGTGAAAGTATTAGTTCCGTTTTCGTCACGGCGCGCGATGACCTCCTCCGGTAACCGGACTCTATCCCACACACTGTTCGCGTTTTCCATTTCCGTTGGAATAGTCGCTAGTCGCCATCAGCTACTTGAGCATGTTCACCATTGCTCGTGCCGCCGTTTTCTCCGGCTTGATTTTCGATCGTTAATCTCCCGACTCGCTCCGCGCTGGATTTCGCCACCAGGCCTTCGAGTCCGCGTCGAACGGTGCTGAGGTTTGTGATCTCCGCCAGCTCCATTACGCGACGGACAGAAAAAGACTGCCGAGGCCGAGGCAGAATTCGAGTTGGAGTCTGCGGCGGATACTTCAAGGGCCCCGAGCATGGCCGCATAAATCCGGCGTTCGACGGGGGTGTGGTTCAAAGCGACGAGGGCCATGGCCGGATCGGCCGAAAGCGAGTCGATCTGCTCGACTAAAGGGTAGGTTTTTGGATCGGGCTCCACGCTAATCTGACGTTTTTGGGGGAACATAGATTATTTCAGAGATGGTCTTGCAGCGTGGCTGTGCTCAGTAGTTCTAGCTTCCCGGCAGGACCGCAATCGGGTAAGCCCTGTCTCTAGCTGATGATTGAACGCGCCCTGAGCGTAAGTGCATCGATAATTTATGTCAAGTCTTATGACGAAAGCTGACGCCCGGCCAAACAGTTGCCTGAAGGGGACGTCTGACTGCCCTGAATCCGGCCTCATGCCGGCTTGGAGAAAAAAGTGGTTTCGACTCAGTCCGCCTCCGCGGACGAATGAAAATAGCCCAGTCATCCGGGGATCGATGGCAGTTCAAGAAGAACCGTTGAGCGTTCGGCTGAAAAAACCAGAGAACGGGGCCGAATCGTTCAATCGTCCGCTTTCACGGACTCTGAATCCTTTCGCCTCATTGTCCCAGCAGTGAACCGCTGGGCTACTTTCATTCGTCCGCATAGTGGGATGAAACAGTTGGGTACTGGTTCAGTTTGATTCGATCAGACGCATTTCTTTGCGGAACTTTGTGTCTAGCTTTGCGACCTTTGCGGTTTCTGCTTGTCTTTAGACCTTTACCGCAAAGTACGCAAAGGTTTTCGCAAAGAGCGCAAAGCAAACTGAACCAGAACCAAACAGTGGTCCTTGTTGCAAAGCCCCTCACACCAGTAGCGCGTCCACCATTTCGCACCACAAATGGCCGATTGTGATGTGGGCCTCCTGAACACGCGAAGTGCGATCGGCCGGAACCACAATCGCCAGGTCGCAATGCGAAGCCAGCGGCTCGCCTGAAACGCCAGTCAACGCAATAGTTTTACATCCTATACGCGCGTGCTCGTTCGGCCGCCTTAATTACATTTGGCGACTTTCCGCTGGTGCTGATGGCGATCAAAACGTCGCCCGGCGACCGCCAGAGCCTGCACCTGGCGGGCGAAAACATCCGGGTATCCGAAATCATTGCTAAGGGCGGTAAGAGCCGAAGTGTCGGTTGTAAGTGCGATTGCAGGGAAAGCGCGACGCGGTTGCTCATAACGACCGACGAGCTCGGCGGCGATGTGTTGAGCGTCGGCTGCGCTACCTCCATTTCCGCAAAGCAATACTTTGTTGCCGGCCGCCAAAGTATCGCAAATCATCTGACCGGTCTGCTCAATTGCGTCGAGCTTTGAATCCAGCAGCGATTGAATCGCAGCGAGATGCTCTGCGAGCGAACTTGTCAGAAGAGAGATCGAATCGCCGTTTGCCAAAGACTTGCCTTCCGTACGCGATATTCCGATTAACCAGCGCGAAATTCTGACCGTAAAATTCGCTGGAACTTAGCATAGTTTGAGACAGGCTCCAAAAGTTGCTGCACCTTGGCAGGGTGCAGTCAGTTTCGCTCGAATCACTTCTCTGCAAGACTTTGCGTCTGGCTTTGCGACCTTTGCGGTTTGTGCTTGTCTTCGGGACATTCACCGCAAAGTTACGCAAAGGTTCTCGCAAAGAGCGCAAAGTCACTGCACCCTGAGCCAAGTGAGCCTTGCCCGTGTTTACTGAATTGCTGGCATCCGTCATCAGCGCGCAGTTTCGATAGCACCTTGCACAACTATCATTTTCAGATGTAGGCTTCGCTTCGCCATTTTTCAGAAGTTGATAGCTCAACTACTTCGAATGCCGCTCGAGTTTCAGAGCCAGACTCCGTTTTTATGACTAATCCCACGCCGACGCCGATGCTGCGGCAGTATCAGGAATTGAAGCAGCAACATCCGGGCACTCTCCTCTTCTTCCGGTTGGGCGACTTTTACGAGCTTGTTCTTCGACGATGCCGTCGTCGGCGCGCGCGAGTTGCAGATAACTCTAACAGCGCGACACAAAGATAGTGGCAATCCTGTACCGATGTGTGGCGTGCCGCATCACTCGGCAGCAAATTACATCGCGCGCCTGGTGCGCAAGGGTTATCGCGTGGCCATCTGCGAGCAAACTGAAGACGCTTCGAAAACCAAGAAACTAGTCAAGCGCGAAGTGGTCCGGATCGTAACGCCGGGTACGCCGCTCGATCCGCAATTGCTCGACTCGCGTGAAGCTGTCTTTCTCGCAGCGGTTTGCGCTTCGGGAGAGACGATTGGCGCGGCTTTTTTGGACATTTCCACCGGCGAATTTCGCGCCACGCAGGAAAGCGGAACGAATGCATGGGAGAAGATTCGATCCGCGCTTGAATCGTATGCGCCGCGCGAACTCCTTTTTCCGGTTTCGCTTCAGCCGTTGATCAGCGCCGGCCTCTCAGCCAAAGCCCAAACCGCGGCACTGCCCCTCGGCAAAGGTCAGAGGAACCCGAATCAACCGCGATTGCAAGTGACGCGCCGGCCGCCAGCCATGTTTCACATGAGCCTCGTGATCACTCTGGGTCGTCCGGCAATTTCATCGATGCCACGTTTACTCCGATCGAGGATTGGTTGTGGCAAAAGAAAGATTGCGCCGAGCTCTTGTTGAATCACTTCGGCGCTCGCACTCTGGAAGGCTATGGAATTGAGCGGAAGGACGAAGCGGTGCGCGCGGCCGGAGCCTGCCTCCGTTACGCCCAGGAAACTCAGCGTGCTGCGGCCGCGCATATCAGCGATTTGGTCTACTTCGAACCGCAGGACCACCTCGTGCTGGATAATATTACGGTCCGCAATCTGGAACTTGTTGAATCTTTGGGCGGGGCTAGTGGCCGAACTCTGTTAAGCGTAATAGATCAGACTGTTACGGGCATGGGCGCGCGCCTGCTGCGTTCATGGTTACTGCGACCTTGCGTCAAGCGCGGCGAAGTGGAGGCCCGGCTGAGCGCCGTCCAGGATCTATTCAGTTCACAGATAGGGCGAGACCGATTGCGTTCACTCCTCAAGGAAGTTTCGGATCTGGAACGTTTGATCGGACGGATCAGTTTTGGTTCGGCGACGCCGCGCGACCTGAATGCGATCCTCCGCTCACTCAATCAGGTTCCGGGAATCCGCGAGCAACTTGCCGCGATGCCATCGTCGCTGCTGCAAGTGTTAGCTGAAAGCGCGGACGACGTACCTGAGATTTGCGCCTTATTGACCAGAGCCATTAGCGACGAACCACCGGTCGAAGATTAGCGAGGGCGACACGATTCGTCCGGGTTACTCTGCCGAACTGGATGACTTGCGTTCGATCAGCGGAGACGCAAAACAGATCATTGCCACTCTCGAGGCGACCGAACGTGCGCGCAGCGGGATCGCCACGCTGCGCATAAAGTTTAACGGCGTCTTTGGCTACTTCATCGAAGTGTCAAAAGGACAAGCAGCTCGCGTGCCCAGCGATTACGAGCGCAGGCAAACACTCACTAATTCCGAACGCTACACCACTCCTGAACTGCGCGACTGGGAAAAGAAGGTGCTCGGCGCCGAGGAACGAATCCTTCAACTCGAAGCTGAGCTCTTCAACGAGGTTTGCCGCAAGGTGGCCATTGAAGTGAAGCGAATCCAGGCCACAGCCCGCGCGCTGGCGGCACTCGATGCTTTGGGTTCACTTGCGGAAACCGCAGCGCGTCAGCGCTACACGCGACCGATAATGCACGATGGCGACGAGGTCGAGATCGTCCAGAGCCGTCATCCGGTGATTGAGGTTTTCAGCGACGACCCCTTTGTGCCAAACAACGTGTACTTGAATAATTCGACCGATCGTTTATTGATCATCACGGGACCGAACATGGGAGGTAAAAGCACGGTACTGCGTCAGACAGCTATCGTCTGCATCCTCGCGCAGATGGGTGGATTCGTCCCTGCGGAGCGCGCGCGACTCCCGCTGCTTGATCGGGTCTGGACCCGCGTCGGCGCTTCCGACGATCTGACCCGCGGGCGAAGCACCTTCATGGTTGAGATGACTGAGACCGCCGCCATTCTTCATAGCGCGACGCCCCGTTCACTGGTGCTGCTCGATGAAATTGGGCGCGGCACCGCTACCTTCGATGGACTGTCGATCGCCTGGGCAGTTGCTGAGTATCTCCACGATTCGCCGGAGCACGCGGCCAAGACACTTTTCGCGACTCACTACCACGAACTGACCGAGTTGGCGGAACGTTTGCCGGGCGCGCAGAATTACCAGATCACTGCGGCTGAACGCGAAGGTGAAGTGGTTTTCCTGCATCGCCTCGAGCGCGGACGCGCGTCGAAGTCTTACGGAATTCAGGTTGCGCGTCTCGCCGGTTTGCCTCCGGCTGTGTTGGCCAACGCGCGCGAAGTGCTGGCGCGACTCGAGCGATATGAGTTGGAAGTATTTGCTGAAGAGGACCAGATTGCCGCGCAGGCCGCGGTGAGAACGGCGGAAGCGCGCGCGGCGGTTCAGGGCGCCGGCGGCGATCCACCCGACCAGTCCGACAAACTTCAGTTTGTCGCACCGACTTCGGAAAGCAGCGCCCTGGAGGTGGCTGCCCGGCGTGCTGGACGACGTCGAGCGGCCGCGCAGTCATCCCTCTTCGACCTCGCAAATCAGAAAGTAGTCGACGAGATTCGCGATGTCGATCCGGAAACCCTATCGCCGGAAGCGGCAAAGGAACTGCTACGCAAGCTCCGCGAGCAACTGATGTAAAGGCTGTCAGAACATTGGCCGTAGATTTCCGCTGGTAGACGCGGATCAGAAATTCGAACCGGGATAATTGAATCCTCCATCACGCAACTCCACTCCGGCGAAAGTACTTCAGTCGTTCCCTCGTTTGTGTTCAAGGAGCGTCCGCGGAAGACGGCTGATTTGGTTTTTCGCTGGTCAATAGCGAGCAGTTCTGCAATCGACCCGCCGACTGCCAGTCAAATCCAGGTACGATAATAGGCCGCTCATCGCCTCGTAAAGTCCTACCGTACCAAGCTGATTGCCTGGACGGAGACCGAGACTTTCGATGTAACAAACGGCGTCGTCTTAGGAGCGCCCAATGAAGTGAACCTCGCACATCACTTTGCCCGCGCCGTGCAGAAAGCACGCGGCGAAAAACCTTACTCAATGCGCAAGTTGTATCAGAGAGCAAAAGCAAAAAAGGGCGAGCAAGAGTTAAAGCAATCTTTGCGGCGACTGACTTGTGGGAGGCGTTAGCTAGGCAGCACGGGTGGCATATGGCCTTATGCTCTTGAGTTCGACCGCTTGCGCCTTCTGGACCTCATACAGGTCCCAGCGCTGTTGGAGGCTCATCCAAAAAGCCCCGGACGTTCGGAGGAACCTGGCTAAGCGCAGCGCCATACTCGGCGTGACCCCGCGACGCTGGTTGACGATTTCATTAACGCTTCGATAAGACACATGTATTCCCTGCGCGAGCTTGCGTTGTGAAATTCCCATCGGCAAAAGGAATTCTTCAGAAAGCATTTCGCCAGGGTGCGTTGGCTGTCTTCTAGTTGGAACGCGAATCATTTACATATCCTAATTGTGATAGTCAACAATCTCAACTTCCAGGTACTGGTTCAGTTTGCTTTGCGCTCTTTGCGAAAACCTTTGCGTACTTTGCGGTAAAGGTCTAAAGACAAGCAGAAACCGCAAAGGTCGCAAAGCTAGACACAAAGTTCCGCAAAGAAATGCGTCTGATTGAATCAAACTGAACCAGTACCAACTTCCACCGGGCCGGAAGTTGTCCACATGAACCATACTCGGAATTGTTCGTTGATGCGAATACTGTATTCCCCTTCGCGATCACCCTTCAACTTTTCCAGGTTGTTCGCGGGTGGGACGCGCAACTCATTCAGCCCAGCCGCAGAGTCCAATTTGGTCGAGCTTGCGTGCCGCGATCCTCCAGAGTGAGCGGGGACAAGTCTTTCGAGCCTCCTTCGAGTTCTCTCCATTGAAAATATCTTCTGTACCCTTCGTTCTAAAATACCCTATCACGGCACCACCATTCTGACTGTTGTGGCGGTCGAGCTGTCATTTCGTGGCGCTACCGATTGGCAAAGTGTTTGGCTCATCCGCTACGGTAAACCAGTCGCCTTTGCCGTCGTTGGTGCGCAACATGCGCATGATCTCGTCGAAGTTGAACGGCCGCGCGCCGCGACGGCCAAACACCGAAATTTGGTTTCCGCTTTCGTCCACCGCGCGATCGCGATCGAGTCCTTTGGAAATCGCCAGAGCTTCGCCCTTGGTTTTAAAGGTCGCAATCAACACGGGATTCGGTCGTGGACTAAAACCGGCATATTCAGGCAGCGTCTCCGGCGAGGTTAACTGCAGAATTCTCAATCCATTCTTTCCGTCCGCAACGTAGCCAAACAAACTGGCGTTGGTCATGGCCACCTTCACCTGGTGCGCATCGTTGAGTTTGCCACCAGCGTCGTACATGCGATCGAGACGAGGCCTCTCAGGCTGTTCCACATCGATTATCGCAATTCCATGCTTCCCATTTGCAACGTATGCGTAAGTCCGGGCCACATACACATCATGCGCGTGCGCGAGCGAAACCAAACTTCCTCTGAGCAGTTGGGCCGACGAGGGGACAGTGACGTCCAGCACTTTCAAGCCATCGTCGTCCACCACAAAGGCGTAACGAAATTGGATTGCAATCGCGCGCGGATGCTTGAAATCCGAAGGCCCAAACTCTTTCACCACTTTTGGATGCAGCGGATCATTGATATCAATTACAACTAGTCCATGGTCCGTCGTGATATAGGCATGAATGCCCGCAATGGTGATGTTGTTTGCATCGGTTAATACGCCTCCGGGATTGAAAGCGCCGCTCGGGTATTTCTTCGGATCCAGCGCCCGCCTCAAGTAATTGTTTAGCGGATCGCCGTCGAGCAGAGTGGCGGCATTCACCAGGACCAGCCCTTCGTGTTTATCGGCCACATAAAGATAGGCATAGAGCGGATGAATCGGTTGCTCTTCGTTGACGAGCTGATGTCGCGCCGCGCCCGTCAGCCGGCTCGCGCTGACCGGATCGATCATCGGTGCCATCGCGCTTCATTCGCCAGCGCGCCGGATCGACCGCCAGCGTGGTGGGCGCTGCTACGGCCGTCGCATATTTTGTTTTGACCCAGAACCTCTGTCCAAAACGCGAAACCGGCGCCGTGGTAATCCTTTCCGAAAATCCCTTCTGATCGATCTGGGCGACATCATAAACTCGCAAGCCGCCTTCTCCCGCCGCCACGTAGGCATACTCTCCACGCAGCTGCACTTGCAGCACGCGTGGATTCCCAACGTGTTCGTAATACGTCCCCAGTTCGCTGCCTCCCTTAATAAACTTCTCGTAGTTGTCGGGATAGGCGATCTTTTGCAGCGTGCTGCCGAGCACCGCTTGCGGTTCAGTGTCCTCGGTTACCACTACCGCCTCCAACGCATGGTCGGCAGCAACATAAACATAGCGGCCCATGAAGTTGACGAAGTTGGTGCCTTGCAGCATCAGCTGGGCCAACCACGCGTTGTTATCGTTTTTCGCTGAAACGTGGCAATCACTACATTGCTTGGTTTCAGTTGACCTCACGGTGTGTGGGACATGTGTGTTGAAAGCCTGACCGGCAAAACCTTCGGCCGAGGTGGTTTGTTGCTGCGAATATATCCATTCACGATTCTGATTCTGCGAACTGACCAGCACAGCCGACGAAGAGCGCACGGGTGCGACACGATTGCCGGTGACCGTGCCGTCGCGGCCGAGCATGAAAATATCGTCGCGGAGCACCTGGAAGTTGTATTGAGTGAAGTTTCGCGAGTCACCGCCTTCGTTGTGACGATTCGGCATCTTGCGATTCGCCTGCATTGACAGGTGACAGCCAAAACAACTTGTGACCCATGACGAGTGGCAAGCGACGCAAGTCATTTCGCTATCGCGATGGGCGAGCTCCTTTGCGTCGCTGGGCACGTCGCCCCAGCTCAGGTTGTCCTTACGAATTGTCTTTGAGTAGCGCGACTTTTCGTTATAGTCCCGAGTGCCTGGGGTCACCGTGTCGAGGGTCTGGCTGACACGCCACCAGCGGCCGGGCACCACCATCGAGTTCTGGACAATGTCTCCTGCTTTCAGATCGACATCATTTCCCGTTTCGTCCTTCTTTTTGCGATCGCGGGTGGTCCGTTGAAACACCGGAAGCTTGGACCCGCTTTCATCTCGGGTGGTTAGGCCGCGAGTTAAATTTCTTCCCACCGTTGCGGCTCTTCCGGGTTGAGCTGCCGAAACGGGAGCGGCAGGTCCGGAGGTCATGAGTGCGGCCCTTTTGGAAATTGATCCGTGGCAGTCTTCGCAGGCGATCTCAATCGCGGCGCGTGGTTCATTGTAAAGACTGCCGTTGCCGTGCGAATCCTGGCCGAAGTGGCAGTCAACGCAATGCATTCCCTTTTCCAAATGAATGTCGTTGAGGTGAACAGCTTTTTTGAACTTGTCCGGATCGCTGGAAGAAACCATGTTGCCCACACCGTCAAGCAGATTTCCTTTTCGATCACGTTTGTAAACTTTGCGAAACAGCCAGCCGTGACCGTTGAATTCTCCAAACTGCGTGTTCTTGAGATCGGCATTAAACGCGGCGGTGCCCGTCTGGGCCAGGAATTCAAGATCCGACCATAGTCCACGCAGGCTGGCGGCCTCGGGATTGCGATTCAGTTTTTGCCGTTCTTCATCCGGCGACGGATTGTGCTGACGCGCGGGATACATCTTGCCGCCGTCGCTTTCATTGTCCCACCAGGTCATGCCCAGATAGCTCGCTACCATGTTCGTGCCCGGATGCATGTGACAAACCATGCATTGCGAAGTCGGAATGCGCGAAGTGAACTGATGCTTGATCGGATGGCCGGATTCATTCTTTGGAATGTTTACGTCTCCGGTTTCCGAGCGACCCGTGTTTCCAGAGGCCGCATAGAAAGCTGAATGAGACGCGCTGCGATCGTTGGCATAAATAACATGGCAAGCGGAGCAACCGGAGGAACGATAATCGCCTGGATGATCATTGGTCCCGAGGAAGTTCAGAGTTGGATCCATCAGGCGCGTTTTTTGAATGCCCAGGAAAACAGGATCTGTCCTTTGCGCGGACCCAAAGCCGCGCGGGCTGAGACCCTTGTCAGGCTTACCCGGTTCCTCTTCGCGATCCGGGAGTCCCACTTCAAGACGGCGTTTGCCGCCGCGCTCGAAGACGCGCAGCACGTTGCCCGGTTGCGAGATTTCCCAGCGCGGGAGCGGATCGAGAAACTCGAGCAGGCCTTTCGTGCGTTGAGCCTCGGCGCTCGGTTGCGGATCTTGCAGAAGGCTTTGCGGAGCGCCGCTTTCGGCATAGCTTTCGCCGAACCGTGAGTCCTTAAGCGGGAAGCTGCCGTTATTGTAAAGCGCCGCGCCCCAGAGCATCGCTCCATGGGTCATCATGCTGCGCGCAACATTTTTGGATTCCAGCTCATGACATCCACCACCGCCGCAAGTGGCTGAGGCGACCCGCAAATCGCCGGGATTTACAAATCTGACAAACTCCCAACTCTCGCGCGCGAGGAGGGTGCTGGTCCGTTCCGGGTTGGCGCCGTTGTACTTGCCGTCGCGTTTCCACTCGTTGGGAAACTTCGGACGCACGTGAGCTTCGTCTTTGGCGTGTTGAATCGACTTTGGATCATCCGCGGTCTTGCGCGGCAAAGGATTGCCGCCGTGGCAGCCGGTGCAGGTGAGGCCAACTGCATCTTTGCCGTTGTTGAGTTTTTCGAGTGTCTCGGTCGCGCCATATTTATGCATCGGCTCGATCTGGCCGTGGCACGTGACGCAGCCTTCGAGCTTGGGGGGTAGATCTGTCTGCTCTTGATGAGCGTTTGAGCGGAGCAAAGATGGTTCGCTGATTTGCGAATGATCTGACCGGCCCGACTCCTGGAGTTCCTTCTTCGCGCTCGATATTGCTGCAAAACCCAGCAATAAGCTGAGTATCGCAACAATCAGGACTACCGAGAATTTCGATCTACTCATTGTTTGTTGGGGTCAACAGAATTCACCACAGAGACACAGAGAACACCGAGGATGCACAGAGATTAGTCAAAGCCGACGATTTTTCTATGAATCCCATTTTTAAGAACTACGACGTTGAAATTTATTAGCAACCCCACTCGCCATCCGCCAAGCCGAAGGTAAGTAAGTATCTGCGCATCATGAATTGGCGCTAGCGCTTCAACGGATTTCACTTCGACCACTACAGCTCCGTCCACCAAAATATCCACTCGGTAACCACATTCCAACCTGATTCCTTTGTACTCGAGCGGCAAACGTCTTTCGCGCACATATGGAATTCCCCGCAACATCAACTCGCGACATAAGCATTCCGTGTAGGCCGACTCCAATAATCCTGGTCCAAGCTTCCTGTGGATCTCTATCGCAGCGCCAATCACTTCGTGCGTGAGCTTGTTGATGTGAGGGTTCACCCTTCCAAAATCCAACGGTCACCTCTGTGCAACCTCTGTGTCCTCTGTGCCTCTGTGGTGAGCTTACGTCTCGCATTGGACCAGCAACAAGAATCAACAGAACGGTGCCTTCGACGGATAGATGCCAAAGATCTTGCGCCCCGACGTTCAGAACACCAGCTTCAGCTGCGCAAACAATGTGTACAACGGCTTCCGGGGACTAATCACATCCGGCTCGCAGAAGTCGCTGACATTCCCCGGACAGTTGCGCGAGCGGTCGGTGAAAATATCTCGAAAGCCGCGACCGGTTTGCAGCGTCGCCGCGCCAAAAGTCATGGTCACGTTGTTAACCAGAAAAGGTCGATAGGCCACTCCCAGGCTGTAGTCAAAACCGATGTCATGCCTAATCCGGTTTTGAAACAGCACATACTCGAGCGCCTCGGTGCGATGAAACCGCAGATAGTTAGCATTAAAAACGGCTTTGATTCGTTGGGTTAACTCCACGTCGATTCCGGCGTTGTAAATGAAGAGTCCGGGATTAACAAAGTTGGCCTGCCCCTGCGTCTTGCTGCTGCGCAGACTCGGAAGCAGACTGTTCGGTTGCACCAGGCCCACGCCGGTTTGGGTGAGACGAATCCCGTTGCGATTCCAGTAGGAGAACTGCCCGCCAACGAAATTCGGATCGTCGAAGATGGCGTCGAAACCGGAAGCCTTGCGGTCAGTCGGATTGCCATCGCCCTGCGCCCAAAAAAAAGAACCCTTGTAGCGAATGTAATCGAAATCGATTGACGCTTCGACCGCCGCCATATTGGATTTGATCCGGACCTCGCGGCCGGCGATCGGATTTCGTTCGTCCTTTCCGAAGGCATAGTAGTAGGCGTGTGACAGATTCAGCCGGCCCAGATGTCCGTCGCCGGCAACCCCGACGTATCCAACTTTGAGCGCGTGAGGCCGCACATCGCCAATCAGGGCGGGACGCACCAGGAATCCATTGCGGTCGTATTCAACGCTGCGTCGATCGTCGTTGTAATGGAAGCTTCCCTGAATTGTGTAACCCTTGCGAATGAAGTCCTGACGAAAGACGTTTGCGATGTAAACATTCTGGTGGCGCGTGTCAAATCGGTTGAGTCCGCTATTGGTGTCCTTCTCCAGCATTGAAAACCAGGCGGCGTTAAATTGAATTCGATTGTTGTCGGCCGCGCCGAAAAGCCGAAGCCCAAGATTGTTATCAGAGAAAATGAAACCACGAAAGTCGGAAACAAAAGGCTGAATACCGGCACGAACCGAAACGAAATCGTAGTTTGCGTTAACATCGAAAAGCTTTACTTCGCCAAATGCCTCCTCCAGGGAAATATGTGTGTCGGTGCGGTTGGCGCCGCGACGGACATCAATGTTAACCACACCATTTTCTCTGGCGTTGAGATAATTCGGCAGACTGAACGTCGGCGAGATTTTGATGGCCCAATCGCGCGGTCTGAAAGTGCTGTTGCCCCGAAATAACTCGAAACTAAACTGGAGCGTCTGGTTCACCGCTAACTGTTCGGGTTGACCGAAAAACTCCGCGCTGCCCGGTTCGTCTGTGCTTACATCGGAAGGCGTTGGCGCTCGTCGCTGCTCAATTGTCGAAGTGCTCACCGCAGAAAGAATTAAGAAGAGTTCATTTCCGCGAACCGGATAGTCACCTTTGATGACGCTCTGATTGTATGGATCCCACCAGCGGCCGCGCCTAAACGGGATATCGCGTCCGCGAGCGGCCCGATCACCGTAGCGATCATATTCCGGGAATCCAATGCGCCAACGGTCGCGGGCCTCTCGCCGGTCCTGATTGAGAGGCGGATCGCTTTTTACACTTTCGCTGCCGGCGTGGCCGGTCGGCTGGCTCGCAACCCGAGACGGAGGGTCAGGAGTTGGTTTAAGTTCGACTTGATCGAGCGGAATATCGACGGTGGTTTCCGCGCCGGGCTGGATAATGACATTCTCCAGCGCACTTCCTCGCGGAATCGCGTGGACGCCGTAGTCTTTGTCTTTTTGAAACGCTGCCACATGAGGCGCCGCTACCTTCAGCCGGTAAGCTCCTGAAGAAAGTTGAAACGAATAGCCTCCGTTTGCGTCACTCCGCGTTCGTTTCCACTTGCCGCTGACCTGGTTAGTGACCACCACCGCAACGCCGGCAACCGGAGCCCCCGAGGCAACCCGCACCGTACCCTTGAGCCGGCCCGAGCCCTGCCCATGGGCCAGGACGCCGCATGCAGCTATTGTGACGACAGCCTGAACCACCAGAAGGCATCGAAATAGGGGGGTTGTTATTGGTCGCTGCATCAAGGCTTGGCCAACGTATCAAACGACTTCGGGGTGTCTACCCGCAAACTAACAGTTTGGGCTAATCAGCGCCAGGGGCTTGCGCACCACGCAATGATACCCGCGGGGAGACGCCAGTTACTTCCTCGAGCGCCCTTCCGGCGACTTTGGATTGCCATGGATCAAAGTATGGGTTGAGCTTGAGTGCCCTTCGCAAAAACCCGGCGGCGCTTTCTCGATCACCGGCAGCGCGTGCGATCATGCCGGCGTGATAAAAAATCCGGGCGTCCTCAGTGCCCAAACGCAGGGCATCTTTGATTGCCGTCTGCGCTTCATCGAGCTTCCCGGCCTTCAGCGCCGCCCAGGCCAGCGCGTCCGCTCCGTAGACGTCGCGTCTCGTTTCATACTCCTGCTTCGCCCGGTCATATGCCACATCTGTTTTTATATCGTGATCCGCCCAAAAGAGAACCAGATGGCGGTTGTAAAGAGCCGAGTGAAGTGTGCTCTGTTGACTCAATCTCTCTACTTCCGAATATCGTTGTTGTGCCTCGACATCCCGGCCTGCCAGCTGGTAGAGATCTCCAAGCACCGCCTCATCAATCGGATCCGCATGTTGGCCGACGATCTTTTCAAGCGTTGCAATCGCGGCTTGAATATCTCCCTGAGCCGCGCGGTAGCGAGCGAGTGACGCTACGGCGTGCGGGTAATCCGAAAAGGCTGCCAGCGCGTCTCGGTAATGCTGTGCTGCCTTCTGCAAATCTCCGCTCGCCATGCCAACTTCACCGAGTTGCCAATGGCACCAGGCAATTGTCTCCGCCGAGTGCAACGAGGAACTGCCGGCCAGCTTGAGAGCGACCAGGTAGCGTCGCCGGGCTGTCGCTGCGTCACCACGCAAGAGGGCCAAATGCGCCAACCTGCTTTCCGTGGCAACAGTGGGGCTATCGAGCTGCTCCATTTGCTTATAGGCCGCCGTCGCTCCGTCGTAATCACCAAGCTCGAGCAAAGCATCGCCCAGCAACTGAAAACCAAGAGTGCGCCGAGGCTCATACTCGGTTAATTCCTTTGCGTGATCCCGAGCTGAAACGAAGTCGTGCGTCTCGTATTCCGCCGCTGCGAGCGCGCGCAGTCCCCCAAGGTTCTGATCGGCCGGCAACACGCGCAGCGAAGACTGGGCCAAACGCAGAGCCAACGGCAGATAATTTACGTCTTCAGTTTGGCGATGGAGCTGAAGGTAATAGCCGGAGAGCTTGTTGAGCGCAACGATGTCGTCCGGATCGCTTTTCACGCGCTCTTCGAGAAAACCGACCGCCATCATAGTGGTGTCGTTTCCGCGCAGGAGCGGACGGACTGCTGCCAAGTTTGTGAGATCAACAGTCTGAGCAGATCCTAGAGTTGCGCGGTTGCGGTTGCAGGCGGAAGTCGCAAGCACGAAGGCCGCAAGGAGCACAATTGAGATCGGTTTGAAGTCGCGCGGTTTCATGGAATGGTTCAACGGAACTACAAGGAAGCTCGTTACGTCGCCTAACCTCAAGGTTGTGACACCTGTTGTTGCTGTGGACCTTAATTGCGCGTGTTGTCGTCAGTTGTGCCGGGCACGCGCGGCTGTTGAGATGGCGCCAGAAATGGAAAAACGCTCCTGAACGGCAAGTCGTTGCCGTTTGCGTTGTCACCCAGAGGCTGCCTGTTATTAATCAGGGTCAGCAGTATGTCAATCACATCGTCGGTCAACCTTCTTCCGTTCGGAAACGAGGCTTCCGGGTTGGTGCCGGTGTTTGGAACTGTAAGATCCAGCCGGAGGATGTCTCCCCTGGTTACGGCAACACCAGCGAGGATGCCGATACTGGTGGCATCGGTGCGGTAGAAGTTCTGAAGCGTATCAATGATGCCCGGCGCAAATCGGCCATTAGCGTCGTCAACCGAATTGCCCGCGTTGTATGCGTTTTTGAGATTAAATGGTACGAGGGCCACGTTCACAGCAGGTACGCCTTCGCGATCGACGTTGATCCACCTTCCGGCCCCCGAAATCTCGCCTGTTCGTGAGTTATAGAATTGCGGACTCCTTCGTTGGGTATCGCAAGCTAATCCAAGTTCATTGCCAGGTCCGCGAATGAACGCGATAGGCATGCTAAGCGCGATCGCCAGGGTGTTGTAGCCCGCAAAGGTGTCGCGCCCCCGACTGAATACGCCTGGATTCGGAGTGCCCGCCCTGATGGATCCATTGAAACGTGCAAACGCCGGAATATCGAAAAAGAAGGGATCGTCCGTCAGCCCGGCAAAAAAGATCACGCCACTTTGTGAATCCGTCGTCAGGACCGGCGTGGGAGCCACGTCGGCGCTGTTGTTGGAGTTGGTTGAGGGCGCAGTAAAAGTTCGGCCATTCGGCAAGCTGATCGTAGCGGTCTGTGCCTGCGGTACCCCGGCGGCATTGGCCACCCGCGGCGAGAACCGGACGTCAATAAATCCATCCGGCTTAGCGTCGCCGGTGGTCTCGATCTCAAATCGGTAACGGAGCGCCGGATCGAAGATGCCGAAATTCACATTCTCTCCGGGAACGATGAAGCCATGGACGGTCATGATCATGATCACCCGCGAGTTATCGTTTGGATCGCGGAACATGTAAGCATCGTTCAGGTCAGCGCCGAGATCGTGGGCTGTCAGAGGCGCATCCCCATGATCGGCCGCCTCCAGTCTTGTCGCCGGAGCCAAAACGACCGCGATCACGAGCAGCGATACCAAAACAGCAACCGCGGGTTTTGTTTTTACCGAATGCATCTTGTGCCTCCTCCGAAGATCCAGGAACTCCACCTAATTTTACTTAGACCCTTATCATTCTCATCATTGCGGCCCAAAGCGTCGTCTGAATTCAATGGAGTTCATGAAAGCCTTGACCATTTCGGCGTCAATGAAATTGCCATGAAACTGGTTGAGCTTATTCAACCAGAAGTTATACCCGTCGAAGTTGTTGTCCGGCGGGTCGTTTGGATTGCGGCGCAGGTAACCGAAGTACTGCATCAGCACGAAGGCTTTGTTGAACTCTTGCCGCACCAGGGCCGAGTTTTCCGCCACGCGGCGCAGCACCCGTGCCCGGGCGGCCGTATCGCCCGTCGTGGTCGCCGAGCCAAACTCGTTGATAGCCGCCTGCCGTTCGGACGCTGCTGGTGTTACTCCGGCGTTCGCGTAGAGTGCGTCAACGAATGCGGCAGGAGACAGGGTGGTCGGATACTTACTGGTGAATCGCAACCGGGAGACAAAGTCCGCCGCGAAGGCCTGCTTATTGTTCGCTAACACCTGCTCCCAGCCCGCCTGGCCCACTACCACACCCTTGCCAATCTGTTGCGTGTCAGGCAGGAAGTCGCTCAGCCGAATAGGTATCGGCGCACCCGGCAGGTTGCCGTAAGCAGCTTTGTGGATTCGGTAGACCAGATAGCCAGTTTCCTGGAACTCAATCGAAAGAAAGAAGGCCGCCGAGACGTTGATGCGCCGCAGTTCCAAACAAGTGAAGTTATTGCCGCATTGGGTAATCTGATTCGTCCAGAAGCCCAGGCCAGCCTGGTCAGGCAATCGATTCAGGAAATCTACGTAGTGCTGATTCACGAAGAAGGGGGCGCGGTCAATCGGATTGGGAGTTGCGAGCACCGTATCGTCGTCCACAATCGTAAGCGTGGCAGTGTTGAGGCTTCCCAGGACTGCTCCGGCTGGATTCCTGAGCGTTACGGTAAGCGTTTCGTCACTCTCTACAAAAACGTCATCCGTGATCAGTAAGATGAAGGTCTTACTGGTTTCTCCGGGATTGAATCCAAGCGTGCCGAAGTGAGCAGCGTAATCGGCGCGGTCCGTAGCGGTTCCGTTGACAGTCGCGAAGTCAACGGTTGAGGCGGCGCTAGTGTCGCCCGTGCGCAGTGCGGTAAGAGTTGCGAACGAACTTCCCTCGCTAACAACGTAGTCAATGGTGCTGAACTGCACAGTAGCAGCGCCCGCCGGTGCCGGCGGCGGAATTGCGCCTTGGGGTTGCAAAGCAGGTTGGAGGTCAGCCGCGTTATTGGTAGTCAAACGGGTCAACCCGGTTCCGTCGCCGTTCATCAAGTAGATTTCTAAGTTCCCGTCCCGACTGGTTGAGAACGAGATGCGGGATCCGTCGACCGGCTGCGAGGGATCGATATCGAAGTCCGCATTGTTGGTCAAGCGAACTTGATTCTGACCTTTCACATCCATTGAATAAAGCTCGTCAGTGTCGTTGCGATTGCTCTGGAACGCGATCCGCTGTGATGACCAGGAAGGACTGATATCGTCTCCGGCAGCATTAGTCAGCCGGCTTGGCCCCGCGCCGTTGGCACTCATCGTGTAGATTTCAAACTGACTGTCTTCGCGCGCGCTCGAGAAGGCGATCATGAGACCATCGGGTGAGAATGAGAAGGAGGCATCGTCGGCCGGGTGATTGGTAAGATTTGTCTGACTGCTGCCGTCGGCGTTCATCAAATAGATTTCGTCGTTGCCATCGCGGTCGGTGACGAATCCGATCTGCGAACCATCGCGCGTCCAGGCCGGACCAAGATCATCGGCAGTGTTGTTGGTTAACCTGGTTTGCCCGCTTCCGTCTGCGTTGATGACATAAATCTCCGCATTACCGTCGCGAGTGCTGACAAACGCCAATCGTTGGCCGTCAGGCGACCAGGCGGGGCTATAGTCTTCCCCGGCATTCTCCGTTAATCTCGTCTGTCCCCCGCCGTCCGCATCCATCGAATAAATTTCAAAGTTGCCGTCGCGATCGCTGGCGAAAGCAATTTTGCCAATTATTCTGCTGGTTTCCCCGACGGCTGTAGAATTATTCCGTGGGTGCAGCCGCTTGGAGAGTCGCAGGTTGATTCCCGCAGGAGCCGGCGTTGTGCGCGTCGCTGCGGGCAGGCAGGAAACGGACAAGATGATGCAACTCATGATGCGTGCAACCGCCTTGACACTCGAGCTGCTCATGACCCTTCCCTTGATCCAAGTTTAGAATCTAATTCTGAGTACAGAACCGAAAACAAGTTAATTCGTTGGCGCGAACATAGTTTAGGGCACCGACAGAGTCAAGTGATTTCCATTCATCATCCAAGTCACAGCCGGACAACTTAACAGCGGAACCGTGACCATCCACCGCACCGTTTATCGCGACGGCGAAAGTGGAGCAGAGACGCAGAATAATTTTGACTGAGCCAGGTTTAGTGATAAATTCGGCGCACGTTTAGGCACTTCGTCGTTTCCCAACCGTACGTATGATGAACATGAGTAGGCGAACCTTTTCTCGGTCCTTCCTGGTGCTCGCTGTTCTGCTCTTGCTTTCGCTTGCGGGCGGTTTGCGCTCTCCGCAATCCTCAGCGCAATCTCCTGCGCCTGTTTTGTTTAGCGATCCGGAATCAACGCGGGCGATAGCCGTCGAGTCTGTGGTGAAAACGCGCGAACCGTTTTCGGCGGCTGCGGCCGTCTCATTCGGCGCCGACAACTCGACCCGCATCACCCTCCTCGCCGGCAATCTAAAACTATCGGCCCACGAAGGAACCAGTGCCGTCACCGCAGATGCGGAAGACGGATCACATCATATCCATTCGTTGACTGTGGAGTATGTCGGGCCGGTGCCGAATCAGAATTGGGCCACCGCGGTAGTGGTCAAACTCAATCCAGGGATGAGTGATCTGGGCGACGTTTTGGTTAGGATCTATTACCGCGGCGCTGCCAGCAATCGCGTGCGAGTAGGTATCGGACATGTGGGCGGTGGTCCACCCGACGATCCGGGAGCAGTCCCCACCCCTGGACCCAACGCTGAATTTAATATCAACCCAATTACTGCCGGGACTCTTACCACGGATGAAGTACGCACCATCATAGCGCAGGCGGTATCTGCCGCGGTTGCGATGAACAAACTGGTGACAGTGGCAGTTACTGATCGCGAAGGGAACGTTCTCGGTCTTTTTAATATGACGGGCGCGTCCACGATGATGCAGATCCGCGGTGGCGGTCCATTGCAAACTCCGGATCCCATTACCGGACTGGTTCCGGTGGGGCTAGAAGGCACGCGACTCGCCTCACGGTTCGGAGCGATCTCCAAAGCCGGTACTGCCGCATTTTTTAGTACTTCGGGAAATGCTTTTACGACACGAACCGCCGGCTTTATCATTCAGGAACACATTCCTCCGGGCGTGAACTTCCGTCCCGGCGGACCGCTTTACGGCGTTCAGTATTCCTCGCTGCGCTGCTCTGACATCAAGATTCCAGGTCTGCCGCTGGGTCTGAGTGCTGATCCCGGCAGCATGCCAATCTACAAGAACGGCATTTCGCAGGGAGGCGTGGGAATCGAAGGCGATGGTGTCTATGGCATCGATCGCGATCCGGCAGACTTTGACCTGCCATTTGAAGAGGTGATTGCGCTTTCAGCGGTAAGGGGATTTGAAACGCCGGCGCTGATCCGGGGCGACAACATCCTGGTCGATGGCGTGCGGCTGCCTTTCATCAATGCTTCGGAAGTGCTGCGACCCGCCACGATTTCTTTTGCCAGCCTGCCGGGCGCAGTTGATCCTCTCTTCCCGATTCGCGAGGCTCAGCCTTCGGCTTTTACGACGGTCACAGTGGGCGGGATTCTGGGCGAGTCGGATCCGCGTTTCTTCCCTTTCATCGCCGCTCCAGCCGGCGGACCAAACTCCCTTACAGCCACAGACGTCAATCAGATTATTGCCCGGGCAGCGCAGCAGGCGAATATCACGCGGGCGGCGATTCGCCAGCCGCTGGGGAGCAATGCTCGCGTCAGCATCGCAGTAGTAGACACGGGGGGACGCGTACTTGGCCTTTTCCGCCAGCAAGACGCTCCGGTTTTCGGCTTCGATGTATCAGTCCAGAAAGCGAGAACCGCGGTATTTTTTACGCGCGCCGACGCCGGTACGACGCTGCGTAGTGCTGGTTTCGGTTCCTATGTTTCGCGGGCAGAAACAGATGGCCTGGGACTAGGCGGCTCAGTCGCGTTTTCTGCTCGGGCCATTGGTTTCCTGCATCGTCCGTTCTTTCCTGATGGCATCAACAACACGGCCGCTGGTCCATTCAGCAGGCCAATAAATGAATGGAGTGTCTTCAACGTCGGCCTGCAGCTCGATCTGATTAAGACAAATCTTCAGGCGTCTATTGTTGGCGCGAATGTTCCCTGCTCGACGATTTCCGGTTTGCCAAACGGCTTACAGATTTTTCCCGGGAGTGTTCCACTCTACAAGAACGGTGAGCTCGTGGGCGCTATCGGAATTAGCGGGGATGGAGTGGACCAGGACGATCTCATCAGCGCCGCCGGCGGAAATCGATTTTCACCTCCGCCCGGAATTCGTTCCGATCAAACTTTTGTTCGCGGCGTGCGATTGCCATTTCTTAAGTTTCCGCGCAGTCCGAATCTGTAAACACGTTCCAGACGCCAGTGAGCGGCTCAGCGTTCAAACTTTTAGCTTGCTTCTTTGGCAAAGGGCGCAAACTCAAGATTGAATTCGACCTGCCTGAAGTTTTCGGATGACCACAAGATCTTTAAACAAGATTGTAAATTGCGCTAACAGACTTACACTCGCCCTCGCGGTGTGGTTTTGTTTCAGCCCGCTCTGCCTGGTTCAAATTAGCAGCGCCCAGGATGCTGCGCCTACAGGTGTTATTCGGCTGCGCGTGAGAGTGGCCACCGGCGACGGCAACAAAGCCACCGGCCTGGCGCGGAAACGCTTTTTTCTGATCAAGGGTTCTCTCGAGCGGAACAAAACCCTGATCGAAGCAATCGAACAACAATCACTAATCTCGCGCGATTGCTACTATCGCAGCATTGGCGCAAGCGAGGCGCTGATTGCCTGGTTGAAGGCAAAGGATTGTGAGTCGGTTTTTTGTCGCGAGGTTGAAGCAGAACACATCGATGGCGCGTCTGCGGTGCCTGAGTTTCAACAAGCAGTCGCCGCCGGCGAAAAAGAGTTTGGCAGCCGCGAGTTGGCCCGAAAGTGGCTGGTGGTAAATCTGAACGCGAATTTGCGCAGCGGTTTTTACGACCGGCAACAGCAGCGCCTGACAAACTTGCTCAAACACGCCGAAGAGACATCAAACGCGAAAGTGTTGTCGGTTATGACGGACAGTTTCGGCACCGCGTATTTCACCGATATCGAGCCGGGCACATACATCATTTCGAATCTAATCCCGACCGAGGTGGGAGCAGTTACCGAAGTGTGGAATGCCGAGGTCAAGGTAAAGCCCGGCGACCTGGCGACTGAACTGCCGTTCCTGATTTCGAATCCGGACAACAAGGACCCGAGAGACAGGAAGAATATCAAACGTGTCAGTGTCGAGAAGCCGCTACCAGCTTGTCGGTAGTGGCTGATTTCAATTCTCTGTGAAACCTCCGTGTCCTCTGTGGTGAATCTGCACCAGCAACTGCTCACCACAGAGTCGCAGAGTACACAGAGGGCGCACAGAGATTAGTTCCGTCTTTTCAGGCATCATCGAATGAAACGATACATAGCCACATCGTTCGTGTTCGTGTTGTTGATCTTGTTGTCCTTTTCTTATCCGCAGCAGTTTTCCGATAGCGGGGGCGTCGCCGGACAAAGGCGTGGTTCGCGGCGCGTCGTGAGATCAACTCCGGCCCGGACAATTCCGCGCGATTACTCACGATTCTCCCACGCTACCAAGGAACACCAGGAGTCGTGCAAGAGCTGTCACAAGACGCCCACGCTTAACTGGAAGAAGGTCCGCGACTTTCCCGACGTGGCCGACTTCCCTGATCACGACGCGTGTGTCCGTTGTCACCGCACACAATTTTTCAAGAGCGCGCAACCGGTAATATGCTCAGACTGTCACCAGAAGACTTCACCGCGCGACTCCGCGCGATTCGCCTTTCGCAATCCCGTTCGGCCCAGACAATTCACGATCGAGTTTCCACACGACAAACACCAGGACGTAATCGCGCGCGCCCGGCATCCTCTAACTCGGACCGTAAGTTTGCGCTTTTTTGCCCACGCGGCAAGGCCCTCGACCCAAACGCCTGCAAACAGTTTACGTTACAACAACTGCGAGCTTTGTCACCTGCCGAACACCACACCACCGGTTAGGCCGGCAGCCGGCTGGCCGGATTCATTCCACCCGCCCGCGAATCTGTTCAAGTCATCTCCGGAAACTCATGCCTCGTGCTTTAACTGTCATTGGAAGAATGTGGAGCCTGTCAAAGACAACTGCGCCGGTTGCCACAAACTAACGTCCCCTTATGAGCCCGATGGTGTTCTCGAAAGAAAGTCGATGAAGTTTACTCACGCGCGAGAACAACATGTGAAGGAGTGTACGGCGTGTCATATCAATATTACGAAGGCCGCATCCTTGAAAGGGTTAAAGCCGGACGTGCCCATCACTACCTGCACCGAATGTCACAACAAGGAAGGGTTGCGGCTGGACGTAAGTGGTGAGCTGGCTGCTTTAGACCGGAGCCGAGACTTCTCCTGCGTCTACTGTCACACATCAGATGTCGGCCGCCGCAATCCGCCATCGAGTCACTATTTGATTTCGCGGGGCGCCCGCCGTTAAAGCTGAGGGAATAAAGTGAGTTCTTCGTCACATAAAATCACTGGGCCCACTCGATTGCACAATTCCTTTCGCGTGCTCGGAGTCAGCGTTGGCAGATTTGCTTATCTCTGCGTCCTCAGTGCCTTTTGTGTCTCGGTGGTGAATGTAGCGCGTCCTATGGTTAACACAGAGGACACTGAGACACAGAGAGCAAAGAGGACGTCCAGAAAATTCGCGCAGTTATCAGTCTCGCTTCAAGGCCCGGGCCGCGACTATTCAACCTTCAAACACTCCACCGACCGGCATGCGTCGCAGCCTTGCACCGCCTGTCACCAACGCGGTGACAACTCGGCGACGCCGCGCTTTCCCGGACACAAGGCTTGCACCTCCTGCCATCTCGGACAGTTTGTCACGCCCGACGTTCCGATGTGCGCGATTTGCCATGCGGATGTCAATAGCTCAAATCCTCCCTTGAAAGCTTTTCCCGCCCGATTCAATGAAACCTTCAACATGAAGTTTGATCACGCCCAACACATGACCGGATCGGCACGACCTGCAAACGGATGTTCCGCCTGTCATGGTCGGGTCCGTAGCCGCCCGGCTGCGCTCAGCATACCCGCCGGTCTTGCGGCGCATAATCAGTGCTACTCCTGTCACACTCCCAGCAGTAAAAACAATTCCGGAGGCGAGATGGCCTCGTGCGGTGTTTGCCACGACCAGCGTGGTTATTCACGCACCAGCACCAACGCGAGGGCTTTTCGTTATGCGTTTAGTCATGTGAAGCACGCCGGTCCGCAGCGTCTTGGCTGCGCTGACTGTCACTCGGTAACCGCTGGCGCCCCACAATCGCGGCAGGTGAGTTCCCCGGCAACTGTGGAACATTTCCCGACCTCGCGCGGTAAAAGCTGTGCAACCTGCCACAATGGTGGACGCGCGTTTGGCGGTGACCTGGCGTTCAAGGACTGCCGCCGTTGTCATACGGGGAAAACTTTTCGCATGCCGATGTGAATTTCCGGCAAACCCAATTTGTTTGACACCCTTCCAACCGCTCACTAAGATTGGGGAGTTGATTCCCTCCCCGGCTAATCAATGGCGCCACTTTTAAACTCTCCAGTTGAGGTCATTCGATGAGAAAGCTACTAGTCGTCATCGCACTGCTGGGCTGTGTCGCAGCAATTGTTGTGAGCAGCAATTCGGCTTTGACAGCCAGCCAGGACGCTCCCAAAGAAAGCAAAGTGCAGCCGAAGGAAGTAGTCCTTGGCAAAGATAGCCAATCAGACAAATACGGTGAGGCGCCTTTCAATCATGAGACGCATTCGACGAAGACCTTACTCGATTGACGGGAAGAGTCTAATCGCTTGCGTGGAATGTCATCACACTGATCAACCCGCAGCCGGCCTTAAACCACCACTTAAGACTTCTGAACGGTCCGAAGTTTTGACGACCGCGCTCCTGGCCACCGCGGAGGCAAAGCCGGTCAAGTCCTGTCGCGTGTGTCACCTCCAGGCTGGTGACGACAGTGCAGAGATGCCGGCGGTAACCTATGAAGGTAAACCCTCGCCGACCAAGCTAACCAACGAAGTTGCCTATCACCTGAACTGCAACGTTTGTCACGACAAAGCAATCGCAGCACGACCCGCGCTCAAAGGTAAGATTCCCGGTTCAGCCGACTGCCTCGTCTGCCACAAACCGGTCAGCTAATCGTCTACGACTCCCGGAGTTTTTGGTATTAGTGGTTTCTGAAGAGTTTCGAGGACACTGCCAAACAGAAACGCCGGACCGCCCGCGCGCCTGACTAATCAATTCGGAGCGACTATTCCGGGCTTAGCCATCACCAGCGGCAGCCTGTCAGGTTCATGCCGGTAAAAGAGCCGCGGCTGTTGAACTTTTTGGTGCTCCGCTGGTCCGGTCTCAATCAGATCCTTTCTCGTCGCCCGCTCAACTTGTTCCCGCCGCAAGCGCGGCACTTCGAGCGTCGCATAATGAAGCCATTCTCCCATGGTGACTTCGCCATCGGGCGGGTTCTGGTCCGCAGCCGGCGTTTTCAGTCCAGCATCAACCAAAGCATACGCCAGATAACTGCGCTTAAGCGTCGCGGATTCAAAGGCGACTTCATAGCTTTGCGACGCGGTCAGCACATACATACCTTTTTCGTAGGCTAGTTGGGCCAGACCCTTGCTGTTCATGGGCCCTCGCCGTTTTTCTTCCGACTCGAGAGCCTGCCCGCTATTGCAGGCATCAATCACCAGCAGGAGCTGAGCAGCGTCCAAGGGCCGGAACGCAGTTTCGAGTTCGAGGTCGGAAATGCTGCGATCGAGAATGGTCCGCAACCCGTTGAGGCCAAGGCTGCGTCGCGATCCCTGATAGCCAAGATCGTGGGGGATAAGATAGAAGCGCTCCCGTTCAGCAGTGCCATGGCCTGAGAAAAATACGATGACGCTATCTTCCGGTTGGACTTTTGCGGCGAGCTTTTTCAACTCGCCGAGGAAGTTCTTCTTTGTGGCTGTTTGATCCAGAAGTTCGATCACCTCAACTCGCTCGAACCGTGCCAATTTCTTTTGCTGAGTGAGGACCTCGGCGGCAAAGTCTCGAGCATCGGTGGCTGCGTAATCGAGTGTGAAGTCTGCATTCGCATAACGCCCAACTCCAACCGTCAGAACAAAGAGCGTACTGGCACGCTTCAGAGTAGCTGGACCGGCAATCGTCAAATGCGCGTCAGCGCTTTTGATGCCATCTCGATTGAAGGCATAAGCGTGAAATCGATTTTCGCCCGCCACGATTGACAAGGTCGTTTCGCAAACAACTTTTCTCCCCGACTCCTGTTTGCACCCATCTCCGGCAGCCAACGAAAACGCGTTCCCGCTCCACACCTTAACCAGTGAACCATTCCGAAACAATCGGATGTCCTGAGCGCCGCTGCCTTGCCGGTAGTCCTGACTGGCCGGGAGTTCCGCCACCGTGACGCTGATCCGTATTTGACGATCAGACAGCTTGGCGGCGCCGACGAGTCGGGGACGGACGGGACAAATAGACTTCCGGTTGGCGACGATCCTTCTGTGTGAGGCTCTGCGCGGCCGCCGGTCGCTTTCCGGCCATGATTTCGGGAAGCAGTTCCGGGTAGTAAAACTCATTGAAGAAAACTTCGATGGGAACAAAATCATTGGGCCGTCCGGCAAAGCGCCAAATCATCCGTTGCCATCCTCCCGATGATCCGTCAAACAGTCCGTCCGGAGTCACCACTGCCCAATCAGGCGTGTCTTTCTCGCCGATCACAATTTGGCGGAGCAACTCATCGCCTGTGGCCGGGTCCCAAAGTTTAATCATCCGATCATGACCGCTGCTGATCAATATGCGGCCGTTAGAATTGAAAGAGACGGTTTCGACGTGGCCTGAGTGACCCGGGAGAGTTCGGAGAGCTTTGGCGCTCGCGGTGTCCCATAGTTTGATTGTGTTATCTGCGCCGGCGCTTACCATAATTTTGCCGTCCGGGCTAAATGAAATTGAGAGCGGCGCCATGGTGTGGCCTTTGAACCGATGAAGTTCCTCGCCCGTGGCCGTGTCCCACTCAACGATGTCGCTGTTGAAGGCGCCACTAAAAACTCTCTTGCTATCCGGACTGAAGGTGCAGATCGAGTTGTTGCCGGTTTTAAACGTTCGCAGCGTTTGCCCGGTGGCCACTTCCCACAGAAAAAGCTGAGAGCGGCTATCTGTCGCGAGCAACTTACTGTCTGGACTAAAGACCAGGTGGTTTACGTTATTCTGATGTCCGGCGAGCGTGCGCAACTCGAGGCCCGACTCAGCGCTCCAAAGCTTTACTTCGCGAAAGCTGCCGGTAGCGATGATTCTTCCATCCGGGCTGAAAGCAACCGAGTTGATGCTGGTGTTGTGACCTCTGAGCGTGTGCAGCAACGTGCCGCTGCCGGCATTCCAGATTCTGAGGTGGTGATCGTCACTGCCGCCGGCTATCAATTTCCCATCAGGACTGAACCGCACCGTCCCGACGACCCTGGCATCCCATTCGAAATCGTTGAGCTTAGTCCCACTGCTGACGTCCCACAATTTAATGAAGTTGTCAGCGCTGCCGCTGGCAAGCAAGCGCCCATCCGGACTGAAGGCAAGCGAAAGAATCGGGCCGGAGTGGCCGGCGAGCGAACGCAGCTCTCCAGTGGTTAGGTCCCAGAGTTTAACTGTATGATCCAGCGCACCGGCCAACACCGTCTTTCCGTTCCGATTGAAAACGACGGAGAAAGCCGCGGTGGCATGTCCGCGCAGAGTCCGCAGCGCCGCACCGCTCGCCGGATCCCAAAACATCAGGGCCTGGTCGGTGCCGCCACTAGCCAGACCTTGCCCGTCCGGACTGAAGGCCACTGACTTGACCTCAGAAGCGTGTCCGGTAAGAGTGCGAACTTCTGCACCAGTCACAACATCCCAGAGCTTAATTGTCCCAAGGTAGTTTGCGCTCGCGAGTGTTTTGCCGTTAACGCTAAATGATAGCGAAGTGATGTGGCTGGCGTGTTCCCGAAACGCGCGAATTTCGCGGCCCGTTTGCAGGTCCCATAGGCGCACTTCACCAAAAGATCCCGTCGCCAGGGTCTGACTATCGGGACTGATGGCCACGGACCTCACACTGTATGATCGGTCCTTGATTGTTTGTGTCGCCGCCCCGGTTTGCAAATTCCAAATGGTGATCGCAGCTTCATCGCCTCCGCTCACCAGAAATCTTCCATCGGCGCTGAAAGCCAATGTGTTAATACGCGGCGAAACCGAAATGAAATCTGGCGGGTCCCGTTCGCCCGTGAGATTCCAGAAATTGATGTGGCCTTGATTATCGCCGCCGGCGATCGTTTGACCATCGGGGCTAATTGCAATTGAGTTGAGGTAAGAGGTGGACTTGATCGTGCGTTTCAGGCCGGCATCGATAACATTCCAAACCTTGATATCATTCCCACCGCCGAGGGTTACAAGTAGTTTGCCATCCCGGCTGAAGGCAAGCGACTCGACATTATAGTCGTGACCTCTGAGCGAGCGAAGTTCGGCGCCGGTGGCAACGTCCCAGAGCCTGACCGTTTGATCGCTGCTGCCGCTCGCCAGAAGTTTGCCATCCGGACTGTAGGCCACTGAGTAAATCCAGCCGGAGTGTCCCGTCTGTACGACCAGTTCCGGCTTTTGCGCCGCAACCAAGCCGCTGGTGAGGAGACTTAAAAACAGCGTTAGCAGCCACCGGCGGTTGTTTGTGGGTTTCATGTCTAACCCGGAGGGCTACGAGTAGACAGCTTCAGTGCGTTTGCAATTTCAACTGAGGCTGAACTTCTTTCTGCGATACCGGCCAAACGGTGCGTCTAAGAGCGAAGTGGTCTCCCGCAGATTCATTTCTTTTCATACTTAGGATTGGTAAAGCGCAGCGGTACTGTCACGAGCAAAGTGTCCTCAGGCTTGACTGCGATCCGGTAGATTGTTTGCGGCACCGGTTCGTCCTGAGTGAGTTCCGACAGACCCACCCCGGCTGCTTGTTCTTTGTCGGTCATCGTTTGACCGACGCCCCCTTCCATTTCGAATTTCGTCGGCGTGACCGCCCACAGCTTTTCCCACTCTGCCAGGCGGGCGGCCTCAATCACCCATGGCCCATCAGCAAACTGCGCGGGATCAATAAGCGGTTTGGCCGAGACTAAAACAGTCAGCACTTCAGCCACGTGTCCCTTCGAAGCTTGACTCGGCTTGATGCGGAAGTAGCGCGGCGCGCCGGGTACGTAAACAATTGCTCCGGCTTTGACTCGATTTCCTCCTTCAGGCGTGCGTTTGGAGGGAAAAATTAAGCGGGCCTCGCCGAACGAATTATCGGCATACTGCTCGCGGTTGATGACATACAGAAAGCCGTCGCGAGAAAGGGATTCGATACCCAGCCTGACTCGCTGACCCGGAGCGAGCAGAGTTCCTTCGGAGATACGCTCGAGACTCCATGATGACGGCGGTGTGTCTTCTTCCTCGATCAATTCCTTCGTCTTGTCGGCTGAGGTCGAAGGACGGAAACGCCAGATGGTAACTCCCACCTGGGCAAACTCTTTTCCGGCAGGTGGACCAGCCGAGTCAATCACTTGCGAAGACTTGTAGGTTGGCTTCTTGCGCACGATCGGCCTGCGCCCGGACGCCTGGAGCGGACGGTTGCCGATAAACACTTCAGCCTTTATTCCTTTGGCTCCGTCTTCTTCCTGCGCAATTGCCGCGCCTTCACAAATGACCAGTAGAGCTGCAGCGAGCACCGAACCAAGTCGAGTTAACTTCATTTACTCCTCCAACGTTAAGGGAAGCTAATCACTAATACGCCTCATGGGAAAGCTCGATCAGACTGACTATTACATCGCCCTTCCCCTTAACCAGCGTGCGCTTCTGCGCTTTGTTTGGAACTACTTCAAGACCCCGGGGATCGTATCGGCTCATATAGCTTTGCATTGTCGCAATGTGTGCGGCATCGGCCACTACGCCGTCGTTCGTGGCGGCAACGCGGAACACTTCATTGAGATCAGGCAGGGAGACTGATGACCAGATGATCCAGATTTTCTCCACTCCGGTGTTTTCCACGAAACGATACCAGCCGGCATTTAGCTGCTGATTGGCGTTGAGGTCTGCCACGCCTTTGTTGTCCGCAGGGTTGGGAAAGAAGATGTTGTATTCGGTTTTATTGTCTTTGCCGGGCCCCTCGTTGAGGAGATAGAGCGCGCCGGGTTGGGCGGGGACTAGATTAAAGCGAAACCTCCATCCGTTGCCGAAGATCTCCTGACCGGCTGACTCAAAGGGTTCTCTACGATTAGTGGTGGGCTGCACCGTCAACCAATAGGTCAACGATTGTTCGGGTGCCGAAGGCGCAACTGCAGGTGGGGTGACGAGAGCCGCGGGGTCATTCCGAGGCTTCACGGCTGACCATATTGCCGCCCCGATGAGGGTAACCGCAATCACGCCGGCTGCTATGACCCAAAGGCGTTTCGAGGAAACCTCTGCCGGCGCCGGCTTGAGTTTGGTGGGAACCTCAGCGTTTCCTACTTCGTCACTGGCCAGGTTGAACAGGTTAACGCGGACGCCATGCTTTACTTCAGTCTCGCCCAGATCATGTAGCAGCGGCGACCAGCGTGCGAGTTGACCTAGATCATCAGCCACCCGCTTCGAAACTAATATGTGTCCGGCATCACCGCAGTCCATCACCCGCTGAGCGATGTTGATGCCGCCGCCCGCCACGTTCATGTTGGTGTTGATGTCTGCCATCCGATAGACCAGTCCGCTATGGATCCCCATGCGCAACTCAAACTCCGGACAGTCTTTCAGCGCCCGGCTAATCTCTAACGCGCACCTTACTGGAGCTTCCGGGTCGCCAAAATATACGAGCGCAATGCCGTCGCCCGTGGGCAGCCTTATGAGTTGATCTGATCGCTGTGCTCGGCCAAAATCTTCGGTGTTCGCCACGATTCCCTGGAGCGTTTTCATGCAGGCAGACTGCTGATCGATCAGCAGCTTGGAATAACCGACGATGTCCATGAACAGCACATGGGCCGTTTCCGGCGCCGCGGCCGGTTCCTGGGCCTGCACGGTTAGGTCCGGGTCGCGTATCGTCGGAGCGGCAGCGTGAACCCCCGGAAAGGATTGTTCCTCATCAGTCAGAAGGCCGGCGAGCTGGTCGGCGAAGTCCCGCGCTAATTGGTGACGATCACCGGCGTCAAATGAGAGCGCTTTCAATAAGACTGTCTGCGCCGCTTCCGGCAAGCCTGGACGCAAATCAATGGGCTTCACGCGTACGCCTGAACGTTGCATCTCGAGGAGTTGATAGGCAGATTCAGGATTTGCCGGCCGCCTGCCCGTAAGTATTTCATAAGCAATAACCGCGAAGCAGTAAACGTCGCTGGCCGGAGTCACCCGCCCGGCGCTCAGTTGCTCGGGCGACATGTAGGCAATAGTTCCCACCGCCCGATCACCGACCGTGCTGGTTGAGACGAGGGAATTTTTGACCTTGGCTATACCGAAGTCGATGATCTTCACCTGTTCATCATCGCCGCCCAGTTGTTGGATCATGATGTTTTCCGGTTTCAGATCGCGATGGAGGATGCCGCGGTCGTGCGCGGCGCTCAATGCCCGGCCGATCTGTCGAATAATATTTGCAGCGCGCCGGAAGCCCATCCCTTCTGGTGTGATCATGGTCCGGAGACTGCTCCCGTCGATGTACTGCATGACGATATATGGTTTGCCGTCTGAAAGCTCTCCACTATCGAGGACACCGACGATGCTGGGATGGTCGAGGCGCGCCAAAGCCTCCATCTCTTGTTTGAATTTCCTGATGCTCCACTCCTGATCGGTCTCCGCATCGTGCAGGCACTTGACGACCACCGGGCGCGACATCACCTTCTCGTCCGAAGCCAGATAAACCACTCCGAAACCACCCTGGCCCAACTTACGCTTTACCAGGTAACGGCCATCGAGCAGCGATCCGATCATTGAACCCTCATCACCACGCATAGTTGCCATTGGATCCGGAGTGTCAGCCGGGCGGTCTCTGGTGTCAGCATCTGGCAAGGCTTCGTGTTCGTTCATATGCACTCTTCTCAGCGCACGCTGGCAATCAAGAATCGCTCGGCGCCACCCGTCCGCATGTTAAAGACACGAGGGCGCTGAACGCGTTCCTCGTCTGCGTCGACTTCATCCAATTGCTTTCCGGTCAGGTTCTTTTCACGACCTATTCGCGGCACCCGCTCCGTAGCGTAATCGAACCACTCTTTCAGAAAAACCTTGCCATTGCGATCTGCGTCGGCGGCGCCACGTTGAATTCCCTCCACCACCAGCGCGTAAGCCAGGTAACTGTGTTTCAGTCCCGCCGACTCAAACGCCACTTCATCGCTCTGAGACGCCGTAAGAATATACATTCCCTTTTCGTACGCCAATTGGGCCAACCCGCGGGTGTTCATTGGTCCACGTCGCTCTTCCTGGTTCTTCAGCGCCTGCCCGGAATTACACGCATCAATGACCAGCAGCAGCTGGTCGACGTCTACATTCCGCAGCTCTGTCTCAAGCTCCAGGTCTGAAATGCTGTGGCTCAAAATCAACTTCTCTCCCGCATCGTCGAGCTTCGCGCGCGGTCCCTGGTAACCAAGGTCGTGCGGGATCAGGTAAAAACGATCCTGGCGAGCAGTTCCATGACCGGAGAAATAAAAGACAACGGCATCCTCGGGCTGCGCCGCTTTGATCTTTGCGAGCGCCGGCGGAGAATCTTTGGCGAGGGGAGCCGTCGCCGAGCCGGCCAGAAGTTTCAACGCCAGTAGGATGTTTGCCTTGGTCGCCTCTTCGTTTAGCAACGGGATAACTTCGATAGGTCGATACCTGCCCAAAGCTTCCTGTTGACTCTTGAGGTGCTGCCCCATCTCGATGGCATCGGGGACGCTGTAGTTAAGATTGTACTGTGAGTTTGCGTAGTTACCCACACCAACCACGAGCAAATACGCGGTTCCCTCGCGCCGCAGTGTATCCGCCCCGGTTACCGCTAGTCCGGTATCAGTCGACTTTACGTTGTCCCGATTGAAAGCGTAGGCGGAAAACTCATTGGCGCCGGCGACGATGGGAACCGCGATCTCAATGGTCCGCTGTGATCGATCTGCCAGCACATCGTCGGGCCAGGTCTGCACCAGCAGGCCGTTACGAAAGAGGCGCAGGTCACGCACGCCGCTTCCCCTCGAAAACTCCGTGTCCGCTGGTGCTTCTGCGACTTCGAGTTTCAAACGCACGAGCCGCTCGGAGATTTTGCTGTCGGACGTCCTGGCGTCAGCAACTGCCAAGCGAATCCGCGGCTGGCGTCTGTCCTTTTCGATAATATTTGCCCTAGCATGCAAATTCTTGCCGGCGAGAATATCGGCCAACAACCCAGGATAGTAAAACTCACTGAAGAATGATTCGACGGGCGCAACTTTGAAAGTACTCGCCGCGAAACGCCAGAGCAGAAGCCTCCACGCCGCAGGCGAGCCGTCAAACAACCCGCCGGGAGTTGCCACCAGCCAATCATCAGTCATCGGTACGGAAACCAACGTGGCGGCCAGAGCGCCGCTCTCCAAACTCCAGACGACCATGCTGCCGTCACCATTGCCTGAGACCAGGGAACGCGAGTCTTTGCTGAAAGCCAGACTGTTAACTTCGGCTGAGGTTCCGCTCAGCTTTCGCGACTCGGCCCCGGTCTGAGCATCCCAGAGCGTGACTGATTGGTCCATGCCGCCTGATGCCAGCCAGCGACCGTCGGCGCTAAACGCAAGGGTAAACACTTCGCCACGATTTCCACCGAGCGGCATCGATTCGCCTGTAGCGACTTTGAGTACAGGTGATTCTTCCGTCGGCTGTGCCCGCGGCCAGGCTGGAGCCGTCCCAACTTGCGGCGATTGCATTTACCGGACTGGGCAAAGAGGGCAACGTTCTCGACATCGTGCCGGCACTCGTGTCCCAAAGCCTGATTGTTTTGTCCGTGCTGCCTGATACCAGCATGCTTGTATTGGGAAGGAAGGCAAGGCTGGTCACTTCTCCTGCGTGTCCGGTGAGAGTGCGCGATTGCTTTGAGGCTACATCTAAAAGGTGAACAATTTGTCCAGTGCCTGCGGAAGCCACCAGCTTGCCGTCGGGACTGAATGCTATTGTGTGCAGACGCTCAGCGGCGTAGTTCACCCCCGAGATCTCTCGACCAGTGTTTACATCCCATAACTTGACCTCGCCGCTGTTACTCGCGGAGGCCAGCATGCGACTATCCGGACTAAACATGACTGATTTTACCCAGCCGGTGTGACCGGAAAGCTTTGGCATTTCGCGTCCAGTAGCGATCTGCCAGAGTCTGATCGAACGATCGTTGGTTCCGGAGGCCAGCCAACGGCCGTCGCGGCTGAAAGCAACTGAGAAGAAACCGGCCGAATGGCTCTCGAGTGTTCGCAACAACTTGCCGCTTGCTCCATCTCTGATCTCCAACAACCTGTTCCCGATCGTAGTGGCCACAAGTTTGTTGTCTCTGCTAAGAGAAGCAAACACGATCTCATCAGCGTCCGCAGCCGCCGCGGCAGTGCGAATCATTTTCCCGTTGCCAGTGTTCCATGTCACCAGCGATCCGTCTGCGCCCATAGCCAGCAATTCGTTGTCATTCAAAAACGCTGTGGTCAACACTGCGGTCGTGTTTTGCTGCAACTTTGGACCGGCGCGCCAGTTGGATAAATCGAAAACCACAGTGGCTCCGTCGGCGCTCGCGGAAGCCAGTTGTTTCCCCTCGGGACTGAATGTCAGCGTCGTAATCTTCTTCGTGGGTTGCGCGAGGTTGCGCGTCTCGCTCCAGGAAGCGGTGTTCCAGACTTTGATTGTGCCCTCGGAACTTCCCGAGGCCATTGTCGCCCCATCAGGACTAAAGGCCAGCGCGGCAATTGCAGCGCCGTGAGCTTTGAGAGTTTGCACTTCCCTGCCCGTCGCGACGTCCCAAATCCTGATCGTCGTATCGGTTCCGCCCGAGGCTAACCAACGATCGTTGGGACTAAAAGCGAGCGCTTCAACCGGACTGCTGTGGGCTTTCAGGGTAAAGAGTTCCCGTCCGGAAGAAACATTCCAGATCTTGATGGTGTGGTCGTTGCTGCCAGAAGCTAACACCTCGCCATCGCGACTGAGCGCCAGCGACTTGATCCAATTCTTGTGGCCCACGAGAGCGCGCAGCTCGCGCCCGGAGGAGACATCCCACAAGCGAACGGTGTTGTCGGCGCTTCCAGAAGCCACCCAACTACCACCTGGACCAAACACCGCGGACGTCACCCGCGAACTGTGTCCCGTCTGAATCACCAGTTCCGGAGGCGCACTGTTGGATACGGCTTTTTGAACTTCGGCAATCGTGCCCGCCGTGGAACGCGCGGCCCGCGTGGCTATCAACCCCAAACACATAACGGCGGCTATCGCAGACAACGCAACGCTGCGGCGCCACGCCTGGCCGCGATCATGCTGTCTTCGAGAGCCGCCTGGTTCTCATCTTCTTTAGCCGTTATGCGTTAATTTCAGGGCCCGAATCTGTCGCGATACTCCGCTGAGGAGATGAACGCCTTAACCATTTCCGCGTTAATGTAGTTCCCACCGAATTGGTTCAACTTACCAAGCCAGAAATTGTAGCCGTCGAAATTTAATCCGGCTTCCGGTGGATCGTTGGGATTCCGCCGTAAATATCCGAAGTACTGCATCAACACAAATGCCTTGTTGAATTCCTGCTGCGTCAGCGCCGAGTTTTCCGCGACGCGCCTGATCACCCGCGCGCGGGCTCCGCTGTCCGCGGTTGACGGCACGGCGCCAAATTCGTTGATGACCGAAGTTCTTTCGGACGCAGACGGCACAACGCCGGCATTGGCATAGAGCGCATCAACAAATTGTGCCGGCGCAAGGGAGATCGGAAAAGCGGTGATGAATCTCGCGCGGTTAACAAAATCAGTGGCAAACGATTGCTTGTTGGCCTCTAACTGTGCCTGCCAGTTTCCTACATTCACGATCACGCCCTGCCCGATTTGCTGAGTGTCAGGCAGAAATTCATTTAGCCGCAACGGCACCGGCAGTCCAGTGATGTTTCCATAGGCCGACTTATAAAAACGATATACGAGATAACCCGTCTCCTGAAACTCGATCGAGACATAAAAAGCCGCGGACACGTTGATGCGCTTGATTTCGACGCAGGAGAGATAGTTCCACAGTCCGTGATCTGGCCGCTCCAAAAGGCGAGGCCACCTGCATCAGGCTCGCGACTGAGAAAGTCGATGTAATGTAGGCGTGTAAAGAAATCAGCTTGAGCGATTGGATTGGCTGCTGTAACGCTGTCGTTATCGCCAATGGTGACTGTGGCTTTAAATGTTCCTAACCCGCCTCCCGTAGGATTGCTCAGCGTCAACGTAAATTTTTCGCTGCCCTCGGCGTAGGAATCATTGACGAGTGGTATCAGAATTGTCTTAAGGATTTCGCCCGCGGCAAAACGCAACGTTCCCGCGGTCGTCTGATAGTCGCAACGTGATGAAGCTATTGATGTATTCAAGGCGCTGCAGTTGTTGTTCCCTGCCGCATCGCTGGTAGCATAGTTTACCGTTGTAGCAGCAGTCGTGTCGCCTAGCCGGAATACCTGGATAGAAAGGTTGGGTGAGTTTTCTGAAGTCCCAACCATGTCTGCATTAAATTGCACTAGCGTTGAGGGAAACTGGCTCCAGGTGAGGACAACGCTGCCCGCCTCGCCGGAGCAGCTGCTGCCGGGAAAAAATCCACAGGACAAGATTCCATCAACCGCGATGTGATAAACCGTCCCGCCCACTGGTTCAAACGTTAATTGACTAGTCAGAGAGGACCCTCCATCGTCATCATCGTTGGCCGCCACGAGGGTTAGTCCCGACACCGCCGACCCTTTATATACGCCAAGCAAGGTGTCAAAACTGCTGCCATAGGTAAGGAAAGTCACGCTACCGTTAGTTGGAGCTTGCCAGCGAAACCAAATGGATTTAGCGCCTCTCCTGCCGGCGTGATCCGGCTCGCCGGGTTCCTTGCTTGCCGTCACGTTGCTGCCGAAAACTCGGCCGTTCGTCCCGATGAGCTCTTGTGCGCCGCTAAAGCTGTCGTTGTCTGGTGTGGGGGCAGGGATGGGCGTAGGTGTAGGCGTGGGCGTTGGAGTCGGCGTATGAGGTGAAGAGCCCGTGCCAACTTGCAGACAGGCGGAAAATTCCGATGTGTTTCCCTGCGAATCCGTGGCGGTACAATTGATCAGACCGCCATCGGTGCCAGCCGGTAATTCGAAATTAACGGTAAACGGAGCATTACCGCCGCTGTCAGTAACCACTCCGGGAACCTTGCCTGTCACCAGCGGACGTGTGCTGGTCTGATTGTTTGAGCATTGGCCCGTGCCGAAATACCAGTGCACCGTGAAGGCTGTGTTCGGAGTGCTGTTGAGCGTGCCATTAACTGTAGCGGCGACGTCGGGCGCGAAGCCCCGTGGTTTCGTCGGTTGGCGACCGTCGCTGCTCGTAGCTGATAGACTCGCGACATTCAGAACCGGAAAGTTCTGCAAATTGTTTGGACCTGCATCGGGATCGTTGAGGTCATTTGCTGTGACGCCCAGATCGCCCAGGTCAATTCCCAACACATCATTGGCAAAAATGCGGTTGTCAGTAATCTGAATTCTTATGCCGGGTATGTTGCTTCCTCCACCCACCGGCGGCATGAAGACACCGCTGCGCGTATTGAAAGCGATAACGTTTTCTTCAATCCGGTTGCCGTCCGCATTCGCGGGGACGTTGATGCCATCACCACCTCCGGCAAAGAAATTTCCATTGCCCAGCGGGACAGTACCGGTTGCATCCGTCCCAATGTAGTTTCCCTGAATTACGTTATTGGTTGTGGCGGCCTTATCAAGCTTGCCGATCTCGATACCGTGACCATCATTTCCCGATATCACATTCCCAGCGCCGGGTACGGCTCCTCCTACGGTATTGCCGGCAGCGCCAAAGAGCATATACACCCCCGAAAAAAGATTCTTCACAGCCGACGTGCCATTAGCATTTGTGCCAATGTAGTTTCCCTGGACCAAAGCGTCCGTCGTATTGCTGCCGTTAATCTGTACTCCGAACCAGTTACCGGAAATTACGTTGCGCGCCGCTGCTGTAGTGCCCCCGATCGTAACCTGTGATGAGTGTTGCGTGATATTGATACCGTCGCCTCGATTTGTAGGACTGGCGGCATCAAGATCCAAGGTGCCAGTCACATCCGTGCCGATGTAATTCCCTTGCACTAATGACGACACCGCTCCCACCAAATGGATACGGAATGATCCGCCCGCGATCACGTTTCGAGCGCCGGCTACGGTTCCGCCGATGGTTGAGTTTGGCGCAAAACCACAAAACCCTTCGACTCCTGTGGTGATGCCGGTTCCGTTTTCAAGAAGCTGCGTGCCGGTGAAGTCCGTTCCGATAAAGTTTCCCTCGATACGATTGCCGGTCACCGGATCATCATAGGCACAGCTGTTTAAAATGACACCCACGGTGTTACCCGAAATGACGTTTCGCGCCGCAGTCGTTGTGCCGCCTACCAAATTGTCGGGAGTATAAAGAGCGATTCCGATCATCCCGGTGAAGTCTGTGCCGGGGTTTCCTCTTACTCAAAGCAACGGTGCCGGAAAGATCAGTCCCGATGAAATTTCCTTCGAAAATGTTGCGTCCACCATAGACCGATTGAATTCCGGCATAGGGGGCGCCGATGAACCGATTGATGACGAGGCCTCTTACCACAGAGTTGCTGGCGGTTATGTCTAGTCCGGGGCCGGCGAAGTCTGGTTCGCGGCCGGTCAGCTCGATAATTGGCTTACCCGCGAAGCCCGGCTGACTGGTGCCGTCAATAGTTACTGCGTCATTAATTGTGGGAAGTGGAATATTGGGCTTGATGGTCTGCGGACCTGAGCCAATGCTGAAGTTGATAGTGTCAGCACCAAAATTGGCATTGGCATCAAGTATCGCCTGCCGCAGTGAGCCCGGACCGCTGTCGTTAGTGTTCGTGACGACGAACGGCGGACGTGGTGAGTCTGGTCCGAAGATCAAGCTCCAGCCATCGGTAATCTCCCCAAAACCAAAGCTGGGATTAGCGATCACATAAAGGCTCCAGGTTCCATTCGGATCGGTCCCATTGAAACCTGATAGCGTATCCGGATGTGGGCCTGCGGGCGCCGGCTCCGGGAAATCTGTAGTTGGCAAAAACACAGAGGGCTTATAGGTGCCCGGTACTGGTCTCTGATTGAATCGTGGCACGAAAGACGCAGCTGCGTCGTCGAACGTGAGGGTGATTTCGATGGTGTCTCCCACCCTCCCCGCGCGCGACATCACATGCGTTCTTTGTCCGGTCGGCCCTACAAGTAAGACACTTACGTCTGGAAGAGAATCATGCCTGATACGGTTAAGCCTCACTCGTACTTTATCGACAACCGGCTGCCCGGAAACAGTTATGGTTGACGGGTAGGGCGACGCCTTCAAAGGAGTGGAAGGTCCGCCGGGAATTCCGCCAGGGATGGTAATAAGTGATGGGTTGGAAAAGATCACATGATCCGGACCAAGGACTGGGTCACCCGTGGCTGTTGCGCTCAACGAAATGGACGGCGAGCTGAAACCGCTTCGCGCCACCACGAGATCGCTCAGCGCATCTTTATCTAATCTCATCGGCAAAACGGCACTGGGCGCACCGTCGATAACTAATGATGAAGCGACGTTAAGTTGTTGCTCTGCTGCGGATCGCCTGTCCTTAGTATTACGCGTACTCGCAGTCAAAACTTCCAACCGGCGACCAGTGGGATCAACCAGCAACAAGTCGTCGGTCGGATTATTCGACACGCGCGCAGTGATTAATGCGGCGGCGCCCTGGCGTTGCGCCTCCAGCGGTTTGACGTGCCAATCTTCTATGGATTGACGCAACCCAGTCTTGGTATCCGGCTGAGTAGAATTTGTAGGCACTGCCGTTGGGCGGATCAACTGATGAATGCTGCCATCATCGGCGAGCAATGCGAGGTCCGAGGATCCGCTCTGGGTGAATTCGCCAACCGCTACCGAGCGAAGTGCAAATGAAAAAGTGCGTTGACTCGTCGCCGCTGCCGACACAGTGGCCTGGTCCTTTGCGGACAACGACAACCGGCGATCGCGTCCAGACACGACCAACAATTGGTTGACGGATGCGACGGCCACATCAAGTGCGAAATCGTCATTAAGTTGGCCCAGTGCCAGCCCCGTTACCGGCGAAGGTGCCGCGAAAACTTCGGGCCGTAATCTTAAAGCGCCTTCAGGGCCCTCGAAGACCATTACTTTCGCGCCATCCGGGCCCTCGATGCCGACGACAATATCGGCCAAGCCGTCACGTCGGTTAACCTCACCGACTGCCATCGCCGTGACAGCGCCCGGCAGAGCAACTTCCCTGGCTAAGACAAACTGCCCTAACCCATCTCCGGAGAGTAAATACAGTGCGTTAGCCGTCCGCGAAGCGACCACGATGTCCCAGTGGCTATCACCATCGAAATCGCCGCCACCGCTAAAGTCAGCGCTCACCGGCACGGCAAACACACGGGCAGGCGAAAGGAAAGGCACCTTCGTAAAAGTCCCCTCAGCCCTGCGCTGCTGGGCCTCCGGCGCGTTTGGATAAATTGAATCGACATTGCCACGTTGTAGCGTGACCATTCCACCCGTCGCCGACCCGTAACCCGTGACCAGATCCGGTATGCCATCCTCATCGAAGTCTCCGGAAGCCAGACTAAGTGGCTGGGCACGATTTTGCTCGAGCGCTTCCCGAAGATGCGCTGGGCCATCGTACGCGGTCACAAGCTCTCGCCCGCTGCGCAGCGGGATTGCGGCGTTATTAGAGCTGCTGGCGTGGAGCGTAGTGCTCGGACTAAACCTAGCGGGTTCGGCTCTTCCCGAGTCACTCGAAGCGGAGACGCAGCTTGTGTCGGTCCACCAAAGTGCTGCAGAGACGATGCCTCCGGTCATCATCAAGATTAAACAGGCGACTTGAGCGCGGTGGCACCTGCGACGCTGGGGCAAACGTGTCAAACCAGTGGGAGCGAGTGATAACTCATAGGTTTCTATTCGCAGACTCACCACAAATACGCAAGTGAGGTGCCTGATGGATGGCGCCCGGCTCTTGCTCGAGAAAAATTGCACGCAGAAGGAACCTACCTGTAGAAACGGGGGCGGCCTGGCCGGGATTATCTCAAGAAAACTTGGGTTCGCCCATACGTTTGAGCCGGCGAGCGGCTTAATTAGGAAACTAAGTTCAAAGTGCTAATCTCAATCGGGTTCTGATTGCTGCGTGAAAAATGCGACTAAAAGTCGGCTTCTAAACTCCCGATAAACCTATGGCCCAAAGCGCTGTTCATATTCGCTCGAAGTGATGAAAGCCCTCACCATCTCGGCCTCGATGTAGTTGCCGTTGAATTGATTCAGCTTGCCCAGCCAGAAGTTGTAACCGCTAAAGTCCAGCGCTGCTTCCGGCGGGTCGTTGGGATTGCGCCGCAGGTAGCCAAAGTATTGCATCAGCACAAACGCCTTGTTGAACTCGGCAGTCGTCAGATCTGAATCTTGAGCTACGGCGCGCAGTACTTGCGCGCGCGTCTTCGCTCCTGAAGTTAATTCGCCTACTAATTGATCCCGTTCAGTTGAGGACAAGGCTCCTCCAGCATTGTTGTTCAGCGCGTCGACAAACTGTGCCGGTGTCAGCGAAAGCGGATAAGCTGAAGTGAATCGCAAGCGACTGACGAAGTCTGCTGCGAAACTCTCTTTATTTGCTTCCAGCTTCGCCGCCCAGTCCCCTGTCCAACAATCACATCCCTGCCGATCTGTTGCGTGTCAGGCAGAAACTCACCCAGTCGCACCGGCACGGGCGCACCTGGGATATTTCCATACGAAGCTTTGTAGAAGCGGTAAACGAGAAAACCAGTCTCCTGAAACTCGATCGAGACATAGAAGGCTGCGGAGACATTCGTGCGGCGGATGTCGATGCAGCCGGCGTTTGTGCCGCATTCGGTGATTTGGTTACTCCAGAAAGCTAAACCTCCTGAGTCAGGTTCGCGCGTGAAGAAATCAATGTAGTGCAAACGGACAAAGAAGCTAGCCTGGCCAATCGGATTCGGACCGTGGCCAGCAGGATTCTCGTCGTCGAAGATTGTAAATGTAGCAACTGTCGGTGAAGCAAGAACCGCTCCGACAGCATCGCTGAGAGTAATCGTCAGATTCTCGCCAGCTTCGGAATACGAATCATTGACGATGGGAATCAATATAGTTTTGCTGGCTTCTCCCTGAGCGAAATGCAAAGTGCCCACCGTGGTGGCATAGTCGCAGCGAGAATTGGCGACGCCGGAAAATCGAACGCCACAGTTGCTCGTCCCCGCACTATCGCTGGTCTCATATCTCACTGACGACGCGACTCCCGTGTTTCCGGTTCGCGTAATGGTAACGGCGCTACTTCCAATCGCTTCATTCGCGTTGTAAGTCGCCGTCTGAAATTGGATTGAAGGTGTTGGCGCGGGTGTAGGAGTGGGTGTCGGGGTCGGCGGTGCCGCGGTGCCCACCGCAAAACAGGCTGAAAACTCCGAGGTGTTTCCCTGGGAATCTGTGGCAGTGCAGTTGATCAAACCACCGTTTGCTCCGGCCGGAAAATCGAAGGGAAAAGTAAACGGTGCGTTTCCGTTAGCGTCAGTAGTCAGGTTTGGGACTTTGCCAAACGCAAGCGGGCGACTGGCTGCCTGGTTGGTGGTGCATTGCGAGTCGGCGCTGAAATACCAGTGCACCGTAAACGTCGCGTTTGGTGTGCTGTTTAGCGTTCCATTGATGGTGAGGGCATCCGGCGCCAGGTTCTTCTCGCGAGCATCCTCGGGCGCAATCTGCGCCGACGACATCAACACGGGAAAGTTCTGCTGGAAATTTGCACCGCCATCAGGGTCGCCCGGATCGTTTGCGGTAATGCCGGCATCGCCCAGGTCGATACCAAGAATGGCGTTGGCGAAGATGGAATTATCGGTGACGTTAATCCTAATCCCAGGATCGTTGGTGATAAAGTTTGGAATGTTGACGCCGTTTCTGCCGTTACAGGTGATGACATTGTCGACAATCGTGTGACTTACCGAACCTCGGTTAACAAACACACCGTCACGTTGGTTACCAAGACACGCGTTTCCGGTCAAATCGGTGCCGATGTAGTTGTTTTTGACGGTGATTCCGGTTGAACCACTCGTTGTGTCTATACCGATTGAAACACCGTGGCGACCATTCGCAGAGATGATGTTGCGTGATTCAACAGTGTCACCACCGATGGTGTTGTTGGGCGCTTCGCTGGTCGTGACGCCGTTGAGGTCATTCCCTACTCCGGCAGTGCCCGTCGCATTGGTGCCGATGTAATTGCCTTGAACGACATTGCCCGTCGCGCCGGCAGACTCCATAAAAACACCACTCAAGCCGTTACCCGAGATTACATTTCGCGTGCCAGTTACCAGGCCGCCAACTACGTTATTCCTGGTATTGCGCAGGTAAACGCCATTTTGCGTATTGCCGAGGTCAGCGGTCCCGGATGCATCAGTGCCGATGTAATTACCTTGAACGGTGTGGCCTCCCGTAGCAGGATTCATGCACGGAGAAACACAATCGTCCACAATTTCCACGCCACTCTTGCCGCTATTTGAGATAACGTTTCCGGCGCCCGATGCAGCCCCTCCTATCCGCACTACGAGCCCAACGGTGTTTACAACAACACCCTGTTCGCTATGACCAAGATTTCCTGTGCCATCGGATTTGGTCCCGATGTAATTTCCGTGCACAACGACATCAGCTACATTTGGGATCATTAAGTTACCAAAAAACACACGCACTCCCTGGCTTCCGGCAACGATGACGTTGCGCGCCGCGGGCGTCGTACCCCCAACCGTGTTCCCAGCCGCGTTTATGGAAACACCGCGAACACCGCTTCCAAAACTGCTGACTAACTTATTCGTCCCGGTAACATTAGTCCCAATGTAGTTACCCTGAATCAAATTTCCCTCGCCTGCTGAATTGACATAGTCAACTGTGAATCCGCCGGCGATGATATTTCGCGCTCCGGCCGTAGTGCCGCCGATCATGTTGGCAGTTCCCGGCGCCGGCCCCCAAAAAGAACCAATCAGCACTGCGGTATTGCTTCCGCTACCTGCAACCTGGGTACCCGTCACGTCAGTGCCGATGAAATTGCCTTGCACCAGGCAGCCGGTAGTGCCGCCGGAGAGAATCACTCCGAACGTCTCCCATGCAATTACGTTGCGCGCTGCTGAAACCGTACCGCCAATGATGTGGTTATGGCCGCCGGTAACGTGGACCCCCGATTGGTTGAAGGCATCGTTAACACCAAGGACGTTGCTGACAATCAAGTGGCTATTCCCGCCCGTTATGCTGATCGCATCACCACCTGGTGGAGATTGACCGCCATTCGCCTTCCAGCCCTTAATCCGAAATCCCTTGATCGTGCTTGGTCCGGCGGCAACGGTAAATCCCCTTGCGCCTATTCCGGCCTGGTCACCGTGTAGCACTATAACTGGGTCGCCGGCATAGCCTGGTTGCGTGGTGGCATCAATGGTCACTGGATCAGTAATGGTGGGGAGTGAAGAAGTAGGAAAGATCGTGTGCGGGCCAGAACCAGGAATGTTGAAAGTGATTAGATCAGCGCCGGGAGTTTCATTGGCATCGAGAATTGCGAATTGCAGCGAACCGGCACCGCTGGCGTTGGTGTTTGTAACAACGAAGGTCGCTTGCTGCGCAGATGGCAGAACCACCGGCGAACTCTTTCCGCTGTTTACCACTATCAAGTCGCTCAGAGCATCGGTGTTTAGTTGTGCAGGCAAGACTGCGACTGGAGAGCCAACCACATCCAACGAGGTCATCAGCGCTGAAGCTTGGGTTGGGTTGTTCGAAACGCCAAAAAGCTGAAGCTGATCGTGGCTCGGATTAACCGCGATCAGATTGTCGGATTCCCCTGTTAATGCCCCAACCGCAAACAAACGCGTTGCGGAGGCCGCGTTGAAGGAGCTTGAAACAATCGGCCACTTTTCAATCGGCGTTTTGGATTTGCTTGGTTGATTGAGGATCTGCAATTCATTCCCAAGCAACAAGGCAATATCGGTTGACTGGTCGTCCGCGAAGTTTCCCAACACCATCGATTCGATTTTCGATTTAAATATTCGCTGACGGCGAACTCCTTGAGACACAGTTGCCTGCTGAGAGGGATCGAGCGACAACTTACGATCGCGACCGGCGAGCACGATCAATTCATTTCCAGCCGCCACGGCGACGTCAATCGAGTGCTCTTGATCGAGTTGTCCCAGAGCTAACGCGCTTACTGCTGCCGGCATCGCGAAACTTTCGGGTTGCGAATTCAATGCGCCATTTGGTCCTTCAAAAACCAACAGCTGCGACCCCTCAGAGCTTGTAACTCCAACCACTACGTCATTGAGACCGTCGCGACGGTTGGCCTCGCCGACCGTCACCGCCGTAACCAAGCCGGGAAGCGAAATCTGTTTCGCTGCACTAAAACTTCCGAGCCCATCACCGGCGAACCAAACCAGACTTTGGCCAAAACGCGCGGCGCAAACTAAGTCCCAATGTCCATCCGCGTCGAAGTCGCCCGCCCCGATGAAGTCGGACGGAACTGAAATTCCAAAGAGTCGAGCGGGAGACAGAAACGGAGCTGCGGTTGAGTTTCCCGAGGCCCTCCGTTGCACTGCGGCCGGCGCATTGGGATGAATCGAATCTACATTCCCACGAACGACGCTAAATGCTCCACGTCCTTCAAGCGCATAACCACTTACGAGATCGGGCACGCCATCTTCGTCAAAGTCGGCCATCGCCAGGGTGAGCGGTTCTGCTTCATTCTTCTCAAACGCAGCTCTCAGCTCATCCGGGCCGGAGTAGGAAGTGATCAACTCACGACCGTTTTCGAGATTAATAATTGGGTTCCCGCGCCCAAGCGCCTGGACCGCAACGGTGTCGCTCAGACGTGCCGGTGCAAACGACTCATGGCTGGGTTCAACGGAAGACTTTGATGGCGGTAAAGCAAGAACCAAAAACGGCAGCAGGGAGACGAGGGACAGGATGAAAACGAAAAACCGGCGCGGGCGAAACTGCCGGGGCAGGAGAAAGGATATCTTATTAGAGCTATGAGTTTGCGGTGAACTCATTGTCGTGTTTACACACTCACTCTATATACGGGAGCGAGGTGGGTATCGGATGGACTTCCTGGTTCGACTTACACGAGCATCAAGAAAGCGAAGACAAAGCGCATCAGGTAGG
>CAWEBR010000003.1:192500-366086 GCA_963807365.1 Pyrinomonadaceae bacterium | reverse complement strand
ATTGCCGAGGCGCGGCCCAGTCCCTCTCGTTGCAGCTTTTGGCTTTCGGCTTCGGCAGTTGCAATCAATGCCTGCTTGCGTCCCTCGGCCTCGAGGATCGCAGCTTCCTGTTGCCCCTGGGCCAGCAGCACGGCCGCGCGGCGTTCGGCCTCCGCCTTTTTCACCACTGTGGCTTCGAGTTCCTTCTCGCGCCGCAGCACCTCCTGCTCCTGCACAGCTATTTGTTCCTGGGTGCGAATTCGTTCGATACGAACTTCTTCCGCCACCACCTCCTGGCGCGCCCTTGCTTCGGATAACGGGCCGGCCTGTTCAGCAGTCGCCTGTTCGCGTTTAATCTCTGACTGAAATTGCGCGCGCTTGACCTCCGTTTCCCTTGTCGAAGCAGCGATGTCGGCTTCTGAAGCGAGCCGGACCTTTTCACCTTCCTGCATCGCCAACGCGGCTTTGATCTTGGAATCGCGAAGAGCCTCGGCTTTGCCTATCTCGGCGTCGCGTTGCACTTCGGCAGTGCGCCGCTGGCCCAGCGCGTCGAGATAACCTTCTTCGTCAGAAATTTCCTGAATGGTCAGCGCATCCAGGCCGATACCCATCTTCTCCAGATCGCCGGCGGCCTCGGTGGTTAGTTTCTGAGCAAAACTCTGCCGGTCGTTGTTGATTTCCTCAACCGTGAGAGTTCCGAGGATCGCGCGCAGGTGGCCTTCAAGTGTTTGAAAGACGAGTTTATGAAACTCATCCGGCATCATGCCGAGGAAGCGTTCGGCTGCCGAGCGCATTGATTCGTCGTCACCTTTGATCTTGACGTTGGCTACAGCTTTTACTGATACCGGGACACCCTGCACCGTGTAGGCGCGTGACGTCGCCAGCGGGACCGTGATCACATTGAGACTAAGGTATTCAACCTTTTCCAGAAACGGCACGATCAACGTTGCGCCGCCTCGCACCAGCCGGTAGCCGACGACGGTGCCATCGGGCAGCTTTCGCGAACGCCCGGAAATGACGGCTGCGCGGTTCGGCGAAACTTTGACGTAGTTTCGGCTGAGCAGCATCAGGGCGATCAAAAAACCAATCACCACAACTAGAATTACAACGGGGATGAGTAGATCCTGTATCTCGGGCATTCGTTTTTACCTCAGATATTGCTCACCATTATCGGTGTAGGGACTCACGATGACGGAGTCTCCGGCGATTTCTTCGACGCGGACCATCGCGCCGGCTTTTATTTCCAAATTGTCTCGGGAGCGCGCCAGTTTTTCGATCCGCTCTTCGCCTATGCGACAGCTAATCTGTCCCAGATTGCCGGGGGCAATCGACACCGTGACTTGCGCTGTCCGGCCAATCATCTGCGACGTGCCGACCGAACTCGAAGACTGTTGCTTATATAAAAAGCGGGCGAACAATGAAACGAGACCACCGAGCACAATTCCACCGGCCAATCCAAGGAGGGAGCTGGCCACGATGCTCAATCCCATCTGAATCCCGATGGCTCCGATACCTCCAAACGAGGTCACAAAAACGCTCAGGACGCGGCTATCCAACAGCGCATGCCCCTCAGTCCCCCCATCCACACCCGTATCAAATCCGAAGCTGTCGAATATATCTCCCACCACTAAGCTCACGAGAAGAAAAACGAAGCCTATAGCAGCAATGACGAGGAAGATCCCCAGCGAGCTAAAGTTCGAAACAAATTCAGACACTTATTGACTCCTCGTTTTGATTGTGGAGTGGCCGAGACTTTACCGAGGTTCGAGAAGAACTGCGTTCAAAATTCACCAGTAGACTACCATTTGCGGCTAATAAGTTGAAAGCAATGCTTTGACTTGGATTGCTAATTTCCTTTTGTCTGTGGAGTCAACGGACCTATCGCCTCGGCGATGCATCATGGCCATGAAAAGCTCACGGCAGCTAAGCCGAAAACGCAGAGTGGCGCGAAAGATTTCAAACTCTATGCTGCGTTTGGGAAGGAGACTTGAATTTGCGACGCAGTTGCTACGCCGGGCCGCTCGACGAAACTTCATGTCTCAAGACCGAGGCGCGCACGACACTAGACCAGTTATCCTCGTCCGGTCCCTGATCACGAAATTTCAGCAGGTCATGTTCGGTTTCCCATTCCTCATAGACATTGACGCGATCCGGTTCGAGTGGATCCGCGGCTACCACAAAGTCGCGACATCCGGGAGCGTTGCGGGCCTGAGCAACCGCGGTCGCAGAAGCCGCGAGAAATGGCTCTTTGGTATCCGGTCGCAAGTAAAGCTTTCCTGAGACAATAATCATGCAACTGCCCTCAATCGGGTATGAGATGGCGCGCAATTCTGCAACTGCATCTTAAGGCTTGGTTGGCCTGATTCTCTCGTCGCTTTTCTTAATGCTGTCGCTCAGTTCGATAATCCGATCGAGATCGCGACCCGCCTTGCGGCCCTGCTCCACGTCGAGCACGCCATGCGACTCGAAAAGCGGATTGGTGACGAAGTCGAATATGTGCTGGCGCAGAGTCGTAAGTAATTCTTCCATCTGCTGGGTGTGTATCTCAACCCTTTCGTTTTCCGGCTGCGGTTTCGGGAGTGCCAGGTTACTTTTCAAGCGGGTGGCGTATTTCCTGATGTCCGCGACCGCCCGAACGACAGAATCAAGATTAAGGCTTAGATCTTTGCCGGCCATAGCGAGCACGATTAGATTGTAGTTTTCCTGCAACCCCTCAAAGTCGTGCTTAACCTGAGCCGCGACCTGCAGAGCCCGCTTTCGTTCTTCCGGCCTCTCCGGAGCACCCTTCAACTCTCGACTCGACTTCTCAAGATCCTTCTCGACACCCTGCCGATTAAGCACCTCGGTGCGACGTTCGAGCGGCGTTGTCCGGCCACCCTGTGCGAAGGTCGCGCCCGCCCCCGCCGTGAAGCAACACAACACGAGGCTAGACCACCCGGCAACAGCGAGGATGGCGACTGTTTTGCTATGTTTCTCTTTCATGTCACCTTTCTCCTATCGGGGAACTTCCGCTTCAATCAGCGACTTAATGAACACATCGTAGTCAACGAAATCCGCGATTACATTTTTTGCTCCCGCTTGAGTCAGTTTCACCGCCGTCTCTGCACGGCCAATCCCAAGAAAGGCGAAATCAAGTGAACGCGCTGTGCGCACATCCCAGAGACCATCACCAATGCTAACGGTCTTTTCAAAGCTGTTCACCCGACCTTTTTCCAATGCCTTTGCGACCGCTGACTTTAAGATCGATTCTCTCGATAGACCATCTTCAGCAAAGGCCGCCGGTAAGCCGTTAACATTGATGTTGGCAACCTTCAACTTCAATAATGCAGATTCGCGCCAGGCGCCCGTAGCAATCGCTACCGTCCAGTCTGGCTCTCGCTGTAACCTGCTCAGGGCTAGCGCAGCGCCGGCAATGGGGGCGAAGTTTGATGAGTTTGCTTTGTGCTGCTCGTTTAGCAGATCTACAAAGCAGGATTTAAGTCTGTCTAACTCTACGCTTTCGGGATCACGACCAAACCTCTCCTTAAAAACGTGAGAGGTGATGCCGGAGTCGGTAGTGTGCGGGTAGGTGGACCAGTCAGTATTTATCCCGGTAATCGCATGCACCTCAGACAGGGCTGTGACGAAGCATTTATCGTCGACGCCGTTTGTATTGGTCAGCGTGCCGTCAATGTCGAAGATTGCCAGGTTCACTTTGAGCCTTACTTTCAGGCAGTGACGTGCTGCTTATCTCACCTGAGGACAACCAGCAGAATATTCATATAGGGCTGTCACATTCATCATCCCGGTTTGCATCAATGTCCGGTCTTTGCTCAACCTGATCGAGCGAGGGCAATGGCATCGATCGCCACCAAAGACCCTTCAGGCCACCGCTGTCCTTGCACGGTCGAACGCGCGGGTGGGTTCTGAGGGAAGAATTCAGCAAACACCTCGTTCATCTCGTTGAAATATTTCCAGTCGTGCAGAAACACCGTCACTTTCACCACCCGACTGAGGTTGCTTCCCGCGGCTTCAAGGATGGCGCCCAAATTACGAAGTGCCTGGGCAGTTTGCTCGCGAATACCACCATCAACCAGACTCCCGGTCGCCGGATCGAAGCCACCCTGTCCGGCGCAGAAAACAAAATCTCCCGCCCGAGTGGCCTGGGAATAAGGCCCTCTCGATTTAGGAGCATTTGCCGAAGAAATGATTTCAATTTCCATCGATACCCAGCTTGACCGCCACCAATTTGAGAATTGCTAAATGAGCTTGAAGCGGCGCACACGCTTGAATCTAGCTGCCCGCCGTCTTTCGATAGGTTGTGTGCCAACTGCGATTGCCGCACCCGTGACAGCGCATGTAATTCCTGGACGTCCCGCTCGCCTTCCACCTAATGCCACCGATATCCCAGATCGACTTCTCCACTCCGCACTCGCAACGTACCATCCATTGTCGCGAATCCGCTTCCATGCTCCGGGTCCAGTTTGCGGGCAGGATTGCCAGACAGAGCTTCTGAATCCAACTCATGGGAGGTTCACCTCAACTGATCTGAGCCCCGGAGCAACCACAGAGAGACCCGTTGATCTAAACTTCGAATCTTCCGGAGCCACTTCACTTCGTCGCGGGTTGAGTTGCTCGAGTGGCAGCGTTTTTCACGTGCTTATCAAACCAGGTGATCATTTCGTGAAGTACGTGTTCGATCGTTTCCCGACTCGAGTAACCATGCGCCTCAAGCGGCAACGTTACCAGCCTGACAGTGCCGCCGTGTCCGCGCACGGCCTGATACATGCGCTCCGATTGAATTGGAAACGTACCCGTGTTGTCGTCAGCTTCGCCGTGGATGAAAAGGATCGGCTCCTTGATCTTATGGGCCACCATAAACGGCGAAACCTTGATGTACATCTCGGGCGCTTCCCAGAGTGTGCGCCGTTCACTTTGAAAACCAAACGGCGTTAAAGTGCGATTGTAAGCGCCGCTGCGAGCGATGCCGGCCCGAAACAGATCTGAATGCGCGAGCAGGTTTGCCGTCATGAAGGCGCCATAACTGTGACCACCCACGCCGACGCGCTCCGGATCCGTCACCCCCATTTCCGCGGCCTTGTCGATGGCCGCTTTCGCACTCATCACAATCTGTTCAACGTAGGTGTTGTTCACCGTTTCCGGATCGCCGACGACCGGCATCGTCGTGTTGTCGAGCACTGCGTATCCCTGAAGCAGGAAGAAGAGATGTGACGATCCAACTATCTGGGTTGAGCGTTGAGTTGAGCCGGTCACCTGCCCTGCCGTTCCGGGATCCGTGAACTCCAACGGGTAAGCCCAGACGACCGTGGGGAGACGCGTACCCTCCCGGTAATTCGGAGGCAAATATAGCGTGAAGGAGCATTGCACCCCGTCCGCGCGTTTGTAGGTGACCAACTGCTTTTTGATTCCTCTTAGCTGCGGCGTGGCGTCGGGAAATTTGGTGAGCGAAACGATTGGGTTAGTGCCCTCTGCGCCGCGCGTGCGCAAATAATAATTCGGCGCTGCGGTAGGACTTTCGTGGCGAGTGATAAATTTCGAGGCCTGGTCATCGAGCAGCGCCACTACCGCTTCGTATTGATTGCCGTCACTGCGGAAAAGTCTTTCGGATTTCAGAGTCTGTAGATTGAACTTGTCGAGGAATGGCCGGTCTCCTTCCGGAGAGGCGCCCGTCCCACTCAGATACACGAAATCGCCGTTCTGCAAAATTGCGCGCTTGCCGTTTGGTAAAGTTCGCAAAAGCGGCGACCCCGGATCGTTGTAACGATCCTGGCTGCTCCGGCTCCAGATCATCTTTGGCGCCTCGCCGGGTTTGTCGGCGCTTATCATGAACGTTCTGGACCATCGCCGGTCACGTTCAAAATCCGAAAAGAGCACCAGCCCGTCCTTCTCGCCCCACGATGAACCGGCAAAACGATGTTCAGTTTTTGTGAGTTCAACCGGCGCACTTGAAAAGGGCGCTTTCAACATCAGGAAGCGGTCGCGATGCGGCACCTTTCTCTTCGGATCGCCGCCATCGAGCGCTTCGACCCAAACCAGCGTAGCGGGCTCAGTCGGACGCCAGCGATAACTGCGCGGTCCGGTGATTACTCCATCGATTGGCACCTGGTCCGCGAGCGGCAAACTCGCCAGCTTGTGGACCAGCCTGCCTTTCGTATCCCAAACCTCCACTTCGCGCGGAAAAGAAAAGCTGGTGTGGAGATACGAGAAGGGCCGCCGAATCCGCGCCACCAGAATATGGAGACCGTCCGGGGCTACATCTTCGGAAAGAAATATTGACGGCTGCCCCACTTCGGAAATTTTTCCGCTGCCACTATCGACCAGCGCGAGCTGCGAAGTTGCGTAGTATTCGAAAAGGGCTTCGTCGTGCGGCGTCTTAAGCAAATCCTGAAACGTGCGAACCGGTCCGGGTCGACCCGAACTCTCCTGCGAATTTGGTTCGCGCGGTACGTTTGACGCTACGGGCGCCCCCAGCCTTTTGGCCGGCACGAGTTGGACCAGCAGCGTCTTGTTGTCGGGCATCCATTGAGTCTCGTCGCCTTCAGTCGCGTTTATCACCACGCCCTTCAACTTGCGCACGTTTCCGTTCGCGCTGTCCCCAACCCAAAGCTCAATCCCGGTGCTCGTAGTGTTGGTAAATGAAAAGTGTTTCCCGTTAGGGCTCCATTGCAGCGACGTTATTTTCCCGCCCGGTGGCAAATTAACCTTCACTTCCGAGCCGTCGGCGATTCGTTTGAGCGTCAGCATAACCGCGTATTGGAAGCGATGTGGACCACTCGTATTGGGATTGATCCTGAGGCCGGCCAGTCGCAGCATTGGTTGTGCGAGATCTGCGATTGGCGGATAACGCAAACCAGTGCTCAACAGGACGAAATCCCGGGTAGGACTGACGGACGCAACCGGCGTCACCGCCGCAGTCAGGATATCAAGCACGTCCTGGGGCGGCTTCTGGTATCCCTGGCCCATCGCCGTGGTGGCAAAAGCAAAGAGCAGGATGAGCGCAGCGGCTCGATTGGTGATCGCGTGCGAATGAGCAAGGGAGACGTTTTGCATTGATTAAAACTCCAGGCTAGACGATTTCACAAGTCTTGACGATTTGAAAATTAAACATGGCTGGCTAAAACAAAACCTTAAAAGACCTGGAGGCCGGAAGTCAATTTCATTGCCGACTCACAACCCTGACCCTGAGCCACCATAACAGCGGCGAGCGGACGAATCCTGCCAACCAGACGCAAAGTTCTGGAATCTCGAAACTCGTTCGTGTATCCTGACGCGCCTCGCAGTCTCCCCCACGAGACGAGTTTTTTGCTGTCGTAAATAGTTGAAGGACCTTAATAAATTGGGAAACTGGGAATCGTTATGACTTGTACGAGTTGCGGCAATTCTTTGGAGTCGTTCAACAGGTTCTGTCCAAAGTGTGGGGCGCCGGCGCCCATCCAGTCACCCCCTGCATACACTCCCCCTCCTTATACACCGCCTCAGTATCCGCAAATGGGTGGACCAACGGCCCCTCCGCCGCCAAAGAAGTCCGGTTGCGGCAAGATCCTTTTGGTGCTGGTCATACTTCTGCTGTTGATCGGCGGAGGCATCGTCGCAGTTGTTTACTTTGGCTATCAAAAACTCGAGACCACCTTAAAAACATCCGGGGCCTACACGGTCGCCCTAAACAAGCTGAAAGAAAATGAAGAGGTCAGAAACGAACTGGGCGAGATCAAAGACACAGGTTTCCCCCTCGGCGCTTTCAATGAAAACGCTGACGGTTCAGGCGGAGCGGGATTCATGATGTCGGTCGAGGGAACGAAAGCTAACGGCCGATACGAAGTGGTTTTGAAACGCAACGATCACGTGTGGACTCTGGTCAAAGGCACATTGCGCACCGACGGCGGCAAGGTGATTAAGGTCGCCGACGAACTTGGCAAAACGGAAGACTGGAATCCTCCGGATATTAATATTACCGATAATGTTAACGATAATTCGCAGGAGTCGCCGACTCCAAAGGGTCTCAAGGCCGGCACTATAGTCAGTGGCGGCGTATTAAACGGCAAAGCAATCAGCCTGCCGAAACCGCCTTACCCGGCGATTGCAAAACAGGCTAAGGCTTCGGGGACGGTGGTCGTTAAGGTGTTGGTAGATGAGCAGGGCGAGGTTACGTCGGCGTCGGCGGTGTCCGGCCATCCGCTGCTGCGAGCGGGGGCAGTTTCGGCTGCTCGCTCGGCAAAGTTTTCGCCGACATTGCTTTCCGGCCGGCCAGTAAAGGTGTCAGGCGTGATCACCTACAACTTCCTCGATGAGTAAAAAGGGACTTTCTTCTGATCAAAACAGTAGTGGAGCAGTTTAGGTTAATGATCGACGTCTTATGGGACCGCGGGCGCCCACGCCCGCACGTTGCGTAGAAGTCATTTGATGGAAAACGGTTCGGGTTGGCGCACCTCGTGCGGGCGAGGGCGTCCGCGGTCCCTGCCAGAGCTTATCTCAACGCCCCAACTTAAATTCGACCACCTAAAACAGTTCAGCCCATTACGTAACAACAGGTACTGGTGCATTTTGAAAAATGAGATTCCTCTGCGTAACTTTGCGTCTTAGGCTTTGCGACCTTTGCGGTTTTGCTTTATCCGGCGGACTCTACCGCAAAGTACGCAAAGACTCTCGCCAAGAGCCGCAAAGAATTTGTAAGTATCCCGCTTTTAGGTCCACTCATAAGTAGAGATTTCGGGTTTTTGGGTTAAGAGATATTCTCTGGGCGTCATATCGCCGAGAGCGTCATGTGGCCGCTCTTCGTTGTATTCCTTCCGCCACTTTTCCGTCTGTTCACGCACCTCGTTCAAAGTTGTAAACACGTACATGTCGAGCACCGCCTGGCGGTAGCTGCGATTGAACCTTTCAATGAAACCATTCTGCATTGGTTTGCCCGGTTTGATGAACTCCAACGTCACGTCATGCTGCTCGGCCCATTCAGCCAGCGCCAGGGCGATGAACTCCGGACCATTGTCCAACCTGAGCTTGAGGGGATAGCCGCGATGAGCGGCTGTCCGTTCAAGCTCGCGCACCACCCGCTCGGCCGTCAAACTGAAGTCGACTTCGATCGCCAGGGCTTCACGGTTGAAGTCATCGACGACATTAAAAGTTCGAAAGCGACGACCATCCCACAAGGCGTCACTCATGAAGTCGGCTGACCAGCATTCATTCATTGCTTCGGGCACCACTAACGGCATCGGATTCCTTGTCGGTAAGCGTCGCTTGCCTTTGCGCCGTTTGTTCAATTTCAGGCTGCAATACACTCGGTGCACCCGGTTGTGGCCCCACCGTCGGCCTTGCCGTCGCAGCCGCTTGTACAGCTTGGGAAACCCTTCCTCGGGCCGCCGGTGCGCTAACTGCAGCAACTGCTCAACTATCTCGCCGTCGCGGTTCGGTCGTTTGCGATAGCGATAAACCGATCGTCGCAGACTCACCGCCGCGCACGCGCGCCGTTCGGTCAGGCCATGGTCGCGCCGTAGTTCCGCCACCAGTTCGCGCTTGACCGCCGGCGTTACAGCTTTTTTGCGATCACGTCTTTCAACGCCCGGTTCTCCAGCAGCAACTCCGCTGAGATCTGCTTTAACTGCCGGTTTTCTTCTTCCAGTTCACGCAACCGTCGAATGTCAGCCGCTTCCATCCCGCCATACTTCGACTTCCACTTGTAGTAAGTTGCTTCGCTGACTTCATGCTCGCGGCAAACATCCTTGACCGTTCGTCCCGCCTCGACTGCCTTCAAGATCGCGATGATCTGATGTTCACTAAATTTGCTCCGCTTCATCCTGGCCTCCTGGTGTCATACTCACCCGGAAACCTCTACTTTTCAATGGTCCGTTTTTTCGGGGTACTTACAAATTAACCAAACTGAAAAATAGAATTCCTCTGCGTAACTTTGCGTCTTAGGCTTTGCGACCTTAGCGGTTTTGCTTTATCCGGCGGACTCTACCGCAAAGTACGCAAAGACTCTCGCCAAGAGCCGCAAAGAATTAACCAAACTGAAAAATAGAATTCCTCCGCGTAACTTTGCGTCTTAGGCTTTGCGACCTTTGCGGTTTTGCTTTGTCCGGCGGACTCTACCGCAAAGTACGCAAAGACTCTCGCCAAGAGCCGCAAAGAATTAACCAAACTGAAAAATAGATTTCCTCTGCGTAACTTTGCGTCTTAGGCTTTGCGAACTTTGCGGTTTTGCTTTGTCCGGCGGACTCTACCGCAAATTACGCAAAGACTCTTGCCAAGAGCCGCAAAGAATTAACCAAACTAAAAAATAGATTTCCTCTGCGTACCTTTGCGTCTTAGGCTTTGCGACCTTTGCGGTTTTGCTTTATCCGGAGGACTCTACCGCAAAGTACGCAAAGACTCTCGCCAAGAGCCGCAAAGAATTAACCAAACTGAAAAATAGATTTCCTCTGCGTACCTTTGCGTCTTAGGCTTTGCGACCTTTGCGGTTTTGCTTTGTCCGGCGGACTCTACCGCAAAGTACGCAAAGACTCTCGCCAAGAGCCGCAAAGAATTAACCAAAGTGAAAAATAGATTTCCTCTGCGTAACTTTGCGTCTTAGGCTTTGCGACCTTTGCGGTTTTGCTTTATCCGGGACTCTACCGCAAAGTACGCAAAGACTCTCGCCAAGAGCCGCAAAGAATTAACCAAAGTGAAAAATAGATTTCCTCTGCGTAACTTTGCGTCTTAGGCTTTGCGACCTTTGCGGTTTTGCTTTATCCGGCGGACTCTACCGCAAAGTACGCAAAGACTCTCGCCAAGAGCCGCAAAGAATCAATCAAACTGCACCATGCCTAAAAACACCCTCGCTTGACAACAATCATCGAATCATTAGAATCACTTGCGCTCAAAGCGGGAGTAGCTCAGTGGTAGAGCATCGCCTTGCCAAGGCGAGGGTCGCGAGTTCAAATCTCGTCTCCCGCTCCACTATTTCCAAGGATGAAGGCGGAAGGATGAAGGATGAAAGTCTCGGCTTTCACCGCCGAACCAGTTTTTAGCTTCATCCTTCCGCCTTCATCGTTCATAATTGGCATCCAGGGGCGGCGTAGCCAAGTGGTAAGGCAGAGGTCTGCAAAACCTTTATTCATCGGTTCGATTCCGATCGCCGCCTCCAAATCTCTCAATAACTTACAGTCAGTCACCAACCTCAAGTAAATTCTCACTGTGGGGACTTTTGTGGGGAGTGTTTGGCGATTTGAGGTTATCGGAGAACCGTGCGCGGGGCAGGTCCTGATTCGGCTATCTTCAACAATCATCGTTCCTAGAGGATCCTTGCGGTTGATGAATATGAAGTCGCTGGCTAAGTGAATCGAATCGCCGCTTAGCGTCAAGCAGATTGCAGAATCGCAAGTCCACCGCGAAATCGATTGAAATTTCCGGGCGCCTTGACACAAGCTTTAGCGCCGCTCAGTTCTGCTTGTTCCCGCTCTGCTTCTTCATTCCCTATGCTGCTGCGCTATAATCAGTATCCTTAAATCCAACCCTTTCCAGGAATTCGATAAAGATGGCTAAAGGACGCAAGATGATGACCGAATGGGTCGTCGAAGCTCTCCAAGAGCTTGGCGGTAAAGGAAAAATCCTCGCCATCTCGGAACTCGTTTGGAGAAAGCACGAGAAGGACATTCAAGCCGAACGCGAATTGCTTCACGAGTGGCAGTATGAGTTGCGATGGGCAGGCGACATCCTCCGCAAGAGTGGTGTGTTGAAGGCAGCGAGCAAGACCTCTCGCGGTGTTTGGGAGTTGGCTGCCGAACAAAATCGGAAACCTGTCCAAGAGCACAAAGCTACTACGTTAGGTAAGCTGAGTTTCCCACAATTCAAGAAAATTGTTTTTCGCAATTTTTCGCTCTACGCAAAGAATGGGCGAAATCAACAAATCGAAGAATCAATCGGACAAGGAGTGTATTGCCTCGCGGGTGCGAACGGGCTCGGGAAAACTACTTTTCTAAATGCGGTCAATTATTGCCTAACTGGAATCGTATTGGAGCCTTATCGAGAAGTTCTTTCACCCGGCGAAATCGTAGAGGCGAACAAAAAGTTTACTGAGAGCTACTTCATCGGCAGGATTAAAGAAAAGGACAAGAAGGCCGCTGAGATTGAAATTACTTTCGTTGTTAACGATAAGTTCTATCGGATAATCCGCCCCTTCTTCGGACGTGATCAACTTAGGGCGCTCGAGATATACGAAGAAATAGACAATAAGAAAATTAGCCTCTTCGACCCGGGTGAAAAGAGTCCTCGGGAGCTAAATACCTCTTACGAATCGTTGCTGAGCCGGGAGATGGGTTTCGAGGGATTTGAATACTTCATTTTTTATCAGCTTTACCTCCTCACATTCGACGAGAACCGACGGATGGTTTTCTGGGACGAGCGAGCATCGCAGCACATGATGGGCTTGGCATTCAACACGAAATCTCATGATGCCGAGCGAATGATAGAACTCAAGCGTTTGATCGAAAAGCACGAATCGAACGGGCGAAATTCTAGGTGGGACGCCACTCAGACGAAAAAGAAAATCGACGACATCCTACGAGTTTCTACGAAGAAGCGAGGGCAGAGTCTGGAGAAACTTGAAAAGTACTACCACGGTCTTTATGCGGCATCAGAAAAAGCTGAGCAGATCAAAAACCACATTGGCAACGAATACGACACGCTTTTGCGAACGCAGAGTAAGCTCACGGCTGAAATCGCTCAACTGCGGATGGAGCAGGCAAAGTACTTCTCGAATTACTCAAAACCACGCTCTAAATTACTTGAGAACAGTAATATTAAGGCGGCGATCAACCGGCAGGAATGTCTTCTTTGCAATTCCGTTGGATCTCAAATTACCGAGAGGATCCAGCGAAATGTTCTTAAGGAACGATGCCCACTATGTGAAACGAAGATTAATGAGGAGGAAAAGGAAGTTCAGGTAGGGCTTCTTGCCTTGATAAGGAAGAATGACGCGACTCTCGCCAAGAAAAACGACAAGCTTAATGAGTTAATCGGAGAAGCCAACGCAAAGGCACTAGAACTCCAAAAGGCTGAGCTGGAGCACAAAGATTTAAAGGAGAAGATTCAGAAGTTCGAAAAGGACAACTCGAGCCTGAATCTCATGCGTCCAGACAAACAAGGTGTCACGTCGATCCTCGCCGAGCTCAAAAGACAATTCACCGTCTTCGATAAGGCATCTAAAGAAAGTTACGATAAGCGCGATAAATTGAAGCCAGAGTACGAAACTCTCTTGAAGGCTACCGAGCGAGCTTACAGAGCGGCCGAAACCGAGTTTGTTCCAATCTTCAAACACCTTGCCACGAGTTTCATTGGTCTCAGTCTAAATATCCGACCACAGCGTAGTAATAGGAGTATTGGGCTCGTTATGGAGCTTCAAGATTCGGCTAGGACGAGATCCTACCAGCTCTCAGAAAGCCAACGATTCTTTCTCGACATTGCTCTTCGCATGTCGCTTGCGATTTACTTGTCAAGGCCCGGCCAGGAAGCAACGATGATTATTGATACTCCTGAAGGGTCGCTAGATATAGCTTACGAAAGTAGAGTGGGTACAATGTTTGCTGAGTTCGTGAATGGTTACCATCAGAACATTATCATGACCGCGAATATTAACGCATCGGAACTTCTCGTGACGTTGGCGAAAAAGTGCGGGAAAGAAAAGATGAGATTTCGACGAATGCTGGAGTGGACGCAGCTAGGACCAGTTCAGAAACAGGGCGAGCATCTATTCGAGCGCGTGTACAAAAACATAGAAAGGGCTCTTGGCTAAGCTGCTCTTTTACCGGACGATAACCCCGCTATGAGTGAACAAGTTATTCCTGAGGCTTTCTTCGATAGTCTAAGTATTGCGCACAAGCTAGACAACTACTTAGATGGGTTTCGACTACCAGAGATTCATTTGTTTTCCTATTTTGCATCCATACTTTATGGGTATCGAGGGAACAACGTCGCGGATTGGGGATATAAATATTTGATTGACGGATCTGGATATCCGTTCTCTCGTGAGTTAGAGGAGGCAGCTTCTCGCCACGTGCAAAATGGCCTCTTCGAGGATCGTGTGGATTATTTGGTATTAAGCGGTAGGGGAACTAGTGAATACCTCAAGTTCAAGTCGCTCGAATATCTAAACAAACGAGAGATCTATCTCGATGCTGCCTGCACTACGAACATCCTAGTGCCGTACTCACAAACCGTAAGAGCTCTCGTGACTTCTCCCGAACTCAAAAGGCCGGCCGAGGTGGATGACTGGCTCGATCAAAGCGGCATTTATGCAAAAATCATGGAAATCAGTAAGGCCGTCGGAGTTAGCTCAGATGATTTGATAATACCCGCAATCAGCTGGATCAAATATTTGATTTTAGAGGAAGCATCAGATGGTAACTCCCGAGCAAGTTGAACAAATAGGTTCGTATTTCCCGAATAAAGTTATGCGCGCCGCTGGATACAATCCCCTATGCGAGGTCGCGCTCGTTCTCATTGCGAAATCTCTGCGACAGGATTTATTTCGGTTCTTCGAGCCAAGCTTTTTTAAGGGCAAATTGTTTATCGCTAAACATTTCGATGACCAGTTCATATATGAACAGGATGCGGGAGTCATGCTTCTCGACAAGAACCCACTCCTAGAACGGTTTGAGGGAAACCTATTTATTCAAGTTTTCAATAACGGCCAGGTTTATCTGTGGGAAAATCAAGATGAAGAAGTCCTTTCAAATCGAGACGATGTCCTCACTTATTTCTTTGAGAGTGATCATGAATATTTTCTGATAGCTGGACAAGCAATCGAATTCACGCAGTATCCATACGGAAGCATGTTCGCTCCCCAATTCTATTTTCTTGCGGCTGCGTTCGAAGAATACAAAGTACGCAAGATCAAACATTCGTCGTGTCGATGGTTCTCGGAAGCGTGGCACCGACCGGTTAAGGAGGTAGCGGAGGATACCTATTACGAAAACCGTGTGTTATTTCAAGGGGCGGCAGATTCGCCCGAAAAACCAATCCAAGACTCTTTGGAGAATTTCTTGAAAGATAGTCCAAATTTTCGCGGCATAGATCTGGAGGTGAACCGTGAGTTTAACGTCGACTCAGACCAGCCAAAACCCGTGGACTTCCGCGTCACTTGGTTAGAAGCCAATCGAATGGCGTTAGTAGAAGTGAAGTGGGTCGGAGACTCAATCAACGCAAACGGGAACCTATGGTCACCAAGGGATGCTCGAGTGAATGAAGGGCTCCATCAGTTGAAGGGTTATTGGGACAGTGCTCGGCAAGACTACCCCAACAAACTCATGAAAGCATTTTTGGTGGTAATCGACGGCAGACGGCGCGGACTAACACCGCACTCAGTCGAAGTTACTTTTGCGAACGGGTATCACTACCAGAATAAAGAGTTTGTAATTCAGCCGGATAGAAAGTACTTCGAAGAGATTGTCGGCTTCGAGACGCCGGTACGAATGTTCGCAGATCCTATATGCGTGATCGAATAAACTATGGTTTCGCGCTAAAGAATTTAGGGATCACGAATGCCCTCGACTCTCTTGAGCGTGCTCGTCATCGTTGGTACCACTATAAAGAAGGCTTCTCACCCATTCTCGTAGAAAAAGCGATTGAAATCAGCGAAATCAGCGCGGGTGATGTGATCCTGGATCCATTTAACGGGAGCGGCACGACGACACTAACGGCGTCGACCAAGGGCTATAGCTCGATCGGAATTGAAGTCAATCCTTTCACAAGTTTTCTCGCGAGTGCTAAGACTAGGAGTGCCACAATCCCGGAGTTTGATCGTTGGTCCGAGAAGATTGTTAGCGCTGCAACAAAAGGACGCAAGTCCCGACTTATCGGCTACTCAACGTTTTCGCAAACCGACAAATTGGAGAAATGGCTTTTCAACGATGGAGTGCTGCGCTCCTTTGAAGGCGGATGGGTGGAGTCGTCCTCCATTCGATCCCATAACTTGAGAGCTCTGATTCGGGTAGCCCTAATCGCATCCGCAATGCAGAATTGCAATGCAAAACGTGACGGGAAGTGTCTTCGTTATAGGAAAACATGGGCCGAACATACAAGGGATTCAAGTACATTCATTGTTTCTCTCAAAGCAAAGCTGGCGGAGATCAAAAATGACATCGAATCTGAAGCCCTGCATTGTCGCCCAACGATAATAAATGGGGATGCAAGAAGCGCACTTCAACGTCTGAAAGAAGATCAGAAGTTTAAGCTTTGTGTTACTTCGCCCCCATATCTCAACACCTTCGATTACACCGACATCTATCGGCCTGAATTGTTCTTAGGTCATTTTGTGAATGACACCGACGAACTATATGAACTCCGACTTAAGGCCGTTCGCTCGCACCTTCAAGCGAAGTGGAAGGACCCAACGAAATCGGATTTTGGGACCCTCTATGATGGAGCTATCGAGCATGTTAGGGGTAATGTGGACCGTCTCATGAACCCGCGAATTCCGTCTATGATTCAGGCATACTTCGAAGACATGGCTAAGATTCTGTCCGATCTGAAGTCTCTTGCGCGAGACGGGGCGCAAGCTTGGTTAGTAGTTTCCAACTCAGCATACGCCGACAGGGAGATACCCGTCGATCTCATAATTGCCGACATTGGCGCCAGCCTGGGGTGGAAACTCAAGGAGGTCGCCGTCCTCGAAAACATCCAGCGGCGAAAATCGAGGCACAGCCCCAGTATTGATACGCTTCGAGAAAGCTTGATCATTTTTGAGAAGGCGAAGTAAGAAACCTAGCCGTTAATAACGATAACAAATCGAACGCCATCACGACTGGTTGTCGCGCCACGCTTGATAAGCCATTTTGCCGGAGGTTTGCACCCTCAAATCCCAGCCAATTATTTCGCCATCCGAAAAGCCTCAAGCTTTTTCATGGCCGCGAATTGATGCTCTTCGGTCGGATGCGCGTAGCGTAAGACCATCTGTATTCGCGAGTGTCCCAACATCGCAGCGAGCGTAACCAAATCGATACCCGCCATCGCCGCCCGTGTAGCCCAGGTATGGCGAAGATCGTAGAGCCGGAAGTGCGGAATCGTACTCGCGTTTGCTTCCGATCTGATGCGGTTGATTCGTGCCAGCGTGCCGACGTGCGCTCGATTCACTTTGATGATTGGCTGGTCGGTTGCTCGACCTGGAAAAACAAAATCGCCTTTCACTTTCTCAAGCCGTCTGGACAAGACCGCACAAGCCTTCTCGGTGAGCGGGACCTTGCGTCTGGCCGCTTTTGTCTTGCCAAACGGGTTGAAGAGATAGCCCTGTTCGAGATGAAGGTTCTCGCGGCGAATGCGGCAAACCTCGTCCGGCCTCATTCCAGTCTCAAGCATCATCGTCGCGATGTCTCTTAGCGGCTGCGAGGCAGCAAGGAGATAAAGCTTCTCTTCATCGGATGTGAGGACGCGCATCAGTTCATTGTCCTCAGCGAGAAACTTGACCTTGCGAACCGGATTCTTCGGAACGGTATCTTCAAAGCGATTGAACAAAATCTTCAGACAAGCCAGTTCGCGATTGATCGTCGCGGGCCTTAGCCGTCGGCCAGTGAAGTCGCTCTTCTTGCGCGCGCGCGAGGTTTTGAATTTCTCCACCGTCTCGGGCGTGATGCGATCGAGTGGCGTCGCGCCGAAGAATCTTTTCAGCGCCTTGCTGCTCACTTCATAACGGTGATGTGTGCTCGGGCGCGCCGCGTGCTGATGTTCAGACCATGTGAGAAATTCCTTGAGCGCGGCGGCGAACGTCGGCACTCGCTTCGGTTCTTCCAAACCGACCTCGCCCTTTGCCAGCTTGATACGATAAGCAGATTCAATGTCACGGGCCGCTTTCCGGCTGCGCGTCTTTGCGGGTCTGCGTATCCGCCGGCCCTCGAATACGAATTCGTACCAGTATTGTCCGCCGCGTTTGTAGATTGCCATGAGCCTTCCTTCCCTTCTTCCGCCGCAACTTTTCGTCGACGCATCCTTGTTATGAGCCTCGACTGTCCGTTCTGGCTTTAGCATTTTCTATACCATTCATGGCTTCGCTACAAGGCCCTTCCGATCCGCGACGCGCTTTTCGGTCGGGAGCGAAATGCACCGAGCGCGGACGGTCATCTGATAATGCGTGATTCATGTTGTCGGGCGTGGCCGGCGCAAGGTGTTAGGTGCGCCCCCAGCAAGGTAGTTGCCGCTCCAACATAATCGGCATTATCAAACGCCCGGCTTCTATTTTGGTCTACCTTCGGATGCCGGCCCGCACCTGTATTCGACGACGGCGCAGATTTGTACCGCCAGCTTTGGGCCCCGGCGCGACTCGATAGTTTTCGCCAAAAGAATTCTCCCAAAAAAGTTCAGAGCCACTGGGATTTCCGGCTCAGCTTCACGTCTTTAGTAAGTGGCAGTGATTGAAAACTAAGGGCCTTAAGTGCAGGACTTAAGTGGGCAGTCAAGATAGAAACGGTTTCCGAGCTACCGAGACCTGCCCAAGTGGCTTCGATTTCAACAGGTTAAGAATTAACCAGGTTAATTAACCTACTTAACCATCTTAACCATGTCGATAAGAAGTCCATTCGCAAAGAGTTGCGGCTTAACCCTGATCGGCCATTTCGCGAGTAAAGGAGGATCGAGGATCAATGAGAAAGAGTAAACGAGTTTTGTTCAAAGCGAAGGTGTACGGCTTCAATCCCTACGCGGATCAAGTGCCGGCCATCAAGCAGATCATGGAAGAGGCCGCCCAGCAGTCTGAAGCGCCGGTACTGCGGATGCTGATTGATGAGGCGCTTTGGGCTCGTCGCCGGAAGGCTGCCGGGATTCAATCGTCTCAACAATCTGCGCCCGACAAAGAAACCGAAGAAAAACTTCAAACGATTCAGGAACTTCTGCTGACGCTGATTCGGCAAGGCGAAACCGCACTTCGCATGGAGAGTGTCAATTTGGAGTTGCTTCAAGAAACCGTAGCGGAAGCTCGCGCGGGACGAATCGAGATCTGGGACGCGCTGGCGCGACCAGCGCTCAGGGAACTAGGCAAAAGCCCAGAAGAAATCGCCGCCCTATTCGAGGCACAAACAACAGAAGGTCAGGATTACGCCTATGGGCTTGCCGAGGAGATCGGGAACCAACTCTTGGCAGACGAGGGCGAGGCGAAGAAAGCCGCAATCGATCAAGCCCAACCGACGCCGCTGCTTCTTGAGAATGACGTACTAACCGACGGCAGCGAACCAGACTTTCATTAAGCAGTTTCTAGGCGTGTGTGGATGGTATGCGCGGATTAGCCTGTTGTGTTTTACAACAGGGTGGAGTTCGCATAATGCGAACCACTGGATCGTCACGACCCGGTAGACGGGCGTTTCGTTGCGTGTGCCGGAATGCGGTAGTCTGAATATCTCCCTTTCGTCCCCCCGCTGTTGAATTCACGTTGGTCTCTATCGGCCAAGCACTGCGCCACGGTCATTTGGCACGTCAATTGAAGTGCACAATGGCATGGAATTCTTTAGCAATGCCGTTAACGAGCTCGAACCTCTTACCACTCTACATCGCCTTGCGTGGGGACTACATGAGGTCAGCGAATGTACGGGATTATCGGTTGCATTCCTTCGCGCTGAAGTGCGAGCAGGCCGTCTCCCTGTTCGCCGCTTTGGGCGCAGGGTGTTAGTAAGAGATGCAGATCTGAGATTATATCTATTCCACGGTAGCGGACGAGAAGGCAGGGGTAAGTGACAACCCCAGTCGGTCGGCATGTATGTATGAACTACTCAGTAAAAAATAGGACGTCGATCTCTGGGACACGCATCACGCGGGTCCCTTACCTTAATGCCTCGTAGCGAATCCCCGCCACCCTGAATTATCAAAACTCTAATCAATTCTCAGTCTCACTTCCCCTCGATGGAAAAGAGTAATACTTCCTCGCTCACTAATGACTATTGAATAACTTTTTGAATACTGAACCGTGCTGGCAGCAGCACTTATATGCTTGGTTCCGTGCTTTTTGAGAATATGCGCAGATAGCTCCATAGCCTTGATCTCTGATGTTTTTGAAGGAGTCAACTTGAGTCCATAAGCCATTAGGGTTCCCTTCTGATCGTCAATAACTACAGCTCCATCCTTTTCAAGATGCTGCGAGATGAGTACGGGAGGATCCCAGTCCCATACGTGCCCCCATCCTTCCAAATAAGCAAGATCTGATTCAATTTCCTTATTGTCCTCTAGAAACGTTGGAATATTCTGGACGACGAATAATATCCCGCCATGTTTACTATGAATGGCAACCTCTTGAGCTATAGACATCAGAAAAACGAGCAATTGAATATTAAACCCATCTGATTCTAATGAACTCATTTCAAACGCTGAGAAGGGATTAAGCTCATCAACTGTAGTGATCGAATCTGTATCAGGATTATACCTATACACTTCTCCATCAAACCCTCTGCTATGCAGAGAATGTAAGCTACCTTTCCGATACGCATACACTCGATTACGCATCGGAAACAGAGAAAACGAAATGATAATATTGTCGCGCGCAGTTAATCTTAAGAACTCCTGATCTGATATTGGACAATCTTTAGAGATGTTTTGATTATCTCTTCGAGTAAATGCTGGTCCTTCAAACGGAGCAATGAAATTTCCCTGCCTATCAATTAAAAATACTCCAACTTCATTCAGCATTTTGGTGATTTCATGCACTCTCACTTCTCGACTAAGAGAAAACAAATTTAGTTTCCTTGGACTGTAGCGTCCGATCGGCGGCTTAAGCACTGTCTCATCTATGTTGTGGCAAAACACTACTTTCGTCTCAATAGATAATCCTTCGACAACTTGATGAATTGCGCCCTCCACGGAAGACACTGCATATTCAAATGACAGTCGCGCTCTAATGCTCTCCGCGTGCAATACATGAGACTCATCTAAAATACTTAGGAATTCCTCATCAGCTACACGCTCCATTAGATTTGCCAAAGCATCTCTCTCATTGAAATCCCCAGAATCTTTGTACTCATCGATGATCATTTTTATCAAAAATACAATTTGTTCTCGACCTTTCACGTACTCAACATAATCAGAGCCGAATCTAAAAAGGAACTTTCTGTCAATGAGAAAAAGTCCCCTTGGAGATTTAATATAAGTAATCGGCAGATCAAGCGAGTCAATCTCTAAGGCAGATAGCCTAATCTGTTCGTAGATCTGACCGTATGCAAGAAAGCCCTCTTGATAAAGGAGATCCTGAAGGCCGATTTCTTTTACCTTTGACTTACGGTGATAGGGTTTACGTCCAGCGGGCAACACAGAGGGTCTTCTTGATGATTGAAATAGTTCTGTCGCTAAACCCTTTATCAGTTTTATGTTCTCTAAGTGTAGCCTCTGCTTATTGTTTATCCAGTATTTCGGTATCCCTTCTAGTCCATTCATCGCTCCGGATATTCCACAAGCAACAGCAGCTACTGAATCGGTGTCTCCACCAATCCTTGCCGACAACAAGGCTGTATCACGAAACTTCCCTGCGCTACAAAGCAATACACCTAGTGCGCTACAAAAGACCGAAACTGCATCCGGTGAGTGATCATAAGGAAGAACTCTATCCCAGCGTGAAAACCGCAATTGTCCTAGAAAGCTCGTTACAGTTGAAGAGAGGGTTTTATCTCCCGAATACTCATTTAAGAGGTCGTTTGAATGATTAATAATGTCTGAAACTGTAACAGGATTGCCCTGGCTTTTGTTCATGACGATATAGGCAATCAGGCAACCAACCACAGCAGTTATGCTCATAACATGAGGGTGGGCGTGCGTAACCTGGGCATACACCTCGCATGTTTTCCAGATGAGCTGTTCGTTATGAGGGTAAAGGAATAAGCCTAGAGGGGCTACCCTTGTTACTGGTCCACAGGAAGATGAAGCTATACCCCCCCTGTATACCTTGTTCGGATCAGTTAAAGACTCATAAATCTGGCCGGTAGTGTATCCGAGTTCTCGAACCCAAATGTCTGACTTAATATGTGATCCAGCGTTTCTCAGACTATCTAAAAATGTCTCTTCAGTGCAATTCCCGGTTTTTACAATAGATTCACATAGCGACAGAGTTAATGCAATATCGTCAGTATATTGTCCAGCTGTTAGTTTACCCCTTAAGGCTCTTGGGTGTTTTGGATGCGGTGAAACATATCCTTTTATTTCACCATATGTTTCAGCAATCGTCCTGCGATCCATCCATTCAGCAGGCATTCCAATAGCGTTTCCGACACCGCTGCCGATAAGCGAACCTTGAAAGGACGACATTAGAATTGCATCAGGATTCCTAGCCATGAGGTGTTGCCCCCGTCGACACAAGCGGAGTCTTCCAAACTCCAAGTACGTTCTCTACTATTGTCCAAACGGGAGAACAGGAGGTATATCTCGCAAGGTATTTATTCAGTTTTGCTCGGTGCTCCGCTATCAGTTTTGAAGAGATGTCTGCTTCCGCAAACATATTTGACCGATAAGCCCACTCGCCCCTTTTCTCGAAGAGAAACCACCCACCTAGTCTAATATCAAGGTTGGTACAATCATTTATTAATCCCTGCAAATCGATCGGATGCTTTGTTCGTTCAGACACCGCCTGTTTTGGGACATTAAAGCCGTGATGAATTTCAATTGGTTGTGTCTGAACAGACTCAAACCCCACGTCAAGAGGGTTTATTACTGGTACTTGGGGTTTGATACTTCCTGACCATTTACCTGCTTTGGATATGACGCCAACAACCTGTTCCGCCTCCACTACAACGCCGGCCGTTGGTTCTAAACGAGCAAGTAGTGTGCGCAACGCCTTAATTGTAGCTTCATAGCTTCCGAAGCGAACGGTAGAAAAGTAATCGAATTTTTCCCGCCCTTGATTTCCTGGAGTATGAGTCCGGTATGTCTCGGGATAATCGAGTCGTTGGGGCCCGGCTATAGCCGCCGTAATATGAGTAAACTTTACGGAAGCGCCACTTCTTTCGAAGTCCTTAATAACATGTTGAGATTCATAGGTTGTTCCGGCCCCATCAATATGCAGATGGATCGAACTTAATTGGCGGAACCAACCCTCAGGAACTTTCGTTCGGTATATTTCTTTCACAACTTTATTCCCTGCTATTCATATGGCAGAAAGACTATGTGAGCTTATTCAACAAGATAAGGTAAACGGCTCTTGTAGAAGAGGAGCCAAATCCCCTTAGCGCGGAAGAAAAGAAAATGATGTTGTAATAACTCGTGAGAATTCAAATCCTCAGGTATAAAGCGCGAACGCAAGATATTACTAGCTATTGTCCAATGTCAATGCTCACCAAGGTTAATACAGATAGACGGCGCCCTCAACGTTAACCTTTAAGATTATCCCTGAAGGATTTTTCGAAGATGTCGAACAATGTGCTGAACAACAGAAAAAGACGACCTACGCATGCCGGCGAGATTCTACGCGAAGACGTTCTACCGGCGGCGGGATTGTCGCAGGATAAGCTTGCGCGTCTGCTTGGTGTCTCACGACGGACGATCAGCGAAATCCTGCACAAGCGCCGCCTGTTACCACCGACATGGCCCACCGCCTGGCTCGTGCTTTCGGTACTTCGCCAGAGATGTGTTTGGTTTACAGCAAGACGTTGATCTTTTGGATATCACCACGTTCGGCAGAAAGAATACGGAAAGATCAAACGAGTCGCGACGTCAAAAGCGGCGTAGGTTTGGTTGGGATACATCCCGCCAGGTGTAAAATTGGAATCTCTGAAGGATATGAATAAACGGAACTTGTTCGGTTTGTCGCAGATTATGATCTACTAAAACCCGAATCTATCAATTGTCTGTTGGACATTATTATCAGCGCAATGAAACGCCCTCTTACGAGAGCGGTACCTCGGTGATTCATGAGTGCCATGAAGTTTGCCTTTCAGAATCGTTTGACGCCCAACCACCACCGTGTGATTGCTCGCTCTGTCATGGGATACTAGAACAGGTGCCCGAGTTGTGTATGGAGTCCTCGGTGACAAACCAGCAACCGGCTATAAGAGGGCAGAATGCCGGGCCATGAAATCATTTATCGCTCATGACCATTGCTTCGGCAGTTATGTTGAATCCTATCCAGCTTAAAGCTCGGTCGGCGACGGCTGCGATGTAGGGATTCCACTGTGGGGACTTTTGTGGGGACTCTGCGACGATCTTGAGTGTCACCGAGTAACAAGGCTATCGATCGAACCCAATGTTTACGCGCCGATGACACTCCATGATACTCAGTGACAGAGGCCCCAGACGAACTGCAAAACCTTTATTCATCGGTTCGATTCCGATCGCCGCCTCCAATAATTCTTCGTCGACTACGGAATCCAGCCCGGGATCGCGGCGGCTTGCTTCACCCATTTTGCCAGCTGCGCATCATCTAGCTCGTCGTCTTCGTAGATATCGATCCAGCGCGCTTGCCCGCTCTTTTCCGTGCCCCCGGGCGGGATGGGTCGCAGAGAGGTGCCGCTAAAAAAGGTCACCTTAACGTAGCGGGTGAAAACGTGGAATGAGACGATCCAACCGTGGCCCTCTATTCCGTAAAATGGTGAGTTCCACCTCACAGCCTTGTACACACCCGGCGCGTTGCGCTCGATGATCGCGTCGAGGCGTCTTCCGAGATCGCGCTTCCATCCCGGCATTGCGGATATGTAAGCCTGCACCGGAGCATCTCCATCCGCCTTCGCAATTTGCGGATTGCCACCCGATAGCAGGACAACGCCTTGATCCTTTTTTTGCATTTTGGCCGGCTTTGCCTTCATCGCGGCTTATTTAAGTTTCGCGGCTGCCTTAGCTTTCTTCGCCGGCGGCTTATTCTGGGCCACCGCTGCTTTCACGAGCGCCTTAAACGCACGCGCGTCCACCGTCTCACCTTCGCGAATGTCGATCGCCCTTCGCGTGTTGCCTGCCAAACTCGAATTGAAAAGTCTCGAGGGGTCTGGAAGACGGGCGCCGCCGGCAAAAGTGAGCTTCACAACGTTCTTATACGTTTCCCCAGTGCAAACGATTCCATGGTCGGACCAGACAGGAACTCCCACCATCGCATTCGAGGGCTTCTTCCACTTCCGCTCTTCTATCATGTTCGGGTCAGCCTCGAGGATCAGCTGTCGCATCCGCGCCAGCGTCGCTTCGCGCCAATCCCCCGACTGCGGATAGTTTCCGGAAGTAGATTTTTTTGAAGCCTGGGCTTTAGCCGGAGACTTTGCATTCCTGGCCGTTTTACCTGGCTTGCTTCCGCCAGACACGGCTCCAGCTTTTGCCTTCGGGGCCATGTTCTTCTTAGTTGATTGCGGTTTCGATGATTTCATTGTTACCTATTTTCGAGAAGAGTCGTCGAACGAAATGCCCTTTCCACATCCAAAGCCCTGAAAGGACGATGACGGGAAGAGCGACATAACGAAACGCGGGAGCGTAATTTGGGAGTTCGCTAAACGGGCTATAGATATAACCGATTATTTGAATGGCAAAGATGATGTGAATCCAGAGATTAATGGAACGCCTGGTCGTTTCCTTCATGACGATTTTGTAAATCCCTCTAGCGGCGCTTGTCAATCGGACGGGCGAAAAAACGTGGCCCAGCACCGATGCGTTCGAGGCTCGTGTGCGGTTGATTGCCCCAGTGTCCGGCTGTGAACTCCGACGGTCGATCAGCCGTCCTTGGTGGTAGTCACGCTTTCGGTTATTGGGAACGCCTGCCTCCCAGCTCGAAGAACACTCGCTCGTGGCTAGCATTCGACCGGAAGACTGAGGTATGCAATTACCAAACTGCTGAACAGCAGCGCCGATGTCGACCATGCGACGACAGCAGAACGCGTAGCTCGCCCCCGAAAACTTCCGCCCCACTACCGGCTATAAGTAGCAGTAACCAGACCCAAAGCCCCATGAACCGAAAAAATTGATGCCGGAGTGACTGTAGTCTCGGCTGCTTCAAGGTGTTTTGACTGACTGACCCGGTCGCTACCCCTACCCGCTCTGAACTCTTCGCTTTACACCGAGGGATGACCCGCCTAACGAAGATAGCCGGCGAGCATTTCAAGAAGTAGTTTCGTGTGAACGGGCTTGGTAAGGAAATTTGTGCAACCCGCTAGTATGCCTTTGCTGCGCCAATCCCATTGGTTGAAAGCGGTAAACGCTATGATTGGCGTCGTCTGAAGTCCAGGCAGCTTGCGAATTCGTCGCGTAGCTTCGCACCCGTCCATCAAGGGCAGGCTCATATCCATGAGTATTGCGTCGGGGAGCTCCCTTTGCGCCATATCCACGGCGACAATTCCATTCTCAGCAACAAGCACGCGATACCCCGCACCTTCGAGCACCAGCTTGACCACAGCGCGAGAATCCACGGTGTCTTCGACTACCAGAATCGTATTGCCCATGAAGATTTCACCCCTTGATAAATTGTTGAAGCTAAAAGCAGGCTAAACCGAATCGTTACAGACTCCGTTTCTTTTTGTTTCTCTTCGTGCGTTAGCAACCTGCGCCAGCGACCGGGTCATTCCGTTAAAGTAATGCGTCGAAAATCATCGGCGTCGCCGGAAAATCAGGAATAGAGCAGCACCAATTACAAAAATCACAATGGTGCCGGGCCAGAGGAACCAACCACCCTCAGAACTGTATCCCCCCACGACTACGCAGCCGGGTAACATTAGAAAAAGGAAAAGAATGGCGACAAGTCTCATTAACAACCCTCCCTTGGTGCGAACCGAATGCTTTTCTTAATGGGATGTCGATAACGAAAAGATTAAGAAAACGGACTGCAGTCAGCAATCCCAGTACCGCAGGTGGGCCGGACTCAAGGCTAAGTCACCTAGCCACGATGAGATAAGAAAATCAAGCAGGTCTCTGAGCATTTAATAACTTAACGCTAGTTGGTGTCGGTTATTGCTTTGACTCGATGAGCCCGCTGCATCGACGTCAAATCAACCGAACTCGTTCATTTGGTAAGAAGGGTTGTATTGGAGTCGTACGAAGCTTCAGGGTTAGCAGGACACCAAAGGCGAGCTGAGAATTGAGCCCGGCTATCTCTTAGGCAGATCCAGGAAAGCCTCGGTAGCTTAGGGCCGCTGAGTTATGCAATCTGGAGCGACGCGAGGAGAATAGGTCTCGGCGATTACTCGGTCGGCGTCTTGCACATTCATGGGCTTCGAGAAGAGATAGCCCTGGCCGTTTTGACATCCGAGGTCGCGTAGCAATCCCATTTGCACCTGAGTCTCGATGCCTTCGGCCACCACATCCATGCCGAGATTCTCTGCGAGACTAATGATGGTCCTCACGATCTCCATGTTGTCTTTGTCCAGACGCATGACGAAAGAGCGGTCGATCTTCAGAGTGTCAATCGGGAACCGGTGTAGGTAGGTCAGGGACGAGTAGCCGGTGCCAAAATCGTCGATGCTAAGCCTCACGCCCAGTGCGCGCAGTTCAAACAAGAGTTTTGCGGCCGCCTCGAAGTCGTCCATCAGGACGCTCTCGGTAATCTCGAGTTTCAGGAACTTCGGATCGAGGCCCGTCTCCTTGAGTATCCCCTTAACCCTGCCCACGAGATCCGGCTGCACAAACTGTTTCGGAGAAAGATTCACTGTGACGTAAAGCGATGTGTCTGACGGGAACTCTTCCTGCCAGCGTTTGAGCTGCGAACATGCTTCCCGCAACACCCACTCGCCAATCTGTAGTATCTGACCACCCTCCTCCGCTATGGGAATGAAATCGACAGGCGAGATCAACCCGCGCTCGGGATGTTGCCAGCGTACCAATGCTTCGAAACCACAGACTCGAAAATTGTCGAGCGAAACAATCGGCTGATAGTTGACAAAAAACTCCTCGCGTTCATGGGCGCGACGTAAATCGGTCTCTATCTGGAGGAGATTTTTGAAATGCTCCTGCATCTCTTCGCCAAATGTTTCATGGCGAGCTTTTCCCTGACTCTTCGAACGATACATCGCGATATCAGCGTCGCGGAGAATCTCGTCGGGCTGCTCATACAACGATGACACTGGCGCGATGCCAATACTTACTGTACTGAATACTTCACGTCCGCTAAGGATAATTGGCGTTTCCAGTTCCTTGTGAATTCGTTCGGCAACCGTTACTGCCTCGCCGGCGTCAGCAAGATCTTCCAGCAGAATCGTGAACTCGTCGCCGCCCACCCGCGCGATCGTGTCCGAAGGACGCAGGCACGCTTCCAGTTTTCGTGCAATGCCTACCAGCAACTGATCGCCGGCAATGTGTCCCAGCGTGTCATTCACCAACTTGAAGCGGTCAACGTCAAGGAACAGCACGGCAAACTTGAGATCGTGCTTTCGCTTCACTCGCGAGATGGCCAATTTTAGGTGATGTCTCATCAGCGCGCGATTGGGCAAACCGGTTAGCGCGTCATGGAAGGCATCGTGGGCCAGGCGCTTCTCGGCTTCCTTGCGATCGGTGGTGTTTTGAATCTGAAAGATTAGTTGAATGCTCCCGCTCGACTGCACGAAAACCGGTGAGACGCTCCACAGCGCCCAAACAACCTGACCATCCTTGTGAACACACCTCAGTTCCGTTTGTGAGATGGGCACCTTATTCCGGACCAGCTGGGCCACTGTCTCCAATGCGGTAACGCGATCCTCGGGATAGAGAATTTCCTGGAACTTCTTGCTTAACAGTTCGGCCTCTGAGTAGCCCAGCATCTTGCAGAGTGATTCATTCACGTGATGCCAGGAACCCGAAGGGAGCACCAAAGCCATTCCAATCGTGGAGTGTTCGAACGCAACACGAAACATGTCCGCGTCGTCGCGCAGAGTAATAGCGCTTGCTTCCACATTTCCACAATTTTCGAGTTCTAGATCCGCACGCATAAGTTTGGGGGGTTCTGCTGAGATTCTTAGAGCATGTGATTAGCGAAGAAGTCCGCGAAGCGCGGCCGGGGCTACGGTCATGCTTTCAAGGAGCAGGACAGGAGGTGAGTAGGTCTCGCAGATGAATGCTTCCGCGGCCTGATGGTCGAGTGGTTTCGAGAAGAAGTAACCCTGGCCAAACTGGCACCCGAGGGATCGCAGGAGGTCGAGCTGTTCGCGTGTCTCCACGCCTTCAGCCACCACATCCATTCCCAGGTTCTTAGCCAAGCCGCTGATCGTGCGCACGATTTCGGCGTTCTCATTATTCTCCGCCATGCGGGTAATAAACGAACGGTCGATCTTTAGCGTGTTGATTGGGAAGCGATGCAGATTCGAAAGCGAGGAGTAGCCAGTGCCGAAGTCGTCCATGGCCAGTTGACACCCGAGCGTTTGCAGTTGACCGAGCATCCTGGTGGCCGTTTCAACGTTGTCCATGACAGCGCTTTCAGTAATCTCAAGTTTCAAACTGGTCGCGGGCAATCCGGTCTCGGCCAGGATTGCAGCCACTCTCGCAGTCAGATCAGGTTGAGAAAACTGTTTCACCGAAAGGTTAACGCACATGAAGATTCCCGGTTCGGTCGGAAAATTTACAGACCAACTGTGCATCTGACGACACGCTTCCTTCAGAACCTGTTCGCCAATCTGCACAATCATTCCGGTTTCTTCCGCAATGGGAATGAAATCCATCGGAGCAATCAGACCGCGCTCCGGATGGCGCCAACGAACGAGCGCCTCAAAGCCTCGCAGTAGCCCACTGTCGAGCGACATGATTGGTTGATAGACAACCATGAATTCATTTCGTTCGATCGCCCGCCGCAAATCCGTTTCCAGCTGGAGGAGCTTGATGGCGGCGGAATGCATTCCCGAATCGAACATTTCGTAACGAGCCTTGCCAAGGCTTTTTGCGCGGTACATTGCGGTATCAGCATCACGCAGCACGTCTTCAGGACGCTCGTATGCATCTGAGCTAAGCGCGATTCCGATACTGACACTGGTGAACACTTCGCGCCCGGTCAGGCTAAACGGCGCCGAAAGTTCCTTTTGAATACGATCGGCCACGGTGGTCACATCTGATCCATCACCAATATCTTCCAGCAGCACAGTGAACTCATCGCCGCCGATGCGTGCGATAGTGTCGCCGGGCCGCAGGCAATATTCGAGACGACGGGCAATCCCTACCAGAAGTTGATCGCCTCCCAAATGTCCCAACGAATCGTTGACCACTTTGAATCGGTCGAGATCGATATAGAGCACCGCAAACGTGTGGTCCTTGCGGCGCTGTAAGCGAGCAATGGCGAGCTTCACGTGGTCCGCAAAAAGAGCGCGATTCGGAAGGCCAGTGAGGGCGTCGTGAAACGCATCATGATGCAGTCGATTTTCGGCTTCCTTCCGATCCGTTATGTCTTGAATCTGGAAGATCAGGTTAGGTGTCCGGCCATGAGCATCCTGGGCGAGCGAGGCGCTCCAGAGGGCCCAAACTTCTTGTCCGTCCTTACTGAGGTAACGCTTTTCCATCTGACATGAGGGAATCTGGCCGCGCATCAACTGCTTGAAATTTGACAGCGCCGGCCGCAAGTCATTTGGGTGAAGCACGCGCAAGTAGTCCAGGGCCATCAACTCCTTTTCCGTGTAACCGAGGAGTTTGCATAAGGATTGATTGACCTGGAGCCAACGGCCTTCAGGAGTAACCAGGGCCATGCCTATCGCTGCGTTATCAAACGCACTGCGAAACCGTTCTGAGTTGTCTTTGCTGCCGCCGCCAAACTCGTCGGGCAGGTCCTGGGTGGTTTGATGCTTTTTGAAGTTCCAGTAAGTGATCCAGGCGATCGCCGAGATGAGCGCCACGATCAAGGCTGCCGGATTTCCGATTGCCGGAACGAGCAATGCCCCAAGGCCCGCCAGAAGTGCGCCGCTCAGGTGGATCACCGATGTCCACCCAACTACCGCACCCCACTTGCGCCAACGCGACTCTTTGATGACGCAGGTCTGATTCAACATGATCTGGGTGGCGCTAACCAGAGCCTGGACCACGCCGGCAGTGACCAGCACGGCAACAAAATCCAGAGTGCCGATCTCACTGTCCGGTTCAGCGCCCATGCCGAAGTTAAGACGAATAACCAAAACCACGAGTAAGGTCGTGAGGGTTGCGATAGAAGCTTTACTGAGGGCGACCATTCGGGGGCGCCTTTGACTCAATGCCAGCAGCAGGGTCGCAGCTGCCGCGAACAAGATCGCGGGGAAAGCACCCAACAACATCATGGACAGAATTACGAATCCGTGGATAGCGGAAACGCGACCTCGGCCGCGCGGTAGGGGAATTGTGTAGCGGGAACTGGCGAGGATACCAACCAGCAGGAGGATCAGGAACGGCGCGCCCAGCTTTGTTATCGGACAGCGATAGATGGCAAAGGCAACCGCGCCACCACCAAGCACGGTGATTACGTCGCCGAGTCTATTGCGCATGTTGTCTTGTTCCATCGGTGTCCGGAAGGCTCAGAAAATGATAGGAGCTACGGGTAGGGCGGACTGGGAGCCGGGCTCCGCGCTGTTAGCCATTGCACGTTCCGGGCCAAAAGCGCTCAGGTCGAACAACGTGCAAATTGCTAGGAAATTTGAAAATGGGAACTGCGGCTCACTTTCAAATTGACCTGACTGGGTAACCGAGACGAGTCAAATTGAAAGATTTACATCGAGCGTTTTGAATGAATGAGTTGGCGAGGCAGAGGTCGAGACTCCACGAGATGGCCCTGGCTGGCGGAGGCGCGGGCGGAGTCCAGAAGACTCAAAACCGAACCTGTCGGGAAGAACTTGTAGGAGGTCAATTTGGAATTCAAGGTTGGGGCGTTGCGATCGGCTCTTGCTGGACCGGGGGCGCCCTCGCCCGCACTTGGGTGCGCAAACACGAACCGTTTTCCACCCAATAACTTTCAAAGCAAGATACGGGCGAGGGCGCTCGCAGTCCCGATGGTGTCGACGATTCAACCCAAACTGATCCGTTACCCAAGGCTGGCTGCCTGGAAAAACTGCTTTCCCGCTGCTATGATCACCACCGTATCCCCGAAGCGTACAGCAGATCTCTCGGACTCAAGACTGATAACCAGCAATCAACGCAGTGCTGAAACCTATTCAGCGTCTGCCGCGTAACATGACGCGCAGCGCTCGGTCCGAACTCTCTTTTGTCCGCAATAATGGAACTTTAGCGCTTACCAGCGCGAATCTAAACAGCGCGAATCAAATAAACGAGGATTAGCAGAATGAAAAAAATCTCTCTTTGCCTTCTGGCCCTACTAGTCTGCGCACAGTTGGCCGCAGCGCAGAAGGTGCCGGTGCAGGAAATCGTCCTCGACAACGGCATGCGCGTGCTGCTGGTGCCGCGCAAGGGCGACCCGAACGTCGCCGCCGGATGGGTAGCGCGCGTCGGCTCGGTCAACGAGCGTCCCGGCATCACCGGCCTCTCGCATCTCTTCGAGCACATGATGTTCAAGGGCACGCACGCCGTCGGCACGCAAAGACATCGACGCAGAACTTAGCAGCTCATTAAGGAGATGGACGCCGTGCGCGCCGACCTGCGCAACGAAGAGCAGGCGCTGATCTCGAAGCGCGCCTGGGCGAAATCGCCGACTCCAAAGATCCGAAGTTTCGTTCGGAACGCCACAAAGAACTGCTCGCCAAGTTCGACGAGCTGACCAAGCGCGAGAAGGATTTGATGGTCAAAGACGAGTTCGACCGCATCTACACGACCGCCGGCGGCTCGGGCATGAACGCCGGCACCAGCAACGACTTCACCGTCTACTTCATCAACGTCCCGGCCAACAAACTCGAGCTCTGGTTCTGGATGGAATCCGACCGCTTGCGCAACCCGGTCTTCCGCGAGTTCTACTCCGAGCGCGACGTGGTCCACGAAGAGCGACGCCTGCGCACCGACTCGCACGCCGACCGGCAAGTTCGATGAACAGTTCGAATCGATGTTCTGGCAGTCCTCGCCATACGGTTGGCCGGTCGTCGGCTGGCCCAGTGACCTCGAAGGCATCACGCGCGAGGAGGCGCTCGAATACTTCGCCGTCAACTATGCGCCGAACAATCTGACGGCCTGCCTCGTCGGCGACATCGAGCCGGCGCGGGCCATGGAACTCGCGCAAAAAATACTTCGGTCGTCTCGCCGCGCGGACCGCGCGCGCCGGAGCCGGTGCGGACGCAGCGAGATGCCGCAGCTTGCCGAAAAGCGCATGGTCGCCTACGCCGAGACCGTGCCCGCAGGTGCGCGTCCGCTATCACACGGTTGCCGAAGGCCACCCCGATGACTTCGCGCTCGGATATCCTCGCGCAGCCTGCTCAGCGGTCGCACGGGTCGGCTCTACAAGTCGCTCGTGCTGCAACAGGCGGTCGCCAACAACGCCAGCGCCGGTCAGGACGGCGCGCAAGTATGAAGGCTACTTCGAGATGAGCGGCGTCGCCAAACCCGGCAAGACAGCCCGAAGAGGTGGAGCAAGCGCTCTACAAAGAGATCGAGAAAATGCAGAAGGAATTGGTGGACGCACAAGGAGTTGCAGAAGGTCAAGAACCAGTATGCGGCCAACAACTTCCGCGGCCTGCAGTCGAACTTTGGCCTGATGGTGCAACTCCTGCTGCGTGACAACAATCGCGGCTGGGAAACGATCAACACCGATCCGGCGCGTCATCAGGCCGTGACCGCCGGAAGACATCCGGCGCGTCGCGAACACCTACTTCAAACCCGAGAACCGCACCATCGCGATCTACCACACCAAGAAGGCCGAACGCGGCGGCGGCTGAAGATCCTGCGCTCGCCGGTCTTACCGACGAGGAGAAGGCGCAAATCGGACAGATGAAGGGGATGCTCGCGCAAGCCAAGGCCGAACAGACTCAAAATGATGCTCCCGCGGATCGAACAACAGTGGGCAGCAGCCCCCGCCGAAAAACAGAATTTCTTCAAGGTGGTCAAGAAGATGCTGGAAGATCGCCTCAAGCAACTCGAAGGAGGTAATCAGTAATGATGAACAAAAGCATGAGGAATCTTCCAGAAATCCACATAAGAATTTCAGCGCGCTTTGCGCAGTCGTGGCCTTGGCCGTGCTGTCGTTATCGCCCAGCGCTTGCTGGCACAAGCTCAGCAAATTCCCGCGCATCCGCGCGATCTGAAGTACACCACTCTGAGCTACACGCCGCCGAAGCGCGAGCAGTATCGCCACGTGCTTTCAAACGGCGTCGTGGTTTACCTGGTCGAAGATCACGATCTTGCCGCTCGTCAACATTTCCACGCTCGTCCGCACCGGCGCTTATCTCGATCCGGCCGGCAAAGAAGGGCTCGCGTCGCTGACCGGGAAGTCAAATGCGCATCGGCGGCACGACCTCGAAGACCGCCGAGCAGTTTGACGAGGCCGCTGACTTTTCTCGCCGCCAATATCTCTAGCAGCATTGGCGCGCTACAGGGCAAGCGCCAGCCTCAACCTGCTGACGAAGGATATCGATCAGGGGTCTGGCGCTCTTACTTCGACATGCTGAAGAACTCCGGCTTTCCAGGAAGACCGGCTTCAAGCTGGCGAAGAGTCAGTTGTTGCAAGCCATGGAGCGGCGCAACGACAGCACCGACGCCATCGAGGATCGCGAGTGGTCGCGTCTTGATTTACGGCGCCGAATCATTTCTCCGCTCGACAGACCGACCAAAGCCTGCGATTGAAAGTATCACTCGCGAAGACATGATCGCGTTTCATAAGAAATACTATCAACCGGGTGGATTTCATCTTCGCGATTTCCGGCGACTTCAACACCAAGGAGATGCTCGCGAAACTCGAAGCCGCAATGAAGGGTTGGCCGGTCAGCAAGGAAGCCGGCGCCGGTTGTGCCGAAGACGCCCTATGAAACAGTAGCCGGTGTTTATACCGTGCACAAACCTGACGTGAACCAGGGACGCGTGAGCCTTGGGCCATGTTGGCTCGATGCGCGACAACCCGGATTTCTACGCGCTGACGATCATGAACGACATTCTCGGTGGCGGCGGGTTTACCTCGCGCATCACTTCGCGCGTTCGTTCGGATGAGGGTTTGGCGTACAGCGCCGGTTCCAGTTATGGCTTTGGCACCTATAACCCCGGAATCTTTCGAGCGTCGTTTCAATCGAAGAATCCTGACGACTTCTCAGGCCATAGACATCATCATGGAAGAGATCAACCGCCTGCGCACGGCGAAAGTGACAGCGGAAGAACTCGAGACGTCGAAGAACTCCTTCATCGAAGTTTTTCCGCGAAACTTTTCCACCGCCGGCACAAGTCGCCGGCGTTTTCGCGCAGGACGAGTTTACCAAGCGAGCGCCGGACTACTGGACCACCTATCGCGACCGTATTCGTGCAGTTACCGCCGACGACGTGCAGCGCGTGGCGCAGAAGTACCTCCAGCCGGACAAGCTGGTCGTGCTCGTCGTGGGCAACATCGACGAGATCACCAAGGGCAATCCCGACAAGCCGCAACACTCGCTCGTTGAAAATTGCGAAGGACGGACAAATCAAGCGCATTCCCTTGCCCGATCCGTTGACGATGGTCTATCCGGCAACCCGTAAGGTAAACTCGTTGCGATCCAGCAGGCAATCAGGCGGCGGATCACTCACGTGATCTCGCCGCCTTTTTCTGTCGCCGTTGATGTGGCCGGTCAAAACCGGAAGCGATGAGATCGCGGGGACTGTCTAGGTCATTTCTGCTGCATAGCACAAACATCGATTTCGTGTTAGTTAGTTGTGACCGAGGCGTTCATGATCGTACTACCCGAGTCAGACGAAGAGCTATTGCGCGAATGTGAAGTGGACACGTTTCGATCGAGCGGGCCGGGTGGTCAGCACGTTAACAAGACTGAGAGCGCGGTGCGCTTGCGGCATGTGCCTTCAGGCATCGTGGTAACGTCGCAGCAGGAACGAAGTCAGCACCGCAATAAGTCGCTTTGTCTGCGAAAGTTGCGCGCGAAGATTGAGAAACTTAACTACCGCGCGCCCAAGCGAGTTCCGACCAAGGTACCGGCCGGGGTCAAGAACCAGACTCTGGAGGAGAAAGCGCGTCGCTCGAGAATCAAACAATTGCGGTCGAAGCCTTCACCTGACGAATGAACGCGGCGCGGGTTTACACGCGCTGGCCGGCGACAAACAACAGCCATTAGCCACCAACGCTGGGCGCTTGAATTGGCATTATCTGGATTTATTTTTTATCGAAGCTATGAACCGAAAGGGGAGTTACATGATCACCGTCGCAAACCGCATTTATGTGAACCCGGAATATGCCGAAGCGTTTGAAGAAAGATTTCGCCAGCGGGCCGGGCTGGTAGATGGAATGCCCGGCTTCATTTCGAACCAGGTTCTCCGGCCAGTGAATGAAGGCGATCCGTATGTCGTCTTCACTCTGTGGGAGAGTCGGCAGAACTTTCTTGATTGGGTGAGGTCTGATGAGTTCGTCAAGGGTCACGCTCAATCCGGTTCGCTCCCGAAAGAAGCTTTCTCAGCGGCGAACGTGCTTGAGCTTCATGAGGTAGTTCAGGATTCCAGCCGACCCGATCTCGAGGCGGAACCCTCGGGTGGGCCGTTTAAGATGCATTAGTCACGCTGACGCGGGACACCAATGCACCGCTCGACTGCCGGGCTATTTTCCCTTCTTGTTTGAGGCTCTTCTTCGCTGTCGCTCCCTTCTTTGGCAGGCGCTTCGCCGTTTTGCGTTTCGGTGAGCGGGTCTTCCCCCTCCCATGTTTTCAAGCACTTCGTCAAAATCGAAACCAAACAGTTCCTTGATCTTGTGACGTTTAAGGTAGGCATCACGAAGGTCTTGCCGACCGTGGAGAGCTCACTAGCCATGCTGTCGGTAAATGCTGCGATCTGTGAATGTTTGAGCTTTCGATGACTTCGAGTTCTTATGCGCATAACCCAGTGTGTAGCCGAGTGCGAACGCCCGACAAAGTGCCTAGGCTCCAGACCAACGGATCGCTTGGAATTGCTCGTCATCAGTCAGCACCCCGCCAACAGCGTCTCGAACGGCGTTCGTACTGCATGACCGTTCTTCCTGATCGTCACTGTGTGCGCCACCGACTCTCGCGTCTCGGACTAGCTGTCGCTCGAGTTCGGGCTTGCTCATCGCGATGGCTTCACTCCGCTTCAGTCAGCGCGTCAATTTTTCCGGTCGTCATTCTACCACTCCCTGATAACCCGATTTGTAATGAGCCTGCTCCTTCGTAGTTATCGACGCCACCGACGGTAACACAAAGCCCGGCTTCCGCTGAGCAAACGCTCGTTTTGTGCGAAGAGTGATCAGGGATATATTCAACGACTGGAACTAATTCGGCGTTAAAATGGAATCAACTCTCGACTCGGAAGGAACTGACTCGCATGGCGATGATTGGGGCGAATGAACTAAAACGAAAGATGCTGATTGAGGTGGGGGGCCAGCCGTTCGTCGTGCTTGAAGTCTTCTTCGCCTCACCCACCGCGCGTGGCGCGGCAACCATGGTGCGCACAAAGCTACGGCAATTGCTGACCGGTGCGGCCATGGAAAAAAGTTTCAAGGCAACCGAGAAGTTTGATGAACCGGACGTAGAGTTTTCACCTGCGTCATTTCCTCTACAGCGACTCCGAAGGCTTTCATTTCATGGACGAGAAGAATTATGAACAGTTTGTCTTCGCGCCCGAAGATGTGGGCGCCGATCGCAATTATCTCAAAGAGGGATGCTCGCTTCAGGTCCTGAAATACAACGGCGCGCCGGTGTCGCTGCAATTGCCGCAATACGTGGAACTCGCCGTGACCACAACCGAGATTGGCTCGCGTGGCGACACCGCTGCGGGAGGCGCGAGCAAGCAGGCCACGGTGGAAACCGGGCTGGTGGTTCGGGTGCCGCTCTTCATCAAAGAGGGCGAGGTGATTCGGGTGAACACGCAGACTGGCGAAGTCGCGGGCCGAGCGTAGAGTAGGAAAGACATTCCTGCCTTCTCGTGGTGATCAAAGAATTTTGAATCCTTGCGGACTGGTCCCCTTGTTCCCAAAAAAAGTGGATTTTAAGGTCCCCGGTTGTTTTGCCTTCTACCGCACTCGCCACTGCGGCGTGCTTTTCAATCATGCGGGCAATAGCTTCTTTGCTGGTTGCGCCCACCACTCGTTCCACTTCCTTCCCTTCACGGAAGAGAATCAATGTAGGAATCCCCTTGATGCCGTAACGCTGCGCGGTGGCAGTATTATCGTCCACATTGACCTTCACCACGCCGGCGGATTCGCTAAACTGTTCGGCAATCGCGTCGATGGTCGGCGCCAACATCCGGCAGGGGGCGCACCACTCAGCCCAAAAATCCACCAGCACCGGCTTGCTCGATTGCAGCACATCCTTTTCAAATGAACTGTCACTTACCTGGATAACCTTCTCACTCATTTCAATTCTCCTCGTCCTTGATTCTTCGTGGGACAGGCATTCCCGCCTGTCGAGTAATTAACTAAAATCGGACAGACCCTGACGTCTGACTCTACTGTCGTTGTCCTTCGATAAAACTCTTGAGCACGCGAGCACGCGACGGGTGTCGCAATTTTCTCAGGGCCTTGGCCTCAATCTGCCGAATACGCTCGCGAGTCACATTAAAATCCTGACCCACTTCCTCTAAGGTGCGCTCGTGCCCTTCGCGATCCAGCCCGAACCGCATTCGAATTACGCGCTCCTCGCGCGGGCTCAAGGTCTGCAACACGTCGCCGGTTATCTCCCGCAGATTGGAAGTGATAACGCGTTCGGCCGGACTCGTGCTCGATTTGTCTTCGATCAAGTCGCCCAGCTGTGAGTCACCGCTTTCGCCGATCGGCGTTTCCAACGACACCGGCTGCTGCACCAGCTTCCGCGCTTTGCTCACCTTCTCTACGGACATCCCCATCTTCTTGGCAATTTCTTCCGTCGTCGGCTCGCGTCCCAATTCCCTCACCAATTCGCGCGACGTATTTCGAAGTTTATTGATCACCTCGATCATGTGCACAGGAATGCGAATCGTGCGCGCCTGATCGGCAATCGCGCGGGTAATTGCCTGGCGAATCCACCAGGTGGCGTAAGTTGAAAACTTGTAACCGCGGCGCCATTCAAACTTGTCAACTCCCTTCATCAGGCCGAGATTGCCTTCCTGAATCAGGTCCAGAAACTGAAGTCCGCGGTTCTGATACTTCTTGGCAATCGACACTACCAGACGCAGATTCGCTTCCGTCAGCTCGTGCTTAGCCTGCGCAGCTTGTGCCTCGCCAGTGACGATCATTTGATGTGAACGCTTGATCTCCAGCGCCGAAACATGATGTTCGGCTTCGATTTCCTTCAGTCGTTTCTTCGCTGCTGATATCTGGCGTTTGAATTCCTTAATGTCGTCCGCTTTCAACCGCTTCTTCTGAAGCTTCAGATTGTTGGCTTCAATCTCGCGCTCCAGGGTTCGAGTTTCCCGATGCAGCTTGGCAATCGCAGCGATCAACCGCTGCCGCACAGCTTCCTTGAGATGCAGGCCGCCGATCTCGTGAGCAATATCCAGCCGGGTGCGGGCCACTTTGCGCCGGAGGCGAACCAGTTTCTTCGAACCTTTGGCGCGTTTGACCTTCATCTCGGCGCTCATCGCTTCAAGCTCTTTCAATCCGCGTTTATATAGCTTACGAATGTTCTGAATGCCTTCAATAGTCCACTGGAGATACTCTTCCGTCTTATCCTCGTGCTCTTCCGTTTCCATCTGATCGGAAAAATTAACCACGTCGCGGATTCCGATCTTACCGGCCTCGAGCTCAGTCCCGATCTGGAGTAGCTCCGCCACAGCCATCGGCGACCGCGTGATCCCTTTTTGCGCGCGCTTTTGTCCCCATTCAATTCTTTTGGCGATGGAAACCTCTTGCTCGCGTTTCAGCAAAGGCACCACACCCATTTCGCGCATGTAGACGCGCACCGGATCCGAGGTCTTATCCAGTTCACCCGCGGAAAGGTCCAATTCCATTTCCTCGGGAGCATTATCATCGTCTTCCGGGTGCGAAGCTGAAGATGAAGTTTCACCGATCACCGGTTCATCCGTATCAGTGCCGCTGACCCCGGCGGTGGCGAGTTTCTCCAGCACCTCGTCGATGTCTTCGATAGAAACTGCGTCCTCGAGTAGCTCTTCGTGGGCGCCTGAAAAATTCGGTTTGACCGAATCCATCGGCTCAACCCCATCCTGGTCTTTCTGAAGCCTAGTCAATTGTTAATTTTCCTTTGATGCGAGATCTGATTCGACTGTGATGAGCGTCTCGCAACGCCAACTCACCACTTGGATTTATTGCAACCAAACCGCAAATAATACGAACGCAACTGCACACTAGTTTCGTGCTGACAAAACGTGTTCTTTGCCGTTTTTTCTCTTGGAAGCAGTCATCGCTCCCAGGTTTTTGACTCCTTGCAGCCGCCCGTTGGCGCCAACGGTTTTTACACAGGGCTTCAACCTGCCAACCGTTTCCTTCAAGGTGATGTTTGCCAGGACGGATTCAACTGCCGAATCAACCTCGTCCAACACGTCGTTAAGCACCGTGCCAATATTCACTCCGACTGGGCAATCAGGATTGGGGGGGTGCCGGTGCAGCGAAAAGACGCCGCGCGACTCCACCGCCTGATAAATATCAAGCAGCGTAATCTCTTCCGGTAGTCGGGCTAGTCTTGATCCGCCCATAGATCCAGTTTGCGAAACCACGAGCTTTGATTCGGCCAACTCACAAATCATTCGGCGGATCACCACGGGATTGGTGTTCACGCTCTCGGCTACGTGGTCTGACTTGAGTGGCTCATCGTCCGCCCACGCCATCAGCGTCAGGACGTGCACTGCCACAGCAAAGCGGCTACTGGTGGACATAAATGACTGAATTCTAAACCTGGGTAATCTTCTGTAACCAATATAGTTACAGTTCCTCAATTTGTCAACACAGATCCTGGCGCGAGCAACCGAAATCTCCGGATCCACTAAGCTTGTCAGGTTGGACAGACAGTAAAGCCCCAATGATCCCAACTTTTCACTCACACTTTCCTCAAAGCCTTGATATCCAACCGGCCGAAGATTTCTTGAATTGAATTCGCACAACGCTTCTCTCCGTTCTTACCCTCCACCGACCTGTTCTGATGCACTCCGAAGCTTCTGGGTAGGCCCAGATTGCGCCGCGAGTCGACACTTTGGCGTTTGTTAGAAGCGCCTGGGCCCGCTTTTCCTGGAAAAACTTCGACAGATCGAGAAAATGGCATGAGCATTGCTCCGGTGGCGGTGATCGAAGAATTAACGACCCGTATAACAAGAAGGAGAGAAAAACTATGTTGTGGACGATTCTTGTAATTTTGCTCATTCTCTGGTTGATCGGTGCCATTGGCGGATTCGCCGGAAACCTGATTCACTTACTGCTCGTGGTTGCGTTGGTTGTATTTATCATCAACCTCGTCTCAGGGCGCAGGGCCGTCTAGTCATTAAGCCGGTAACGCCGCGGCTGAAAAGGCTTTAACGCTCGGCCTACGGCACCAGGGTTAGCTCGGCCTACGGCATCAGGGCTATAAGCGCGGCGGCTCTTGCTGGCGTGGAACTGAGACGTGGTTGTCGTTATAGCCTCGTCCACAGCAGGCAGCGCTTTCTCAGCAAGTTGAGAAAGCGCTGCTTCATATGGGTTTTCCCCCAGTGATAAGAGAGAGCGTGGTAGCAAAGCAGAAATCCGGAACCAGGAAATCGGGGAGACGTCCGGGAAGAAGAAACCACTTCTGCTAAGAAGTCCAAGTCTGCTAATAAGAAAGCTTCAAGCCGAAAGTCTTCTGGAAAGAAATTCGGGATCAGCCTATTGATAAAAGCTAAGCGAACACTCCGAACCTCAAGGCCGTGCTAGCCGGGGCAGCGCAGGCGCAATCACCGGCGCGGCTGAGGCCGGTAGCGAAGCTACTGGCATTGCTTAGCCGGAGGAAGAAAAGGCAACCAGCGTGAAAACCGTCAGAGGCAAAACAAAATCAAAATGATTTTTTGCCGACGCTGGTTGGCAACCAGCCGGACAAATTTTGCCGATGGTTCAAACCGGTTCGGTTTTGTTTGATCTCAGATCTGCGACATGTGCTTTGGATTGTTGCAAGGCACATGAAATTCTCCTTACGCCCACTTCATAAGTTTCCGCTACCACTCCGCGGTGCACACTGTTAGAATTCACCGCCAAAATTTATTTTTCATACAAGGAAAAAACCGACATGCCAGAATTACGAGGTATTCAAGCCACTCCTGACGTGAAGGCCGAGTGGACCCGCGCCTATGAGATCTACCTCAGCGCCCCCGGTGATCGCTACGATAAGAAAAATGACCGCACTGCTCGCATCGACTCGGTAGCGAAAGAACTACAACTTACTCGCAAGCAAGCAAAACGGCGCGTGCGCAACTTCGAAGCGTGGCAACGCAATATTTCCAAGAAGCTAGTTAGTCCTTAGGTCTCGCCAGTTTTGCCCCCGACGTCATGATCAACTGGGATCCGACTTCCGGCATGCAATCACGCGGAGTTAGCGGCCAGGGATGCAAACGTTTCCAAGAAAGCACGTGCCGGAGCTGGACGGACTACGCGGGATCGCAATCTCCTTCGTAATAATTCACCATCAGCTGACCCCCTTTTCCTTATCCGGAGGGTTTCTTGGCGTTGATCTGTTTTTCGTTCTCAGTGGCTTCCTGATTACCAGCTTGTTGCTCGCAGAATTTGCCGCAACCGAAACCATAAGCTTGCGGAATTTCTACATGCGACGCGTGTTACGACTTGGACCAGCGTTGGCACTATTCCTCGTCTCTGCCTTGCTGCTCGCGTTGTTCACTCAATCAATTGAGGCGGTTCGGCAACTTAAACTGATTGCGATGGCTGTCTTCTATGCAACCAACTGGCGAATGGCCATGGGGTGGGATACCTCGCTCGATCCCACCGCAATCACCTGGTCCTTATCAATCGAAGAACAATTCTATCTGCTCTGGCCACTGTTGTTGTTTGCGTGTTTGGCGTTCAAGGTGAAACGGAAATTCATTGCGGCTGGTCTGGTGATTGTTGTTCTCGCCATTGTCGTGCAACGATACCGGCTCCTGGAGGCCGGTGTTGATCTGACTCGGCTTTACTACGGCAGCGACACGAGGGCCGACGCACTTTTGGTGGGATGTCTATTTGGACTGCTGGATTCCAGCAAACTCAAGAGGCGGAGCGAATCCTGGGTGCGCGTTTCCGCCGTCGTGTCCGCAGGAGCGCTGGGAGTTCTGATTTTTTTGAGTGATTTTTCAGATCTGTTTCTTTACCGCGGGGGATTCACAGGTGTTGCTTTACTTTCCGGGTTGATAATTTACGGCGCCGCTAACCAACCATCCAGAATTCTCTCGGCAGCGTTACGTTTTCCGCCGCTCCTATGGCTCGGCCATATCTCCTACGGGCTTTATCTTTGGCATTGGTTGGTTGTGAGAAATGTGAGTATCTATTGGCTGGGCCGGTGGGAGCCGATAGTGAAACTGGCGCTGGCCCTGGGTATTGCGGCGTTGTCGTTTTACTTCTATGAGAAGCCAATCAATCGTTTGAAGACCAGATTTGCATCCCAAACCGATTCCCTGCCCCCGGCGGCAGATCAGCCTCTTGCGGAAAACATCGCTGCCCCCTCAAGTCCTCTTGCCGGCGCGTCGTTAAACGTGGGTCGAAACTGAACCAATCTCTCCATCCGAAGAAAATTCGAATGTGCGTTGCCGGTCGGAAAGATCTGGACCTAACCTGGCGGGCTGGGCATCAGCAGCTTTTGTCCAGTGCGGATTCCTGCCCAATTGCTGACCTGCGGGTTCAGTTCCTTCAGTCGCTGCGGAGTAGATTTGAATCGTTGAGCAAATCTGTTCAGTGAATCACCTGGCCCAACCGTAACTTCGATAGTGCCTTCCGGACTGGTAGTAAGCGGCGGAACTGATGCTGCCTCTGCCGGCGTGGAAATAGGCGTGGGAACGGGACTGGCCGGAGCCAGAGGTTGAGGTTGGGCCGGCACATTAATTTTCTCTCCAATCTTGATAAGGTTCCAATTCTTGATGGAAGGATTCATCTCCTTGATAGTTTCAAGCGAAACATTGTATCGATCAGCAATGTTCCGCAAAGAGTCGCCCGTTTTCACGCTCACTTCGGCAGCGCTTCCGCTCGGTTGATTCGGAGCCAGATTGGATTGATTGGGAACCGCGGTTGGCTCAGGAGTGGGTGCCGGCGGCAGGGGCGCAATTTGGTTCGACACTAGTGCTCGCTGGAACATTCGCGATTGCAGCCAGGCGCCCAGGAAGGCCGATCCCGCTGCGACCAACAACACTAGTATTAGCACTGAGCCAACTGAGAACCGCCGATTCCCGGATGCTTCTCTTGTCTCAACCGCAGGCGGCGGAGCGTTGGCGGCCTTGCCCTCCATCGAAGCGATCAAAGGAGTAAACTTTTCAGTAAGCTCCAGCAAATCCTCCTTGCCTGCTTTACCCTGGATAACAGTAATAAGCGTCTGGAGCTTGGCATCAAAGCGAGCGAGCTCATCTTTGGTTGCCGTAACCTTTAGTCCCGCGCTCAAGGTCTGGAGCTCGTCATCAAAGCGAGCGAGATCATCCTTGGTTGCCGTAACCTTTAGTCCGGCGCTTAAGGTCTGGAGCTTGTCATCAATGCGAGCGAGATCATTTTTCGCCGCCCTGTCCTCGAGTGCAGCACTCAGAGTCTGAAGCTTTTCATCAAATCTGGAGAGATCATCCTTGGCAGCCTTCGCCGTCAACATTGTCTTTAGGGCTTCAATCTTTACCTCCGTCTCTAAATCGCGTTTAGAAATCCCGGCTGGTTCGACAACGGGAGGCGAGGCGGCGCGAATCGCTTCGCTTTCCGCCAGGATGTTTACCCGCGCCTCCAACAGCGCAATCGCTTTGGTTAGATCGCCGGTCAGAGGGTTTGCATCTTGTTCGTAGGGCCCGGTAATCACGACCACAGTGCGGTCATCGCTACTCGAAGCGCTGGCCCTCATCAGCGTCTCACAGATAACCTGCGGCTCGCGCGCAGCAGGATCCACCAGGTCCTTCAGCAACTGCCTGGCGCCGAACCCAGCTTCGAGGCCCCGGGTCATAATCAAAGCCACATCATCGTCAAGAAGATCGAACGAATCGACCTGGTCCGTCAGAGGAGCGTCCAATTTATCGTCACCCAACCGATCTAATCTCGCCTTCCGGGCTAACCTTGCTGCCGGCGTTTTCAAATCACCTGCGATACTAGGTTCCTCGGCCGCTCCCCCAGTGAGAGAAAGGAACCGACCACCTGTGATCTCGATTCTGACGTCGCCGCAGATCAGGTAATGAAGCCGGCTACCTCCGACAACACACAGCGCGGCGCTGCAAAAAATCTCCGGGCCGCTGGATTGTTCACCCAGGTGATGTAGGAAATTGTTAATCTCCCTTGCCAGAAATCCAAGAAAAAGATCGGGCGAAAATTTGGAAAGCGAAGCAAAAGAACCGGCTACGGTTTCCAGTTTGCTGGCGAGGGTGGCGTTGAGATTCGCATAGTCGTGCGGCGCAAAATCCAGCACCGCGAAGAAGTGGCCCTGAGTGGTTTCGATGTCGAAACAAAAGTTTTCATTCTGGGCCTTCGTCTTTGATTTGATTGAGTCGTGCGCAAACTTCATCTGGTCCAACCTTCCTTCCAATGCGTGGCAAGTTATCACGACTTCATGAATTGCGGAATATTCTTTTGAAATTAGTTTTTGCCGGATTCGATTAGCGCCGAAGGCACGGGAGCGATTCCGGGCAGCAGTCAAGTGATTATCTGGAAGCTTTCAAACTCTTTGGCAAGTGGTTACAATTCCTCACATCCCCTTCGTCAGTAAGGTTCGGGCAGTTTTTTATTGGAGGAAACTATGAATTCTATCCGTCGCGGTCGCGTGTGGATCGGCGCTATCGGAAGTCTCTTCGTCGGGCTCGCTTTAACTTCATCCTGTAATCAACCCGCTGATCCAGCCGTAAACAGCGGAGGAAAAGCTACGGCTGCCGAAGCTGAGAAGTTCATCACCGACGCCGAGAAAAAACTGTTTGAGCTCAACATCAAATACAGTCGCGCGGATTGGGTGAAAAGCACTTACCTTACCGATGACACTGAGGCCCTTTCGGCCGAAGCGAACAAATCGGTAATCACAGCGACGACGGGACTCGCCGAGGAATCAAAACGGTTTGATGGCCTCGATTTACCCCCCGACGTCGCCCGCAAGCTGAAGTTGTTAAAACTAGCGCTCACCCTGCCCGCACCAAAGGATCCGACCGAACGCGATGAGATCACAAAACTGGCTGCTTCCCTCGAGGGGGACTATGGCAAAGGCAAATTTTGTCCGCAAGGCGACCAGGGTAAGTGCATGGGAATTGACGAGCTCGGCGCGATCATGGGCAACAGCCGCGATCCTGAGGAGCTAAAGCGCACCTGGCTCGGGTGGCACCAGATTTCCAAGCCCTATCGGAAAAACTATGAACGTTTTGTCGCGCTCAGTAATAAGGGTGCAACTGAAATGGGATTTAAGGACACTGGGGCAATGTGGCGAGCAAAGTATGACATGGAGCCCGACGCATTTGCTGCTGAAATGGAGCGACTCTGGCTCCAGGTCAAGCCGTTGTATGATTCGCTCTACACCTATACGCGACACAAGCTGGCCGGGAAATATGGCAAGGACGTTGTTCCTGAAGACAAGCCCATCCCCGCGCATCTACTGGGAAACATGTGGGCCCAACAATGGGGGAATATTTATCCTCTGCTCGCGCCCCAGACCGGCGACCGCGGCTTTGATCTAACGGCCATTCTTAAAGCCCGCAACACCGATCCAAAACAAATGGTTCGTTATGGCGAGGGTTTCTTCACCTCACTCGGTTTCGAATCGTTGCCGCCCACTTTCTGGGATCGCTCGTTGTTCAGTAAACCCGCCGACCATGAAGTGATTTGTCACGCCAGCGCATGGGACATCGACTACGAAAAAGATGTGCGACTGAAAATGTGCATTCAGATCACGGAAGAAGATTTCACGGTCGTACACCACGAATTGGGTCACAACTATTACCAGATGGCCTATGCAGGCCAACCTTTCCTATATCGCGACAGTGCCAACGACGGCTTTCATGAAGCCATTGGCGACACGATGGCTTTGTCCGTCACCCCACCCTATTTGAAAGAGCTTGGGTTAATCGGCAGCGTGCCTGATCCAAGTGCGGACACTGGATTTCTTCTGCAACGCGCACTCGACAAAGTCGCGTTTCTGCCGTTTGGTTATCTGGTCGATCAGTGGCGCTGGAAAGTTTTTTCTGGTGAGATCAAACCTGGAGACTACAACAAAGCCTGGTGGGAGCTGCGCGAAAAGTATCAAGGCATCGTGCCGCCGGGGCCCCGCACCGAAGACGACTTTGACGCCGGCGCGAAGTACCACGTTCCGGCAAATGTCCCATATTCGCGGTATTTCCTGGCCCACATTCTTCAGTTTCAATTCCACCGCGCCTTGTGCCGCGAAGCAGGTTTCAGCGGTCCGTTGTACCAGTGCTCGATCTACGGCAATAAGAAAGCCGGCGAGAAACTCAAACAGATGTTGGCGATGGGCGTGAGCAAACCCTGGCCGGAAGCTCTGAAGGCAATGACCGGCGAAGACAAGATGGACGCAACTGCGATCATCGACTACTTCGCGCCCCTTAAAACCTGGCTCGACGCGGAAAACCAGAAGGCCGCGTCAGCAGTGAAATAGTAAGGGTAGAAGGGATCGGCCATTGGAGAGCGCGGGCGCCCTCGCCCGCGCTGTGCAACCACCCAAATTGTCGGACGATGAATATGGCGGAAGATCGCGGGCGAGGGCGCCCGCGCTCCCAGAAAGAAGTCGCCTCTTTGTGGTTCACCGTTGACTACTTCGACGGCGCGCTAATATTGACGTCAACATTTTTGCTGCCGCCAAAAAGACGTCCACCAAACATGAACAAGCCAACTATGACGATGATCACAAAGATCACCAAAACTGCTACCACGCCTGCACTGCCGCCCCCACCGTTGTCTCCCATAACTTTTCTCCTTTTTGAATAGTTAATAACAAATTAGCCCGCGGTGGTGTCGCCACCGAGAAGCGTTAAGACTTCACCCGTCACATAGCTCGAATCTATTTCTGAAGCGAAGAAAACAAACGCCGGCGCAATCTCTTCAGGTTGGGCCGGACGCTTCATCGGAGTGTCCGCGCCAAACTTCGCTACATCTTTTGCCGCTTTGTCTGAAGGGTTCAGCGGTGTCCAGACCGGTCCGGGCGCCACGCAGTTAACCCGTATTCCCTGCTCCACCAGATTTTGCGCCAGGGATTTCGTGAATGCATGAATGGCCCCCTTGGTGGCTGAGTAGTCAAGTAGGTGCTTGCTGCCTTCCAGACCCGTAATTGATCCGGTGTTGATGATCGCGCTGCCTTTTGCCAAGTGTGGCAAGGCTGCTTTCACCATAACAAAATAGGCATAGATATTGGTCTTGAATGTACGATCCCACTGTTCCTCAGAAAGATCTGCCACTGTCTTCTGATGTTGTTGATAGGCGGCGTTGTTAACCAGGATGTCCAGCCGGCCCAAAGCCGACACGGTTTGTTTCACTGCGTCAGACGCAAACTTCGGTTCGGTGAGATCGCCTGAAATTGACAAGCCCGAGCGTCCTTCCGACTCGATGGCTCGGAGAGTTTCACGGGCGTCCCTCGATTCAGCCGGTAGATAAGTAAACGCTACATCGGCGCCTTCACGCGCGAAGAGAACCGCAACAGCGCGGCCGATTCCAGAGTCGCCGCCGGTTATCAAAGCGACCTTGCCTTTTAGTTTGCCTGAACCCTGGTAGTGTGGCGCCTGGTAACGCGGCCGTGGCGAAAGTTTCGACTCAAAACCGGGTTTTCGTTGGTGCTGGGCAGGCATGGGAGACTTAGGCTCCTTGAGCTGCCCGGCGAGCGCCGATTTTTTAGTCGCAGTTTGGTTGGCAACCCTCGGACGTTTAGTTTTCGCTGCGCGTTTGGTTGCCATCTATTTGTCGGGTAGCACGTCTCCTCGTAACAGATTTTCCCCGCGCTACGGTTCAGCGAGTTTTGTTGCTCGCTTCCTTTGCTGATTTTTTTACACTCTTCTTAGCGGCGTTCTTGCCGCCTTTTCTAGAGGCGCTGTGATCTGCTTTCTTCCCTCGACCTGAGCCGCTCTTCTTTCCTCCGCCGGATTCTTTATTCACTGTGGCCCAGGCGCGCGCTTCGGCTTCTTTCTTCGAGACACCACGCTCTTCATAACTTTCTTCGATATGCTCAGCCTGGCGTTTCTGTTTGTCGGTGTACGCACCTTTGTCTCCCCTTGGCATTTCCTCTGTCACCCTCCCTCGGTGATTTGTTTGCACTGAGAAGTAAGCTCTTTTGTAAATCTTCTCTGCAAATCCTGCGCCCGATACTCTGTCGAGATTCTCCGTGCCCTGAAATCCATCGACAATTCCGCAGGTTGGCTTAATAGACCACCGTAAACTTGAGGAATCGAGGTGGCACCACGATTGCCACTGGGATCGCCACTGGATTGCTAATTGCCCGCGCGCTGGATTGTCAGAACAAAAAGGGTGGTCTGTTAATAAACAAGCGGGCGACGGAGCTGTACAGGAAGCCTACACAAAACGAACGATCGAAATGGCAAGGCCGACGGAGATAATCATTTCAACCGCATGGACCTCGCTCACGCTGTGATTAACGAGCGGCCAGGTCTTATCCGGGCAGGTGGGAATTCCCGCACATCATGACACGCATTCAACAGTTACAAAAAACGGGCATCGCCCGTTTGGGGGCACCCGCGCGGGGCTTCAAATACCGGCGCAGCGATGGAGCAAGAGTGACTGCAGCCGAGCTCGATCGGATCAAAAAATTGGGGATTCCCCCGGCGTGGACCGAAGTATGGATCAATGCAGCCGCTGGGGGAGCTGTTCAGGCGGTTGGCAAGGACGCCGCGGGCCGCGTGCAATATCGCTATCACGAGAATCACGTGCGGCGTCAGGACAGCAAGAAGTTTCAGCGACTGATCAAATTCGCGGAAGCGTTGCCGAAAATGCGCGCTGCTGTCGCCGTGCAACTCAGACAACCCGGACTCGAAAGGGAACGCGTGATGGCTTCAATTCTTCGTATACTTTCAACCTGTTTCATGAGGCCGGGTAGTCACGTTTACGCGAGTGAAAACGGAAGCTTCGGGATTGCAACGCTGCGGCCCAAACATGTGAAAGTTAAAGGTGACATAATTGAATTTGATTTTCCCGGTAAGTCGGGCGTGCGACAGCATCGTGAGTTGAAGGATCGTCAAGTGGCACGAGTGGTGAGGAGCTTGTTGAAGCATCCTTCGCGCGAAGTGTTTGAGTACAAAAACGGCAACGGCGAATTCGTTAATGTGACTCGGCCACACATCAACGCATACATCCGCGAAGTAATGGGTGAGAATTTTAGCGCCAAGGATTTCCGCACCTGGGCCGGAACTCTGGTGTGTGCCTGTGCACTCGCTCGGGTTGGCGCAGAAACAGAATCTACTCCAGCTACGCGCCGGCGAAAAGTTGTAGCAGCGATCAAGGAAACTGCTGAAGTACTAGGCAACACCCCTGCGGTTTGCCGGAGTTCCTACATCTGTCCTGAAATCATCAAAAACTTTGAAACCGGAAGAACCATTGACCGCCATTTCAATTCCCTTAACCAGCTACTCAACTATCGTGGCCACAAACTTCACGCCGCGGAACGATCGCTGCTCAAATTCATGAAACGCGCCTCGGTGTGATCGCTACCGAACACTAAACGCGATTGAACGACTTGAGAGAGATTGCTCTCGCTTTCTGTGGCACCCGTTTTGCCGCTATCAATGCGCAAGCAAGAAACTGTCCGGTTAACATGCGAACCTTCAGATTTATGAAGTTGAAATAAAACGCAGGCCTTAAAGAACACGGCCGACCGGAGCTTATTAACTACGAGCAGAGGGAGGAATCGAAATGGAACAAAATAATCAAGATCAGAATCAGCAAAGTGGAGGCGGTGAACAGGGTGGCAGTGGTGGCGGCGGCCGTCAGCAGGGCGGAGACAGGCAAGGCGGCGCCGAGCAGCGCGGTGGCGGCGGGCAGCAAGGTAGCGGTAGTCAGCAGAGTGGCGATCGCGGCGGCGCCGGCGGTGGTGGCGGCGGCCGTCAGCAGGGCGGAGACAGGCAAGGCGGCGCCGAGCAGCGCGGTGGCGGCGGGCAGCAAGGTGGCGGTAGTCAGCAGAGTGGCGATCGCGGCGGCGCCGGCGGTGGTGGAACTGGCGGCGGCGAGAGTGGGGCCCGGTAAGTTTTTACGATAATCACCCCTGCGCCATACGCAGACCAACCGGAGGTGAGTTTTCGGACTCACCTCTGATTGTAAACCTCAATCAAACGAACTCAGGGAGTCAAGATAATGGATGCCTTTGAACTGCTAAAGAAAGATCATCAGAAGGTTTCTCAGCTGTTCTCAGAAATCGAGTCCGCTTCAGGAGAGGCAAAAACCAGGTTGTTTAAACAGCTTAAGGCCGAGCTCGATCTCCATGCGCATATTGAGGAAACTGTTTTGTATCCCGCCCTGGAGAAGACTGATGAAGCTCGGGAGATAACCCTCGAAGCATATGAAGAGCACAAGGTAGTCAAAGACCTGCTGGGTGACCTCGCCGGTGCGCGATCAATTAACGAGCAGTGGGATGCCAAGCTCACGGTTTTAAAAGAAAACGTTGAGCATCACGTCAAGGAAGAGGAAGGCGAACTTTTTAACCAGGCCCGAAAAGCCCTCAGTGAAGAACGGATCGAAACCCTGGGAGCGGACCTCGAAGCAGAAAAAGCTCGACAAACCGGGGCGCAGCCGCGCGGCACGCGCGGAACTAAGAAAGCCGCCGCCGGCAAGAGCGCAAACCCGAACACACCGGGTGTACTGCAACGTTTGGCTACGTTCATTGGACTAACAGAAACGCCTGCCCCCAAGGCAACCGGCAGGAAAAAATCCGCCGGCAGGAAAAAGTCCGAGACTAAGAGCACGACAGCGAAATCCGAGTCAAAAACTAAAGTCACCGCAAGGTCGTCAGCGAAAGCATCAAAGGCTCCAAAATCAGCCAAAACGCCGCGCAAGGCTGCGGCCAAGCCCCGCAAATCGACCGCAAAGAAGGCCACGAGGAAAACCCGAACTTCGACCAGAGCTTCCAGCAGGAAGGCAGCTCCGTCACGTGCACGCACATCAGCCAGCAAGAGCGCAGCCCGCCCGGCGAGCAACCAGCAAGTTAAGGCCGGGAGTCGGGGTCGCAAGGTTGCAAAGTCATCGGCAAGATCAACAGCCGGGACTCGAAAATCACACTAGAGTGAACACACCAGGGTAAAGCCGACACCAACCAAAGGGGAGCAAAAACATGAACGCATTTTCGTTGCTTAAAGCAGATCACAAGAAAGTGGCAGGCCTGCTCGAAAAGATCGATGCCACCACCGAGCGCGGCGTCAAAACTCGAGAAGAATTGTTTACTCAGCTCAAGTCTGAGCTCGATGTCCATGCCCACATCGAGGAAAACATTTTCTATCCGGAACTGAAAAAGGCTGACGAGACTCGTGAAATTACTCTCGAAGCCTTTGAAGAGCATCGTCTGGTGAAGCAACTATTAAACGAGTTGGAAAAGATGGACAAAGGCGATGAGCAGTGGACCGCGAGGTTTACGGTGCTCAAGGAGAACATTGAACACCACGTCGAGGAAGAGGAAGGTGAGATGTTTAAGAAGGCGCGCAAGGTGCTGAGCGATCAGAAAGCCGAAGAACTCGGTGCGCGTTTGGAAGAGGCAAAGGCTCAACCGTTAAAGTCGGCGGCGGGCCGCTAAACACTGGAGATAAAAATGGAAGGACCTTTACGTGGATTGCTTGCAGGCGCGGCCGCATGGAAATTTGGCGGCGGTTGCATCTCGACAATTCTAGTTTTTATTATTGTCTTTTGGCTCCTCGGGTTTGTGAACTGCTAAAGATCTGAGGCGGCCTGGCCATCGACAAACCATTCGACGGTTCCGTCGACCGGCTTAACCAACGATGCGGGGAATCTGCGTGAGCCGGGTCCTCCGCAAAGGATTTCTGAAAGAGTGGCGGCCTTCTCGTCGCCGGTAATCAGGAAGATAGTGCGCAGACCGTGATTCAAGGCGCCCAGGGTCAATGTCAGCCGGCATTGACCCTGGGGGCTTTTTGTGGAAACGACCCACCGCGTTGATTCGTCGAGCACGTCCGATCCAGGGAAGAGAGACGCCGTATGGCCATCCGCTCCCATTCCCAACAACGTCAGGTCAAAAGACGGCCAAACACGCGGAGCAAAAAATTCGCGTAAGCGGCTTTCATACGACTTCGCGCTCACCTCCGGTTCACTTTCTCCCGTCAGCCGAAATACGTTGGCTGCGGGAATTTCAACTTTAGAAATCAAAGCGTCATGGGCCATCGCGTAATTGCTGTCTGGATGCACGGGTGGCACACATCGCTCGTCGCCAAAGAACAGAAACACCCGATCCCAATCCACCCGATTGCTGAATTTCTCGGTGGCAAGCAATTCATAAACCCGCCTCGGTGTTTTGCCACCAGCGAGGGCAACGCTAAAACGACCTTGCCCTTGCTGAGATTTGCGCGCGTATTCCGCGAAACGTTCAGCCGCGGCGACCGCCAGCTCTTCGGTTGTCTGAAACACAATTATCTCTGAAGGAAACTTCATGGTGGGCACCTAAAACGGTTGGCTGAAACCTGGCAACTCGCTGCGAATGAAGGCAACGCGTCCGGCGCGGAGTGCTCAAAGTTCAGGATTCACTTAGCTGTTTCGCGAGCAGTTCTTCCCACTCAGTGTGCACAAAACCAAGCTCGGGCGCATCGACACGTTCATAAGTATGAGAACCAAAGAAATCGCGTTGGGCCTGCGTGAGATTAAGCGGAAGCTCAGCGGCACGATACATGTCGAAGTAACCCAGGCTCGCCGACATTGCCAGGACCGGCAAGCCTTGCCGTATCGCGCTACTTACCACTTCGCGCCACGCCGCCTGAGTTTCTTCGAGTGCCTTGCTGAATTGCTCGTCAAGCAACAGGTTAGGCAAATTGGGATCTCGCCGATAAGCGCGCATTATCTCTCCTAAGAATCTGGCTCGAATGATGCAGCCACCCTGCCAGATGCGCGCCACTTCGCTGAGATTGATGCCCCAACCAAACGCGTCCGAACCGGCCTTGATAAGATTCATTCCCTGGGCATAGGAACAAATTTTCGAAGCATACAGCGCATCGTGGATAGCTTTGGTCATCTCGGAGGTGACCTTCGACATAGCAGCAGTCGCAATCGCTTTTAGTTTTTGGCTTGCTTCCAGCCGGGCTTCCTTTTGCGACGAAAGAGTGCGTGCCACGATCGCCGCGTCGATAGTTGGAATGGCGACCCCAAGGTCGAGTGCGATCTGGCTTGTCCATTTGCCGGTTCCCTTCTGACCGGCTTTATCCAACACCAGGTCGATGAGCGGTTTGCCCGTTTCCTCATCTTTTACTCGCAGGATCTTGGCCGATATCTCAATCAGATAAGACTCAAGATCGCCACGGTTCCATTCATCGAAGGTGTCCGCCAGTTGTTCAACCGATAAGCCCAGACCAAACCGCATCACGCTATAGGCCTCAGCGATCAGTTGCATGTCGCCATACTCAATACCGTTATGGACCATCTTGACGAAATGGCCGGAGCCGCCCGGGCCGATATAAGTTACGCATGGTCCATCGGGAACCTTTGCGGCTATTGCTTCCCAGATTGGCCTGATTTGCTCATACGCCGCTCGATCACCTCCCGGCATCAGGCTGGGGCCCAGGAGCGCTCCTTTTTCACCGCCAGAGGTGCCCGATCCGATCATAAACAGTCCGTCTGCTTTCAATTCCGTTTCGCGACGCTCGGTGTCCTTGAAATGAGAATTGCCGCCATCAATTACGATGTCGCCGCCATTCAGCAGGGGTTTTATTAGATTAATGGTCCAGTCTGTGGGGTCGCCGGCCTTTACCAGCAGGATAATCTTGCGTGGCTGTTCGAGAGATTGGATAAACTCCTCGGGTGTGTGGGCGCCGCGAATTTGTTTTCCAGTTGCGCGAGCGAGGAATGCGTCAACCACCTCTGGGAAGCGATCGAAAACGGTGATCGAGTAACCGTTGCGTTCGATGTTGTGGGCGAGATTCTGGCCCATTACGCCGAGGCCGATGAGCCCGATGTTGGCTTTAGCTGTTTCTTCCAATTTTGGATCCTTATTCCTTCCCAACTACTTCCTTCAATCTTGTCAGTCTGGTGACCACATCAGTTCCAAGGTCAACCCGGACCGCCCTACGGCCGTGCGATAACAGCGACTCGAAATCACCCTGCGCCTGGGCTTCCTTAAGCACGCTGAAGGAATACGGCTTTCCAGGCACGGGTAGATCGTTTGTGTCCGGTGCAGTTAGTTGAATGAACACGCCGGAATCCGGGCCACCTTTGTGGAGCTGTCCGGTCGAATGAAGGAAACGCGGGCCGTAACCGGTGGTGGTCGCGCAATTGGTTACCCTGCGCACACTCGAGCGAAAGGCCTCGATGGCTTCGTTGATCTCAGGCGTTTCCTCGAGATAAGCGAGCACCGCAACGTAATCACCCGGTTCAGCGCGCGCTAGATGTCCGCGCAGGACATCTGAAACCTCCTGCGTCGCGTAAGCTAAAGCTTCGGCGCGAAGTCGTTCATCACCAAAAACCGTGAAGTTCCCATCGCCGGCAATGACAGACTGTTCCGGCAATTTCCCTTCTTTTTGAAAAATGTCCAGTAGTGCGCGGGTCGCATCTTTCGATTCCTGAACGTTTGGTTGATCGAAAGGATTGATCTCAAGTCGCCAGGCCGCGAAGGCAGTGGCAAACTCCCACAGAAAAAACTCAGCGCCAAGATCGTAACGGTCGGTTAGGGTTCGGTAGACCACAGGGTGGCCGTGATCTTCGAGCGCTTTGAGTTGTGCCGTAACTTCATCGTCCGGGCTTCCGACCGTCAAGGAAACGAACAAACGATCGGCTCCATACGAGGCTGCTGGTCCAACTGACTCGCCTATGATAGGCACAATGCCTTTGCCTTCTTTGCCGGTGCTTTCCGCGATAAGTTGCTCTATCCATAAGCCAACAGCAGAAAGACTCGGGTCCGTGATTATCGTTAACTTGTCGCGTCCGGCTAGCCCACACTCCGCCATGATCGCTCCCAGGTGCGCGCCGGGATTCTTACCGATCGTCACACCGGCTCCGCAGGCCTGCGCCATTCTTATGGCCGGTTCAAGAAGGCGTCTGACATCCAGGCCCATCAAGGCTGCCGGCGCCATTCCAAAATAGGAAAGCGCTGAGTAGCGGCCACCGATGTCCGGCTGATTCAAAAAGGTCTGCCTGAACCCTTCGGAGCGGGCCGTATCAGCCATTTGTGAGCCAGGGTCGGTGATGGCAACAAAAGAATTTCCCGCATTATCAGATTTCTGAGCGACTTCATGGAACCAATACCTGTGGAAAGCCAGCGGCTCAGTTGTGGTTCCAGACTTCGAGGCAATTACAAACAAACATTTCTCGATCTTTATTTGTTTCGCAAAGCCGGCAATGGCATCAGGATCTGTCGAATCAAGCACGAGCAACTCGGGAAAACCAGCCTGGCGACCGAATGTTTGTCTCAGCACTTCGGGGCACAGTGAAGACCCGCCCATTCCGCAAACCATGACGTGATCAAACTGGCCGGCATCGCGGACAGACTGCGCAAATGCAGTCAGATCGGCAGACACTTCAATCATTTCATCAGCGACGTTTAGCCAGCCCATCGAGTTCAAAATGATCTTTTGATGTGCCGCCTCAGTTTTCCAGAGGCTCGCGTCCTTCTCCCAAATTCTGCGGACTACGTCCTGCCTTTCGGCTTCGCTGAGACTGGCTTCAATCACGCTTTGGTAGGTTCCCAAAGAAGCCGTTAGCATTTCGCTAACAGATCCAGCCTTCGGCGGCTCTTTTGCTGGTTGCGATTCCGATCCTGCATCCATCATCACAAATCAACCTCGCTGGGCGGAAAGCGCGCTCCAAATGAACTCAATATTTCGGGTAGTCGGGTAGTCTACCACGATTGTCTTCGCGGCGATTCAGGGGTACGCAAGGTTGTGCGAAACGCTAATTCTCCCAGCAGGCCTATGGCTTAGGCGTTGTCTCTGAGGTGAATTAACGCCGAGAATCCATTGCCCGTGTCAGATTAAACAATCCCCGGCATGCAAGCGGAAGAATAGAAACGGGACGCTCACAAACTGAACGTCCCTGATCTTTGCATCGAGGTTTATTCGGATCAGTGTCGGACTACTCGCGTGGTCCCGTCAGGAAACTTCACGATCTGTGTCCCATCAGCAGCGCGGTAAAACTTTGGACCCGGGATCGGTAAGACGCTTGAAGACATACGAAAGGCCCGAGGCGACTCGGTCGAACGCGCCGGAGCATTCTCGCGAAACTCCGGATTGGGTAAACGGATGCTCGGTGGACTTACTCGGGGTCGACCACTCGACTGCCTTGGATGGGAAACGGTCGGCACTCGGTTGCTGTCCGAGGCAGCCACGCGCTTCGCAACCATGGATTCAGTCTTTTCAGGGTTTTTAGTGGGTTTTAAACGGCCAGCTATTTCGTCTTCGTTTTTCGTCGTCCGATTTTTTCCCGGGAGCTGGAGACGTTCCGTTTTTCGCGTAGTCGCTGCGGAGCGTTGAACCGGAAGCAAGCCGGCTTCGTTAGCCGCGGCTTCCTTCGTCCCAGACTTAAACCAACTCGGCGATCCGTACAATACTCCCCCAGCCAACGCAACGAGCAAAACAAAAGTGACAGTCAGCGCGCCCGGGCCAAAACGGCGAGCAGACTCAACCATCGCCATTTGCACCACCGCTCCCTTAAACACGGTTCCTTCATCCATGCTTACGAAAGGCTCGCGAGCCGCGGGTATCGTCCTGGGAACAACTCCCGCATCAAGGTCATCGCTGATGACGCTCGCAATTTCGCTGGTGCGCCCCATCCGCCGGAAAGCTTCGCGAAACTCGTCGGCGGTGGCGTAACGATCTTCAGGTCGCTGCGACAATGCTTTTGTGAGTATTGCCGCAATTTGAGGTCCTACTGCCGGATGAATATCGTCGGCGGGTTTAAGCGGATCTGGTTGAGAACTCACCAGCGCCGAAGCTCTAACGAGCGCGTCGGGCGGTTTGATTCCGGTTAGTAAGTGATAAAGAGTTGCGCCCAGGGCATAAATATCGCTGCGCTGATCAGTGCGCTGATCCTGAATCTGTTCGAGCGGCGCGTAGTGACGCGTGTATCCAAAGAAGGCCTGCGACGCCGTTACCGAAGTATCCGCCGGCTGTGCTCTTGCCAAACCAAAATCCAGCAAGGCGATCTGGCCGGTTGAAGTGAGTTTTATGTTGTGAGGTTTAATGTCGCGATGAATTACCTGGCGATCGCGCGAGTGGAGATAGATAAGCGCATCGAGCAACTGATCGGCCCAGGCAATCACCTGTTCACGCGGAAATGGCCCAGGCTGTTGCGAGATTATTTTAGCGAGGTCTACCCCGCCTATGTACTGCATAACCAGAAACGCGCGATCACCCTCAACGAAGTGATCACTGACTCGCGGTAACGCCGGATGCTGCATGCCGGCAAGCAACCGGGCCTCATGCTCAAACTGCCTGCGCATCGAGGGTTCTGCTGAGAGCGTCTCTTTTAAGGCGACAGTGATTCCCAACCGTTGGTCCAATGCTTCATAAACGGCGCCCATGCCACCCCGGCCGAGTTGGCGGACGATGAGATAACGTCCCTGCAGGACTGTATCGGGCGAGAGCGAAATACTCGAGCCGTCGTTTTCGGTATTCTTAGAAAGAGTCAACGTAAGTAACTCCTGTGCGGGAATGGCATCCGCCAGCGCTTATGTACTGGGGTGGGAACTAAAGCAAACCGCGAATTTTGAAGTGCTAATTGAGAGGTCGAACGGGGCGATTAACCGGGTACTGGTTGAGGTTGGCCGTCCTACGACCAACATTCACATATTGGAGTATAGGACAGTAGCTGACTCACTTACAAGAGTCTTTGCCGGCGACCAGTCATCGCCTAGCTGACTATAGGGCGGTTCCGCGGCAGAAAACCCTTTTGGCAGGGCTGAAATGATCGCGGGAGGAAGATCTTAAGGGCTGGGTCACTAGTCTGGAACAACTACACGCACGTGTTCATGATCGTGGTCGTCGTCTCTCACCGCGCGAGTCTCGAGCGTGGCCTCGGACGGAAGCTCGGGATCTCGTCCCGGCTTCCGAAACCGTTCCCACCAGCCTGAAGAAGCTGTAGATACTTTCCTCCGCTTCGACGTCTGGCTAAGATCGTCAAGCAAAGAGTAAACCACCGGGGTCGCAATCAAGGTCAGCAAAAGCGAAAGCATCTGTCCGCCAATAACGACAACCGCGATTGAGCGCCGCTCTTCGGCACCCGGACCTGTGCCCAACGCCAGCGGCAACATGCCGGCGACCAGTGCGAGCGTAGTCATCAGAATCGGGCGCAGTCGATCGCGATTTCCCTGCATGATCGCTTCGTAACGTTCCATGCCTCGCTGGCGCAAGCTGTTCATGTGATCGATCTGCAGAATCGAGTTCTTCTTCACCACGCCAAACAGCACGAGAATGCCGAGGGCTGAATAAAGATTCAGCGTATCGCCGGTGGCCCAGAGCGAAAGCAGCGCAAACGGAACTGACAGCGGCAAACTCAGCAGGATCGTCAGCGGATGAATCGTGCTCTCAAACTGAGACGCCAGGATCATGTACATGAACATCACCGACAGAATGAATGCCCAGACGAATTCAGTGAAAGTGCGTTCCAACTCGCGAGCGCGGCCGGAAACCGTTGTCGTATAGGCCGCCGGCAAGATTCATCTTCGTCACTTCGCCGCGAAGCGCCTCAATCCGGTCAGCCAGCGCGTACCCGGCGCCACTGAAGCGCGCATGGACACCAGGCGCTCGCGATTCAGCCGATCGATGCGTGACGGATTGGTGTCGCGCTTGATCTTCACCAGATTATCGAGGCGCACCAGTCCGCCGCGCGAGGAGGGCACGTAAAGGCGCTGGATCGTGGCGACGTCGCTGCGATCCTGCTCAGCAAGTCGCAACTGCACGTCGTAGTCTTCGTTGATCGATTCGTCACGAAAGCGCGAGGCGCGGTCCTCGCCGCCGACCATCAGTCGCAATGCCGTCGCGATGTCAGTGCTGTCGACGCCGAGGTCCGCCGCGCGCGCGCGATCGATCTCAACCTTGCAGTCCAGGCTTATTAAGCTTGAGCGAAGTGTCAGCATCAACAATACCGCCGAGTGTCTGCGAACGCTTCACCAACTCGTCGGCATAAGCCGCCAGCGCGACGATATCAGGACCACGCAAGTTAAAATCAATATCGAAGCGGCCGCCCGAGCCGAAGTTAAACGACGGCGCATTGCGAACCGAGCCACGCATCGGCGAATACTTCTGCAAGCGACGCCGCACTTCCTGCATCACGTCCTGCTGCGAGTAGTTTCCTCGAAACGCCTGGAGTGGATTTCCCTTTGATTTCAGTCCAGAGCCGTCCCAGCGAAAACGTGCGTTCTTCATGAGGCGCGATGCGAACATAAGCGCCTGCCTGATTCACGCCTCCCAGAAATCCGCCGCCGGCATTCGACAAAACCAGGCGCACGCCCGGCGTGGCCAAAAGATCCTTTCTCAATCAGCTGCATCGCCTCGTTCATCACGGCGAGGTTGGTGCCCTCTGGTCCGTTGATGTTGACTTCAAACTCCGCTTCGTCGACGTTGGTCGGAATAAACTCCTGCTTCACCGCACGGTAAAGCGGAAGACTCGACAGCACGACAGCAATCGCCAGGACTGAAACCGCCACCCGGTGACGCATGGCGAAAGCCAGCATCGCCGTGTAGACACGGTCGATCCAACTATAGAAATCCGCCTCGTGAGCCGGCCGCCTCCAGCCGTCGGCATCCCTTACGCGAATCAAGCGCGAGCTCATCATCGGCGTCAAGGTAAACGAAACAAGCAAACTCACCATGATCGCCACGGCCGCGGTGATGCCAAACTGGTAAAGAAAACGTCCCGAAATGGAAGACATGAACGAGACTGGCAGAAAAATAACGACGAGCGACAGCGTCGTCGCCAACACCGCCAGACCGATATCTTTCGTGGCCTCCCTGGCAGCCTCGCGCGGCTCCATTCGCTTCTCTTCGATGAAACGAAAAATATTTTCGAGAACCACGATCGCATCGTCGATCACCACGCCGACCATCAAAACCAGCGCCAGCATCGTCACGCTGTTCAGCGTGAAATCCAGCGCCCGCATCATGGCAAAGGTCGAAATGAGCGAACAGGGAATCGCGACCGCCGCGATCAGCGTCGAGCGCCACGAGCGCATGAAGAGGAGCACCACCAGGCTGGCGAGGATGCTGCCCAAGCACCAAATGGATCTCAATCTCATGCAGCGCCGCTTCGATGTATCGCGACTGATCGCGAATGACTTCGGTTTTCACGTCGCCCGGGAAGTTGGCTGGACACTCGCGGCAACTCCGCCTTAACACCGTTAATGACTTCGATGGTGTTGGCGCCTGACTGACGACGGACCTCGAGTGTCACCGTGGGCACGCCATTGAGCCGCGCCACCGATCGTTGTTCCTTCGTTCCATCCTCAACCCGAGCGACGTCGCGCAGACGTATCGGCGAGCCGTTCAACGTTGGCGATCACCAGGTCTTCGAAGGCCCGTGGATCCGTGTAGCGGCCGAGCGTGCGCAACACGAGTTCCTGCACGGCCGGTGTTCACATTTCCGCCGGGTACGTCGGCATTTTGTCTCGTCAGGGCCGAACGGATGGCGGTAACCGGAATCTGGTAAGCCGCCAGTCGCGCTGCGTCGATCCAAATGTTGATAGAGCGATCCAGGCCGCCGACCACGCGCACTTCGCCGACGCCGCTAACGCGTTCGAGTTGCACGCGCACCGTCTTGTCGGCCAGCTCGGTCAGTTCGCGAATCGAGCGGTCACCGGATAGGGCGATCGTTACGACCGGCGTGCTGTCGTTATCAAACTTTTGAATGACGGGCGGTGTGGCATCTTCCGGCAGGTTGCGGCCCAGGCTATTGACGCGATCGCGAATGTCCTGCGCGGCTGATTCAAGATCGCGATCGAGTTTGAAAGTGGCGATTACAAAAGAACTTCCCTGCCCGGAGATCGAACGCAGTTCGTCAATGCCGTCGACTGTGTTGACGACTTCTTCGATCTGTTGCGTAACGAGGGATTCAACTTCCTGCGGCGATGCCGCCCGGCAAACCAGTACGAATGCTTACGGTGGGAAGATCAACGGATGGAAAGCGATCGACGCCCAGTCGAAAAAAGCTGGCCGCGCCGACAACGACCAGCGACAACACGATCATCGTCGCGAAGACCGGGCGGCGAATACAAATTTCAGCTAGCTTTTGCACGTCGTAGTTCTAAATTTGAGTATTAAATTCTGACTTTCCCAGCCGCCCGTACCGAGTCCTCGCGACAACCGCTGCGCTCGTTGGCTACAGCCAGTAATGAAAAGCGAGATACGTTCCGCTACCGACTTTCGCAGCAAACGACCGAAAATTACTGAACCACTTCGACGGCCATTCCCGATTGCAGGTTGCCGGGATCGACGATCACCTGATCGCCTACGTTTACTCCGGCGAGAATCTCGGTCCAGTCTCCACTTTTTCGTCCGGTGGTAATCGGTTTCTCCAGCGCTTTTCCGTTTTGAACGACGATTACTTTTTCAATACCCGCGAAGGTAACGATGGCGTTGTTAGGAACTGTCACTGCCATCTTCGCGTCGTTGGTTACGATCTCAGCTTTAGCAAATGACCCGGGACGCAAACTGCCGTCATTCTGGACATCTGCCTCCACCATCAACATCCGGTTCTGCTGCGTGATCACAGGACTCAATCGCCTGATCTGGCCCAGATAAATTTTTCCGTCGCCCTCGACGCTGACTCTGACATTCTGTCCAAAGCGAACCATTCCAGAGTCACGTTCAGGTACTTCAGCGCGGAGCCGCAACGGATTCATGCGCACGATGTCTACGACCGGTGCGCCCGAGGCAAGATACTCGCCCACGCTCGCGCGCTTCTCCTGGACGATGCCGTCGATCGGCGCATATACGGCCGTATCGGCAAGCTGCTGCCGCGCGAGTGAAAGTTCGCTGCGTCGTTGTGCGACCAATGCCTGACGATTGCGAATTTCCTCGATCGCATCCTGATAGCGGCTCACCGCCACCTTGTATGCGGCATCAACGGTATCGAATTCTGAACGCGCTACAATGCCCTGCTGGACGAGCGAGGCCGAACGTTCTCGGCTCACTTTTGCTTCGTCCAAAATCGCGCGCGCCTGCCGCACCGTTCCTGTCTGTTCGGCGCTAACCGAATCGTCCTTGCCGTCGGGCGATAGACCTACCCGTGCCCTGGCTTGCGCTAGACCGGCTTCAGCTTGTTGCACACGCAGCCGGTAATCGCTCTGTTCAACCTGCGCTACTAACTGTCCGCGCCGCACGACGCTGCCAAGATCTACGGAAATAGAACTAAGCCGGCCCGCGACTTTCGCCGAGGCAGTAGATTGATCAAAAGCGGCCAGGGTTCCATTGGCAGTGACGGTTTCCCCGAAAGGCGTTTGTTCCACGGGGACAGTCTTCACCTGCCGAGCAGGTTCATTGGCGCCGGGCCGGCCCTGTCGAGCCGAACCCTGGTAGTCGCTCTTACAAGCCAATGACCAGCAGGGCAGGAGGAAAATGACAAATCCGGCGAGCATCCGAATCGATCGATCCAGAGGAAAGTGACGAAATGAAGGTGCGAACATGTTGAGCAATCTTAACCCAGCTAGCGGCCTTAGGGTAGGCAGACCGTTTTGTTGAAAGCGCTTGGGTGGGGGTCGTAAGGATCGAGTTACTACGAGATCGAGATGGCGAGCGCAAGAGGCGCAGTTCCACAATTGTAGTGTTAACCTCCGAAGCTCTTGCGGAACAGGTAAGACATCTTAACGAAGTAGGTCCGGCTGTTGCGGCGGAATCCAGGGACAATCTGGGTAGTGAATGGATTCGGTTCGCTGTAATTCATATCATCGTTATAGCCAACGTAGAACGACGTCCCTGGGCTGGGCGTCCAGCCGGCGAGGAGCTGCGCGCGGGCCCGGCGATTCAGGGTGTTGTAGTCGATGATTGCGCGGGCAAATGTCGCTCGCGTGAACTGGTACGTCCCGCGGAAGGTCAGAAGATTGATTTCGAAAGCTGTAAGTCCCGTATCCTTGCGCACGAGTTGCTGTCTGACGAGGTTCAGCGACATTCGTAACTCGTTCGTCGGTTGATAAGTAACGCTGCCCGTCATCTCAAACAGATTTCCCGCCCCTGGATCCAATCCGGGAGTACATCCCGGCGCGGAGATCCCGGCAGCATCAGGACATTTGCCGTCAGCCTTTAACTGGCGCGCCACCAGCGCCGGTGGACTAATGCGCGGATAGCGCCGGCCGCCGCCGAAGTCCAAATCGAAATGATTCCGACGAAAGACCGCGCGGGCGTTGAACTGAATCCGTTTGCTCCACTGCGAACTGCCCGCGATGAAGAAATGATGCTTTTGCACCGAACGCTCGCTGTCCTCGCCAAAAAACGCTCCCGGGCGCGTCGCCGAGCGCTTTGGCCCAAACTCCTCTTCGATGATCCGCTCAAACGCAGGTTCATAGGCCAAACTGAAATACGAATTCCGCGGTAAGCGCCACTCCACATAAAATTCGCTTTCCCAGTTTTGAATCCGTCCCTGAAAGTCGTAACCGATCCAACTAAAATTATGAATGTGCCGGTTGATGATTTTCTTTTTTGGATTGCGATCGGTGTCGTAGCGCGCAAAGAAACTGTTGAAGTTAGTGTTCGTGCGCCCGAAGAATCCTACGTCAGCGCGATAGTCTTTGGTGAAGCCTTCGCCATATAGCTCCATACCGAAATTGCGGCCGGATACGGCGTAGTCTGCTGAATAAGCCAGCCCCTTTCCGGTTCGGTATTCACTCTTGTTTTCCTGCGGATTGTAAAAGAAGTTGCGCGAGGTCGTGCCGAGTAGTTGAAAGCTCAGCGTGGTCTTCGGATCGAGTTTGAACCGGCCATCGAATCCGGCCAGATCGTTGTGCTTCTGAATGAAGTTATAGGAAGTGGCCAGAATGCCTATGGTGTTCTCGCTCTTTCCCAGGTCGTGCTTTAAACGGAGCACGCCCACGTAGGCATTCTTATCGACAATATTTTCGTTGCGGCAAACCTCGAAAGGATTAATCTGACGCCGGCGCTGGCAATTAATCAGGGATCCTCGATCATCCGCATTTAGATTTCCGGGGCCATTGTCAGTCGCTAACATCAATCCGAAAGTGTCTGGTCCACGCTTACCGGATAGTTTGACTGCTAAATCCGGATCGACGATCGCGCGCGTGTGCACCGCCGAAATGGGCGTGCGGAAGATATCAATCCCTTCGAGAAAGAATGGGCGTTTCTCCGGGAAGAAAATCGGGAAACGCTGGTTTGTGGTCACCACAATCTGATCGGCTTCTACTTGGGCGAAATCAGGATTAAGCGCCAGGTCGAGCGTCAAAGCTGAGCTGGGTGTAAATTTCGCCGTCAATCCGGGTTCAAACACTAACGGCTCATTAACGATTCGGCCGGGATCCTGTACGCCTACGGGCGGGTTGAAAGAACGAACGAATCTTCCGCTTTCGGAGACGGTAAAACTTGGGATCAACTCAAGCGTGCGCTCCGCGGCGATGCCTTCAAGGCCGCCGAGATGACCGGCCTGGTTCAAGTTTCCCGAGATGCTGCGCGAAAGCGGCATCCACGAATCCAGCTCGCGGTTGAAGCGTTGGATCCGCCGGAAGAAATGCGCACCCCAGAGTTTTCCTTTACCGGCCTCGTAACGCAGCGATTTGAATGGAATAGCAATCTCAACGGTATAACCGTCTGGTCCGATTATGCCTTTCGACTCCAGCAGCAAATCCACGCTGAAATCTTCACCGCGACCTTCAGTGAGCACCCCGTCGCCCTGAATTCCAAGCGGATTGAAAAAGATCTCAAACGCACGCCTTTGATCGTTAAAAGTGTCCAGGTAGAAACCAACGTAGTCGTCGCTAAAAATGTTGTCACGCTTGGCCACTGTCGACCGAATTTTGTCAGGCTCGTCAAAGGCGCGAAAGGCGATGTAAAGAAACTTTGGATCGTAGCCAATCAAAACCTCAGTCGGCTTCGACGGCGCAGTATTGTCGCCCGGGTCGATTTGATAAAAGTCTTTGAGGACAATGGCGTTTTGCCAAATCGGATCATTAAGGTTGCCATCGATCACCGGCGGCTTATCAAACTTGGGGATGATTACCGGGTTAGCCTTCTCCGGAGGCAAAACAACCGCGCCTTTTCCTCCCGCAGGCGGCGTGGTTTCAGGTGTCCTGGCGGGCGCGGGAGCTGATGAGGAGTCCGCTCCTGACGAGGCTGGAGTGGGAGCCGGGGTAGAGGCGGGCGTAGAGCTCGGCACCGCAGGGATCGAACTGCCGGATCTAGCGGTCTGGCCCTGGCTGCGGACAGCAACCAAAGCCAGCAGGCAAATGATGAGGGCGAATTTCTTCATATTACTGCGATCCGTAGACTGTCGTGTTACCTCCGACCGCTGGAACTATCCGCATTGTTAAGCGAGAAACTGCCTCACCACTGTTCGCGAACCGATGATCGTTTCCAACTGTCCAAACGCAGGTTCAGCCTAACATTGAATCGCCGTTAAGAATTCACTGATAGGACGTAGGCAGCAGTGCCAATGTTAACTTTGCTTGTAAAAAAAATCCCAATGCAGTTGATGCAGGGTTCGTAAAAACTTGCTTTAGACTCGGCAATATAAAGGCTGTATAACTGCGACGGCGTTTCGGCATACCTATCGGGCTCAATACTTGTGACTGTTTCGTGAATGCGGGGTGGTCGCTACCGGGTCGTCGCGCTTTGTTGTAGTCTGAATCGTGCCTGGCGTTAGCAAACTATGACGAACGAACTAAGACGCATCGGTCATTTGGATCGTTGCGCCGCAAGCACAGCTTTTTAACGACCGAGCAAGGCAAAAGTTGCAGAAACTTTTCGTCCGTCGCGTCGGTGGAATTTCCAGGTTTTTGGAGGGTTCATTTGGCCAATGAAAGCGCGAAACGAGTTGACCGGTTGCATGACAGCGCCTTCTTGCGCGCGTGCCGGCGCGAGCCGGTTCCATTTACGCCGATCTGGTTAATGCGCCAGGCGGGGCGCTACATGCCGGAGTATCGCGAGGTTCGCGCGCGCATGGACTTTCTCCGACTTTGCAAGACGCCGTCGGTAGCGGCTGAGGTAACCGTAACCGCGGCGGAACGCCTGGGTGTGGATGCGGCCATCATTTTCGCCGACATTCTCCTAATCATTGAGCCAATGGGACTTAATTTAGAATTCAGCAAAGGCGAAGGGCCGTTGATTCACAATCCCGTGCGAACGGTTGGAGACGTAGAACGATTGCAGGAAGTTGATGTCAGCGCGTTGGATTTTGTTTTCGAGGCAATTCGCGAGACTCGACGGGCGTTGCGTGCGGACCTGCCCCTCATTGGATTTGCGGGCGCGCCGTTTACACTTGCTTCCTACATTATCGAGGGCGGTGCGTCTAAAAATTACGTCCATGCGAAGAGATTGATGTACAACGACAGCGGCGCCTGGCATGCGATGATGTCTCTAATCTCACGCGGTCTGATCAGATATCTCAACGCGCAGATCGATGCCGGGCGCCCAAGCCGTGCAGCTGTTCGATTCGTGGGTTGGTTGTTTGAGTCCCGGCGACTACCGGCAATTTGTATTGCCCCACACGCGCACTGTCATATCCGGCATCAACGAAGGAACCCCGGTTCTGCATTTCGGCACCGGCACAGCTGCGTTGCTGGAGTTGATGCGCGAAGCAGGAGGCGATGTGATTGGAATTGATTGGCGCGTGCCTCTGGATTCAGCGTGGCAGCGCGTGGGCCATGACGTGGCGGTGATGGGAAACCTGGATCCGGTAGCGCTCTTTGCAAATCAAACGCATCTTCGAGCTGAAGCGTCGAAGATACTCAATCAGGCGGCAGGAAGGCCGGGCCACATTTTTAACCTGGGTCATGGGATCTTGCCGGAAACACCGGTTGAGAATGTGATTGCCCTGGTAGAAATGGTCCATGAGATGTCCCGCCAGTCCTGAGTGGTCGGCGCTCAGCATTTTGATCAGTGACGCGTTCAGCGAATGAGGCCATCCAGGTGATTAGCGGTAACGCGCGTCGTTTAGAGCTAACTGCAAAACCGACATGAATATCGAAACTACGGACTCCGGACTCCAAACTCCGGAAACCGACTACGATGCCCTGCTAGTCGTCTCCTTCGGCGGGCCCGAGGGACCTGACGACGTGATCCCGTTTCTCGAAAACGTTTTGAAAGGTCGCAATGTGCCGCGCGAACGCATGCTGGCCGTCGCCCAGCACTACCAGCTTTTCGGCGGCGTCAGTCCCATCAACCAGCAAAACCGAAACTTGATTGCGGCGCTGGAGCAGAAACTAAAAACTAGCGGTCCCCAGCTCCCAATCTACTTTGGCAATCGCAATTGGCATCCGCTCCTTGCCGACACGATGCGAAAGATGGCCGACGATGGAATCAAGCGTGCGCTCGCCTTCGTAACCTCCGCTTACAGTTCTTACTCCAGTTGCCGTCAGTATCTCGAGGACATCGAACGCGCCCGCGCGACCACTGGCGTCAAGGCCCCAGCGGTAAAGAAGTTGCGAGCCTTCTACAATCATCCGGGTTTCATTGAAGCTAACGTCGACAACATCAGTGAACAACTTAGAGAGAATTCCTGAAGAGCGGCGAGCGGCCGCTGCGATCGTTTTCACAGCGCATAGCATTCCTGAATCTATGGCGGCAAACTGCGAATATCAAACACAACTTCTTGAAGCCGGCCGTTTGATTTCGGAGAGACTCGGCATGAACGATTGGCAGCTGGTTTTTCAGAGCCGGAGCGGCTCGCCTGCACAGCCCTGGCTCGGACCGGACGTTTGCGATCACTTGAGAGCCCTTCATGCGGGCGGTGTGGAAGAAGCGGTGATCGCGCCCATTGGATTTGTCTCGGATCACATGGAAATAATTTATGATCTCGATTTGGAAGCCCGCGAGCTGTGTGATCAGATAGGCATGAAAATGCATCGTGCCGCCACTGCCGGCACTCATCCGGCATTTGTTCAAATGATTCGCGAGCTGATTTTGGAACAAACCGAATCGCTCAGCACGGCCACCTGCGCCGGAAGCAATTTGTCACTTAGACCGTGCTTTTCGGATGGATGTTGCGTTTCCGGATCCGAGAGACCGCAAACGCGCTGATCCTTAAAATCACTCGCCGCCGATGAAACGGCCCGAGAATCGACTGCTCCGAAACAAATGAAACGCGTTGCAATCATTGGCGGAGGCATCAGCGGCCTGGCCTCGGCACACCGAATCCTCGAACGCTGTCAGGAGACGGGTGAACAGATACAGCTAACATTGCTGGAGTCGAGCGATCGACTAGGCGGCATTGTGCAAACGCAGCAACGCGACGGATTTCTCATCGAGAACGGCCCCGACTCCTTTATTTCAGATAAGCCCGCCGCGCTTGAACTCGCGCGACGTCTTGGTCTCGAATCTCATCTGATCAAAACCAATCAGCAGTTTCGGCGGAGCTTCGTGGTCCGGAACGGGCGGTTGCGTCCGGTGCCGAGAGGCTTTCATCTGCTGGCGCCTGGGGAATTATGGCCGTTCCTCAAAAGTGACATTTTCAGCTGGCGCGGAAAAGCCAGAATGGCTCTCGACCTCGCACTCCCGCGGGCCAGGACAACCGGAGAAAAAGATGAGAGTCTGGCCAGTTTCGTGCGACGCCGGCTGGGTCGGGAAGCGCTGACCCGCATGGCCCAACCCATGATTGGCGGCATTTACACCGCTGATGCGGAGAAACTGAGTCTGCGCGCGACCATGCCGCGGTTTTTGGAAATGGAACGCGATCATCGCAGCGTCATTCGGGCGCTGCGGAAACAAGACAAAACTGCGAACAGTCGGCAGGGTCCAAGCGGAACCAGCGGCGCGCGTTACAGTCTCTTCCTCTCCTTCGAGGGCGGCATGCAGCTGCTCACCGACCGGCTGGCGGAACGAATTCTCGAGATGGCAACCGGCACTTCAGATGAAACCCCTCTGCGCTTAGGCACGACAGTGCAATCCCTTGCTTTGGAAAATGCCGGCGCAAGCAACGACACGCAAGCGGTGTGGAAGATCCGAACCGACAAGGGTGAAAAGTTGGCAGCTGACGCTCTCTGTCTGGCGGTGCCTTCCCATGTGAGCGCCGCGCTCTTGCGAGTTGTTGATACAGAGTTGGCCGCGCAGCTTTCCGAAATTCCTTATGCTTCGAGCGCGACCCTAAATCTCGGCCTACCGCCGCGCAGACATTCCGCATCCGCTTGATGGCTTCGGATTTGTGGTGCCCTTCATTGAACGGCGTTCAATGATTGCCTGCACGTTCAGCAGTGTGAAGTTTCCCGGCCGGGCTCCGGAAGGATTTGTCCTGTTGCGAGTTTTTCTTGGCGGAGCGTTGCAGTCTGAACTGCTGGAACTGGCTGAAACGGATTTGTTATCACGTGTGCTTCGCGATTTAAACGATCTTCTCGGGATTGAGGCTCCGCCTTTATGGTCTGATTTTCGGAAATGGGAGCGCTCAATGCCGCAGTATCACGTGGGCCATTTGGATCTCGTGGAAAGTATAAACAAGAGAGTCGCTTCGCTGCCTAACCTCGCGTTGGCCGGTAACGCATACGCGGGACCCGGATTACCCGACTGCATTCGCAGCGGAGAAGCTGCTGCGGACAATTTACTTACCGCCGTCTGAAGTTTCGTCCACGTTGAATTCCAATCCCAATTGGCAACGCAAGCGCCTGTTGGCGGTTTCAGGAAGCCCTCAATTATTTAGCCAGCGCCTCAATCCAGGCGGCATTCGATTGCATCAACGGGCGAAACGCTTCGCGTGGCACGGTCGTTTCAATGTGCATATTGTCATCGGTATTGATTACCGCGCCGGCAACCGCAGGTCCCAAACGCGATTCATCACACACATACCACGACCGGACGTCCGCTTCGCTTTTGATGTTGACCCGGGCCAGCTCGGCCGCGACCCTCGGGTCGCTCATCCGTTCACGCGCCCGCTCCATCAATTTTTCAAAGGGCATCGGATGACGACTGCCTACCAGTAATAGGTCCTTCCCTTTCGTTGCTCCTTCGACGCGAAAGACGGAGACATGTGGAAAGACCCGATGAAACGTGGCTAACGCCGAGCGCAGACTTTCCGTAGACAGTTGATAGATTTGTAACCATTGGACGAAGACCCCTTCGTCAGAAAGCCGATCACGCCCGAGTTGGAAAAACTCCTCAGTGAAAAGGTTCGCAACTCCGGGGACCCATGGATGGCTCGGTTCGCTGACGATGATGTCGTAGCGAGTCGGCGTCACCCGCAAAACGGTTCGCGCATCGTCAATGATCAAATGCATGCGCGGATCGTTTAAGGGTTTGTTATTGACGTGCTCAAAAAGCCGGGAACCACGAATAGTTGCCGGTTCGAGCTCCACACATTCCAGTTGTTCGATGTCTGATTGCAGCATTGACCCGGCCGTTACCCCGGTTGCGTATCCAACCACGAGTGCATTTTTCGTCTTCGGCGCAACGAGCAACGGCAGTTGGCCCAACATCACCTGCGTGGGCATATCTTCACGATCCGATCCATTGGTCCGGCCGTTAATGGCCATCGAGATGATGTCCCAATCCTGTCGCACCGAAACTGTGGAAGTCGGGCCCTCTTCGTACATTAGCAGCTTGTGAATCTCGGGTCCCGGCCGCCCGCTGGCCTCCTCGGTAGCTGCTCCTCTCGACTTGGCGATCACGCGCATTAAGCTGTCGAAGGCCCCGATCGAAAGGTCTCCCAAATTCATTTTAGGCGAAAAGAGAAACATCAGGACGATTAGCGCGGTTGCTCCCCCAGCGGCTAACCCACGCCTGAGATCTTTATTAGCAGTCTCCGTGGCCGGCTTGTAAGCCACCGCCGCCACCACCAGACACAGCGCCGCGGCCACAATGATAGTGAAACGAGTGCTGACTCTCGGAATCAAAACAAACCCAGCCGCAAAAGCGCCGGCGATCGCGCCCACCGTATTGACCGCATAGCTGCGTCCCACGAGTTTCACTGACTCGGCCGGGGAATGCCGGCCCGTCCACATCAGCACCAGCGGCATTACTGTGCCCATCAGAAACGCCGGCAGGAGAACCAGCAGCGCCACTGACAAAACCTGAAGCCCGATCAAACCCACCCAACTGCCGATGTTGAACCTCAACCCGGTTTCGATCAGCAGCTCCGGAATTCTATTCACAATTCCCAAACTCAGAATCAGGCCGGCGGCAGTGAGCACCTCAACTTTGACCATCATTGACCGCAAGGCCTGCGCCTGACCGCGTCGCGCGATCAGGAAAGCGCCGGCTGAGAGGCCGAGGAGAAATAGCGCGACCACAATGCTGAAGGCGTAGGTGCTTGAGCCGATGATCATCGAAAGAATTCGAGTCCAGGCGACCTGAGTACTGATGGTCACAAATCCGGAAATGAACGCACAAAATAACCAGAACCTCTTCGAATCAGATTCTAAAGCGACGACGTCGTCTCCGCGTTCAATGGCGGCCGACTCCAACGGCGACGACGGCGGTGCTACGTTTTCGGCTGCTGAGTTGGCAGGGCGATCAATCAGAATCGCGATGACGCCAATGACGATATTGATAATCGAGGCGGCGTAAATTGTGTTGCGAACTCCGAGCATGGGGAGCAAAAGAAAACCGGCAGCGAGGCTGCCGCAGATCGCGCCGACCAGGTTGCGAGTGTAAAGCCGCGTCACCGAGGTAGTCTTTGAATCGGCTGAGCGAGTCAAAGCTGCCGACAACAAAGGCAACGTGGCTCCCATCAGCGTAGTGGGGATCAGCAACATCAGACACGAGAGCAGAAATCGCAGCGAACTAAAGATAAAAAAACTTGGATGGAAATGCTGCCAGATAACCGCATAAAGGTTATCGACCACGCTGAAGAGGAGCGGCACAGCAAGCGCGTAAAGAGCAATACCGATTTCAAGCAGACCGTAAGCGCGCACGGGCCGTGTGACTTTTCCCGCAAACCGCCCCGCCAGGGCACTTCCCAGCGCGAGCCCTCCCATGAACGCAGCCAGCACCGTGCTAACTGCCAGCGTGGTAGCGCCAAAAACCAGACCGAGCATGCGGGCCCAGAGTATCTCGTAAATCAATCCCGTCGCCCCGGAAAGAATGAAGCAGGCCGCGACGATGCGCAGTGTGGTAGCTGAGTATGCCGACGGTGCGAAGGGTTTCGCTACCGAATAATCCCTGGCCATCAAACGGTTTTCCTCGTTAACTGATTCGGGTCGTTTATTGAGAGGTTAGCGGCAAGAGATTTAGTCTACCACCACTGGGCGGTTTAGGGTCGACCATTTCCGGAATCCGGCTCGTGAGCTGATTTTCGGTGCGGTCACTCGGCGTTGTTTGCAGCTCTGCGCCCGAGCAGGTCGCCAGCAGAATCGCCTGGCAAGAATCCCTGAGAACGATCATGAGCAAAGGAGCGCGCCTTTCTATCACACATAAATCACGTGGGACGCCCGCCAGACTCTCGCGGGAATCGTGCCCGGCGGCGCCGTGGTCAGCAGAATTGCGTAGTCCTCGTCAACGAGGCTTTCGTCCTTGTCCACGTTTTGATCGAATGCGGTCACCATTTCTTCCAAATCGCCTTTCTGCTCCGGACCCACCAGCGCCAGCCGGCGGAGTCCCTCAAACATATGTCCGAGACCGCTGCCGTAGTTCCCCACATCGTTGCCGAGCGCCAGACGCACCTCCGCGCGTTCATCGATAAAGTGTTTCAGCAAAGAGGCAGCCTGGACCACGCCGTCTTCAAAGCGGGTTTGGAAAGCTTTGGGATCGGGATCGGTGAGTTTTCTCGTATCCAGAACGATAGTGATTCGTCGTTCATCATCGGCGGTAAACTCGCGCACCATTAGATTGCGTGAGCGGGCGGTTGCTTTCCAATCAATGTGACGCAGGTCATCGCGTGCCTGATAGTTGCGCAGCGAAAAAAGATCCTGACCCACGCCGCGCCGCGACGAGGCAAGGTGGCCCGCATACATCGGCAGTAGGTGCAGTTCATCGCCAACCGGCTTGGGCTTTGGATAGACCACAATGTCCACGTTGCGCGCGCTCAGTCGCCGGCGAAAACGGAAAAACCCAAACGGAAATCTGGTCGACAGTTCAAAGCCGTTTATGTGCACATGTCCCCGAGTGTGGAATATCTGCTCTACCCGCTGTTCGGCTGCCGCATGATGAGGAACATAAGTGAAATATGCGAGCGGTCGTTTGCTGAAACTTTGACGACGGCGGCGCGCTCTCGGTGATTTGTTTGACTCGTCCGGCCCTCGCGATTCGACCAGAATTGAAAACGAAGGCAGGACTAGTTTTGCGTTGCGCAGAGTTACGATCACGGGCGCGGATTCGCCGGCGAAGATGTGATCGGGAAAGCGAGCCGAAACAATCAAATCGCGCAGAGAAGCGCGAGCCGCCACGCCTCCCACAAAAAGGGTGGAACATAAAAGCGAAAACACCAGGAAAAGCAGGTTATTACCGGTGTTCCAGGCAGCAAAACCAACCACGATCATGATCAGCAGAAACACAGCGCCGCCGCCCGTGATTCCCACCGGCAGGTCCAACCCCTTCACCTCAAGGCGGGCCGAGCGGGCCAGCGGCGGCACAATGAAGATCAGCATCAACGCCGCGCTGACCAGGGATAGGGTCGCGGCTACCGCAGCCAAAGTGTAGTTGTCGGTATAGCGAGCGAAAACTGTGATGAAGGCCGCCGCGAGTCCGGCAAGAACCAGGAGCGTTCCGAGAATTGCATTGCGCCACTTTGATAATGATGAAGGATGAACGCTGCGGGATGAAACGGAAGGAGGGATGGCTGAAGATTGAGCGCGTTTAGCCGTCTCCGCTTCATTCTTCATTCTTCATCCTCCGCCTCACCTTCCTAGAGCGGCACGCTGACTGTCTTCATTATTTCCTTCAGCACCGCTTCCGCTTCCTGGCTCCGGCGCATTGATGAGGAGAAGCGGGTGCTAACCAGGATGCGATGTGCAAAGACGGGGATGACTAAACGTTTGATATCGTCGGGGATGCAATAGGAGCGTTCTTCGGTGAGAGCCAGGGCCTGCGCCGCACGAAACAATGAAAGCGTTCCACGCGGGCTCACTCCCAAGTCGAGCATTTCCGAATCGCGAGTGGCCGCCACAATCCGCATCAGGTATTCGACTAATGCATCATCCACCGCTACTTCCGCAACATTACTTTGCAACTCAACAATTTCCGCGGCGGTCATTACCGGTCGCAGGCTTTCGAGCGGATCGCCGTATTCGCGATCGCGCAGGATCTGTTTTTCATCCCCGGTAGACGGATAACCGATCCGGAGTCGCAGCATGAAACGATCGAGTTGTGATTCAGGAAGTGGGTAAGTGCCGTGATGCTCGATCGGATTCTGAGTTGCGACCACGATAAACGGCGCCGGTAACGGATGCGTAACTCCTTCGGCCGTCACATGGCGTTCGGCCATAGCTTCGAGCAAGGCAGACTGAGTTTTCGGAGTGGTGCGATTGATTTCGTCAGCCAGCACGACGTTGGCAAAGATAGGACCCGGCTTCCACTCAAATAAATTGGTGTGTTGGTTGTAAATCGACAGGCCCAGCACATCAGACGGAAGCAGATCGGACGTGAACTGTATGCGCTGGAAACTACAATGAAGCGCCCTGGCCAGGGCCTGCGCCAAGGTCGTCTTGCCAACTCCGGGCACGTCTTCGACCAGCAAGTGGCCGCCGGCGATGAGCGTTACGATTCCGAGACGGACGGCTTCCGGCTTGCCCTTAATCACGGTCTCAATCGCGCGTTGCAAACGCTCGATCTTCTCGATCGCATCTGAAGCTACCAACGATGCCTGCTCTTTTGCGGTGTCGTAACTTCTCATCAATTAGCGGCCTCAGTTCGGTTCCCTCGCCAAAATCTGGTTTATTCTACATGCTCCAACCTGCTCTGGCACGTCAAGCCTCCTGGCGACCCTTGACCGGGGGAAAGACGCAAGGTTGACCTGACTCGAGTCAAGGCGCGAACACACGCGTCACCCAAACGCTCGGGCCGCACATGACGTTCACAATTCGCTGTAGTAAACTCTAGATCGTTTGGCATTACCCCAGGGTTCCTGTGAGGCCGTGAAGGGAACCTTGCGCCAGTTCAGGCGTGTAACCAAACGCAAGGAGATTTTATGAAGTTAGACCGTAATCAACGTAACTCCCAACGTGGTTTTTCCCTTATTGAGCTGATGATCGTCATCGCGATCATCGGAATTTTGATCGCTGTAGGTGTGACGGGTTGGAAAGCAGCGGTTAAATCGGCAAACGAAGCCGCGGCCGTCAAAACCCTCAGAACAATTGCTGAGCAACAGATGCTTTACTACAACGCTCACCAGCGCAGCAGCTTTGGGACGTTTGAAGAAATGTTGAAAGAAGGATTGCTTGACGCCAGATTTACTGGCGGCACCCCCGTGGTTGAAGGTTATGTCTTCAATATGCGCGTGATTCCCAAGTCAACCACGGCCCAGGCCGGATTTGCCGTTAATGCCGATCCGCAAGTGACGGAAGGCGTTGGCGCGACGGGGAAAAACCATTTCTATCTCGACTCAGACAGCAATACGATTCACGTCAACTCGACCCAGGCTGCGACCGTTGCTGATCCACCAATCGGACAGTAGGCCACGATCCACACCTCTATCCATCGTTAGCCGAACCCCACTGCGTCAGCGGTGGGGTTTCAGTTTGGCCTGGCACTTTGGAACCTGGCCAGCCTCTGTTTATAAGCTTCACCTGCTATCCTCACATCTTCGAGAAACGCCGGCAGTTCATCCAGTCTTAACGCTTGCGGTCCATCCACCAACGCCTTGCTTGGTTCCGGATGGAAATCCACCAGGATCATGTTCGCGCCGGCCATCACGCCCTGCGCGGTTACATGCATGATGTCGAGAATCCCCTCCGGACCGCGACTGCGGCTGCCAACCGCATGCGACGGATCGATACAGACGGGCATCCGAGTCAGGCGTTTCACCACCGGAACGTGTGCAAAGTCAACGAAGTTGCGATGCGGAGCCGCAATGTTCGTCTTCATCCCGCGCAGACCGAATACAACTTTACGATTTCCTTCACTGGCGAGATATTCAGCGGCGTGAAGCGACTCGTCTAAGGTGATTCCGAAACCGCGTTTAAGCAGCACCGGAAACTCCTGTTGCCTGCCGACGCTTTTCAGTAATTCGAAGTTCTGAGTGTTTCGGGTGCCAATCTGTAACATTACCCCGGTGGGATTTCCCGCTTGTTCAAGGGCCTCGCGGATCTCCTCAAGATGCGACTCATGCGTCACTTCCATAGCGATGATCTTGATGCCATAGGTTCCCGCTAGTTCAAAAACGTATGGCAGGCACTTTTTGCCGTGACCCTGAAACGAATATGGACTGGTGCGTGGTTTGTAGGCGCCCATGCGGGTACACACTTGCCCATGGTCCCGCAGTGCACGCATCATGGCGGTCACACTTTCGCGCGTATCCACTGCGCATAAACCGGCGAAGACATGAAGCGTATCCTGGCCAAAACGCACGCCCTGGTACTCGAAATGGCTGGAACGATTGTCGTTCTGGTGTCGTCCCAGAATGCGATACTCTTCTGAAACGCGCACCACATTTTCCACCCCCGGCAGCGCCGCCATTTCTTCAACCGAAAGCGCCGCGGTGTTACCAATCAGATAAATTTCCGTTAGCGTCTGCTCGACTCCGCGTTCTCGGTGGATACGAAGCTCGATATTCTCAAGACGCGAAAGATGGCGCATCAAGTGTTCATACTCGGCGCCGTCCGCATCGATATTTGTCTTGAGGATTAGAATCATCTGATCGGTAAACCCAGGCTGCTAGGTTTTGGCAGGTCCGGTTGAAGAGTAGCGTCCCAGGTAGCGAACATAATCGGCTCGCTCGCGAATGTCCTCCAGCGCGCCACGCAGTTCGCTTTCATTTGCCGGCGCTTGCAGGTCAAGATAGAAGTTGTATTGCCATGGACGCCCTTTGATCGGACGGCTTTCAATCCGCACCAAATCAATCCCGCGCCGCACAAAGGGGCTCAGGGCATCGTGTAAAGCACCCGGTTGGTGGGCCAGTCTGACAACAAGTGAAATCTTGTTACCAGTTGAGCCCGCATCGGGGTTCGCTGCCAGGAGGACGAAGCGTGTGTAGTTTTCGCCATGATCCTCCAGGTGCTCGCTGATGACGGTGCCGCCGTAAACTTCGGCCGCGCGACGTCCGGCGATGGCTGCTTTCGTGATGTCGCCACTTTCGACCACGCGCCTCACGCTGGCGGCAGTGTCATCCGAGGCCATCCGGGCGAGATGAGGATTCGCGGAGAAAAAGCGTTCGCACTGGGCCAGGGCCACCGGATGTGATTCGACAGTTGCGATTGTTTCAAAAGAGGCATCGTGGCAACCAATCAAGCAGAGCGAGATGGGCCAGATGATCTCGGCCACTATCCCGAGTGAACTTTCCAGCAGCAGGTCGTAGCATCGATGAACAGATCCCATGAGACTGTTTTCCAGCGGAACTAGAATGTAGTCTGCGCTTCCCGCGTCAATCGCGCTAAAGAGGTCTTCAAAAGTAGATCGGGGCACGGGCACACACAACTCACCCAAAAGTTGCATCGCAGCTTCTTCACTGAATGCTCCACGCTCTCCCTGAAATGCGACCCGCGCTTCGCCGGGTAGCGCGGTGGGCTTGAAGTCAACCGCCACCGCGTCGTCAACGGGTGGACGGAATGCGCGCAATTGAACGTGCAGGCATTCGTCCATAATGCGTTGGAAAATGTTAGCGACGCTTTTCTCTTCAAGTGGGCCAGGATTCTGCTGCCCCAATCTTGCCAACACCTCGCGCTCACGCTGATTGTCACAAAGTGAAGTTTCACCCCGCCTCTTAACCTCGCCCACTTTCAGCGCGAGTGCGGCTCGTTCATTCAGGAGACGAAGCACTTCATCGTCTATGCGATCGATTGCGGCTCGCGGACTATTTGCTGAGTCGTCTGCTGATTCCTTCATGCGTGGGCCTCGTGACGGTGACGGGTTCAGGTCGAATAATGATTAGCCTATCAGACGGTTAGGAAGAGGCAAGGAGAGGAGGTGGCGTTGGCGTGGCGATTAGAAAGCGGATGCCGTGGAGCGTCGCTGCTCAAAGCTTAAGATGTCGGCTTCATGCAGAAGAGTAAGGCCGATATCGTCAAGACCTTCCATGAGACAGTGACGCTGAAAATCGTCGATGGCAAACGCTGCCGAGAAACCGTGTGGATCGATAACAATGCGTCGTTCGAGATCGATTGTGAGCTCGTAACTATCAATCTCCTGAGCACGTTCGATAATTACATGCACCTCATTTTCCCGGAGAGTCACCGGTAGCAAGCCATTCTTCAAACAGTTATTAGCGAAGATATCCGCAAACGACGGCGCAATGATTGCGCGAAAGCCGTAGTCAGCGAGGGCCCAGGGTGCATGCTCCCGCGAAGATCCACAACCGAAATTCTTTTCCGTTACAAGAATTGAGGCTTCCCGGTAGCGCGGCTGGTTCAATACGAATTCTGAATTCGGTTCACCATCGGGCCGAAAGCGCCAATCGTAGAAGAGGAACTGGCCGAACCCCGTTCGCTCAATTCGTTTGAGAAACTGTTTAGGAATAATCTGATCGGTGTCGACATTTGCCCGATCAAGCGGTGCGACCCTGCCGGTGTGAATTCGAAAAGGTGTCATGGCTTAAACCTCCACTCCCGCACATCGGTAAAATGTCCGGTGATCGCCGCCGCCGCGGCCATCATCGGGCTGACCAGGTGAGTGCGACCGCCGCGGCCCTGTCGTCCTTCAAAATTGCGATTGCTGGTCGAAGCGCAGCGTTCACCGGGTTGCAAGGTGTCAGCATTCATGCCCAAACACATTGAGCAGCCGGACTCGCGCCATTCGAAACCAGATTCGCGGAAGATGCGATCCAGTCCTTCACTTTCGGCCGCGCGCTTGACTGCCTGAGAACCCGGCACCACCATCGCATTTACGTTAGTGTTCGTGTGATAACCCTTTACGATGCGCGCCGCCGCGCGCAAATCCTCCAGCCGCGCATTGGTGCACGAACCAATGAAAACTCGATCAACCTGGATGTCCTGAATCCTGGTGCGAGGGGCAAGGGCCATATACTCCAACGCCCGTTCAGAGGCTCGCCGATCAGGTTCATTCTCCAGAGCAGCCGGGTCAGGAACAATTCCAGTCACGGGCACGACCATCCCCGGGCTGGTTCCCCAGGTTACGTGCGGTTCGAGCGCAGACGCATCGATCACTACTGTGCGATCGAAAGTGGCGTCATCGTCAGTGTGAAGTGTTTTCCAGGACGAGAGCGCTTCTGCCCAAACCGCGGCCTGAGGAACAAATCTACGGCCCTCCAGGTATGCGAAAGTAGTTTCGTCGGGGGCGATCATCCCCGCTCGAGCGCCGGCCTCGATGCTCATGTTGCATAAGGTCATGCGGCCTTCCATCGAAAGTTGACGGACCGCTTGGCCTGCATACTCAATGACGTGTCCGGTTGCTCCGTCAGTGCCAATCTGACCAATGATCCCCAACGCGAGATCTTTGGCGGTAACCCCTTCCGGCAACGCTCCGCGGACATCGATCAGCATGGTCTGCGGTTTATTTTGCGGCAGACATTGCGTGGCCAGCACATGCTCAACTTCACTGGTGCCGATGCCAAACGCGAGGGTGCCGAAGGCGCCGTGCGTACTCGTATGGCTATCTCCACAAACGATGGTCATGCCAGGCTGGGTCAGTCCCAATTCGGGACCGATGACGTGAACAATTCCCTGCTCTTCCGAATCAATATCAAAAAGCTGAATTGAAAAATCGCGACAGTTGTCGCGGAGGGTGTCTATCTGCCTGGCGCCGATGGGATCAGCAATAGGTAGACTTCGATCGGTAGTGGGAACGTTGTGATCGGCCGTCGCCACAGTTAAGTCCGGACGCCGCACGCGACGATTGGCGACGCGCAGACCTGCAAACGCCTGCGGCGAAGTCACTTCGTGAACAAGATGTAGATCTATGTAAAGAAGAGTGGGTTGGTTTTCTGGCTCGCGCACGATGTGCGCATCCCAGATCTTGTCGAACAGGGTCTTTGGCATAAAAACACAGTGGTCACCGGCCACCGACTAAACCGCGTGATACGCGTGTCTTAAATCCGCAATCTCCGCTACAGCTTCCGTAACCAGTTCGCCGACCTCCGAGGTCGTCGCTAAATGGCCCGTGCCGTCGGTGCTGATGTCGCGAGTTCGATAACCCGCATTGAGTACAAACTGGATCGCCTCTTCGATATCGGCAGCCTCACGCTCAAGTCCCGCACTGTATCGAAGCAACATCGCCGCGGAGGCTATCGCGCCGAATGGATTTGCAACTCCGAGACCGGCAATGTCGGGGGCCGAGCCGTGTACCGGTTCGTAGAGACCCACATCGCCTCCAATCGTCGCAGAGCCAAGCATTCCGAGTGAACCCGTGATGACCGCTGCCTCGTCCGACAGAATATCACCGAAGAGATTTTCCGTAAGCAGCACATCAAAGCGTCTTGGCGTGGTGATCAAATGCATCGCACACGCATCGACGTACATGTGGTCCAGGGTTACGGAGGGGTAGTCTCGTCCCACTCTGGAAACGGTCGCTCTCCAAAGTTGAGAAGTCTCCAAAACGTTTGCTTTATCTACCGACGTAACTTTCCGGTCTCGTTTCAAAGCTGCCTCGAAAGCCACCCGCGCCACTCGCTCGATCTCGGGAACAGAGTAGCTCATCGTGTTTAGAGCGGCGCCATTACCATTTTCGCCCCAGGCGCCGCGCGGCTCTCCAAAATAGAGTCCGCCCAGCAACTCGCGAACTATCAGAATGTTAGCGCCGCGCGCAATCTCCGGGCGCAGGGGAGACGCTGCGGAGATTGCGTCGTAAGCGATTGCCGGACGCAGATTTGCAAAGCCACCGAGGGCCCGCCGGAGCAGCAGCAGTCCAGCCTCAGGTCGTTCAGATGGCCGAAGTGAATCAAACTCCGGAGAGCCCACCGCGCCCAACAGCACTGCATCACCATCGAGACAAGCGTCCAGGGTTGCTGTCGGCAGAGGCGAACCGGCCTGGCTGATCGCCGCGCCACCGATAGGTTTGTAATCAAAGTTGAATTCATGACCATGAAGCAGCGCCACCGCGCGCAGCACCCGCACTGCTTCGCGCGTTACTTCGGGACCGATACCGTCGCCTTCGAGAATCGTAATCTTTAGTTTCATTTGTCGTAGTGCAAACTCTGAGCTTGCAAATCCTGTTTCCTTGATTAGGGTGGGTAAGCTTAACTGCCGGCGGCCTGCGCCCAATTGCCGGTTGCGTTAACAGCTTCTGTGGGAATCGGCTCGCGAGTTCCGGATGCGCTCTGAAGCAGAGCGATCAGATCCTGATCGTAAATACGCTTCTTGCGATCGGCGAGCGAAGTGAAGCGCTGGTAAACGACGTCAACTTCTGCCGGGAGCATTGAATACCCAAGGTCTTCATAACGCAGCGCCAGCGCGTGCCGTCCCGAATGCTTTCCTAAGACAAGATTGCTCGCGGGCACCCCAACTGATTCAGGTGTCATGATCTCGTAGCAGAGCGGATTGCTGATCATCCCGTGTTGATGAATCCCGGCCTCATGCGCAAAAGCGTTGCGTCCAACAATGGCTTTATTTGGTTGCACCGGACAACCAATGATCGACGAGAGCAACTGGCTGGTAGGATAAAGCTGCTCGGTGTGAATTGAAGATTCGAAAGGAAGCTGATCGGCGCGCACCTTCATGGCCATCGCGATCTCTTCCAACGATGCGTTTCCTGCGCGTTCGCCAATCCCATTGATCGTGCATTCAACCTGTCGTGCGCCAGCGTCAATCGCAGCTAAGGTATTCGCCACTGCCAACCCCAGATCATCATGGCAATGCACGCTTATAATCACTTTGCGCTCGCCCACTAATTCACGAACGCGCTGGATCAGCCGCGAAAACTCCACCGGCATGGTGTAGCCGACCGTATCGGGCACGTTTATCACCGTGGCGCCGGCCTCGATGGCCGCGTCAAATACTTCACAGAGGAAATCGGCGTCGCTTCGGGTCGCATCTTCCGCGGAGAATTCCACATCGTCCGCATACTGGCGGGCCAGCGAAACCGCCTCGCGCGTCATCCTGATCACCTCAGCGCGGCTCTTATGGAGTTTATATTCGAGATGGAGGTCGGAGGTGGCGACAAAGGTGTGAATGCGTGGGTGAGCCGCGTGCTCCAGCGCCGCGGCGGCCCTTAAGACATCGTTGGCGGACGTACGACAGAGCGCGGCGACCGTCACGTCCCGGCATTCGTCCGCAACAGCTTTGACCGCGGCGAAATCTCCTTCGGAGGAGATTGGGAAACCGGCTTCGATTACGTCAACGCCTAGTGTTTCCAATTGCCGCGCCATGCGGACCTTTTCTCCAAGATTCATCGAGCAGCCGGGCGACTGCTCACCATCCCGCAGAGTGGTGTCAAACACCGCGATTCGTTCTTTTGCCATTTGAGCCCTCCAGAAAGGGGGATCGTAGAGGCTGCTCGCCAAAATAGTCAAAGTTATAATTTCTATGACAACATAAGTTTACGTGATACCATAACCCGCACGCTCGAAGGCCATAACTCGCGGGCCACGCCCGCCTGGTTCTCCAGTCGCGAGCGAACTCGAACCAGGGAGAATCGCGCGCCGCGCAATCGAACGCATTAGAGGGAGATTCACATGGACATGAACCAGCTCGAGGTGCTGATTGCGGTGGCGCAGGAAAAGAGCTTTTCGCGCGCCGCTGAGAGGCTGCACCGTACGCAGCCGGCCGTCAGCCAGGCGATCCGGCGGCTGGAAACTGAAATCGGAGAACCGCTCTTTGATCGTTCTTCGAAAGATGGAACGATGACCGCCGCGGGCCGCTTATTGCTGGTCCACGCGCAGCAGATGCTTAATCTGCGACAGAGCGCACATGCGGCGATCAAGGAGCTGAAAGGCTTGCATCGCGGCAAGTTGAGCCTGAGTGCAAACGAATACACGGTAATGTATTTGCTCCCCGTGCTGCCCGTATTTCGCACGCGTCACCCGCACATTAAAGTTGAAGTTAAACGAAGCCTGGCGAGTCGGGTCTCGTCGGAGATCCTTGCGCGGGAGACCGAGATCGGAATCGTCTCCTTCAAGCCAAACGATACTGCTATTGCCTCGGTTGGAGTGTTGACGGATGAATTGACATTAATAGTTTCACCTAAACATCCGCTGGCCGCCAGCAAAGTTGTTTCGGTGCGTGAGCTCGGCGCGGAGTCGTTCATTGCCCATAACGTCCCCTCGCCTTATCGCGAGAAGGTGGTGCGAACTTTTGAAAAATATCGCACGCCACTCAACATTTCTTTGGAGATGCCTACCTTAGAGTCGATCAAACGCTTCGTTGCAGGCGGCATGGGCGTGGCGCTGGTGCCGCGATTAGCAGCTCAGGCGGAGATAACGCGCGGGCAGGTCGCCGCTCTCACAGTGCGCGAGATGAAACTAGAGCGACGCCTGTATCTCGTTTATCGAAAGGGCGCAACGCTATCGCACGCGGCCCGCGCATTCCTCCGAGTTGCCCGCGATTTGCAGAAGACGGGACCAGCCGAAGTTACTGCCGATTCATGATCGCTCCCCTTTTTTTCTCAACAACCAACGTGACTCTGTGCCGCAGGAAACACGCGTTTGCATCAGAGGCAATCCGATGTGTAGACTGCACTTCGTCTTGATGTCGCCCGCTTGGCTCAGTGGTAGAGCACTCGCTTCACACGCGAGGGGTCAGAAGTTCGAATCTTCTAGCGGGCACCAATATTTTCAACAACTTACGGGCGACGCCGAGTCGCCCGTTTTCATCCGCACACACTTTCGCACACACATTGAAGTGAAGAAGACCGATAACGATTTTGATCATGCGACTCGAGTCAATATCCCCGACCCGTAGTTGTGTCACCTCCGACAGACGCAGGCCGGCGGCATAGGCGGTCATCAACATCGCCATGTACCTGGGACTGCGAATCGCGTCAAAGAACTGTCTGACTTCCGCTTGGCTGAGAACTACCGGCAGCCGGCGCGGCTGACGCGGATAGGGAATGGGCTGATGGGCCAGTCGTGTTTGAGTGTGACGCCATAGAGAAAGCGCAGCGCGCAAACTGTCTGAATGAAATAACTCCATGAGACGCGTCGCTCGTTGACCAGATATACTTGGTACTGACGAATCTCTTCCGGCCCGAGCAACTCTGGGGACTTGCCGAAGTGCCGGGCGAAGTTGGCGATGCAAGCGACGTAGGCCTTGATCGTGTGCACCGACCGATTACGCACACGCAGGTCGTCGATCATCCGTTGACGAAGAGTAGTCATGGGAAGCTCCTTTCACTGAGAGAATGTTCGTTTGGTCACAAACATTATGCTCTGTTCAAAGGAGCTTTCTACTTTGTTAAAGAGAGATGCGGAATAGACCGGACTGAGGATCATGTGCAACGCTCGCGAGCCTACCGCGTAGCGGTTTTGTCCAATTCTCGATTATCGGATGACCGTCCGCACCGACCAGTTTGGCATTGCATCGTTATTGCCATGGAATTTTTCTGCCGACACAATTTTTCAGAAGACTTTGTCACAAATGTTGAGGGCTGTCGATTCGACTGAGGGCGAAATGGAACGATTTAAGGAAACACTCTTTGCGGCCTTGCGGTGCGCGCTGAGCCGGTCTCACCAGCAGAGCGAGAACGGTAAACACTCCACACTGGGAAAGTTCTTGATGGGCCAGACAGATGAACTAGTCGGTTCACCAGTGCCAGAAAGTGATAAGTTTGTCGTCGACCTATCGCTCCGATTTTCTGAGATACTACGATCGGCACAAGTTCTCAATGATATCGTGGTCTACCTAAAGAGATTTCCACCCGGAATTTCGCGCAGCCGATTCCTCAATTATCACGTGCGATCATACTTGCAGGAGATGTACATCCTGCGAGAGCGGTTGAACGCACTTCTGAAAAAGTACGAACGATGGAATTCGCCGATAGTCCCGAACAGCAATACCTTCCTTACGTTGAGCGACTGTCGCAATATCATAGCGAAGGCCTTTGATCGTATTGTAGATCTCAGAGGCGAAGATGTTCATCGCCGACAATTCTCCGATCCTGAACTTGAGCGACTTGAAGGCTGGGAAGGCCTCGTCGAGGGCGGGGTTGATCCCGGTAAAGAATGGATGACGAAAGCTTACGAAGACCAGATCAAGGCCGCGCGTGAAAGATGGATTTCGCAAATTGAAACGAATAACGCAACTATCGCACAGGTGCTAGACATTGTTTTTGATTCGCTGTCAGGAGTGACTTTCGCTGCCAATGAAGGGGTAATCATTCCAAAGTCATATCGGCCTCCTCGTGGCCGAGAGTAGCAGTGCAGTGACGACAAGGCCGCTTTATGTCCTTTTTGGATAAGCTATTTAGTCGGTTGGAAAAGAAAACGGTAGACCGCACCACCGATTATTTTTGGGACGCGATTCTCGTTTACTCAAGTAACCGTGACCCGATTGTTCGGATGGCTGCGCTCGCAGCGGGTAAGAAGGCTTCGCGCGACGAGCGTGCATCAATGGTCAACTCCCTAAGAGACTTCGCTTCAGATGAGGACGAAGATTTGACCTTACTTTTGAATCAACTAGCCGATGAAATTCTCACGAGAGATTGGACGATTCGGGATGCTGTCGCTGAAGGATTAGCATTGACCAAATTTGACGAAGAATATGCAATAGCATTAGACAGGTTTGACTCAGCAGTCTTCCGCCGTCGATTTCCAGAGATTTTTAGCCAAAAGAACCCCGAATGACCGCTACAAGTGATACTAATTATCCCGAATGGTTTCGCCTCGGCAATCCGCTTATGTGGGCAATCCCGAAGGCTGTCTACGACTTTCTCGATAACGGCTCCCCACTTTCCATACATCACCAGAACGCAGTTCGATGCGCCCTCATCCACTTTATTCATTGTTTGAATCTGAGCGTCGAAACCAATCGCAAGGGGCAGCATGCGGTCTCTATCTGCCTGCTTCGTCAGTGCGCTGAGGCCCTAACTGTCATTGAGGTCGGCCTGGTTCATGATGCAGCATTCAGTTCATCGCTTCTGGCCGCCTGGCTAAACGGAAGTAAGACGTCGGGTGCCACACGCAAAGAATTGGCTCAAAAAGTCTGGCCTCAGTATGGTGTCGGATTGTGGCAGGAATCGTGGTCAGAATTCGTTGCCGAGTTCGGACAAGCACTGCATCCGTATGCGCACTACTCGCCCGAGTTGCAGGCTTGGCAAATCGCTCTGGCCACAGATAAACCGCACGAAGATCGAGACGGTAACTACTTGTTCTTGGGTAAGGTTGGATTAGAGACCTACGAAGCTAATAAGGCCACTCGCATAACCCTACTTCACGTTCTTCTCAGTTATATGTTGGGGAGAATAGTTGTGGAGAACGAAGGGGTGCCGGAGTTGCGGCGTGATGAGATTAGTCAACTAGGAACTGCTATTGCTGAGTCACCCGAGCTCTACCACGGCAAAATAAGTTGGCACCAACAGTTTTGGGCCCATGAGTTCACAAATCCGAATCCGCATGCACAACTATGAAACTTAGACGCCGAACCAAGCTCGAATTATAGGAATAATCACCATACCGAGTGAAACAATGTCGGCTGTGGATGAGATCACTGAACTCACCGTGTCAATCTTCGAGTTAGCCGCCGCAAGAACCTCAGGTGTCTTCTCGATCTGACCTAATTGCTGAATAGTTTTGATGTCACCAGCGAGAGTCATCTTTTGTACGGGCGACAATTGAGTCGAGTCTTCTACTCCCTTCAGCAGCTTATAAATGGCATCGTCGAATTCGTTCTTAATATTCTGAATATTAATATTTTGCGTTCCGCCCGGCCCTTGGTTGAACCCACCTTGAAATGGAGCATGAAAGTGAGTTTCGTATCTCACACCGACCGCACGGTCCCCGCCGGGATTCTCCACTTCACGAACACCTCCCGGCGTCAGCTGCACCGCTTCGTCGGGACCTTCGACCCAGCCTCTTTTCCGTTCGAAGTCCAACAAGATTCCGTTCAGCTCCCTGAACTGCATTCCAAGCTCTCTACTTAGCCTATCAATTGGAACAAGGTCCATGTGGGTAGGACCACCGAGGTCATAAATCTTCTGAAGGACTAGACGCTCTTTTTGAACCATTTGCATTTTGATTAACTTCTCCGCTTCATCAATTCCTTCCGCCGTCATTCGTGCAACTAGGTTGGAATGTTTCAACCAGCCCTTGCCGTTTGCACCAATCTGTCGCAAGACAGGGTAGAAGTCGCTCCCTATGTCTGAGAGCTGCTGCAATTCATCCACCTTAACGTGTTGGCCTTTAGTGGTGTGGAGGTGGTAAAGACTTAACAGGACACGATTCCTCTTCTCCTCCAGCGGCAAAGTGCTCATGCGAATATTATAGGACAAAGCCCTCTAGCAGAGACACGATCCGTTTGAATAATGCGGACGAAGGGAAGTGATAAGATATCGGCCTTAAGTTAGCGAGGAACATTAATCGGGGAGGAAAAATGGCGGACGCAAATTTAGAAGCCGAGATTCGAACCATCATCTATGACGACTACGGTGTCGGGAATCAAAACATTGAGAGTCGACAGATTTACGACAAACTGATCCAAAAAGGCATTGATGTTCCTGAATGCGCCATGGGGGAGATTTTTGATTCGCTGAAGAAGCGCGGACTGATCAGAGGGGTGGGCAAAATGAACAGGGAGGAAGCACGCCTGCATGGTCATTGGTCCATCATGTGGGTCGATCGGCACATCGCGATCTAACAGCTATGCAACCTCCTTAGTCTTGAACGGTGAATTGTTAGCTATCCGTAAGAAACTATGGCTGGTAGAACGAGATATTGGATACTTCTGTCAACGGAAAATTCTCTGGCTGTCTGGATAGTTCCCGAGGGGGATCACTACACTTACGAAGTAGCACCAAACGCCAACGTTAAGAGAGGTGACGTTGTCTATTTATGGTCCAACCCGCACGGTAGTTTCTTCGGCTGGGGGGAAGTTGTTGAAACACCTCGACTGATCGCAGTTGAGAGGCCCTTGCCAAATAACGAGATTGAAAAAAGACAGAGGCTCTCGATACTGGTGAATCGGAAGAAGGAATTTCATCCGCCGCTCACAAAGCAAGTGATGAGTGGAGATTCTAATCTTAGAAAATTGATCCCTACCGGCTACGATGACCTAGAGGCAATTCCGCTTAGACCAGGACAAGCACACTACATAAATGACTATGTTCGAGTTTACGGTCTTGAGCCACCAGAAGGTTCAACCAACATAAGAGTAACTCTGGAGGAACCAGAAACTCAGTTCTTGATAAAGACCATTCTGAAATTCGGTGAAAAGACCGATGAGGGAACAATAGTCGAAGCGGTCACTCTCCCCTGGATTCGGATAATTGAACGTTTGCTAAAAAACCCAAAGGCCGCACTGGAATATTCTCCACGAGAGTGGGAACAAATCATAGCTGGCATCTATAAGGCGTCCGGCTTCGAGGTGGTTATTCTGACGCCGGCAAGCGGTGATTATGGGCGTGACATTATTGCTACCAAAAAAGGTGTAGGAGAGGTGCGAATTATTGATCAAGTTAAGGCGTATAAGCCGGACCATCTCGTAACTGCAAATGATGTCAGGGCTCTTGCAGGTGTACTACAGAAAGAACCGGCTTCGAAGGGTTTCCTAACGACTACTTCTGACTTCGCGCCAATGATACGAACAGATCCGTTTATCGCGCCATTGATTCCTCAACGACTCCAGCTGATCAACTGGGAGGGTCTTGTAAAGCGCCTTGTGGAGTTACAAAACAAGCTCAAGAGAGGGACGCATTGAGGACACCGCCTTCACTACAATATCCTAACGTCACGGTTGCAGTGCGGATTGCATTACTCTTCCGGCGTACAAAAAACCTCTAAAGGTTTTTCTGATCGAGCCATGCGAGAATCTGAGCATAGCTTGCACTCGTCGTGCGGAAGACCTTCCTCGCGAAAGCTCGCGCATTGTCATTACTCGCCTAAGTGTTTGACGTGCTTGGTGTGCCGAGAAGATCAAGGCAGCCGCGTCGCAGTTGCGCCCATGAGCCGTTTCGTTCCCGACGAATCGAAAGCACGGCACGCTCAAAAGGATCGTCGCTCATACTTGAAAGTTGACCCTCGATTGATGAGTGGCCGGTTTTGCTCAGCAGAATTGGCGGTCGCCCGTCTCTGAGAGGATGATGCAGCTCGGCATCTGGTCCAAGCGTCTCGCCTGTGACCAGGCAATTAGATGTCGCTTCGCGACACGATTGCCGCGCCACGCCGCCCAAGAGGTAACGATCCGTGGCGCTTTGCTCTGCGCCAACCCACTGCTTGAGTGCATTCAATGCTAAACAGAATGTGCGAAACTCATCTGGCAAGAGCGAAGTCATCTCAGGAGGCAATGGATTAGCATCAAGGAATTCTCGAACAGTGCCAGGCGATGATGCCATCTGCTTAGATTCGTCGATGAGGAGCTTGCCGATTCGATCGAGCAAATCGGCGAAGGCATCTCGAGGGACTTTACGATTCAGCGCGGATTGGTCAGTAGTGGCAAGCGATCGATAATATTCCGAGTACTCACGCAATAACTCAACCTTCTCCGCTTTCGAGAGTGGATTTGGATTCGTTGGGCGCTGGTAACTCATAATCTCCGAGCCCGGCCTACTTCCTCCAGCGGGCTGTGGTCCTGACGTCCGGCGGCAGTTCGTTCTTGTTTCGGCTGATTGCGTTCGGTGTGACTGGCTTGCCTTGGCGCACTTGAGCGACTCTTAGAACAGGAAACTTTATTCCTTCGCGCACACAGGGTTTTCCCTGTTCTCCTCCGGAGAGAATATCCCACCAGTTTCGTCGTTGTTTGCTGCCGCGAGCAGCCATTTTCGCGATCGCTTGATCGATTAGATCTACGACATCCTCATAGCCATTCGCACCTAGCCAATCTCTGCACGTCATTCTTCGCCTTCGTCGTCTGCGTCGTCTCCGTCCTCATCGTCGAGTGCTTGCCAAATGTGTACACGGCTCTGTGGGCCGCTTTCAAGCATCCAAATCTGCTCTTCACCATTAACCAGCTGAATAATGCTTCGAACGAAAAGTGCTTGGAATAGATAGCGGACTCTTTCCAGTTCTGGTCGGTCCTGGTATGGAAAAATGAATCGCGCGACAGCCGTCGTCTCATCAATCAGGTATCTCTGCCCTTTCTTCTGGAACTGCGCTACCTCGTCCTGCGTCAGAACTCTTCCTGAGCGAAATCGTCCATCAACATGCGTAATAGAGTAGCCAACAAAATGGTCCTCGATGAATTTGATAATGACTCCGAGATAGTCTTCATCCGATTGGCCGCTGGTTCGATTGAAATGTGGTTTGAGATCTGACGCGGGAATTGTTTTAAGTCTAGCCAGTATCGTGTCTTTAAAGAACAATGCGTCTAGGGTTGTTCTGAGATATGCCTCGTTCGTTAGGGGCATGAGAAAATCATAAATTAATACTTCTGAACTAGTCGGTTCGTAATTAGTCACAACGCGACGAACTTGGGTTACGTGTTGCTTGAACTTGCGCCAAGCGACGAGTTTGCGGAACGACTCGGTAACTCGATACCGTTCGGTGTCTGAAATCTTAAAAGGCCCACCGCCGACATTCTCAATCAGGCCCTTGTATTGTTTCCGTAGATAAGTCTTGAACGTTCCTGGCTTGTCCCACCCGGTTGCTGCTACAAATTCGGCGATTGTGAAAGGCTCCTGAGATTGGAGATGCTCAAGAAGAAAGGCGTGGGCAGCGCGCTGAGTGTCGTATTTTCCCATCTCAAAGCTTTCCTGAGTTAGCTCTGGCTACGAACGCCTCAAGGGTCATGATCTCCACACTTTTATCGTATGCCAGATACTTCGCGAGTCCCTTGGAAGTGTAGAAACCCCGGAGCGTCCAGCCTTCCCCACCAAGAACAAGGTATGCCTTATCGTAAGGCCCGCTCTCAACAGCCTCAAGGAGGCAGATAACTTCGAACGGTACTTTTTGCTCCGCCGTTCCTGAAACTTGCTGCCATTTAACCGAAATGAGGATCTGCCGTTCGTCTTTCTCGGCTATCGCGTCAACGATGTGACTCCCAATACCGAATCGGCGCCCAAGTTTTGCTTGAACGCGGTACGAATACCCGCCTTGCTCCAGGGCGGGCAGTAGCATGCGCTCTAGGACGCTGCCAGTCCGAGTATTGCGACTCATTGTCGTAGGTTTCGAATGGCTAGGACTTCCTCTGCCGGAGTTCGATCGCCATTGCAACTGATGCGGCGCGGTGCCTGGAGGAACTTAAGCGAATAACCGAGTTTGCGATATAGCTTCACTATCCGTGGCGTGGCCTGGTTAGAGAGAATTACAGGTCCAGGATGAGCAGCCAGCCATTCTGCAGTCTTTTCCTGCTGTTCCCAGCCGAAGCCATCCTTAGAGTATTGCCGAAACTCCACGTCGTAAGGCGGGTCTGCGTACACGAAGTCGCCCGGTTGAAGTGGCACCTTTTCAAATGGAACGTGTGTGAATTTCCAATTCGCAAACACGTCGCGATATTCAAGAAAATCCATTCGATAAGTAATGTTGACATAACTTCCGAATGGAACGTTGAATTCGCCGCTTCGATTAAATCGGCATAGTCCGTTATATCCTGTGCGGTTTAAGTAATAGAACAGCGCCGCTGCTTCCGGTGTATTACCCCCGCCCGCTTTCAGTAGCCTATTAAACTCTTCGCGATAGGAATAAAAAACGGAGCTCGCATTCTCCTGCCGCAATTGCGAGACTAAGCCTCTCTTGAGTTGTTTGTAAAAGTTAATGAGATGTGGATTTACATCGTTCAGAAGCGCTCGCCTAGGGATGAGACCAAGCGTTACGGCCAATCCACCACAAAACGGTTCGACCAGTCGGCGATAACTCTCAGGCTCCCAATGAGGTCGAAGATGAGGCAATTGCCAGCGTTTGCCTCCAGCCCATTTCAACGGAGGTCGAACGCTGGAAGCGGTACCGTCGGACCCATCGCTAATCGAAATAATAGCCTTGCTCGGAGTCGCCATAGCGGACACTATAACATGGATGATATGAGAGTTTCGTGACGCTATTGCTATCAAAGGGGATCGCCGAAAAAGGAACTTTCGTGTTCCGTAACGGGCACAGGGCCAGAAGTCTTGTGCTATAATTTCGGGCATGGAGCAGCAGGAACTCATCGAGAAAATCAAGAGACTTCCTCAGAAGGAACCAAAAAAACCGGGGTCAGGCTTGCGATTTTGCGATTCTCGAGCGGCGGCTCAGAGATCATTCAACAATACAACGGTGGCGAGTGACAGAGAATCGCAAAATCGCAAGCCTGACCCGAGTCTAGTGCCCGAGTCTCAATTTACAAACTCGTTGGCTTCGCGGGCTTCGGCTCCGCCCGTCCCAATACTTGCGGTTTTCCCCAACTCAGGATGGCCCATCATTGCTGGCGAAATACTTCCAGAATAGCCTGGCTGACTCTTTCGCAGCGGCTTCGCTCAAAATACGGATTTGGCCCTTGCTCTTCGGATCGCTGATCAGACCCTTCTCGTGCAATCGGTTCAAGACATCCCAATCCTGTCCTTTCCACGCTCTCGTAACACCGCGCTCCGTAAACGAAGTGAGATACAGAAGAGCCAGCACCATTTCGTCAACCTTGGCTTCGTCGAATTCCATTCTGCCGCTCATGATGATTCAACCCCCTTTCGCGAGGCGCCGACAAAACTGAACCGCTCAAAACTACACTCAGTTTATCGCCTCCCCCGCGTCCAGAACCAGCTCTGGTTCCACGGCTTCCGCCACTCCCTAGTTGTCCCAATCCTCCCGAGTTGAATGCATCATGCAACGCTGCTGCGCGACGAGTCGTTCTTCAATGTTCGCGTTAACGTAGAGGTCTTCGTCGCGGGTGAAGGTCCCGCTAAATACGGAGCTCGCGATTCTGGACAGGGAAAACCCGCGCCACTCGGGTTGCGCGGGTCTTCAGTTTAGCCGGTTGTATGGACGAGGTTCCTGTTGTCGTCGGAAACTTCATCCAGCGTCAAGTAGCGTCGCGCAAAAACGTTTTAGTCGAGAGGCTTTCCCTTCTTATCGTCGTTTTTTGGCGGCGGGGGTTGATTGTTGTTTTGTGGGGGTCTGGGTTCCTTCTCTTTTACGACAACCTTGTTGTTGTCGGGCTTAGGTGGGCGATCCCTATCGCTCCCCTTTTGGCCAAAAGCACCTACGGACAGCGCGCTCCCCAGAGCGACCGCCATTGCCATTGCCACAAATTTTCGCTTCAGATTAAACATCGTTTCTGGTCTCCTCCTGCTTATTCAGCGCGCATGGGAAGGAGAGCTAAGAGATGCGCCGCCCACTACTGAGCAATACCAATGCCAAAAGCTGTAACAATTGAACCAGCAGGTGGGGCCCTTGCTAATTATCGTTTTCCCGGATTCCTCGCACCGTTTCGCACTACATAGCACGGTATCGTGCAGGAGTAGTGGCGAAACGGAATCTACCGGCGAACATTGACGCTGAGCGTCCCTACATTCCCATTGGCGTCAAAAGCCCTCAAGCTGACCGAATGTTCGCCCGGGCCCAGCTGGCTCAGATCTACCGTATACCGCTCGCGTCGGCTGTCGGCTATCCCATCTTCGGGAAACAGCGGAAACCAGGGCGCTCCGTTAATACTCACGTCTGCCCTCTTAATTTTTCCGGTTGCGTCTTCCACCTCAAAAACTGCGCGGCCGGGAGTGGTGCCTCCCGAGGCCCCAGCACGCAAGACCGGCGGAGTATTATCGATATCGACTGGTTCGCTTAACCGTTCGCCTGTTAGCGCCTGGCCCTGCGGATTGTCAGGGGCGTCAGAAACCGTGATCTTGATGATGTAGCGTCCGTCAGCGAGCGTTGCTCCGTCGATCGTGTAAAAATTCTCTCGCAGCTTGTCTTTCAAAAGTCGAAACGTAGTTTCGTTAAGTCCCCGGTAGTAGATCGCATATTCCAGAGTGTCAGCGTTTCGATCTTCTGCCTGCCACTGAAAGGAACGCGCGCCACGCTGAAACAGTCGACGTGGCGGCACCTGCGCGGCGGCGCCAAACAACGCCGGATCAAGGCCTGCTGATTCCACATTTGGATCGATCTGGAGTTGGACCATCTGTTGCAATCCTACTCCGATTGGTAATGGAGTGATGGAGAGTATTTCCGGAGCCACATTCCGCGGCAAGTAAGCAAGACTCGTGTCTTCCAACCAGGTTGGTCCACCGCTGCCGGCGGAACGCAGGACAGCCCGCCATTGAACGAAGCGGGCCCGCGGGCTGGCAATCTGGCTGCCTTCCGGGTCGCGGTAAGCGGCGCTCCAATCACTCCAGGTAGCATCTGGACGCTCGCCGTTGCCCGTGCGCGTTTGCAGCTCAACGTTGCCGTTGCCCCGCCACCAGAGCCGACCCCATAGCGCAGTTAGCTTTGCATCGCGCACCGGCGATTCGTAGGAACCCTCCGCTACCAGATCCTTTCCAAATTTAAAAAGCTTGCCCTGATTGCTCGAAGCGGCATAGACCTCGCCATTTCGTAATTGCATCGTCGAGATTTGTCCTTCGCTCGACTGCAAAAGAAGAGTATCGCGGCCATCATCGGTAACTGAGTAAACCCGGCCCTTGTCAGCCGTGCCAATCAAAACACTGCCGGGCTGCAACGCGGGTGCGATTGAGAAGGCGGTGATCGAGTTTGAACTCCAAACAACGTCACTGCCTCCGTCCGGAAGAATACGAAAGACCGCGCTGCGGGCACTGGAAACATCAGACCGGCTGCGCTGCGGCTGACCTTGTGCCTGGATGGGCGCACCGCTTTCATCAATCGCCGTGATGGTTACCGAAGTAGTTGGCGAAGTTGTGCCATCCGAAACCGCCGCCGCGGCTGCCGTCGAGGTCTGGCGTCCGGAGGCGGCGTCGCTGAGCGCCAGCGCATAGATGGATCCGTCACCAGCGGTCGCGAGCGCATGAATCTCTCGTAGTGGTGCGTCGAAGAGGGCAAAAGCTTTGCCGTCGGGTGAAATGCGCAACACGAGTCCACCTGGATCAGTCCCTGCAATTAGGTCACCCTGGGCGGTTACGGCGAGCGACATCACGTGGGTTTGGTTCGTGGAGATCAGCAATGACTCCTCAGGCTTAGCTCCAGCAGAGCGAACGCGATAGAGCTTACCGTTGTCGCCGGTGGCCACCGCTACCGACCCATCTTTGAGCACGGCGACGGCCCAGATGTATTTGTCGGCCGGATCAAAAAACACTTCAGCTCGGCCGTCAGCCGTAATGCGATAGACCTTCCCATCCGGCGAAGTGCCGGCGTAGAGCGAACCATCGCTGCCAACTGCCAGAGCGGTGACATCGAGTTCGGCGGCGTCGTAAAACATGGTTCCGCGTCCATCCGGAGAAACTCGATAAATCTTTCCATCGTGACCCGTGCCCAGAAATACGTTGCCACGACTGTCCACTTCGCTTGACCAGACAAAAGCCTGTTCCGTGTTAAAGACTTCGGTCAGCTTTGGAGCCAGCATCAATCTGCCCGTGTCGCTGATGGAAACACCCTTTGCATCCCCCTTCAATAATTCAGCGCGCCCGCTGGTTTCCCAGATCACCGGCTGGCCCGAATAAGCTGCTGATGCGGTAACGCTGATCAGAACTAACGCCACGATAATAAATGCAAAGAAGTTTTTAAGTATTGGTTGATCCATTTGTGTTGACTTAGTTCCCTATATATTTTGCGTAAAGAGTTCGCGCGGTCTTGATTTCATTGGTGCCTCGAATAATCGAGCGGGCGTCCTGAAAAACGGTTAGTTCAAACTCGCCGGTGCGAAATCGCAGCAGGTAGTCATTAAACTTTACCTCTCCGGAGGCTCGGAGTCGTGTAGCCAGGCTTTCAAAGTCGATACGCGTGGACTGAGAAGGAGAAATTTGCACCGCGTCGCGTCCGCACAAGACTGCCGCAAAGTCGCCTGCGGTAGCTTCGAGGGCGGTAAACTCTCCGAGGCCGCAGGTCGGACAATCAGGCAACGCCGAACCGGGATTGATTTTGCGCCACTCATTTCGCCAAACGTCAAACTGCATCAGCGAGTTGTGCAACATCTCATCATGGCCGGTAAGAAGCTTGAGCGCCTCCGCTACCTGGACCGCGGCCACCACACTAATTATCGGCATGATCACGCCGGCCGTATCACACGTCGGGGCGCTGGCAGCAGGCGGCGCCTCTTCAAAAACACAACGCAAACACGGCGTTTGATGCGGACGGATAGTCATCGAAACCCCATATGATCCAACTGCTGCACCGTAGATCCAGTTCACTTCATGTTTTACGCAGGCATCGTTAATCAAATAACGCGTGGCGAAATTATCGGTGCCATCCAGGACTACATCGCAATCCTGGATCAACTGTTCAATGTTGGAACTGTTTACGTCAGCGACCTCAGGCTCTACTTTGATGTCGCTCGTGATTTCGCTGATGTGATTCGCGGCGGCGATTGCTTTTGGTGTGCGGTCTGCGGCGTCGCTTTCCGTGAACATTGTTTGTCGTTGCAGATTCGACGATTCCACAAAGTCACGATCAACAATTCGCAATCGACCCACACCAGCGCGGGCCAAACTCTCCGCGTGCGCCGATCCAAGTGCCCCGCAGCCTACGATCAGCGCTCGAGATTCAAGTAAACGGGCCTGGCCTTCTTTGCCAATCCCGTTAAATAGAATCTGCCGACTGTAACGTTCGTTCATTTCCATTCGCGCTTACCGCACTTCGAGTCTCAACTTAAACCTCAACTCACCAACTCCCTTTCCGCAGCCGCCGCAAGAAAACCCTGGTCACTCTGAAGCTACTTCAAACTAAAGGCTCGCTTGGCAGCCTCGCGCATTACTCCCTCCGGCGCTGTTCCGCCGGTCCACAACTTAAACTGCTCCTCGGCCTGGGTGACCAGCATTTCCAATCCGCCAAGAGTTTTACAGCCAACGCTTTCCGCTTCGGCCATGAAACGCGTAGAAATTGGATTGTAAACTAGATCGTAAACAAAGCTCGCACCTGATAGCTGACTAGCCACCGCCGGAGTTTCGGCTACCAGCGGACCAACCGTACCCAGGGGCGTCGCATTTATCACTACTGAAAAACTGCCGAAGGACGCTCCGTCCAAATTGTTCCACGACGATCCAAACTCACCCGCCAGGTTCTTTGCTTTCTCCACATCGCGTCCATAAACAGTCACGTCCGCCTCATGCTCAAGGAGACTCCATAGGGCTGCTCTGGCTGCGCCTCCGGTGCCGAGCACCGCACATCGCGTCTGCTTCAAAGCCCCGCATAAATTCAAGAGTGGCCTAATGAATCCCGCCGCGTCCGTGTTGTACCCTCGAAGTTCATCTCCTTCGACGACTACGGTGTTCACTGCGCCGATCTTCTGCGCCGTTTGGTCAATCCAGTCGAGGTAATCAAGGACCGCGGTTTTGTGTGGAGCGGTGACGCTAAGTCCCCGAATGTTTAAGTCGACTTCCCTGGACTTCGGGTGCACGATGCGAGCGATGAAACTTTCGAGATCGCGAACCTCTAAAGGAAGATAAACCGCATCGCAGCCGGCGGCGAGAAATGCGGCATTCTGCAAGTGAGGAGAAATCGAATGCGAAACGGGTTGGCCAATCAATCCGGTTACTTGCGTCTGCCGGGTGATTTTGTCAATTCGGTATAATTCGCGCAGGTCAGAGGCAGAAACTTGTCCTGGGGCAGTCGCTTTTCCCTCATCCGGCGAAGCATAAGTAAGGAAAGCTCCGCGTGATGGCCCAAGCACTCGAGTGAGAAGACCCGGCGCGCCCATTGCTATAGCTATCATCATCTTTCCATCGAGGATTCCGCGATCGAGCAGCTTAAAGACAGGAAGGCAATCGACAACATCATTGGCTTGCACAGCAAACTTCATAATTTGCGCGCGCGTATTCGACATCCGCTCATAAATCACCGACAGATCGGCCGGTACCTCGCGAAAATTATGGTAGGAAGAAATAACGCGGCTCCAGTCAAAAAGTTTTTCGGAATCGAAAACTGATGGCGCGGTGGCGATATCAAATTCAACGTCAAAGAAATCTGCGGCCGGACGATTAAACAACCAAAAAAGCAACCTTAGTTTTGCACTCAGATCGCGATGCCCGCCCTGTTCTGATGGACGATAAGTCACTATCACCGGGACTGGAATGTCTGGAAAAAGTGCCTTGATATCGCGCAGGGCACCAGTGCCCAATGATTGGTCGAGGCAATCCAATCTGAGTTCAATCAGATCAGCGGACTTCGCGGCTCGCATCGAAGCGACCTTGATCTTCTCGACCGAGCTCTCGCAGATGGAAATGCAAATTTGAGGTGACTTAGCTTCCATGCAAATAGGAAGGCGATGCCTGCTCCACTCTGAACGCGAAGCTAAGCACCGCCCGTTGCGTTTCAAATTCCGTCGAAGTAGCTATTTCGGCGCCTCACTCGTCGCGTCGAAGTGTCTGGTCGGAGCCTCGGCGCCGAGATGACGCGTGGTCCCTTCAGTAACGCTGGGCGGAGGAGCCACAAGTTCCCCGGTGTTGCGGGCAGGAAATGCCGGTGTGCGAGCAGGCGGCGGAATGGAAGACGGCGCAAAATTCGTCGCACCAAACATCCGTTTCTCATACTCCTTCAGGCGGATGTATTGGGCCACACCGGTTCCCATCATCGAGAACGCGGGAATTAACATCCAAAACCACCAACCGCGTCCCATGCCCGAGAACGAAAGTGCGATCGACACAAAGAGGAATGCGAACCCCATGAATACATGCCTGAAGGCGTGTTCAAGTCGCGGCTCTTTGGACTGTGTCCGATTGCGGCGTCCCTCCTCGGGCGACGCAGAGCCTGGCTGCAAATTCCCCTCCAAGGCGTTTGGGATGAGACTGATATTGGCCCCGCAGGAACGGCAAAAACTGGCGCCCTCGAGATTTTGTGTGGCGCACTTGGGACAAAACATTAGGACCTCCGATCTGCACTACCCATCAGATAACCTCAAGCCGACACCATTACTTATTCGATACGTTCAAGCGCCGCTGTCGCAATGCTTCATAAAGAATAATGCCCGCGGCCACGGAAACGTTTAGTGATTCTATGCGGCCGCGAAGAGGAATACGAACTAATGTGTCACAACGTTCGCGCACCAATCTATGAAGCCCTTTTCCTTCGCCCCCCAGGAAGAGCGCGCTCGGTACCGTCCAGTCCCATTCTGTGTACTCTGCGCCGCCATCGGCAGCGGCTCCAACAACCCAAATGTTACGTTGTTTCAATTGCTCCATCAATTGCACCAGATTGGTCACTCGCGCCACCGAGACGTGTTCTAAAGCACCCGCCGCAGTCTTGGCAACGGTTGCAGTCAACCCCACGGCACGGCGTTCCGGAATAAAGACGCCGTTGACTCCGGCGCATTCTGCCGTTCTCAGAATGGCTCCAAGGTTGCGGGGATCCTCGACTGCATCCAAACCCAAAACCAAAGGAGGACTCGGGGTTCTCACCTGCGCGCCCAACTCATCAAGGAGTTCATCGGCGTTGCGATAGTCGGCGGCTGAGATACGAGCAAAAATTCCCTGATGCGTTACACCCGGCATCGCGCGATCAACGGCAGCCCGCGGCGCGCGCTGGACCAGAATCCGGGCTTTGCGCGCGAGATCCAGCAACTCGTGCAGGCGCTCATGTCTGGCGCCTTCGGCGATAGTGATCTGTTCGAGCCGATTATGGCCGGCACGGAGCGCTTCCAGTACGGGAATGAGCCCGTACAGAGTGCTGGTTGAATCGGCGCCGGCTGACGCGTCGTGATTCTCCTCCGGTCGTCCACTTCGTTGATTACGCACCCTGCTCATCTTTTTCCTTCAACCTGACACAAAAGTAATGTCGCAGCCGCGAGTAACGGAGAAACTGCTGTTCATTACTAATCTCGGTAGCGCTGCCGACAGTATATTTTCCCGGGCGATCGCGGCGCCAGCCGCCTGCCTCAACCTGCTGTTGAGAAGGCCAAACGCTCTCCAAGGCCTTCCGAACGTTGTTATATGAATCGTCGCACGCAAGCTGCGGGGCTCGATTCCTAAACAATTCGAGCAGGGCGCGCAGATTTTCGCCGGCGACGAAGCGCTTCCCTTCGCCCAGACAGGAAAAGTCAAAGCTGTTCGCCGCAATCCGGTACGGAGTCGGCGCACCGGCCAGGTAAAACTCCAGCGCAGATTCGTCGGTGAAAAATTCGTTCGCATCGAGGAGACGATTCTCGGCGCGAGCGGTTTTCTGTTCCCTCAATTCGACACGCTTCACGACCAATCGGCCTACCACCATCAACGTCAAAGTGGACCACGCAATTTTGACCCCCTGGGTCTCCAGCGCCTGGTAAGCAACCAGACTCGAAGGTTCGATTCCAATTGCGCGAACCTTTAAGGGCTGGGTTGCGGCGACTCCCAGATCAGTATCCGGCACGATCACGGTGTCTATTCTTAGACGACTGAGGCGACGCTGAACCAGCAAAGCTTCATCCATGGTTGATGCGCGCGCCAAAGGTAACGGGAGGGCGGTCAAGATAATCCGTCCAAGATCAGCCGGCGTTAGTTTCAGGAGATCGGCGGCCTGAGCAATCTCATCCTCAGTAAGGTTTAGGGCAGGAGGTTTGGCCTGTTCCTGATTCTGGGCGAGAGCGTTTGCGGGCGAAGGCAAAATGATGTTGTTATATCCCTGCTCCCATTTTTCCAGTGGCCTGAGGGCGGGCTTTTGCAAATTAACTAACGTTTCGTTAAACGGAAGCGCAGCGCCGCAGTAGAGGCAATTGACTCGGGTGGGCCCATTGGCGCGGAGGCATTCTTCGCAGCGGACCATTTGATCCGGCGCAAACGGCTTAGGCTCAGAACTCAGTGGAACGTCAACAGCAGGAAACGAATCAGGAATATTCTCGCTGTCATTTTTGTTTTCGTCGTGCAATAAAGTCTCCTGAGGCGGCGATTATACGCCGAGACGCCGTTCCTGTCGCGACTGTAAAATAACCGCTAGTGGGCAGTTTGGGCTGCCTGATCGACTCCTATGGGACCGCGAACGACCTAGCTCGCGGTCCGGCAAGAGTTGATCTCTGGCGCCCCGAATCTGAATTACAAATTAACCCACCACTAATTAACCAGGGAGGTGGCACAGATGACGAGCGTTAAAAACCAACAGAGTGTTCTGCTTATTATGCTGACAGTCGTAGTCACGCTCTCGCTTAGCTGTGCCCCCATGCAACCCACAAGTCCCGCTGGTCCCCGCGCCGGCGCGGCTTATCCGGTAATAATCGCGGAAGACAACGCCAGACGAGAAAACGTTCAGGCGACATTCAACCGGCTCAGGCAATCCACGCTGAATGGTCGCAGCGCAACAGCGGCCGACGGCAGTTTGAATCTTAGTCCGATAACGGCAACCATCACGAGTCTCCCGGAAGCGAGCGCCGGCGTTTACCTTCCCAGGGTCGGGGTCAGAGCCTTGATGAACGAGGAGGAAACACGCGAGTCGCTGCGGCGTTTTATCAGAGACTGGCGTGATGTCATAGGTTCAGAGCCCGCGAGACTTTCCCTCGTCGACCACATCGTGCAACCAGACGGAACTACCGTTGTAAACTATGAACAGCGGCCGTTTCGATTTCCGCTTCGGGGCGACTACGGCAAACTGCACATCCGGTTTGCGCCTGACCGCCGCATCCTGAGTCTTACGAGCACCTGCATTCCGGACGCAGATCGAATTAGAAGTTCTTTGCGTGGCCTTGGGGCCACCGGCGCACTCGCCGCGCGGCTAACTGCCGAAGAAGCTATGAAGAAGCTACGCGAACTTGCGGCCACGTCCGCCGAAGCCACGACCGCAGCGCCTATCCCCAGGATACCGGCAGCCGCACAATTAAATCCTCGGGAGCTGGTCACTCATGTGCAGCCTGCCGGAATGCGCGCCGATGCGCTCGAGTTTAGGGTGGCCTGGGAAATAGAAATCGCCGGCGCGCCGTCCAAACTCGCGTACGTAGACGCCATCACCGGCGACGTATTCGCCCTTAAGTGATCGGTATTGTGGTGATGCAACTCAAGGCCGGCTTGACCAATTAAATACAAATCAGCATCCTAGAAAATATTCTTCACTTGTTTCGGGCAGTTAATTAGATGAATACATTTGATCCGACCAACAATGTTTCCTGGCAGCTTGGGCATCGCGGAAGAGTGGCGGTCTTCATAGACGGCAATAATCTGTTTCACGCTGCGCGCTTTCACAACATCGATATCGATTACAATAAGCTTCTCCGCGTCTTGCTTGGCGACGGGAGATTGCTGCGCGCATTTTTCTACACCGGAGTAGACATCGGCGCTGAAAGGCAGCAGGGCTTCCTGCTCTGGATGAGACGCAACGGATTTCGAGTCATTCAAAAAGAATTGAAGACGTTCTATGACGGGACGCGCAAGGCCAACCTTGATGTGGAGATCGCGGTAGATATGTTATCGCTCGCCGGAAGGTATGACACGGCGGTGCTGGTCTCCGGCGATGAAGATTTTGTCTACGCTGTCAACGCCGTAGCATATAAAGGCTGCCGGGTAGAGATCGCCGGCTTCCGTTCCAATACGGCGCCGAAGTTGATCGACGTCGCCGACTACTTCATAGATCTCGGCGAAATTGCGGATAGGGTTCGCAAGGAAACGCATGGGCCACGTTACGATGAACGCGAACTCCATGAGCAACAACCAACGCAATATCTTCACGAGCAGGTTGAGATCCCGGCACCGGTGGCTGACGGATTCCCTTCCAACATGCGCGTGGTGATGGTCGAAACCAGCATTGAGAATGAAACAGACGAAATTAGCACAATTGAATTGGTTCGAATTCTGGACGAACACTGATTAGTATGAAGCTGTTTACCATTGAAGAAGCCAATGCATTACTGCCGACTGTGCGTCAAGTGCTCCGCCGTATCCGGCGGTCTCGCGGACGCTTGAACACTTATCGCGAGGGCGCAAAGCAAGCCGCCGAAGGTGCGGAGTTGGGCGGCGGCGGCATGTCGGCCGGCGTGGCGTACGCAACCATCCTCACTGATTTCACCGCGGAAATGACTGAACTGGAGGGGATGGGAATTCAGCTCAAGGACTTTGACCGCGGCCTAATCGATTTCCCATCGCTTCGAGACGGTCGCGTTGTGCTTCTCTGCTGGCAACTCGGAGAAGGAGACGAGCTGGAGTGGTGGCACGACCTTGAGTCTGGATTTGCAGGCCGGACCCCTATCTAGAATATTTTCCACAAGCCCGCTTAAACCGATCACAGACATTGATCCCCGTCGGGGCAACTCCAACGCCTCTTATATTTTCTGATTGACCACTTAAAGTAGTTCCTGATACCATGCGGCCCGATTGCAGATGAGGTTGGCCTGTATTTGAAGTGTCGTAGGCCCTGGTTGATTCAGACCGTTCTTGTTCGGAGGCAGCTTGGTATGCAATGTCCCTCGTGTGGCGCGATTAGCAAGAAGCGCTCGTTGAAGTGTCCGGAATGCGGCGCCTTCAGAAACAAGAGCTCGGTTGCACCCTCCCAGAAATTAGGTTCCAGTTCTCAAAACGCAAGCCAGCCATCTCCCTCCGTTCGCACCAACTCCAAAACAAGTCGTTCCCTGATCGAGTTTCCCGGCGTCAAACCCAGCATGCCCCAATGGCGTAAAGAGCTTGGGGAGCGTGTGCGCGAAGTGCAGGAAAGAAGGCTGCGGGAAAGCGCTTTGGAAAATGGAGCGAATGATCCACCAATAGGCGATGATTCGACGAGAGCGCCCGTGCTCGAACTTCTGCCACCAGCGGAACCGACGCCACCGAATCCAATTGTGGTGGCAGCCCTGCGCCGAATCGAGCGAGCCCATCTCTCTCAGTCAGCGAGTGGCAACTATACAAATTTTCAGACTGCGGCGGCTGTTGCCTACGTCGAGCAACCCGACTTCATTCCAAATGTGATGAGACTGAACGACGAACCCAAGCAAACTGAACCAGGCCAGGAAGCTGAAACAATGAAAACGGCGCCTGAGAGAGTCCATACGCTCGCCGTAGTCCCCAACCCCGTGCCCGCTCCTGAGCTCACTCCAACAGAAGAGGAACCACTTCCTTCATTACTAAAATCGAAGCGATTGATCCACGGTGATGCCAATGATCCGGCGCTCAACTACCTCGACGCGATTCCGACGACAACAACTATCGAAGATTGCGCCAGGAACCTCGCTCCAATCCACTTACGTTTCTTTGCGGCGCTGATCGATTTGGCGGTGGTCGCTTTACTGTCATGGGTGCCGTTGGCGTTATCAGGACTTACTGAACTCGCCCGGCAGGACAACCTCGCCCTGGTGTTAACCTTGGCTACCATCGTGGTGGTGGCATTTCTCTACTCGACGATTGCCACAGCTTTGACTGGCCAGACGCTCGGCATGAAGTTTTTCTCGCTTCGGGTCATCGACGCGCGGACAAGAATGCTACCCACTGGAAGCCAATCAGCCGGACGCGCAGTAGTCTATATTCTATCCGTTGCCTCGTCAGGTATCCCGCTAGTGTACGCGCTGATTGATCGTGATAAACGGACTGCTCATGATTGTTTCACTCGCACGGAGGTGGTCAGGATCTAGCCGGCGTCGATCGCGTGCGCGGGCTCTGCTCTGTAGCCAGAGCAGGGCTTTTTTGTTTTCAGCCGCTTCTCTCTGATACCAGAACATGAACGAGGAAACTTTAAGGGAGGTCGCCGAGGAAGTAGACCGGCTTCTGCGTGGCCGTTTCGTGGGGAGGGTTTTCCAGATCAATCCACACGCGATGGCTATCGATTTTGGCATCAAGACTGCTGGTTATCTATTTATCACCATCGATCCTGCCGATTCTCGTCTTCACCTTGTCACGCGTACTTCTCGGGAGTTGGAAAAGCTTTCAATCCCTCCCTTGCTTCTCGTGCAGGCATTGCGGATGAACTATGGAGGCGGTCGACTGCTGTCGGTGAGAAAAGACGAAGATGAACGGATTGTTCGTCTGGCTTTCGAAGTAACCGATGAATTGGGCGAAAAGTACTTGCCGTTTCTGATCGCCCAGCTTACCGGACGTTCGGCGAACCTCTTTCTGCTCGATGCTCAATCGCGGATCACCCACGCCCTGCGGGCGCCGCGTGGAGCAGGTCAACAAGTCGGCGATGTTTACCGCGCGCCTCGCCGCCAGGCGACGATAAGTTCCGCAGAGTATCTGATCCACCGCGAGGAATTCCTCACTCTTTCCGCCGCGGTTGACGATTACTATCGCCGGATTGAAGCTGAACAAACTTTCAAGGGTGTTGCGGCTGAGCTGCTCTCGAGGCTGCGAAAAGAGATCGCGCGCAGAAAAAAGCTAATCGCCAACCTGTCGAAGGACTTGATTAATCACGGTGTCCCCGAGCAACACAAGCGTCTCGGTGATCTCCTGCTAGCGAACCTCTCCAGTGCAAAAAGAGAAGCCAATAAGGTGTATTTGCAGGATTACTACGCTGAAGGCGCGCCAGTGGTTGAGATTGACATTGACGAAAGCCAATCCCTGGCAGAGGCCGCTAGTGAATCGTTTTCGCGTTACGGAAAAGCGAAACGGGCTATTGAGGAGATCGGATCAAGACTATTACAAACAGAGAAAGAGGCAGCTGATCTGGAATTGAAACTGGTTCGGCTTGAAGGAGCCATCGAACGACGCGATCTTGAGGCGATGGCCGAGTTTGCTGAACCAAAGAAAAAAGAGATTGCGCGCGGCAGAAAAAGTGAAAGCAAAGACTCGCGCGCGGTGCTTCCGGGGATGCGACGATACCGTTCGTCTGACGGTTATGAAGTTGTGGTGGGCCGGTCGGCGCGAGACAACGATCACGTGACCTTCAAAGTGGCGCGTCCAAATGATCTTTGGCTGCATGCCGGAGACTATCCCGGGTCACACGTAATTATTCGCAACTCATCCAAGGCTGAAATTCCGCACCGCACAATAATCGAAGCGGCGCAGTTAGCCGCCAAATTTAGTCAGGCAGGAAAGGATTCGAAAGTCACGGTCCACTACACACCGCGGAAATTTATTTCTAAACCGAAGGGTGCGGCCCCGGGCCTGGTGCGACTCTCCAACTTCAGGTCGATCACCGTCAAACCTGGAGAGGTCATGGAACGCTTGTAGAGGCGACGATCGATGACCGAGGACTGAGGGCTGATGACCGGCGCGGATACTTCCAAGCTTGCGCTGGGCCCCATCGCCGGTCTGCCGTCTGCGGCCGGCTTTACTTGTAGCGGTAAGTGATGCGACCCCTCGATAAGTCATAGGGGGACATCTCGACGCTTACCCGATCGCCCACCAGGATACGAATTCGGTTTTTTCGCATCTTGCCGGAAATCGCTGCCAACACCACGTGTTCCGTGTTGTCGAGTTGGACTTTGAAGAACGCGTTGGGCTGCTTATCTATGATAGTGCCCTCGGCCGGAATCAAATCATCTCTTGCCAAACAGAATCTCCTTTGTTGGTTGTTATGAATCAGGCTGATGACGGACGACTGCGCCGACTTCAGGCATCAAAGATGCCGCCGGCCGCCATCCGTCTACAGTCGTTTTACCTGCTGGCGCGTCGCGGTCTAAACGAGCGTGTGAAAACCGCTGATCGCGGAACTGCGCGATTAAATCCTTTTCCGGTCGTTGGTTCAACCTTGCGGCCACCAAAACCTGGCAGAACAACTCGCGCGACTTCCTGACCGGTCAAACGTTCAATCGCCCGCATGGACAGCTCGTCAACGGGAGTAACGATCGTAATCGCCCTTCCAGTGTTGCCGGCTCGTCCGGTGCGGCCGATGCGATGCACGTAATCTTCGGGCGCTGATGGCACATCGAAATTGATGACGTGCGAAACTGCGTCCACATCCAATCCACGCGCGGCGATGTCTGTGGCCACCAGCACGCGCGTCCGGCCATCGCGGAATGCCCGCAGAGCCGCTTCACGCTGTGGTTGCGTGCGATCAGAGTGAATCCGATTAACGCTGTGATCACGCGCTGACAGAATATGTGAAAGACGCTCGGCGCCGCGACGTGTGCGGGTGAACACGAGCACGCGTTCAAACTTCTCGCGTTCGAGCAAATCAAGCAACAACGCGGTCTTGGATTCCTGGGCCACGGGATAGGCGCTCTGTTCGACCATTGTGGCCGCCTGCCCGCGCGGGCTGACTTCGATCAGCTTCGGGTCTTTCATCGTGGTCCGGGCCAACTTCTCGATATCTGACGACATTGTAGCCGAGAACAGCAGCGTTTGCTTCTTAGCCGGAAGCATCGCCAGGACCCGCCGAATCGCCGGCAGGAAACCCATGTCCAACATGCGATCGGCTTCATCTAAAACGAGAAACTCCACCAGCGAGAGATTGATCGCTCCGCGCTCGACCAAATCGAGCAAGCGTCCCGGGGTCGCAATTACCACGGCGACGCCGCGGCGAAGATCTGCCATCTGAGTGCGTGCACTCGCGCCGCCAATGATGATGGCGCTGCGATTTGCTTTCACTCGATTCAACTCGTTGTAGTTCTTTTGAATCTGCGATGCCAACTCACGCGTCGGCGCTAACACTAGTACGCGAACTCCCGGTTTCGCTTTCTCAGTGATCTTCTGAATGATGGGTAACAAGAATGCGGCGGTTTTGCCCGTGCCGGTTTCAGCACAGCCGATCATGTCCTGGCCGCTAAGCACTACAGGAATCGCCTGTAGTTGGATCGGTGTCGGTTCGGTGTATCCGAGAGACTCGCAACTCCGCGTCTGTGCGGGTGCAAGTCCCAATTGAGAAAAAGTCATAAAATCCTTTTGGTTACGATCTGCGCAGTTGGCGCAGCGGTTATTACGCACCTGGCGTAAGTCAGTCCAATTCTGCGCAATGCTTTGAGAAATGGATGGGTTGAGGTAAATCAACGCTGGGACGGCGTTGGCAGTAGCTCGGCTTGGGGCCGTGCTGGGCTGCCAACGCTCGCCAGCGTTAAGCAGTGCTTACCAGCGGGGCTCGCGATTGCCGCCACCGCCACCGCCGTAGCCGCCACCGCCGCCACGGTTTCCACCGTAGCCGCCGCCGCCACCGCGATTGCCGCCGCCGCCGCCGCCGAAGCCGCGACCGCCGCCACCACCGCGATTTTCGCGGGGTTTCGCTTCATTAACATTCAGGGCACGGCCGTTAACTTCCTTGCCGTTAAACTGGGCGATAGCTGCCTCGCCTTCTTCCTTGCTGGACATTTCGACAAAGCCAAAGCCACGTGAGCGTCCGGTGTCGCGGTCTTCCACAACGCTCGCTGATTCAACCGTGCCGGCTGCTGCAAAAAGCTCCTGCAGATCCTGGCTGGAGGTCGAAAACGCGAGATTTCCTACGTAAAGTTTCATAGTCATAGAGATATACCTTTCCCCGAGGGGGGATAAAAGAAGCTGCGAATCGGATTGGCTTCGGTCGAACGGTAGGAGCGAAGGGCCGGTTTTCGGATGCTCTAAGAGCGCTTCTGAAGTTGAAATCAGCCTGCTCTCGAACCATCCAAAAACGCCAGCGCTAATAGGTTCACGCGCGGGGCGCATCACCGTCGATGCGCGAGAGAAGGATTAACCGTGCGTCACTATGCACTATTAACCGCTGATTAGCAAGGCTTACGGGAAGGCGGTACTGGAAGGCCAATGCCATACCGACAATAAGTGGATGGCCACTCGCGCTGTAGGTATTCCCTGACCTATTCGGTCAAATTGGCCTATTAGGCGTCCATCATCTCGAAACAGGCGCCAGCCAGCATAGTAACGGCCTCAGCAGAGTCCAGGTTGAGCGGGACCCCTGACCCTGATCATTTCAACTTCTCATACTCGCGTTTGGCTTCTTGCAAAACCGGAATCTCCACATCAGCATCTTTCCAAAGGGCGAAGAAGTCCTGGTAGGATTTGCGTGCCTTCGCCATGTCGCGGCTAACCACTGCGGCCCGCGCCAAGCCCAGGTGAGCGAGCGGGTATACGGGCGAAGTGGGCTGCGAGCCCCGGTGATTCCGGAGTTTCTGAAATTCGGCTGCGGCGTCGTCACCCTTTTGTTGACTGAGGAATGCCTGGCCGCGCAGATAAGCGATTTGAAAGAGGGCGTATCCTTCGTAAGGCCTTGTAGTCTCAAGCAATTGAATCGCGTGCGCATGATTGCCTCGCTGAAATTCAATGCGAGACTGAATGAGCGGTAACAAGATCTTGTTGAGTACAGTATCTTTCGGAGCCCGCCTGCTCAACTCAGCAATAATTGCTTGTGCCTGGCTGAATTCTCCGCAGGCAGCCAGAGCATTGGCCGCATTTGCCATCGTGAGCGGACGCTGCGAAAGAGCGAGTGCTTTTGTAGTCTGCGTCGTCACACTTGAGCAATCACCAAATAGAGCGTCCCGTCCGGCTCCACCAACCGCAATCTGGGCGGCGACGTCTTTCAAATCCCGGCCCTCTGCTGCCTCAAAAGCCTGATTAGAAAGATCCTGTGCCTTGCGTAACTGACCGGAGAAGGCGGCGGTTTCGGATTGCCAGGCATGGGCAAGGTAATCGTCGGACTTTCCGTTCAGCGCATCGATCTGTTGCTGCATCCCTGACGCATCACCGCGCATGAAAGCGATCCGGTAAAGAACCCGGCGCATCGGCGTGGTTTCCAACTTTAGCGCGCGCGCCTGGTCAATGATCTCCTTTGCCTCATCGAGGCGATCGAGGCTAAGGAAGGCGCTGGCCGCAAGCGAGTAGCCTGAAGCCGAACCCGGATTGAGGCGGATTGCTTCCGGCGCTGCTTCCAGCGTCTTATCAAACAGCCCAAGTTCGTTGTATTTAACGGCCAGATTATTATGAGGGGACGCATCGCGCGGATAAGTGTGCTTCCAAAGTTCTAACGTTTCAAGATACTTCTCCAGCTCCCCCGTTATGTTGTCGTAGTAACCGGCAGAAATATAGAGACGTTCCCGCTCACTAACTCGATCACGCAAGTCGAAAGCTTTTTGCGAGGCTTCGGCGGCAAGCTCATATTGCCTTAGGTTGTAATACATCGAACCCATGCGGCCATACGCGAGGGCAAAGTTAGGATCCGTGTCAGTGGCCCGCTTGAGAAAAGGAATCGCTTCGCGATACTTGCCCTTCAACTGCTGTTCAACTCCAAGCGAGAAGGCCTTGAAGGCTTCAAGCGAGGAGGTTGTGCCTTGTTCGATCGGTGCGTCATACCTCTGAATTGATTGCAACGACTCGCCCAGCTTCTCCCTTAGCTTCATCGATGCGTCGCCAAGTGCGCGAAGCACCTGCTCCTTGTTTTCCGCCTGGGTCTGCTCGCGGCCAATCGCATCGCCGGTCTGAGCGTTGGTAGCTTCCAGGGTGATAACATAGTTGTTTCCCAGACTCGCAATCGACCCTACTAGCATTGCTTTCAGTCCCTGCCGTTGGCAGATCTCCCTGCCCACGTCCCGGCTCACGCGATCATCGGCCGAGCGCCCCATAAACCTGAGCGCCTCTCGTACCCGGTCTTCGGAGAAGATATTCAGAAACGGTGATTGACCCAGTTGCACAGCCAGGGCTTGTTTAAGGGTTCCGTCGAAAACCGGATCTCCGGTGGTATTGACAAAATCCGTGAGCAGGATTGTGTCCTTCTCGGTCAGGCTACGCTCGCTACGAAGATTGAAGAAAAGAATCGCAGCTACAATAGCGACCGCCACCAAAGCCACCAACGCGATCGCGACTTTCTGGTGACGCTTGAACCCAGAAACGAGGTACTCAGCGCTCGATGTCTGACGCGCATCAGCCCCGGTTGCGACAACCGGCGATCCGATTGTTCGATTACCCCCGATGGTCTCGGTACCGCCGATCGTCGAACCAGCGGAAGTGAGCCCGGCGCTGACACCGGCAGAAGGTGCCACGGTCCCGTCCAGACGCGGGTCGCCCTCGAGCTCGCGGCGCAAATCCCGCAGTTCGATCGCTACATCCTGGATCGTTTGATATCTGTCGTCAGGATCCTTCGCCAGACACCTGCGAATAATCCTTTGCAGTTCACCCGGAGCGGACGGAGCAATCTCCGTGATGTTGCGAGCCGGCTCGTAAACAATTTTGTAGAGCGATGCGACGTTTGACTCGCCCTGAAAAGGGCGCTCTCGCGTGACGGCCTCGAAGAGCATGCAGCCGAAGGAAAAGATATCTGAACGATGGTCTATCCCTCCGGTTTTACCCTGTGCCTGTTCGGGCGACATATAACCCACAGTGCCCATGAGTCGTCCCGGGACTGAATACTGGATCTGGGCCACGGTCGGCGCGTCGCTGTCGGTTTCTCCGTCGGGACCCGCAGAAGGAATCTCGATTAGTTTCGCCAAACCGAAATCCAGGATCTTGGCGTAACCGTCATCGGAAATCATCACATTGTCGGGTTTCAGGTCTCGATGAACTATTCCGGCGGTATGCGCCTTAGCGAGTCCACTGGCTACCTGCTGAAGAAATTTCAGCAGCTTTCCTAACTCAAGGTTCTCGTAGTGGATTTTTTCTCTTAGAGTCTTCCCTTCCACAAATTCCATCGCGATGAAATGCAGGCCGTCACTCTCGCCAATTTCATAGACGTGGGCCACGTTTGGATGGTTAAGTGCCGCCGCTGCTTTCGCCTCTTGTTCGAAGCGTCGCATGCGATCGAAATTCGCTGCCAACTCCGCGGGCAGGACCTTCAGCGCAACTCTCCGGTTCAACCTTGGATCAAGCGCTAAATAGACCTCGCCCATGCCACCCTTGCCCAACTGGGAAAGGATTTCGTACTGGCCAAGTCTTGTACCTGAGGGCAACGTCATCGGAAGTCTTTTATGAGAACGATCTCGTTGTTAAGCGCCGTCCGCGAGACGACAAAGCATTTACCGTGGCGACTCACGTCAAACGCATCCATGAAATCTGAGCTGAACCGGGTCAGTTGTTTCGGCGCGCCTCCCGCGATTGGCTGGCTCCAAATGTTAGTCACATCCCTGCTCGTATCAAGATAAAAGAGCTCCTGCCCGTCCGGAGACCGCGGTGTGCAAGAGCATTCGGTGCTGACTCAAACAACCGTATGAGCTGGCCGTTTTTAGCAGAGATTAGCGCGGGCCGCTCGCGCGGCGGGTTGGTGCTTTCGTCGTAGTAACGACGCAGGACCTGTCTGCCGTCGCTGGAAAAGCGCGGGACGGTCAATCGAAGCCTTGAGATCTGCACCTGCTCTCCGCCTTCAATCGGCACTCGCCATAGTATCGGACTCCCTGACCGCCAGGAGTGAAACACAACCCACTTTCCCAACTTTGCGATCAAGTTTCGTGTCTTGCGCCAGATAGACCTCGCCCATACCGCCCACACCCAGCTGCGAGAGGATTTTGTAACGACCGAGTTTTGTGCCTACAGCAATCAATGCGGGGTTATCGGAAATCAGTCATTAGCACTACATCGCGCTGCTCCGGGCCACGTGCCAGTGCGAGCCACTTGCCGTCGCGTGACCAGTCGAAGGAGAAAATCCGGTCCGACTTGAAGTCTGTCAACTGCCTGGGCGGACTATCATCGAGCGACTGGATCCAGATATTAGAGACTCCGCCGCGGTTGACGATGTAGGTTAAGGCCCGGCCATCATGCGTCCAGCGAACTGGATACGTTGGAGCATCGATAGGTTGCGATTCGAACATCTTAACGGGTTCGCCGCCGGCAAACGGGATGAGCGCTATCTTTTGCGTTCGGGTGCGCTCGTCGAGATGGTAACAAGCGATGAATTTCCCATCCGGAGAGACGGCCGGAGTGAGCGAATACTTATTGGTGATTTGCACTGGCTCGCCGCCATCGATCGAAATTTTCCAGATGCTAAACCCTCCCGGGCCAAACGTTGTGTAGACTACCCACTTACCATCGGGAGAAATCGTGGGGTTAAATCCCGGAGAATCAGTTAACAGCTTTGCGTTACCGCCGTCGATGTCCGTTCTCCATATCTGCGTGCCCGGGCGAGCCGAACCGAAAACAACATAACGGCCATCCGGGGTTGCCGAAGCATAAGTTTCGAAATGGGCATCGTCAGTAAGCTGTTTCTGGTTGCGTGCATCGGCATCCATGATCCAGAGATCCGAATTACCGCCGGCGCGTGACTGAAAGATTATCCGGCCATCGCTCAACAATGCGATTGAAGAAAAGCCATTGGACTTGCTTGATGTCAGTTGCCGGCCATTGCCCCACTGGCCATTGGGAACCAGCCAGATATTCGAAGTGGTGTCCGATACAACAGTAACCAGCGCGCCGGCGTCAGCGGTTAGGCTCGCCAGGTGATAATCACTAAGATCATTGGTCAATGTTCGCGCCTCGCCCTCGGGATAGGAAATCTGCCACAGTTGAAATTGATCTCCGGCTCGCTCCTGCGCGGTGGTGATGACTCCGCTGCCGTCCGGGAGCCACGCGAGTCTCTCAACCGCAAACCACTTGCGGGAGGTGAGAATCTTTTGTGCGCCATCGGAGATATTAATGACGGCCACACTTCGGTAGTAACCCCCGGTAAAACCTCCGGCCGGACAAGCGATCGTTTGGCCATCAGGCGACCAGGCCACACCTGGCAGAAAGAAATCTGGATGCCTGCGGACGGCCAGTTTCTGCTCTCCACTGCCGTCAGCGTTTGCTACCATCACCGTGTCTTCGCCTTCACTTGCATAACGACGGTTAAAAGCGAAACGCTTGCCGTCGGGCGAAAAGCTAATCCGGCTGACATTTTCCAGCAGCTTCTTCGACGTGCCACCCAGCACCGGAACTTGGTAGAGCACTCCGGGTGGACGACCTCTTTCGGAACGCAGATAGTAAATGTAGTTTCCATCGGGCGAGAAAGTTGACTGCCCGAAAGTAACCTCAGCGCCCTCGGGCGGGACGACTTGCACGATGCTGGTGGTGGCGACATGCCTGACCCAGAGACTCGATAGTCCGGCTTCGTCCCGCGCCGAATAGGCCACGTATTTCCCATCGGGCGAAATCGAGGCTGAGCCGATCCTGCCGTTATTTGTGAGCCGCGTCATCTTCATCGATTGAAGCTTCGGCGCGGGCCGGCTGAGAAATTTGTAAAGACCGAAGCCTACACCCGCTAAAGCGACGGCAGACACGGCGATGACCAGAAGCGCGCCCAACTTATGGCGCTTGATTCCGGTCACGATGTATTCGATGCTCGATGAAGAATGTGTTCCTGCAGCCGCTGCCATGCTCTCCGTTAACCGACCTGGGCTGCCCACACCGGATTGCACGCCCCTCCCAATTGCCGACGAATCACTCCTTTCCGGAGCCACGGAGTATTCAAGTTCGGTTCCACCTTGCAACTCCTGCCGAAGTTCTTCCAGTTCGATTGCAACCTCTTTGATCGACTGGTAACGCTTGTCAGGATCTTTAGCCAGGCATCGGCGCACAATCCTTTGTAATTCAGTTGGAGCTAGCGGATTCAGATCCTTGATTTGTGGCGTGGGGGTGTGCACGATGTTGTGCAGCGAATCGAGCGCGTCTTTCCCCTCAAATGCTTTTCGCTTCGTAGCTGCTTCAAAGAGGATGCAGCCAAAGGAGAAAATGTCTGAGCGGTGATCGATCTCATTGATCCTGCCTTGCGCTTGCTCGGGCGACATGTACCCAACGGTTCCCATGATCGTGCCCGGGAGTGAATGCTGAGGCATGACAGCTGTCGCTACTTCTGAGAGTCCTTCCGCACCACCTTGCTGGCCCATCGATGTCATCGGCTCAACTAGCTTAGCGAGACCGAAATCCAGAATCTTGGCGTAGCCGTCGCGGGAAATCATGACGTTGTCCGGCTTCAAATCCCGATGCACGATTCCCGCAGTGTGCGCCTTCGCCAGCCCGTCGGCTACCTGCTGCAACCAGCGCAGAAGCTTTCTTAGATCCGCGTGTTCCCGGTGAATCTGCTGCCGCAACGTCTGCCCATCGACAAACTCCATCGCAATGAGGTGCACGCCGTCTTCTTCGCCAATTTCGTAAATGTGAGCAATGTTCGGATGATTGAGCACTGCCGCAGCTTTGGCTTCGCGCACGAAGCGGGTCATGCGTTCCTGCTTCGAAGCCACCTCATCCGGCAGGATTTTCAACGCGACTTTACGATCAAGTTTGGTGTCTTGCGCCAGATAGACCTCACCCATCCCGCCCACGCCAAGCTGCGAGAGGATTTCGTAGCGGCCCAGTCTTGTGCCCGGCGCAATAGTCATCGTTTTAAGTCCGCCGTCCAGTTGAGCACCACGTTGATCGGCGGCGTAGGAGCTTTTTCCGTCACCACGCCGGTCAGGAAGCGCTGACCGTCTCGGCCGGGAGCGTAGTTGATGCCTTCGATCTCGAAGAGCGGTTGCGCCGTGCCGGCCTGGAAATTCACCCCCATCACTAACGCTGCCGATGCTGACCGCCATCAGCTTATTGCCTGAGACGAAGAACAACTCCCTGCCGTCGCCGCGCCAGTGGGGATTCACGCCGCCGCTCGTCGAAATTCGCCACGAGCGCGCGGGTTGCGGGAACTGCGTCACGTAGATTTCATTGCTCCCCGACTCATCCGACTGGTAAGCAAGCCAGTTCCCGTCAGGCGATACTCCGCCAGCCCGTTCGTTGGATTTCGTCTGGAACAAAGGCCGCGGCTTGCGCTCACCGGATAGGGGCAACAGCCAGATGTCACCTCGTGTTAGTGGAGAGACCGTCGAATAGATCAAAAACTCCCCGTCAGGCGACCACGAGTTCGGATAACTTTGGAAATGCGATTGCAGCAGTCTCTCCTCCGGCACATTCCCGGCCAGCGGCTTCAGAAAAAGGATCGGCGGTGAGTTGCGCGCAGAGGAAAAGATCAACTGTTTGCCATCCGGTGACCAGACAGGTTCATTGTTATTCCCTTCGGTAACAAAGCGGGTCGTTGCACCGTGCAAAAGGTCGAGCAGCCAGAGCGAACTGAGTCTGTTCGGTTCATCCCGGCGCAGTGCCGCGATGCGTTCATCCGGCGACAACCTGAAGGAAAGCCAGGGCCCGGCAGCGCCAATCACGCCTGACCGGTTGCCATTGCGGTCACGCCATGTCAGTTGAACAATATCTGGCGCTCCGCCCTGAATGAAGGCAAGAACCCCATTCGCGGAGACTGCAAACCGAGCGTTACCCGCCTGGCTGACAATCACATTGTCGGCCACGCGGAACGGCTCGCCTTGCAGTTCCAGGCGGTTGGGATCGAACGCCCGCGCCAGCAGCGTCGTGCGGTTGAGGGCGTACAGAATGTACCCCTGTGGCGACCAGACAGCCCGTGTCGCATTAGCTCCGTCAGCACTCAGAGGGATCAGCAGCTTGCGATCGCCGGCATCAAGGGAACCGACGTAGATCCCCGGGTTGTTTCCTCCTCTGATGTGAAACAGGTAATGCTTGCCATCGGGCAGGAAAGAGGGAAAGTTGTGGATTCTTTCTTCGTAGTGCCGCATCCGGCTGGGTGACACGTTCCGGCTTGCCTCCCGCTGCATTGACTCGCGAAAGGCCCGTCCCATCTCCTTCGCTAAAGAGAATGACGTCCTGCCGGTTCCAGTCGCCACCCTGTCCCGATCCTGCCTGGCAGATGGTTTCGATCACGCCCGATCCGACATCCAGTTTCTTCAACTTGTTGTCGGCGAAAAAGGCTACGTGCCTGCCATCCGGTGACCAGAAGGGATAAGCAGCGCCGTCCGTGCCGGACAGCAACTGGGTCGCGAAAGCATCGAGCGGGCGCAGCCAGAGCTGGCTCTTTCCTGCCGCATCAAATGTACCGAAGACAAGGCGGCGGCCGTCAGGCGATAAAGCCAGCACAGGAGCAGTATTTGCAACAGTGGTTGTCCCTGGCGGCAGGTTGATTGAGAAGTCGGGCGACCTGCCCGTCGGGTGACGGCTGGCGCAAGTAGAGCAGCGCCGTAACCAGCGCAAGTAGGAAGAGAGCCGCGACAATCCAGGCCAGCCGCGCATTACCGAACAGCCGCGACATCCCTGCTGTCTGGCGGCTGTCCGTCGCAGTTGCTATGCCCGCCAGCGTCATGGTCTGGCCAGAGCTTGTTGCCGTTCCTGAAAGATTCTCGATCGCAAATGCCAGATCGCGGGCCGAATGGAAGCGCTCTTCAGGATTCTTTTCGAGACAGTGATGAACGACGCGCTCCAAGGCGGGCGAAACTGTCTTATTCGTCTCTGACAAGTCGGGTGGATCTTCACGCAGGATGGCGCTCATCGTCTCGGCCATTGACTCGCCGCGGAAGGCGCGCTTGCCGGAAAGCATTTCGTAGAGAATTGCCCCGAACGCGAAAATATCCGAGCGATGATCGGCGGGACGCCCCTTCAATTGTTCCGGCGACATGTAGCCCATCGTGCCCATCACCATGCCAGGATCGGTGTCTACACGTCGCGTCGGTATTTCAGTCTGTGATTGAGTCCCGTCGGTCGCGCCGGTCAGCTTCGCCAAACCAAAGTCGAGTATCTTTACGCGCCCATCATTCGTGACGAAAACGTTGTCGGGCTTGATGTCACGATGCACGATTCCTTTCTCGTGCGCCGCAGCGAGACCGTGCGCCATCTGCAGTGCATAGTCGATCGCTTTACGTTGCGGCAGCGCCGCGCCGGCCATACGCTCGCGTAGTGTTTGACCTTCAAGCAACTCCGAGACAACATAAAGCGCCCCCTCATTAAGGCCCACATCGTAGACGGCCAAAATATTTGGATGGTTCAGGGTGCCGGTGGCTTGAGCTTCCTGCTCGAAACGACGCAACCGACTTACATCCTCCGAGAAAACGGCAGGTAAAACTTTAATTGCCACGTCGCGATTCAATTTCTCGTCGCGCGCGCGATAGACCTCGCCCATTCCACCCGCGCCAAGCATGGAGCGGATTTCGTAGCGACCGAGTTTTGTGCCAGTCAAAAGCGTCATAAGCTCATCTGAAGTCCTTAATCAAGACCACGTCGTTGCTCACCGTACCGCGCGAAAGGGCCAGTTGTTTGCCGTCGCGTGAGTATGCGAACGAGAAGATGCGGTCGGCTTTGAAGTCGGTCAACTGTGCGAGCTTCCCACCGTCAAGCGGTTGGGCGACGATGTTCGAGACGCCGTTCTTCATTTCAATGTAGGCGACGGCGCGACCGTCGGGCGTCCAGCGGAGCCTGCCTTCAACGGGTGCCGTAACATCAAACGTCTTGAGCGGTGGCCCGCCTTCAAGCGTTGCGACCGCGACGCGCCACGGGGCGTTCTCATACGGTAACCGCCCGCGCGGCATGCGCTTTAGATAAACCTTCAGCGACATGCTGCAAATAACGCAAAAGCCTTTTCAAGTCGGGCGTGGTCGAATAGTGAGCCTCTGGATGGCTCATCAGCTACTTTTTCCGACTAATACAAAAAAGATGGTTCTGCCCCCGCAGGAACAGCTCGCCCCCGGCGATGATCGGCGACGCTAGAAACACCTGATCCTCGAGTGTGTTGGTCGCGATCACCTCAAATTTCTCGCCCATCTTAACCACCACCACGTCACCATCCTCGGTGGCCAGATACAATTTGCCATTTGCCCCAACCGGAGATGCCTTCACGTTGTACGTCTTCGGTAAACGCACCTGCGCATAGTGAGGCTCTCCGGTGGTCGCGTTAAAAGCACTGATCAATCCACTGTCGGTCATCACGTAGAGCTTGTTGTCGTGGAGAACGGGCGACGTTGTATATGCTAGTCCGCGCGTGTGACTCCACACAATCGAATCCGATCCGCTCAGATCTCCCTCTTTCCCGAGTTTGATCGCCATCAGCCGCGGATCGCGAAATCCGCTCATGACAAAAACTACACCATCCTGATAAACGGGTACGGGGATGACGTTGGCCCCCAGGCCGGCAGATTCCCAAAGCACCTTTCCGTTTTCCGGATCGTAACTGCGAACTCTGGTCGTGCCGGCGACAACAATTTGCTTCCTCCCCCCTTGCTCCACCTCCAATGGAGTACTCCAAGAACTGCGCTCGTCCCTGGCCGCGCGCCACAACTCTTTGCCGGTCCGCTTATCCAACGCCACGATGAAGGAATCAGATTCGTGATCGAAAACATGGATGAGGCGATCATTCGTGAGCAGTGGCGCTGTTCCTTCGCCAAACCCCAGCCTCATTCGCATCTGGAGGCCCAGGTCCTTCTCCCATATCAGTTTGCCATTGAAGTCGTAGCAGTAGATGCCGCGCGATCCAAAGGAAACGTAAACGTACTTGCCGTCCGTAACCGGTGAATTGGAGGCGAAACTGCCGTAGGCACGATGGTAACCTTCGTGGGGCACGGCGACCTTTGCCGTCCTCTGCCACAGCAGTTTTCCAGTCTTGCGATCGAGACAAAGCACGTCAAACTTATGTTCGGGCTGAGGTCGAGTGTCGCCCCCCGGTCCCCGGCCACGCCGCTGTTGCCCTCCGTCGCGGTTTGAATCGCCCGGCTGCTGATTACCTGCCGGCGATGATGCAGGGGGAGCAGCCTCATTTGCCGGCGGTGTGGGCGCCGGTTTGCCGGTCGGAATTGCGGTGGTGAGAAATATCCTGTCTCCCCAGATGACCGGCGTCGAATGACCGCGTCCGGGAATTTCAGTTTTCCATTTAACGTTGGCGCTGTCGCTCCAAACTGTTGGAGCATCTCCGCGGGCCATGCCGTTAAAGAAAGGTCCGCGCCACTGCGGCCAGTGCGCCTGATCCGGACCCTGGGCAGTGATGCTGGCGGCGATTGTGCCGATTAGCAGCCCAAGGCAAATACCTGTAAAGGCTTTTTTCATCCTACTCTCCCGTTCAGAATCGAGTTGCAACTGCGCACGAGTTTTACCGGGGTCCTTTCGATGGCCCATCCATCCCGCACGAGACCGTGAAATAGCTTCGTATTGAGATGGACGTGAACCGTGGTAACGGTCAGGAAAGCAACCCTCCGTGCTCAGAATTTGTGAATTAGTTGCGCATACTACCAGACGAAGAGGCAGCACGAATAGATTCAGAGTGCCAGCCGCATTTCCTATTTCAGTTCCTCTGTGCATCTTCCCCCGTGTTCTTTGTGTCTCCGTGGTGAGCACCCGATTATGAAGATTAATCACAGAGACACAGAGAACACGGAGAATGCACAGAGAGGCGCGAAAATATCTGTCTTGCAAGCCGTCGCCTTTCGGCATTCAAGACAATAGCAGTTATCCTTAATAACAAATGACCGATACCAAACAGAAATCAGAACGCTCGGAGGATCTTTTCGCTCGTGCAGTGGAGTTAATTCCCGGCGGCGTCAACTCTCCGGTGCGCGCCTTTCGCGGAGTGGGCGGCACGCCCCGCTTCATCAAGAGCGCAAGCGGCGCGACAATCACCGATGTCGACGGACACACCTACATTGATTACGTGGGCTCATGGGGACCAATGATTTTCGGTCATGCCGATCCTGAGATTATTGATGCGCTTGTTCTGGCCGCAGCAAGGGGCACGAGCTTTGGCGCGCCCAATGAACTCGAAGTAGAACTCGCGCAGGAAATTGTCGCCGCGATACCCTCAATCGAGATGGTGCGCATGGTCAATAGCGGCACCGAAGCGACCATGTCGGCCATTCGCCTGGCCCGCGGCGTCACCGGTTACGACAAGATCGTAAAGTTTGAAGGTTGTTATCACGGCCACGCAGACAGCTTGCTGGTTAAGGCCGGCTCGGGGGTAGCTACCCTCGGACTGCCCGACAGTCCAGGGGTTCCCGCCTCGCTGGCTCAACACACGCTGACAGTCCCTTTCAACGATGAAGCCGCGCTCGAAGCCGTGTTTGATGAACACAACGACGTGGCGGCTGTGATCGTCGAACCTGTAGTTGGCAACATGGGGTGTGTTCCGCCACGAGCGGGTTTTCTCAATGCCGTGCGCGAGCTGACTGCTAACCACGGCGCGCTTCTGATCTTTGATGAAGTGATGACGGGTTTCCGTCTGGCGCGAGGTGGGGCGCAGCAGGTTTACGGAATCAACCCGGACATAACCTGTCTAGGCAAGATCATTGGCGGCGGCTTACCGGTTGGTGCGTATGGAGGCAGCCGGGAATTGATGCGCAACATGGCGCCGACCGGCGACATCTATCAGGCCGGAACACTATCGGGTAATCCTCTGGCGATGACTGCCGGGCTGCTAACTCTGAAACGTCTCCGCGATGAGTCGGTTTACGCAACTCTCGAGCACAACTCGGCCAGCTTATGCGCAGGATTGTCAGACGCAGCCGCCGCAGCCGGCTTCAATACAGTTACGAATCGAGTGGGATCGATGTGGACCAGCTTCTTCACCGCCGAGCCAGTGGTCGACTGGAGCAGCGCAAGCAAAAGTGATCGCGGTCTCTACGGCCGGTTCTTTCACGCAATGTTGGATGAAGGGGTTTACCTGGCGCCGTCGCAGTTTGAAGCAGGTTTCGTCAGCCTTGCGCATACTGTGGATATTATTGCCGAAACAATCTCCGCGGCACGAAGGGCCTTCGACCGTATTAGCTGAAGGTTAGGAAACATAATAGATGGAATAGGTTCAGCGACCGAATCACGGCACGAGACCTAGCCATTGAAGAAGGAATTTTTCAGGTCTCGAGTAGATCTCAAAGCGGTAAGTTAATCACAAACTGCGCGCCGGCGCCCGGCTTGCTATCTGCGCTGATCGTGCCGCCGTGCTGTTCGACAATCTGCTTCACAATCGCAAGTCCGAGGCCGGTACCTCGCTTTTTAGTAGAGAAGAACGGCTCGAAAACCCGATCCAGCACACCTTTCTCGATTCCCCTCCCCTGGTCGGAAATGGTGACTCGTGCGAGTCTGCTCGATCCGAGTTCCTGAGCCTCTAGCGGGGAAGAAACGGAAATAATCTCCGTGGCGATAGTAACCTTTCCTTTTTGATCGCTGGCGTCGATGGCATTGCCCAGTACATTGACCAGAACTTGCCGCAGTTGATCCGGGTCCCAGCTGCCGACCACGGGCTCGTTGGTAAACTTTTGCTCGATTGGTGTCGATTTCTCGTTAACCTTGTCGGCGACCAGCTCCAAACTTCTTCCGATCAACTCGTGTAGATCAACTTCACTCTGGTCCAACTCTTTCCGGCTGGAGAACTGAACCACATCAACCACCAGCTTATTCAAATGCATGATGCCGCGTTCAACCAGCTCGATCGTGTTGAGACCTACTTTGTCGCTGACGCTGTCGCGCAACATTGAAACGCCCAGCCGGATGCTGCCCAGCGGATTTCGTATTTCATGTGCCACCTGCGCAGTGGCCTGGCCCACAGCGGCCAACGACTCCTGACGTCGTAGCCCGCGTTCAGCCTGTGCAGCCTCGGTCGCATCGACCAGAGTGAGTATCTGTCCCAGCGCCCCATCGATAGCCAACGGCGACGAATAGATATCGAATGTTTGTTCCTTTTCGCAGCCTTCGGCGGGTCCACACACCCAGCGTCCGCGGTAGGTGGCTTTATCAACCCGCGTAGCGGTCGCCGCGCTGAGCATTTTGACCGCACCTTCCGAAGCAAAGTCTTCAAACAATGAACCGCCGATGCTGGCCCGCGGAAAGATGCGAAAGAAAGCCGCATTCGCACTTCGTATACGAGAGTTTTCATCAATCGCGGCCACGGCACTCACCATTCCTTCGAGCATCTGGCTCGTAAACACCCTTTCACGACTGGCTTCCCTCACGCTGCGCTGCATCTGCGCAAATCGCCGCTGCACTTCCCAGATCGTCCCCGCCGCAATGATGCCGCCGATTATCAAAGCGATCGTCGTCCACGAACGGATCGATCGCGCGGCGTTTTGTTCAATCAGATCCTTCTGCTGAAACAATTCGTCCTGTTCCTCGGCTGATCGCACGAAGAGCGCATCCAGTTGCTTGTCTACGGCACTAAATTTTGCAAAACCTTCGAGTGAGTAGCGTCGCAGCTCCCTGGTTACCTCGATGAAGGCGGCAAGGTTACGGCGAAACTGCTGCCACGAGGGATCATCCTTAAAAGCCGGCCCTTCAGCTTGCCGCGAGAGCTCCCTCAACTCGTCCTGAGCAGTAGCCAGCCGTAGATCGAAGGGCGGTCGCAGCTCGTTACGGGCTTCGGCGTCCGCGCGGGCGCGCGCTTCGTTGTTAAGTTTGGTGGTTGCCAGCCGAAGTTTGAGGAGCAGGCTCAACTTAGCTGCGTGCCCTTGCTCGAGGACCATGACTTTGATGCCGACTTCATCCATGCGCCTGACGCTCAGTAGGCCAAGGATGAAGATCAGAATCAGTAACAGTAGGAAACCCGCGAACAAAGGGATGATGGCCGGCGCGAGTCGATTGGATCGACGACTCGTAACGGACGAATCGGGCTCGGCGACTCCGTCAGCCGCTTCTGACGGCGTAGTGCGACGATACACCACTGCCGGCCTCGCGGTCCCGCTCCGGGGGATTTTCCTTCTCGTGGCTGTTCATTAAAGCGACTGGGTAAAGCGAATCAAGATTTTGCGCGATCGAAAACCCTTGAAAGGCAATCGCAAACTAACTGTGTGCTCTATTCTCACGGCTTGGCGTCCATCCAGTTATCGGCAATCCCGACGTCAACAATGAGCGGCACATCAAGGACCACGGCCGACTCCATCTCCCGTTTCAGGATGCCGGCGACTCGTTCAGCAGTTTCGGCCGAAGCCTCAACCAAAAGTTCGTCGTGCACTTGCATCAGCAGTCGTGCTTTGATCCCGTCTCGTTTGAACTCTTCATCAACCTTGAGCATCGCGATCTTGACGATGTCGCTTGCCGTTCCCTGAATCGGCATGTTGATGGCTTCGCGTTCAGCGGCTTTGCGAATGTTGGCGTTGCGATCGCTGATGCCCGGGAGGGGACGAATACGGCCGTAAATCGATCGGACGTAACCATGTTCGCGTGCTCGAATTGGAACCTCTTCCATGTAACGCCGCACGCCTTTGTAAGTGTCGTAGTAGTCTGCAATCACTTTCTTAGCTTCCGGACGCGAAATGCCGACCCGCTGCGAAAGTCCCCAGGGCTCGATCGCATAGGCAATCGCAAAATTCACAATCTTGGCGAACCGGCGGGCTTCCTTCAGTTCCTCATCTGTCTGCGCGCCAAACACAAGCCGAGCCGTACGAGCATGAATGTCCTCGCCATTCTGAAACGCCTCCAACATCACCGGATCTTGCGTAATGTGCGCGAGCAACCGCAGTTCGAGCTGAGAATAGTCTGCGGAAATGATTTTGTAGCCTTTCTCGGCTACAAAAGCGCGTCTGATCCGGCGCCCCAGCTCGGTTCTGATCGGAACATTCTGCAAGTTGGGTTCACTTGAAGAAAGACGTCCGGTGGCTGCGACTGTCTGATTCAGCAAACAATGAATTCTGCCGTCGGGCGCAATCTGATGAGGCAAAGCATCCGTGTAAACGCTCTTGAGTTTGTCGAGCTCGCGATATTCGATGATCAGCTTGGGAAGTTCGTGGGTGAGGGCTAACTCCTCCAGCACTGCCTTGCTGGTTGAAACACGGCCCGTCGAAGTCTTTCTTCCCGACATGATGTTCAACTCGGAGAGAACATCACCAACCTGCTTGGGTGAGCCGATGTTGAATTCTCGCTGGGCCATCTCATAGATCTTCAGAGTTAATTTGTTTAACTCGAGACCCAGATAGTTTGAAAGTTCCTTGAGCGTCGCTCGATCCACCTTCAGGCCCGCGCGTTCCATCTGGTAGAGAAGCGGCGCGAGGGGCAATTCCATTTCTGTATAAATCGTCTCAAGCTTCTTTTCGAGAATCCGGTCGTGCAAAACCCTGGCAGTTCGCGCGGTAAGATCTGCTGCCGCTGCGGTTTCCCACTGGCTGTCGGACCATTCGTTAGCGGGCTTCTCGATCCGTTCAACGCCCACTGCTTCGCGCGCCAGATCGCTGAGCTCATACTTGCTGCGATTTGGATCTAGTAAGTAGGCGGCCAGAAATGTGTCGTCCTTCACCCCCTCGAGCGTGATGTCGAGTTTGGCTAACAGCCCGACGGCCCGTTTTAAATCGTGAACAGACTTTTCCAATAATCCGTTGGAGAGCGCTTCGCGGACTGTGGCGACGGCGGATTCCCGACCGCCGTTAAACCGATTGAAGTCGACGAGCGCGGAAACTCCGGGCGCAGTTGAGAAGGCAATCCCCTCGGCCACGCCAAAATCCATTGAGCACTGCGCATCGTCCAACGGTTGCGCCCCTTGCGGTGCCGGAAGCGAGGACTTTTTCTCAGTATCAACAGGCGTCGTGTCGGCGATTGCAATCCCCACGCTTTCTGCGTCCCATAGGCTCTGCATTAACGCGTCCAGAGCAGGACGCGTAGCCACGATCTGATATTTGACCTCGTTGGCGGCGTCAGGCGCGGTCGCAACGGCTGCATCGGCAAACTCGCGGGTCAGCGCCGAGAATTCCAGCTCTTTGAACAATTCATAGGCTGCGCCGCGGTCCGGTGGCCGGGCCTTGATCGCATCGAGGTCGAGATCTATGTCCAGATCAAGTCGTATCCGCGCGAGCTCGCGCGACTGACGAATCAGATCAGCATTGTCGCGCAACGACTCGCGATAGGTTTTGTGTTTGACCTCGTCCCAACGGTTCAGCGCTTCCTCGATTGAACCAAACTGCGTGATCACCTGCACCGCGCCCTTCGCGCCAATGCCCGGCGCGCCGGGAATGTTATCGATCGAGTCGCCCATCAGTCCTAGCAAGTCGACGATCTTGTCCGCGGTTACACCAAACTTCTTCTCGACCCATGCTTCGTCACACCATTCAATCGGCGGCACATATTCCTTGCGCTTGGCGACCTGCGAATTTGTGCGCATGGAAACGACATAAGGATCAGAAACGAGCTGGCACATGTCTTTGTCGTTTGAGACGATCACGGCTTGCAGTTTTTGCTCAGAAACTTTTTTTGCCAGAGTGCCGATGACGTCGTCTGCTTCGAAGCCGGGCGCGTTGATCACCGGAATATTGAACGCCTCGCAAAGACGAATGATGTAGGGCAACTGCGTAGCGAGATCCTCGGGCATCGCCAGTCGGTTTGCTTTGTACCCCGCAAACGTTTCATGACGAAATGTCTTTTCTTTCGATTCGAAGATCGCCGCGATGTAGTCAGGCTTTTCATCCTGAAGCAGCTTCCGCAGCATGTTGGTGAAAATATAAACAGCCTGAGTGACCTGGCCTTTGGAGTTTGAGAGCGCGGCCACACGATTAGCCATCGGCGCAAAAAATGCGCGAAAGATGTGCGACATCGAATCGATCAGGAAGACCCGCCCGACTGGTTTCTCACCAGTAGAAGCTTGCTGAGTTGGCATGTAGTTTGATCATAGAGAGGCGATTTCGGAGTGTCAATCAGAGGGTGATTGTGCTGCGCGACCTTTGCAGTCCTGATTTAGTTCTGACCGCAAAGGCCGCAAAGGTTTCGCCAAGAGCCGCAAAGAATCAACCAAACTGCACCAGGATCGGCTTTGGCAAAGAGCTCAAAGCAAAAATACCGCGAGTACCGGCAAGTCACGCCCTTTAGCGCAGCTGTGGCTTTTTCTCACCTGACACCAGCGATTGTGGCAACTCTGCGACACATTGAATTGCCCTAAGCTTGAGTTACGATGTTTTTAACGCGGCACAATCGTTGCTCTTCATTAGTTATCAGTTCTTTTTTTTACTCTACATAAAGGGCGATCCGACTTGATCAAACAAACTACGCTTGGCTCAGCAATTGAAACTGATGGCATTGGGCTTCACACCGCCGTGCCGGTTCACGTACGGCTGGCCCCCGCGCCCCCGGATACGGGATATGTGTTTCGCCGCACTGACCTCGGCGGATTCGAAATTCCAGCGACAGTCGAATCAGTGGCCCATTGCGGATACGCCACTACTCTCATGCGCACAGGCGTAATGCTCTCGACGGTGGAGCATCTGCTTTCGGCCTTGCGCGGGCTGGGAGTCGATAATGTCTACATCGAAGTAGATAACCTCGAGATTCCGATCCTCGATGGCTCGGCTGAAATCTTCGCGGAGATGATTGATCAGGCTGGAATCATTGAGCAGCCTCTGGCGCGGAGGGCATTGCTGGTGCGCGAGAAGGTCGCTTTCGAGCAAGGCAACCGGCGAGTCAGTGTGGAACCGGCCGACCACTATCAGATTGACTGTGTAATCGACTTTGCGCACCCGATGATTGGAGTGCAGGAGTTTTCGCTGAACGTAGACAACGGATCATTTAGTCGTGAAATCGCCGCGGCGCGCACCTTTGGCTTCACCGACGAGATCGAGGCACTTCGGCGAGACAACCTGATTCGAGGAGGCTCTCTCGATAACGCGATCGTCCTGACGCGAGATGGCATGTTAAATCAGACAGGCTTGAGATTTCGCGATGAGTTTGTGCGCCACAAAATCCTGGACATCATCGGCGACCTTGCTTTACTCGGCATGCCGATTCTCGGCAAAGTGGTGGCTGAACGAAGCGGTCACATCATGCACGCCGGTCTGATGTCGAAACTTCTCCGCATGCGCTCGGCCTGGGACATCGTTGACATGCCGGACATCAAGGTCCAACGTTCGATGCCCAACGTGCAAAGTCAACCGTTGGCGACCTAGTCCGTACCCCATCCCATCCATTATCCCGTGTCCGTCGTCCCACGCCCGACGGCTTTCGACCGTTGGCCGCCTGGACGCTGGATCTTGGATTGAACCTTGGACTCTAAAAGTTCAGAGTCCGCTGCGCACAATATCGTGAAGGCGGATAAGACCCACGCAGATGCCGGCTTCGTCCACCACCGGTAGGACCGAAATCTGCGAAGGCCGATCCTCCATCAATCGGAGCGCGTCATAGGCAAGAAGCTCTGAACGAGCCGAAGTAGGGTTGCTGGTCATCACCTCATCACACTTAAGTTCCGCCAGAGACGAGGCATCGCGTTTTTGAATGGTGCGGCGCAAATCGCCGTCAGTGATAATTCCTGCCAATCGCCCGGCATCGTCAACCACGTTTACGGCGCCAAGGCCACCATCACTTATTCCCTTCACCAGTTCCACCCATAGCGCACCGCGTTTGATGATCGGGTTTGCCGGGCCGCCGTGCATGAGATCGGCGACTTTCAACGTCAGACGTTTTCCCAACTGGCCGGCTGGATGATTTATAGCGAAGTCGTCGGGCGTGAGGCCTTTCACCTGCATCAGGGTCATCGCCAGTGCATCGCCCAACGCCAACGCTACCGTCGTGCTGGTCGTTGGCGCGAGATTGAGGGGACAAGCTTCCTGGGCCACTGTGCCATCGATCACCGCGTCTGCCCGGCGCGCGAGGGTGGAACGCATATTTCCTACCAGCGCAATAATCGGAACTCGACGGTGTTTCAGGTAAGGCAGCATTTCTATGATTTCGTCAGTCTCACCACTGTTGCTCAAAATCATCACCACGTCGTCAGACTGGATAATTCCGATCCCACCGTGCAGTGCGTCAGAAGGATGAAGATGAATAGCCGCGGTGCCGGTGCTGGTCATCGTCGCGGCAATCTTCTGCGCAATGATCCCTGACTTTCCCACCCCAAGAATCACAATCTTGCCCTGGCAGTTTGCTAACAGTTCAACCACCCGATCGATCTCATCCTGTTTGAGTCGCGCGGCGGTTTCAGCGATTGCCGCCGCCTCCAAACGCAGCACGCCTTGAACGGTGGCGAAGTTTTCATTGTTGGCCATTAGCTATAACTGATATACGAGGAAGAGCGATCCTTGCAAGCGGCCACTTACGCGAACTGTCAGTGGCGTTCGCTCTTGTATGATTGTGGCTGCCCGGAATCGTTGGGAGTTGCGCCGGCAGACAGTTTGCCTTACGCAAGGACCTGCAATGGCAGGCACTGTCGATGCTGTGCTATCTTTTCCTGCCCACAACCTATGCCCGCGTAGCTCAGTGGATTAGAGCGTTCGCCTCCGGAGCGAAAGGTCGCAGGTTCGACCCCTGCCGCGGGTACCAAAATTGTCCAAAGTCGAAAGTCCTAGGTCCAAAGTCTTCAGAGCAAGAAGGCTTGGATATGGCCTGGTACACTGGATTTTGGACCCTGGACTTTATGCGCCGCTAGACAACTGCGCGATCCGTAATTTCCAGTCCCTTGTCGATGATCGCAAACGCCTCGCGTAGCTCAGACTCATTGATACATAACGGCGGGTTGGTGAAAAAAGTGTTCCAGCGCACGAACGTGTAAAGGCCTTCCTGACGGAAAAACTTACCTAACTCCTGCATCTCCGGCGAGCTTCCATTGAATGGGGCCATCGGTTCGCGCGTTTCTCGGTTTCTCACCACTTCGACGATTCCAAAAAGGCCGATGTTCCGCGTCGCGCCAACTGAGGGGTGACGGCTTTGCAGGTCGTCCAAAAGACTACGCATCAGGGTTCCCATGTTGCGCGCGTTTTCAATCAGGCGATCCTCTTCGTAAACGGCTATTGTCGCCAGCGCAGTCGCACAGGCGAGCGGATGACTGTTGTAGGTTAGGCCGCCGTAGAAAACGTTTTTCTCAAAGTGGTCTGCAATATGACGTCGCATGCCTACCGCACCGAGTTGCACGTATGCGCTCGTCAGACCTTTGGCCATCGAAATCAAATCGGGCACAACTTTCCAGTGGTCTACTGAAAACCATTCGCCCGTGCGGCCAAAGCCCGCCATCACTTCATCAGCAATCAGGAGAATCCCATGCTGGTCGCAAAGCGCGCGCAACCCTTGCATGTAACCGTCTGGCGGGATCAAGACACCGTTAGTGCCCACGACCGGCTCGACGATTATCGCGGCGATGGTTTTCGCGCCCTCAAGTTCCAGGACTTCGGCGGTCAGGCTCAGGACTTCTTCGGTCGTGTTCATGCCTTTCTGAATGCCATGGTAGAAATCAGGAATACGAAAAACTCCGGGGATGCCCGGCTCGGCGGCCCATCGCCGCGGATCGCCAGTTAAGGTCAGCGCCCCCGCGGTGCCGCCGTGATACGAGCGGTAACGTGCGCCAACTTTGTGACGGCCCGTAAACATTCGCGCGATGCGAATTGCATTCTCATTCGCCTCCGCGCCGCCGTTAGTGAAGAAGAAAGCGTCGATATCGCCGGGCGTAATTTCGGCGAGCTTTACGCTCAACCGTGCGCGCACCTCCGTCGCCATGAATGGATTAGCGTAGGGCAGCACCGCGGCCTGCTCCTGAATTGCGCGAACTACGCGCTCATCGCCGTGGCCGATGTTCACGCACATCAATTGACTGTTGAAGTCGATGAAGCGCTTGCCTTCAGGTGTCCAAAAATAAATTCCTTTCGCTCGCGCGACCGGAATCGGATCCACAGCAGCTTGCGCTGACCATTCGAAGAGCGTGTGGCGGCGGCAGATTTCGACGATCTGTTCACCCGTCATGGTTTCGGTAGTTGTTGTCATGGCCCGCGATGCTAACTAAACCGCAACTATTTGACAATTGGAGTTAGTGAGAAAGACGCATCCGCACAATACGGCGATTCCGCAGATCCGGCGGCAGGCACAAGTACTCAGTTCCCGGTTTGTGATAAGCTCGTGCGAACTTGCTCCCCCTAAAAGTCAGCTCGAGATTTATCTTCGGGGAGAGTCAGCATCGTGTCGGCGGAGCTCAACAATCCAAACCACGCACAGCGAACGATTCTGGTAGTGGATGATTTTGACGATACCCGGCTTCTCTTGCGCACCTGGTTGAAGCGCAAAGGGTTTCGCGTAATCGAAGCCGAGAATGGCAAGCAGGCGGTCGAAGCGGCGAAGACGCAAATGCCCGATTTCATCATCATGGACATCGAAATGCCTGAGCTTGATGGACTGGAAGCAACGAGGCAGATTCGGGCGATGCGTGAACTAGCCGGTGTTCCGATTGTGGCCGTATCAGCCTACGGCGCCGATCAATACCGCAGTCAGGCGCTCGACGCGGGTTGTGATGATTATGTATCTACACCTTTCGATCCTGATGCGCTGGAAGGTTTGATCCGTTCACTCATCAAATGACGGCGAACAGTGTCCAAAGTTCAAGGTGCGAAGTCTCGCGTCGAGCAAGCTGGGTTACGGCCCTGGCTTTGTTATTGGTCCCTCTTTGCCTTGAGCCTGTCTTCGCGCAAGACAGCCAATGCACGCTCAAGTTGGCAGACCTGCCCGACTCTCCTGAGCTTTTCGGCTTTCGCCCCGGGATGACCTCTGAACAGGTCAAACTCCGCGTCCCGCCTATTGTTTTTGGGAGAACCAATGAATTCGGAGTGGCCCAAACGAGTATTAGCCCAGACTTTGATCCCCAATTCAACAAGACAAGCTTTGCTGGTATCAGGACCGTTTCACTCGATTTCCTCGACAACAAGTTAACGTCCATCTGGTTTGGTCACGACGGCTCTTTCAAATGGCAAACGGTGCCCGACTACGTCAAAGGAATTTCGCAGGCGCTGAAATTGCCAAGCGCCTGGACCACCTGGAAGACGCGCGGCCAGAGATTAGTTTGCGCTGACTTTGAAGTTACTCTGACGATGCTCGGCGAAGGGCCGAGCTTTCGCATTCTTGATAACACCGCCGCACAACTGATCGCCGAGCGGCGCCGCGCGAAGGAAGAACTCGAAGCGGCGGAGGGCGAGAACATTGAAGAAGAAATTATCGCGGACAAACAAGCGAAGGTTTATTACAGCGCCGGTTGCCCACCCGCCGAGGTCAAGCCGGCTAACCGCGTAGTATTTCAGTCAGCCGAAGAGGCAGAAAAGGCCGGATATAAATTGGCAAAGAAATGCCAGGGATAGAACATGGCGACAGACGTCAGGAGTTCAGCAGCGCTAACTGCTGATCACTGACACGGCTCCCGCCTTCCCGAAAGGATTTCAGGATGCTCAAAGAGTTTCGAGACTTCATTAATCGCGGCAACGTCGTTGATCTGGCTATCGCAGTAATCATCGGCGCAGCCTTCGGCAAGATCGTCACTTCGTTGGTAGACGGGATCATCATGCCTCCCATCGGCCTGCTGCTCGGCAACGTCGACTTCGCGAATCTATTCATCGATCTGTCAGGCCAACGTCCCGCTTCATTGGCCGACGCACAGCTGAGAGGCCTGCCGATAATCGCTTACGGGGCGTTTATCAACGATGTTATCTCGTTTCTAATTATCGCCCTGGTGGTTTTCCTGATCGTTAAGGCGATGAATAGCCGTAAGCGCGAAGAGACTCCGACCATGAAAGACTGTCCGTATTGTTTGACGACGATTCCCATTGCAGCCACCAAGTGCTCCGGTTGCACTTCGCCATTGGTGGCCGCGACGGATCTTCGTCAGACAACTCCTTAAACACGCACAAGTTCAATGTCCCGAATCCAATTTCCCCGGTGTTATGATGACATCGACCTCAAACATTGGATTTGGGACTTTTGACTCTTAACCATTATGCGCGAGTGCCCCCGTTGCGAAACCTGCTATGACGACGACATAGTCGTTTGTCCCACCGATCAGGGAAATACCAAACAGACTTTGCCCGGTTCGACCCTGCTGTCCGCGCGCTATCTCCTGGAGAAACGGCTCGGTCGAGGTGCGATGGGCCAGGTTTACCTTGCCCGTGACCAGAACCTGGTAACCCGGCGGGTAGCGATTAAAACCGTTCGTCCTGACATTCTGAGCGATGAAATGCTACAGGAGGGCGAAGCGATCGCCAGATTTGAACGGGAAGCTCGCGCCGCAGCTTCAATTCGCCATCCCAACGTGGTTGATGTAACCGACTTCGGCAAGAGTGAAGAAGGCGTCTTTTTTTTGGTGATGGAATATGTCGACGGCGAGAGCCTCTACCAGTTATTAAGACGTGAAGGGACCCTGGATATCCAGCGGACGCTCGCGATCATGGGCCAGGTGGTTGCCGGTGTTGACGCCGCTCACGACGAAGGGATTCTTCATCGCGATCTCAAGCCGGCCAATGTATTTATCATGCAACGCAAGCGGCCGTCGCCAAACTCCGGCGACGGATTTGTGAAGGTGGGAGACTTCGGACTCGCGAAGATTGTCCATTCCGACCAGTCAGAAACCCGGACCGGGCCCGAGTCGCGCGGTATTATTGGCACTCCCGAGTATATGGCGCCTGAACAGATGCAGGCTGGAGCAACACTGGACGCGCGGGCTGACATTTATGCGCTTGGCGCCATCGCTTATCACATGCTCGGCGGACGCCAACCATTCATCGGCGACATCACTCAGCTCGTGGCCCAAAAGCTATTGCAATCTCCTCCGTCTCTACTAACCCTCCGGTCTGACGTCTCAGCCGCAGTGGATAAGGCGATTTTGCACGCGCTCGAGCGAAATCCTGAAGATCGACCGGCAAGCGCGACCATTTGGTTTGACGAACTTGAAGCCGCGGGTGGCGGTCCAACGAAAGCAGTAAACGCGAGCGACTCGCGTTTGGTGGTAATGGCGCCGAACGGTTCCGAGGTTTATGTGGACGATGAACGGCAAGCGAGCGTGGGGCGATCAGGCAGGGTCGTGCTCAGATCGATCGCGCCGGGCCAGCATGTGTTGCGGGTGGCCCGATCTGGTGAGATGGACGATGAACGGGTGATCGAGATTCGCGATGACGGCGTTGAGCAAATCATTCAAGCGCAATTCGGTACCGCGCCGTCAAGTCATCAATTGACGCCGTCACGCGGCGGCAGTCTCGACAGCCGAACCGGCGGCCCCGGGGCGACGCCGGTGGTGATAGCCTGTCTGAAGTGCGGTTCGCGCTTCGCTGAGGGAACGAAATTTTGCGGCCGCTGCGGCAATCGCACTTTTGAGAAAGTGGCCGCCGGCGCTTTGCCACTGGCGGCGGCCAAGGTCGTTACGCCTTCCGCCGTATCGACTGTGACTTGCCCGCGGTGTCAACGCGAGTACCCTGCGGCAATCAGATTTTGCGGTAAATGCGGTATTCCCATCGGCACGCAGTCGCCTGAGTGGCGGCGGCCGCGTCCGGTTGAAGTGCTGTGCAAGATGTGCGGCGGAACCTATCCTGCGGGTACGAAGTTCTGCGGGCGATGCGGCAAGCCGATCAGCTCTTGAGCCGGGCGAGCGTTTCCTATAATGTTCGTCTGGTTTTGTCGATAGGGTTAAGCGCGCTCGATTCCCACATCGGTCAGGCGCCAGTTGAGTCTGAGAAACTTCAGCAGAGTTTAACGTATGAAACGTTGCCCGAGTTGTAACCGGACCTTTACAGATGTCTCGCTCAATTTCTGCCTGGAGGACGGGACGCCTCTGGTTAACGACACCGGAGTGGACCCCGGCGCCACACTTCGCATCCAGGACCCGCACGAGACCAATCCGCAGGCCACCGAGCTCTATCCGCCGCGCCACACGACGCCAAGTGGTCCGCGCCTGAGCGCGCGTTACGAAACGCCCGACTCTCGACCAGCACAAGCCAATCAGTGGTCGCCTCTACCCCCAATGCCGCCAAAAAAATCGAATGCGGTTTGGTGGATACTCGGGGCAATTCTGGTAGGGGGAGTAGTCGTGGTTGGCGTCGCGGTGATGATTCTGGCTTTGGCGAGCATGGGCTCAAACTCCAACAACACAAACGCGAATACGCGAAATGGAAATTCGCGTATTGCCAATCGCAATCTAAATTCCAACAACACAAACGCCACCAATGTAAATTCCAGCACGGACCTTCCGTCGTTAACCGTCGATGATTTTTCGGAGCAGAAATGGGGTAAGGGCACCTTCTCTTACGGTGATATTTCCTACCAGGATGGTGAATATCGCATGAAAGCGAAAGAAAATTCCTACCTGGTGATGTATGCGCCGTCGAATGATTACAGCACCGAGAACACCAGGACCAAAGTAACGGTTACGGATGTCGAGGGCGGCGCTGTGTCTACCGGTTTTGGCCTTATTGTGCACGGCCAAAAAACCGCCACCTCGCAGCTTGAAGACTATGCGCTGCTCATCTTCACCGGAGCACAGCCGCAATATGAAATCATTAAACATAAAGCTGGAGTGCAGACGACGGTGGTCCCCTGGACCAAGTCCAACGCTATCCACACCGGTACAAGTTCGAATGAACTCGAGGTGCGAGCCCGTGGATCTGAGTTGTCGTTTTACATCAACGGCCAGTATGTAAACCGGATCACGGATAATGAGATCAGGAAAGGTGTTGCGGGCTTTTACACCAGCGGCACGAGCGAAGTAGCCTTCGACGATCTTGAAATCCGGCGATAAGACGGTTTTTCTGCAAGAGTCCATTATCCGGCGTCGAACGTCTTCTGAAATGACAAATGATTGGCTCTAGACTTTGGACCAGAGGATTTGGACCAGGCTATGCAAGTCAACCTCCGAGTATTGGCCGGACCGTACCAGGGCCGGATCTTCACGTTTGATCAGCCCGACACATTCCTGATTGGCCGCACTGACGATTCACACCTTTGCCTTCCCGAAGATAGGTTTTTCTCGCGTCATCATTGTTTGCTGGAGGTAAATCCACCGCGTTGCTTCATGCGCGATCTTGGCTCCACGAACGGAACGTTTGTAAATGGTCAGCGTGTGAATGAAGCGTTTCTGAAGAGTGGCGACCGGATTCAGGGCGGCGCGACCGTGTTGCTGGTTGAGGTCAACACCGCTTCAGTTGAACCAATCTCCCAGAGCTCACCCGAAACTCGCGCTGAAGACTACAGCCGGCCTACGATCGTTAATGTCGAGTGCTTGAATTGTGGCAGACGAGAGAAGGCCGAGGCCGCCTCGACTGACGAACATCTCACCTTTCTCTGCGAAGACTGCCGCATAGAGCTGAAGCACGCGCCGCAGCCCATTCCCGGTTACGACACGATTCGCGTTCTCGGCCGCGGTGGGATGGGCTCGGTGATACTGGCGCGAGACCAGCAAACGGGGCGCGCGGTGGCGATTAAGACCCTCCTGCCTGAGTTTGCGGTCAGCGACAAGGCGATGCGGCGATTTATGCGCGAGATCGATGTGGCCGCGGCACTTAAGCATTCAAACATTGTCGAATTCCTTGATCGAGGTGTGAACAACGGGGTGGTCTATCTGGTGACCGAATTTGTCGATGGACCTGATGCTGCCAAACTCGCGGATGCGCGCGGGGGCCGGCTCCAGGTGCAGGAAGGACTGGCTATTATCTCGCAAGCGCTGGCGGCACTTCAGCATGCGCACGCCCAAGGTTACATCCACCGCGACATCAAGGATCAGAATATTCTGGTGAGCGGAAATTGGCCGCACGTCACCGCCAAGTTGACGGATTTTGGACTCGCGAAGAGTTTTACCCAGTCGGGCATGAGCGGTGTAACTGTCGCCGGCGAGATGGCAGGCACTCTCGCATACATGCCACCCGAGCAACTCAGGAATTTTCGAGACGTGCTGCCGCAGTCAGACATCTATGCGCTGGGAATGACGGCCTATAGTTTACTTGCCGGAACTTTGGCATTGAGGCTGGGCAGGAAAACCAGCATGGCGGAAACAATTAAAGCAATTTTTGAACAGTCCCCAATTCCCTTGCACGAACGCGCCCCGGAGGTGCCTCAACAAGTTTGCGCCATCATCGATCGCGCGCTGGTCAAGGAGCCGTCGGAACGCTGGCAATCAGCTGCTGCCATGAGCAATGCGTTGAGGCATGCGGTTTAGAGTTAAATTTTTAGGCGTGGGCAGCTTATTCAGACTCTATGGAGACGAAAAGCCCAATCCTCCTTTGAAAAGCGAGACTCGGCTCACTCTCAGGCAGGAAAACCCAACAAATATGGCTTTACACATGGCCCAATGGCCCTCATAATACGCTTCAACCACCGGCCCCAGAGCCGGTGAAACAGTCTAAGACTCGACGTTTCGCACGGTCCGCATGCAGCAAGCCGACGCTGCCGATTACCAGGAGAATTTGAATTATGAGATCGATTTGGAAAGGCCACATCCGGTTCCTGCTCGTTGCCATCCCGGTCCGTATCTATAACGCGATTGAGACCTCCGAGAAAATCCAGTTTAACCAGCTCCACCGCGACGACTATGGCCCTATCGGTTACGACAAGAAGTGTAAGAAATGTGGCCAGGTAGTAACCGGCGACCAAATCACCAAGGGTTACCAGTATGAACCGGATCGCTACGCGATCATCGAGCCCGAAGACATAGCCAAGGTTAAGATCAAAACTACGCGAGCCGTGGACATCGTGGGCTTCGTTGATAGCTCAGAAATCCCTTCCACTTTTTTTGATGCGCCCTACTACGCCGGCCCGGATGGCCCCGTTGCCGAAAAACCATACGCACTGCTCCGCGAAGTGATGAAGCAAACCGGCAAAGTGGGCATCGGCAAAGTTGTGCTGCGCGACCGCGAGGATCTGGTCGCGGTGTTTCCGCACGAGGACGGTCTGGTAATGCAGAAACTTCGTTACCCGCACGAGATTCGCAAGATGGAGGACGTGCCTGATCTGGCCAACGCCAACAAGGCAGACAAGAACGAAATGAAACTGGCCACGATGCTGGTGGAACAGATGGTTACTTCCCTTTCCGAGATCGACACCGTTGACCAGTATCATCAAGCGCTGAGGAATATTATTGAGTCGAAGATCAAGGGTAAGAAGGTTACCGAATATGAAGAGGTTGAAGAAATACCGAGACTTGATATTATGAGCGCGTTGAAGAAGAGCTTGCAGCAGTCGAACCGCAAGCCGATGGTCAAGGCCGCTCCGTCAACATCGAAGAAGAAGGCGCTGACTCTGGTGAAGGCAGAGGCAAAACCGAAGGCTGCAAAAAAACGCAAGGCTTCGTAACCTATTGCGTCCTCACCCTTTTGGGAAGGGGAATGAGGGGCAGGTTTACTAACTGGTACGTTTGCTATAGATGAAAGAGAACAGCAAGAAGGTTCTTTCGTTTCCCTCACGTGTTCCCGCGAAGGCGGACTATCAACGCGTCAAATCAAACTACTCACTCCGCGAAATCAAACAGATGTTTGGTTTAAGCGAACGCACGATCCGCCGTTGGACCGAGCAGGGGATCATCCAGGGCACGCCTAACCTCGAAAACAACGATTTCAGCTACGACTTCCAGGCATTGACCCAATTCAGGCGAGTTCGCGAGTTGCGCACTCAGGGTCAGAGCATTCGCCAAATCGAAGCGGAACTCCAGGGGCAGCTGAATCTTTTTCGTAGTTTGGAAGGCGGTCGGCTGGCGCGCCTTTTGACGCCTCTCGAGGAAGCCCTGATGCTGGATCAGCAGGGTGACCCGAAGGCCGCCGATTGGTATCTGGAGGCGATTAACGACGGCGATAATGTGGCCGAGGCCTATTGCAACCTGGGAATAATCAACAAGGAAAAAGGCGACCTCGGCAAAGCGCTCGACAATTTTACGCTATCGTTGAAACATGAGCCACGTCACGTCGAAGCCCACTACAACCTCGGCAACTTATACTATGACGCCGGAAATTTTCAGCTGGCCCGGCTCCATTATGAAGCTGCCGCGCAAATAGCTCCTGATTTCTCACTCGTCTATTTCAATCTTTCCCTGGCGCACTTCAAGCTTGACGATCTGGAAGCTTCCCTCGCTTCCCTCGAGACTTACCGTCAACTTCGGCAGCCGGATGACGAAGAAAACGACGCGATAAATCAGCTCCTGAAGGCGATGCAGGAGCCGCGGCCTGCCGGACGCCAACCTCCTTCGACTTAAGTATCATTATTGGACTGGCATCCTCGGTCCAATAAGGCTAGAATCCAATCCTCTTCCACAGCATTGATTCCAGGAGGTCCCCCCATGCCGGAACCCAACTGTCGCATCCTGTGCATTGACGACCACGAAGACACTTCCGAGATGCTTAAGCTGCTATTAGTGCAGGAGGATTATGAAGTAACGACAGCGGTCTCAATCCAGAAGGCCCTCGAATTAGCCACGAACGACCAATTCGACCTCTACGTTTTTGATAAGCACTTACCGGACGGTAGTGGTATTGATCTCTGTGTGAAGCTGAATGAAGTCACTCCCGGCATACCCTGTATCGTTTACTCAGGTGACGCATACGACATTCATCGATCCGAAGCTCTGGCTGCGGGCGCTGATGCCTATGTAGCCAAACCTGACATCGACGGTTTGATTGATAACGTGAAAAAACTTCTTGCCGAGCGCGAGTGCGCGGCTGCCGGCTCATAATGTCGCACGAGCGTCCTGCCCGGGCTGCACTCGCACTGAAACTACGCAGTAAATAATTTTAAGTGCGACCATTACGCGAAAGCGGGGTAGTGGGTCAGTTTGCGTTGAATGGTCGACTTCTTAAGGGACCGAGAGCGCCCGCGTTCCCGGCAAGAGCTGATCTCGACGCTCCTTTAAATTCAAAACTGACTCACTACCTCCAAACAGAGTTAACCGGATTCGGTACTGGTGCAATTGGGTTGATTCTTTGCGGCTCTTGGCGAAACCTTTACGGCCTTGCGGAAAAACTAAGTCAGGACCGCAAAGCTCGCTGAAGCATTTGCGAAGCATAAGACGCAAAGTGACGAAGCGGAATTCTCTTTTTTTAAAAACGCACGAGTACCGAATGCGAGGTAGTGACGCAGTTTCGAAAGCGAGCATCGCTTGACACTCAAGATTGCGCACGTATAATTTTCCACTCCCGTCGGGCCGATAGCTCAGTTGGTAGAGCAGCTGACTCTTAATCAGCGGGTCGCAGGTTCGAGCCCTGCTCGGCTCACCAGTATTAGGAATAAAGGACTTAGCATTTTCATCTAGCTTCCAAACTTTGATTTGGACTAGCTGACTGATGTTGAGTCTTTTTCCATTTGTACCAACCCATTTGCTCTGCCGTCCGTCTACGATGGCAGTTGGCGCAGCTCACTTTACACCGACTGATTTCCTCCTTGATGTATTTCAAACTACGGTTACTCCATATCAAAAGGGAGACCGCTTTCCGCTTATCGCGCTGGTGGTCGAAGTCCAACACAAGTGGGTGTGTAACCCTCCCCAAAAACAAGACCATTGAAAAGTAGAGGTTTCCGGGCGAGTATGACGCCAGGAGGCCCGAATGCGAAAGAGCAAATTGAGCGAGAACACCATCATCACGATCTTGAAAGCGGTCGAAGGTGGACGAGCGGTACGAGATGTTTGTCGCGAGCTCGAAGTCAGCGAAGCAACTTACTACAAGTGGAAGACAAAATACGCTCGGCTACCCGCTCAAGCTGAGATTGGATAATGGGCCAGAGTTCGTTTCTGTAGCGCTGGCTGACTGGGCCGAACAACACGGTGTGACGCTGGAGTTCATCAAACCCGGCAAGCCGATGCAAAATGGTTTCATTGAACGGTTCAATCGCAGCTACCGTGAGGCAGTGCTCGATATGTCTGTATTTCAAAGCTTGAGCGAAGTCAGAGAGCAGACCGAGAAGTGGCTACGGGAGTACAACGAAGAACGACCACACGAGTCTCTGGGCAACATGACCCCAGAGAATATCTGTTAACCCAAAACCCGGCAGTCTCTACTTATGAGTGGTCCTAAACAGGGGAGGGTTACACCGCATGGTAAGGGATTCTAAGATGACTTTGATCCTGTGAAAAAGCGTTCCGATTTCGCAAACCAAAGCGCCAAAGGCGCGAAATGTAAAAGCCTGGGCCAACGGCCCAGGGTCATCCGCGCAGAACCTGAGAAGCGCTGAAGGCGCGACATTCTCCGCCAATGAAACTATTATGCGCCTTCAGCGCTAACTTTAGAGTGTGTCACGTTACCCAGGGCGTTGCCCTGGGCTATTACATCTCGCGCCTTTGGCGCTCTGAGTCCATCAGGGTCGCAAGTGAGTGCCCTTGTGGTTCTGATCCTATTGGCGTTTCTAATTCAAACTAACCGTCAGCGCGCTCGGATAATAGATACCGTTGAAAAGAAACTTGAACGTCCCGTGTGGCTGCGCTCTGAAGGTAATCTCAGGACCAAACATCAGGAGCCTTCCCTTACCAACCGGCGCATCAACAACTGCGACGCCGTCCTGAAGATACTTTTGTCCCCACGCCCAACCGCTTCTCAGCGGTTTGTCGTTCTCAAACCAGGCCACTGGTTTCACGCCGGCCAGGGCCGCCTCAGGCTTCAGTCGAAAGACCGGACTGTTGTCAAAAAAGAAGTCGACCCGCTCATTGATGCCGTAGGCCAAAGGGTTTGTGTTATCGACACGGGCCTGCAAAATCGAACCCGGGATGAAAAGTTTTCCGCGCGGCAAGGCCCGTTCACTGCCGTCCGGCAGTCTTTCGGTCAGCGCACTAACAATGGGAAGGCCAAGATGATAGGCGATGCTGTTTGAGGTCCCGACCGAAATCACGACGCCGCCCGCCTCTAGAAAGCTTTTCAACTGAGGTACGGTTTTCGCGACCGTCACATTACCTAACCGTTCGCGATACTCGGCGGGAATTTTTTCGGCCGTCGGAGTGGGATCCGCGGGATTCTCAACTGGCACTCGGGGATCGCGGGCGGGAATCCCACCGGTGACGAATATCAATACGTCAAACTTCGACGCAAGATCACCTGCATCGAGAGCGGCGGGGTAGACCACCTTGAACGGAAACTCAAATTTCTCCAATAGAAATCGGGTCCAGCCGGACGGCATCGATCCGCCATAGCGATCCCATAATCCGATGCGCAGAGGTTTCAATTTCAAAGCTTCTCCCGCTGGCTTTGCGGAAACACTGTCGAAGTTGAGCCCAATCTCGTCCGCCAGGGTCCGCAGTTTAGGAAGCGTGGAAGGTTTGTTGCGAATGTAGATGGTGCCCGGAGCAAACTTCTTACCGTCGACGCTGAACGGCTGTTTCAGCCAGTAGACATCCTCTCCGCTGGCCAGCAAACGATTAATTGCAATGAACGAATCGTTCACCTGATGGCTCAAAAGAAAACCAACACCCGGTGAACCAGTATTGCTTATCGTGCCGTTAGAGGGCTTCGCCAACCCGTTGATCTTCTCAAATGGACCGTCGACCTTCTCCAGAAAGCGATCGAAAACAACTCCCATCTGATAGGCGAGGGTCCAGCCGGCGCTGTCGTATGGAGGCGTGGGCGGACCACCCGGATAAGGAAAGTCATCCGGATGATCCTGCGGTTCAAACATATCGAGAATGTGCGGCCTGAACGCCTGATCAGTCTTAATCACATATGAACCTGCCGGATAGCTTTTGCCGCCAATCTGAAACGCCGCAGTCGCGCGTTGAACAGTGATGCCATTCTTGATCAGAGCATTGACAAACTTAGTGGCGGTCAGAAAATCAGACTGATCGGCGGGAATTACATAAGCGCGCGGATCACGGTTTGCCGGGTTACGCAGGACTTCGTAATACTTAAGCGGAACACCACGCCGGGCCCGGTCCGGCGCCAGTATCTCCGGCGTCAGCAGCCGCGGCATCAGCGATTGCGTCGTGACGCCGCGTCAGTTTGCGTCGCTGCATCTTTCGCGATAGCGGCCTGAACTTCGGCCAGAACCTTCGGGTGAATCGTCCAATGATCGCGGCTGCCGCGCTCGATTGAGTTTTTGCCCATCCGGTAGATGTTGAAGAGAAAATCCTCGCGATGTTTGGAAGCCACATCCAGACACCGCACGATTCGCCGTAATCGAGTAATCGACTCGACTGGCGAAAGCGCCATTTCTGCGGCGCGATGGGAAAAGCCTGATCACCCTTCGGCAAAAGTTTATTCGGCAGAAACGGGATTTCAATCGGCGTCGGGTTCCCGATGGTTTCGGTCAGCAATCCGATCATGTTGTGAAAGCCAACGGTCGTGCGCAGTCCACCATTCCACCAGGTCGAATAAGGCGCGCTCCGGATCGCGTAGTCGCGCCCGGTTTGCCTTCCGCCGCGAAGCGGTTGTGCATGGCCGCTCCAACCAGATCGAGTCCCAGGGGCACGAGTGGGTCGTGATAGTAGTTGAATGGATCGCGAAAGGGTGGCGCAAACAAGACGGTGCCCGCGGGTCCAGTTTGATGATGGTTGTAGACGATTTGGGGAAACCACTCGTGGTAGAAGATGCGATTGATTGCTTCCGTTTCCGGTTGAGTGCTCATGTAGAAGTCGCGGTTGTTGTCGTGACCGACATACTTCTGATAGAGCCTGGGGATGCCGGCAGTGGAACGCTTGGTGGGCTCCTTTTCGCGCATGTACCAATCCGACACCAAGTCGAGTCCATCGGGATTTACGCAAACGGCCAGCAGGATGTCGTCCCTCAGGAAACGCAAAGTCTCCGGATCATTCATGCTGACCATCTGATATACCAGTTCCATCAATTGTTGCGCACCGAGCACTTCATTCGCATGCAAGCCGCCGTCTATCCAAACGATCGCCTTGCCCTCTGCCGCCAGGGCGCGGGCTTGGGTGTCAGTGAGCCCTTCGGCGAGCGCCAGTCGTCGGGATATTTCTTTATAGCGATTTAGCTTCTTATGATTTTCAGGTGACGTAATGATCGCCATGAGGATGGGTCTTCCTTCAGCTGTCGTGCCGATCTCTTCGAGTTTCATGCGATCGGATTGTTGCGCCAGCTTCTTCCAGTACTCACTGAGTTGGACATAATTCGTCAGTTGGTAATCGTCGCCAAGATTGAATCCGAATTGAGCCTTCGGACTTGTTATCCGACTTTGACCAAATGCGGTGACAACCACCAATAGAATCATCAAAGGCATGAGCAGAAACGAAATCGGACGTGTGCGCATAAGCATGACCCTCTCCAAACTGTCGATTGAGCTGCCTCAGGATATCCGACGACTGACGATGTGTCACCCAGCACTGCTGTGGGTGGTGGGTCGCTTTTCTGCGCAACATGTGGGCGCGGCGCGGTCACTTAAGAATTTCATTCAACCCAAACTGCCCCCTGCTACTCGATACTGGTGCAGTTTGTTTGGTTCTTAGCGGCTCTTGGCGAGACCTTTGCGTCCTTTGAGGTAAAACTAAGTCACGACCGCAAAGTTCGCGAAGCAAAAGACGCAAAGTTACGCCGAAGAATTCTCATTCTGCTAAATGCAAGGAGTCCTCTACTGTGTCGCTGCATTATCACCGCATCCTGTACAATGCTGCGATCCGAATTCCAGATGCATAGAGGCAGCACCCTTCATGGTCCAGTTCATGCGTAATGTTTGCACCAACATCGTGTGCGCCCTTGGGCCGGCGGTACAGACGTTTCTCCTTTTTGTTATTGTCGCCCTCATTTCAGGATGGCCTGCTGTCTCAGCGCAGAATCCTGTTCCACAGCCGACCGTCTCGTCACCTTCCGCTGCGGACCGTCACCAATCCGAGCGTTCCGACAAACTAACTGGGGGCCGCGTTGAAGTTGCTGAGTTTGCACCAAACGAACCGGACATCCGTCTAACCCTGAACGTGCCTTCGTTTCGACTGACGCTGTGGCAAAACGGGAAGGAAGTGAAATCGTATTATGTCGGCGTCGGGATGAAAGACCACCCCATTTACATTGGCGATCGTAAAGCGACCGAAATCATTTGGAATCCAAGTTGGATTCCGCCGTCAAGCAACTGGGTTCGCGAAATGAGTGGGGTCAGCCCGGGCGAAGTAATCAAAGCCACTGACCCGCGCAACCCACTCGGCAAACTAAAAATTCCGTTAGGGGACAGCTACTTGATCCACCAGGCGAAAGGAGCCGGGGACCTTGGCAATCTCGTCTCACACGGCTGTGTGCGGATGTTGCGATCGGAGCTTTACGATTTGGCCGAGAAAATTATCGCGGCGCGCAATGCGCCGGTGTCGCCGAAGCGTATTGAAGCTGCGAAGCGCAACTTGCGAATGCTGGTGGTCAAGCTAGATGCCGAGTTACCGGTAGATATCAACTACGACACGATCGTTGTCGAAGGAGGCGTGCTGCACGTCTACCCGGACATTTATTCGCGCGGAACTAATCGGTTGGCAACACTTCGCGCCGAGTTGGAAGCGGCAGGGATCGACGCTTCGAAGCTGAACGATAGATTACTGAGACGGATCATTGGGAAGGCTACGCGACGAACGCAGTTTGTCGTCGATATCAGCAGCATCGAACAGGGTCGGGCGATCGAGGATGGTAAAGTGCTGCCGTTAATACCGAAAAGGCCGAGGGTGGTAAGGCAAAAGACAGATTAACTAAGAGGTCTTCAAGCTTTGCTCCTAGCGTGTGCGCGGCTACTTCTCTTCACCCACGTATTCCCAGTGCCATGGCTCATAGAAGTATGGCCGGAAACCAAATCGCTCAGCGTTGCTCACCAGCCACAGATAGACTCTGGTCTGAACCTGGATCGCGCGGTTAGCATCACGCGTATCAACTGGATCGCCGCCTACATAAAGATCGAGGGCCCGGCCGGTGAAATGCGGACTATTGACCGCGAGGCCGGCTGTTCCTGAATTGGGCGACTCGCGGCGCAGCTTCTCCTGATATTCACGCGACCGAAAGGAAGAAATAATTTTCAGATACTTCTCACCAGCAGCTAGTTCGCCCTTTCCTCCTCCAGCTTTGCGACCCAATCCAAGCGAACGTTCGCTTAACGCCGCCGCAACCATGCGTTTGTAGGCAAAGTAAGCGTCGCGCTCAACCAGGCGAAGCTCTTCAGCACGAGTAGGATCGAAAAAATCGGAGATAGGCGCAGTCAGGAGTTGGACCGGCTGCGCAGGGGTACGGTTTTTGATTCGTCTACCCTGCCACTCAGCAATCATCTGGTAGAGCGTTTCATCATCCAGGACCCCACTCGGCGCCAGTCCGGACTTCTTCTGCCAGCGAGATAGAGCCCCGGCAAAACTCGCTGAAGCCGGGTCGTGCCTGGAGTCAATGGTTCGACTGATCAGCGGGGTGTAAAGATACCAACCGCGTTGTTGTTTGCTGCCGAAGAGCCAGTTGAGTTCGGTTCGCAGCAGCGCGTTACGTTGGGCCGCCTGGCTCGCCGCGGCCGATGGAGGTTGCAGTACACTTGCTTCGAGATGATCGTGGCCGGGCGGTCTTCCGCGATGGTCTTCGTAGCGATTCGCATTAACGCCCGCCCAAACGACGATACTTGTTGCCAGAATAAAGATGAACGCGTTGCCACGCCGTTGAAAACGATTCATACTCTTGCTAACTAGTCGCTACGACCGATTGATTCTCATTCACTCCCGGGGCCGGTATCCGCTCCGGCGACTGTCCTTCGATTCCCATTACCCGATTTCTGCTGCCTTTTCCTGCTCGGCAGAGGAAAACTTTATCGAAGCTGGGAGAATGATTGGCGCCAATTTCTTCTCCGCAATAGTAATCTTTTCATATTCAACTGTCCCTTTCACGACGCACAACCCTGTCTGCATCTCGCGAATGAATCCGTTTTTAATTTTGAGGTTGAAACCCTTCAAGACAAAGCCGAGCCGCAAGGTAAACTCGATCTTCTTTACGATAACGTCCTGCATTTTTACTTCGATGGAAGGTTTATGTTGACTGACGATTGTGTGTTCACCCAGTTCGATGTCCATGACCTTTTCCGGAGACTTGCGCGACTCCTCAAGCAGACTCTGGACAGCATTGGCTTTTTTCCATGACGCCAGGAAAATGTCGGGGATGGGAATATCAAACAACTCTCCAAACTTCCTGGCGATGTCGGGCATCGAGGCAATCTTCACGCTTTTGACCTCTTTGATGATTCGGTCCTGAAACTCATTCCAACCACTGGACGACTGCTCCGGGGCTTCTGCATTGGGGAGTTCAAAAACATCGCGAAGAGTTACGGGTGAATCAGTCAACTTCGATCCTGATTGATCTGACAAGGTTTGGCTCCTCCGTATTGACCCTGTACAGACCATCAGCTATGTCAGGGTTTAGAAGTATTTGTGATTTTAGCGCTAACGCGCTCGTTGCTTCATCCACACCTGACGCACCCGGATCCAAGACGGGGCGAAAAGTCGGGCGAGGTGCAGAGAGAAACTTGAAAGTCCGATAACCGACCAAGGCTATCAGAATCAGAATGATCAGATACTTCCACCAGTCGCTTCTGATGGAGTCCACGACGGAGCGAGTTGGCGGGTCAGTAATGGTGATCGCGGGAGCGCCGGGCGTCGAAATCGGCGAACTACCCGGAGTTGTCGATGATCCTGTTGATGGCGTTGCTGATGCCGCCGGTGACGGGCTCGGTGGGGGCGTCGATCTGGGCGCCGGCGTCGGCGTCGGTGGCGCGATTGAGGTTACCGCGATCTGTGTCAGCCTACTCGCGGCCTCAGTCCGGATCTGATTGTTATTCAGCCGACCTACCTCGACAAGAGCGAAGTAAGTATTGCCGGCCGAATACGTGTGGGCCGACCTTGAAGCCACTTGCCAGTCGCTCGATCTTCCGTCTCCATACAAAAATCGATACCTGATATTCGCGTCTCTGGAATTAGACCGCGCGGTGAACGTCACCGGAGTCGCGGTATTCGCGTTGGTTGGATTGACGCTTAGATCAACTGCGAGGCGCTGGCGCGGCGACCCGGTTATCACAATCGGCTTGCGCGCGCTGGTGAGAACCGGCACACCGGCAGTGAAACCACTCGACCTTACCTGAACGTAGGCGAGATAGGTGTTGGGCGAAGCATAATCGTGTTTTGATTGCGAGCTTGCTTGCCATTCGGTTGCGGAGCCGTCACCAAATACAAATCGGTAGCTGAGATTCCGTTCGCGGGAGATGGCGCGGGCGTTAAGGGTGACTGGCTGTCCTACCTCAACCGTCGCCGGCGCCGCGATGAGAATGACTGAGTCGCGTTGCGGAGGACTCACCGGAACCGATTGGGGCTTGCTGCTGCCTAATAGCCGGAAGCTTCCTTTTTCTTCCGCACCAATATCCACATGGGCACTGAATGTTTTGGCGAGATCGTAGGTGTGTGTAGTTTGCGGCCGTTCCTGCCACGCCGTTTGATCTTTGTCTCCAAAAACGAACCGATATCGGATGCCCCGATAGCTGTTTGCCAACTGGGCGTTGAATGTTACCGGTTGCCCCAACGCGATTGAATTTGGGTCCACTGAAAGAAAGACTTGTGGAACCGGAGGCCGCGGGGAGGCATGAGACTCTACCCAGGCATGAACGTCATAGTGGCCCACCCTGCCATACTTATGATCGATCTGGCGGCTGCGGGTTACCTCTTCTCGGCCATCTCCAAAATTGACCCGAAAAAGCGGACGACTAACGCCGGCCGGGGCATACAGATTAACGATCACCCACTCACCCACCCGCACCCGGCTCTTGCTGACCTTAACGCGAACCGGCAAACGTCCGCTCTGAGGTGGCGCGGTAGTGCCGCGAATGACGACTGGTTTTGCGTTCTGGCCCAGGAGAATTTCGCCGGAACCGAATGGCAAGTATGTCAGGAGCGCAACGAGAGCAACTATCAGATTTCTACCTGGGGACGGCATGGTCTTTCAAAATCTTGAAAGCTTCAAGTGGGAAGAAACTCCGACCCGACTGAAGATCTGGAGTGTACGATTGGTCGTAAATCCTTGCGAACCGGCGTCAGCCTTACAAGTACGATAGCCACCAATCGCGGCGACGGGCCTTGACCCCGGCAAACCATTTGCAAAGCGGATACAACAGGAGAATGCCGGCGATCCACGAGCCGTAGACCACCGGAAGACCAAAACCAACTCCCGGTGGAGCTCCGAAAATGAACGCATTACTGTCAAACATCCAACTTGTAGGCTTACCGGCTACGAGATGCAGGACCACGGAAATCACGTGCGCCGTGATCCATTGCCAGATGTAGAAAAAAAGCGGCACGCGCCCAAAAGTAACCAGGGCATCACGCAATCCGCCCGGCAACGATCGCGGTCTGCGCTCGCCCGGTCCAGCTAACTCCTTCGATTCTTTTTCATGACTGGTGCCGGCCTCAAACCACCTCAGCAGAAGTAACGCCGGACCTAAAGTCATCAGCAGAAACAACAGCGAGGGCGGATACTTGGTGACGTTTAGAAAAGAGAGCATCGTAAAGATTGGAGTGTTTTGCGTAGACCACGGCTTGGGATCGCCATAGATGTTCACCCAACGCAATATTAAGAACAGCGCCGTGGCGAAACTTCCCACAATCAAAAGAAAACGTCGTCGGCGTTGCGTATCCCATTGGTAAACGACGCCGAAAGCGTACCCAGCCGCCATGACGCCGACCCAGGGGATCAACGGGTAGACCACGAACAAAACGGGACTGGGGAAAAACCACAAAATCGGAAACCCTTCAAAACCCTGGTGCAGCAACATCCAGAGTTTCGCCATCGCGCTCGGCACTGGACTTTCCGGCCCCTGCCAGCCCTGCACCTTGATCCCGTCGAGCAGATTGTGCAGGGCAATCATTCCGAGTCCAATGCCAGCGTTCACTCGCAACGGCAGGTGAATCCATGCTGCCAGCACAATCATTGAAACGCCCAGGACCCAAATTACCTGGAGCCCGCCTAAAAATCGGTAATCAAAATTGAATGTGATCGCCACCCGGATCACGGTAACCTCAAGCACAATCAGCCACAGACCGCGAGTCCAGAGAAACCGCGATAGCTCGCGTTTGCTTTTACCGCGCGCAAGTTGCAAATAAGCGCCCGTCCCGGCGAGGAAGACAAACACCGGAGCGCAGAAGTGAGTGATCCAACGCGTAAAGAAAAGAACGACGTTGGTGCGCGACAGATCCGTTGGGTCAAATCCCATCAGGAAATCGCGATGAATGAAGTCGCGCGTGTGATCCAGCATCATGATTACCATCACAATCCCGCGCAGCAAATCAATCGAATCAAGGCGCTTTGGGCTCGGAAAAGCTGGCGTTGACTGGTCTGAGGAGGCGGCCATCGGAAGCATAACTGGGTCGAGATTCTTTGGTTCACTCGATTGCGGGACGGGATCAACCAAGAGTCGGCCTCCAATAGCAGACTGTTCGCAAGGGGCTGCATGATACACAGAGAAGTGTCACTTTTGCTATGTTATACTGCGCCACGCTAAGTCTCCCCGGATGTAAAAAGTGGTTATGGGTCAGTTTTGGTTGAATGGTCGACTTCTTATAGGGCCGCGAGGGCCAGCGCTCGCATTTTGCCCCGCATGTTGCTTTGCCACGAGCGGGCGCCCGCCGTCCCTGCCAGAGTTGATCACAACGCTCCAACCTCGAATTTCAAACTGCCCCCCCCCAAATCTACGAGGTACATCATGCCGGTTTCAATCGCTCGAGTCAGGGCCTTTCTTACCGTTCTACTCGTCTCACTCTTGTCGTTACCCAGTGTTCTGGTCACCGCTCAGCAAAAGCCGACCGATGAACCAGAGGTCCTGCGAATCACGACGGAGCTGGTGCAAACAGGTGTCATGGTTTTCGACAAACAGGGACGCTTCGTTGAGGGCTTAACTCCCGAACAGTTTGAGCTCAAAGTCGATGGCCTTCCGGTGAAACTGGCGTTTTTCGATCGAGTGACAGCCGGAACTGCTAACGAAGAAAAGTTGGTCACGGCCGTAGCCAAAGGCGCACCGCCTGCGCCCACGACGATTCCCACGTCACTTCAATACCGAGGCCGGACGGTCATCTTCTTCGTGGACGACATGCACTTGCGCGCGCAAAGCGTAAGCCGCTCTCGAAAGTTGATCACTGACTTCGTCGACAAACAGATGGACCCGGACGACCAGGTCGCCGTTGCGTCGCCGAGTGGGCAAATTGGTTTCCTTTCCCGACTGACCGACGTCAAACCGGTGCTTCGCGCCGCCGCAGGGCGAATCAATCACAAGCCCTACTCGGTGGTAGATGCCGAAAACATTCGCATGACGGAATATCAGGCTTTGCGAATCGACCAGGGCGATCGAGATACAACCAACCACTTCGTTACCGAAATGTTGAAGGCCTCGAGTTATAAGATCCCGGCCGGCGGCGGCCTTGGTCCACCGCAGGGTGGACCGGTCAATCAACGGCAGGATCGCTCTCAACAAAGGCAGGGTGGTTTATCTGCGGAAATGGCCGAGCGCAGCGTGAAAAACCGTGCGCAATTGATGCTGCGTCAGAGCGAGGCGATCTCGGGAGCTACGCTGGAAGCACTTGAAGGCGTTATCCGATCCACCAGCGAGTTTCCAGGTCGCAAACTGGTATTCTTTATTTCCGATGGATTTTATTTGAACGACCGAAACACCGGATTTGGTGAGAAGCTCAAGAAGATAACTGACGCCGCGGTGCGTGCCGGGGTAGTTGTTTACAGTCTTGACGCGCGTGGAATTGTCGGCGATACGGACGCCAGCAGTAACCGCGCCGATCCGTTTGGGAACCTTTCGCGCTCAAACGTTGGCGAGCTTTCCTCATCACAGGATCCTCTGACCGCATTGGCCGGGGATACTGGCGGTCGCGCCCTCCTGAATTCGGAAGCGCTCGATAACGCCATCGCTGATGCTCTGCGGGAGACGTCAAACTATTATCTACTTGCCTGGCGGCCGCCCTCTGACGCACAAAACTCGGTCAACTTTAAACGAATCGATGTGCGCATCCCCAGCCGGCCGGAACTGACTGTGCGCATGCCACGCGGTTTTATGACCGCCCAGGCGAGAACTGCGGCGGCGGAAACCAAATCAACGGTCCCGGCGCCGGAGACAACGGTTCCCGCAGGCACCAAACCGAGTGACGCGGCTTTGTTGGCCGCTCTGCGTTCCACGTCAATCCAAAAAGGATTGCCGACGCAGGTTTCAACGAGTTTCATCGATGTGCCCAACACCGGCACCGTGCTTAATATCTCAATGCAAATCGCGACCGGAGGCCTGGACTACGGCGCGGATGGTAAACAACCGGCAATCATCGAGATCGGCGGTGTTGTCTACAACGACCAGGGCAAAGGCGTAGGTGGTTTCAAAAACCAGATCAACGTGAGTCCGCTGTCGGGCGGCACCGCGCCGGTGCCCGACGCCGGCGTCATCTACAATCATAAGATTCCGCTCAAGCCAGGTATCTATTGGGTACGGGTCGCCGCTGACGATCGCAAGAGTCGCGTCGGTAGTGCGAGCCACTGGATTGAGATTCCCGACCTTGGCGCGAAGAAACTCACCTTGAGCAGTTTGCTGCTCGGTGGTGAATTTATTGGATCAAACGCGCAACAAAAAACTTCCGCGGTAACCGATCAGATTCAGTTCAGTGTCGATCGCCGCTATCCTCGCGGCTCCCATTTGTCACTTTTGACCATAATCTACAATGCTGCGCGGTCGGCTAACGGTTCGCCTGATCTCGACTCACAAATCAGAATCATGCGCGGTGGTCAGGCGATTATTTCCAGTCCGGTGCGCAAGGTCGGCGTTGAAGCAGGCGGTGATGGGACGCGAATACCGTTTGGCTCGGACATTAGACTGACAACCCTGCCGTCGGGCAGGTATTTGCTGCGCGTGGACATTACCGATCGCGTAGCAAATTCGACTGCCACTCAGGAAACTGTGTTTGAAGTTCAATGAGGTCGCCCCGTTCGCTGACCCATGTGTTAGTCAGGTGAGCACGATTTCGCGAACATCCAGAATCTCAGGCAGGGCCCGCAGCGTGGCCAAAGCCTCCTGCTCCAGGTTGGCGTCGATTTCTATCATTGCGATTGCTTCACCGCCACGTTCGCGCCGGCCGAGGTGAAAGCGGCTAATGTTTACGCCGCGGTCGCCGAGGATCGTGCCAACCCTGCCAATCACCCCCGGAACATCGCGGTTACGCATCACCAGCATGTGTCCCTGCGCCAGGGCCTCAACATGAAACCCGTCAATCTCAGTAATCCGGCCTTCACGTTTCTGTTCTCCAAAACCAAAAATCGTTCCGGCTAGTGATTGTTCACCCTGGCTTCCGACTACATGTGTACGGATTGCCGGCACTGCTTCAGAGGTGGTGCGCAGGTAACTGGTAGTGACTGCAATGCCACGCTCCTCGGCAATGAGAAACGCGTTGACGGCGTTTACGCGCGCGCTCACATCGCGCAAGAGTCCCGCGAGAAAGGCCCGCGTGATCGGCGCGGCATTCAGGTCAACAGTTTCGCCGGCATACTCGATCTTCACTTCCCTGACCGGGCCGTTGATGAGTTGCGCCTGGAACCGTCCTAAACTTTCGGCCAGTTCGATGTAAGGGTGCAAAGCATGTAATTCCTTTGCTCCCAGGGCCGGAACGTTTACTGCGCCACGAAGAGCTCCCGTCAAAAGGTAATCCCGCATTTGTTCGGCGACCGTAAACGCCACTCCTTCCTGCGCCTCAGTGGTTGACGCACCCAGATGCGGAGTCACAATCACTTCGTCGAGGCCGAGGAGTGGGTTATCGTTCGCCGGCGGCTCTTTTTCGAAAACGTCCAGCGCCGCTCCGGCCACGATCCCTGCCTTGATTGCTTCGTGCAACGCTGCTTCATCGACGAGCCCGCCCCGGGCGCAGTTCACGACGCGCACTCCGGGTTTCATTTGCGCGAATGCCTGCGCGCCGACGATCCCGCGGGTGTCAGCGGTCAAGGGCGTGTGTACTGTCAGGAAATCAGCACGCGCAAACACTTCGTTAAGCGGCGCCACTTCGATTTCCAGGTCTCTCGCCTGGTCCGGCGCGATGAAAGGATCAAACGCAACAATCTGCATTCCAAACGCGCGCGCTCTGGCGGCCACCGCCTTGCCAATCCGTCCCAACCCAACAATTCCCAACGTCTTACCGGCCAGTTCCACGCCGATGAAACCCTTCCGAGCCCACTTTCCGGATTTCAAACTACTGTTGGCCTGGGCCACGTTGCGCGCCAGCGCTACGAGCAGCGCCATAGTGTGCTCGGCGGTGGTAATCGTGTTTCCGTCAGGCGCGTTCATTACCACGATGCCCCGCGCGGTGGCGGCAGCGACATCGATGTTGTCCACGCCGACCCCCGCCCGGCCAATTACCCGGAGTTCGGAGGCTGCATCCATGACTTGTGAAGTAACTTTCGTCTCACTTCTCACTACGAGTCCCTGGCACCCGGCAACGGCCGCCAACAGTTCGTCCACCGAAAGCCCGGCTTGTTTATCGACGTCGAAATTTGCATCGCGAAGGGGCTGGAGTCCGCTGTCGCTGACGTCGTCAGCAACTAATATTTTTGTTCTGTTCATGTGGCGCCGATTATAGCGGTTTTCGTTTAGCGATGTCCCAACGGCGTACGGACCAGAGATGATAGGACGACGACGCAGGGCTGGTTACAGGTCATCGATAACCCGTCGTCGCAATTTTCTTCGTTATTTTCTACTGCGCGTTCACGGAAAGTTATAAGATACCCGCGTTTTGTCCGCACGCAGGCCATCTGGCAGGGAGACCGACTCAGTTGATCACCACCGTCTGTTTGAACACCAAAACCAGGGAGTTCACCGAAAACTGTAACGCCGCGGATATTAGCGAACTGCGCGTCGAGGATGGGAATGTAATCTGGGCAGACGTAAGCGATCCGACGAGCCAGGACTTTGAGGCGCTGGCAGAGGAGTTTGGTTTTCATCATCTCTCGATCGAGGACTGCCGGAATAAGCACCAGCGACCGAAGGTCGAGGAATATGAAGGTTATTACTTCATCGTGCTTTATGAGGCGGAACTCGCCGGTCCCACCGACCGGCTGGAGTTGCGCGAGCTGAATATTTTTCTTGGTAAAAATTACCTCGTCACGGTTCATAGCCGGCCCATTCGAGCGATTGCCACCGCCGCTCGTCTCTGGCACGAATGGACCGATCGAGCGGAACAGGGCTCCGGGTTGCTGGCCTATTTATTAATCGACGGAATTGTTGACGACTATCTTCCACTTCTGGACATCATCAGCGAGCGAATGGACGACCTCGAAGATTCGATCTTTGGGAGTTGGCGCGCTGAAGTCATCGAAGACATTTTTTCGATCAAAAAGAAGCTACTCTACCTGCGCCGCAGCATCACGCCCCTCCGCGACGTCTTTAATACTATGCTCAGGCGCGAGCAGCCCATCTTTCCGCGCGAAACGCATGTCTATTTTCAGGACGTCTTTGATCATCTGATCCGGGTCGCGGATACAATTGATAGTTTGCGCGACATGTTGAGTTCCACAATGGACGCTTATCTTTCAGTTTCCGGCAACCGGATGAACAAGATCATGAAACGGCTCACGTCGATCTCCACCATCCTGATGTCGGTGACTTTGATTGCGGGCATTTACGGAATGAATTTTACGCTGATGCCGGAACTGAGATGGCGCTTTGGTTACGTTTACGCGCTTTCGTCAATGGTAGTGGTCGCGATTGCGCTTTACGTTTACTTGAAGAAGATAAAATGGATCTAAAGAAAACGCTGCACATTCACAGGCACGAGAAACACAAAAAGGGTGACACCGCGCGCCTGGCGGCACAACTGGCCCCGCTAGAGGAGCAACAACCGCGCGCTGCCCAACAGCCACTGGCGAGCGCAGCTGTCATCGCCGAAGTGCAAAGCGATTCTGCTTTCAGTGCAATCGTGGTCGACAAGGACAGCCTGATGGTCCCGACGGAAATCATTGAGGGCGGCGGGGAAAAGACTTATCTGGGGATGGAGCCGGTGGTAATCGTAATCCTGGTCGTAATGCTCATCTTCATAGCCTTCGTCGCCTGGCAGATCACGTTGATGCCGGTGGAATAGAAGGTCCGACAAACTTTAGTTTGTCGCTGTTTGTTCCCGCGGACGACAAACTAAAGTTTGTCGGACATTTAGATCGGGCCGGCGTCTTTCGTTTCGTCGCTCTCGTCGAGCGCGCCGTCAGGCGATGGAGCGGGGCCGGAGCCAGGAGATCCCGAGTCAGTTTCGGATTCGTTTGCTTCTATCTCACTCAAGGTCTCTGCGCTGGTTGAATCAGACTCGCTGCCAGCATTCTTTTGTTCAGAGTCGCTCTCATTAGTAGATTGACCGCCTCTCGATTCGCTCATCCTTCAACTCCTCTTCAAGTATTCTAGATAAACCAACTAACGACCACCGCGATTGCGACGACAATCCCCGCGTAGACACCGGCAATGATGTCGTCCGCCATAATTCCCATCCCCGCTTCGAGGGATTCAAGTCTACGCGCCGGGTATGGCTTTACGATGTCGAAAAATCGGAACAGCACGAATGCCGCAATCATTGCCCACCATGCCGGCGCGATCATGAACGGAACCGGGATCAGAGCGATGAATTGCCCCGCCACTTCGTCCACCACAACTTTGCCCGGATCCTTGCGACCGGAAAGCCTCTCGGTTCGCGAAGCCGCCCAGGTTCCGACCCACGCAATGCCCACCGCTGCCACCAGTTCAACCACAATCACGCCATAATAGACCTGCATCAGGTTGAAGCTACGCTGCCCACCGCTGTCGAAGAAAACCTTCATCGCCGCGCCGCGAACGAGCAGGTAAACTCCGACTCCAATCAGCGATCCCCAGGTTCCCGGCGCGAGCGGTAAATAACCAACCCCGCAAGTTGCGATGGCCAGGGCAAGGTAGTCTTTCGCTGAACGCGCCGGATGCGGCGGGGCGGCGACCGCCGTGGCCGAGACTTCCGGGGGATTCAATTCATCGCTGGATTCTTTGATTGCCATTCCGGGCTGTCTTCAGTGTGACTCGGCGGCGGCGGCGGCGGCGTTAAGCAATGATCGTTCCGACCAGATCGTATTCCTGCGCTTCTGTGATCAGGACATTCACCATGTCGCCGGGCATCGGACTAAATCCCTCCGGCACATCGTTAATGAGTACGCAGCCATCAATGTCCGGCGCTTGCGTTTCCATCCGTCCCTGCCAGAGAAGATCGCTCTCGGATGACTCACCCTCAAAGATTACTTTGACTTCGGCGCCGACCATCGCCTTATGTTTCCGCCTGGCAATCCTGGCCTGCGCTTTCATTAAACGGGTGCGGCGCTGTCGCGCAATCTTCGGATCGACTTTGTTCGGCAGGTCGAAGGCCGGCGTGCCTTCTTCGTCGGAGTAAGTGAACACTCCGACGCGATCAAATTCGACGTTCGTGACAAACGTCAGCAACTCTTCGAAATCTTCGTCAGTCTCACCGGGAAAACCGGTGATAAAAGTTGTCCGCACCGCAATCCCGGGCACGCGTTCACGTACGCGATTGATCAGTCGTTCCAGCGACGCGCGGTTCCCGCCGCGTTTCATGAGTTTCAAAACACTCTGCGAAGCATGCTGCAAAGGCATGTCGAGATAATTAACTGCCTTCGGTTCTTGCGCCAACACATCGAGAAACTCGTCGCTGATGTGAGTCGGATAGGTGTACATCACGCGCACCCATTCGATACCTTCGGTGTGGGACAACTCGCGCAAAAGGTGGGCCAGCGCGTCAGTTTTGCCGAGGTCTTCACCGTAGCGCGAAGAATCCTGGGCCACCAGAATCAGTTCCTTGATTCCCTCCTCCGCAAGTTGATGCGCCTCGGCCACGATCGATCCGAACCGGCGACTGCGAAAGTGGCCGCGCATCTGCGGGATAAAACAGAAGGCGCAGGGTCGGTCGCAACCTTCGGCGATCTTGATGAACGCGTAATGATTCGGCGTGGCCAGGACCCGCGGCGTCGATTCATCGTAGAGATAGGTTGCACTCTGATTGCCAAGTGAAACCACGGGCAACGAACGCGTATCAATCAGTGGATCCGCCACCGCCAGGATGTCGTTTATCTGGCTCGTGCCTATGAACGCATCCACTTCCGGAATCGACGCTTTCAATTCATCGCGATAACGCTCAACCAGACAACCCGCCACAATCAATCGCGTAGCTTTGCCATCTTCTTTCCACCGCGCCGCTTCCAGAATAGTGTCGATCGATTCCTGCTTGGCAGAGTCGATAAACCCACACGTGTTGACGACGACCGTATCGGCTTCACTCGCATCGGCGGTAAGCTCGTAACCACTGGCTTTCAGCTGGCCCATCATCACCTCGCTGTCGACGAGATTCTTGGGACATCCTAAACTGATAAATCCAACTTTTTTCATAATCGAATATTTGTCCCGTTCCCTGCCGGGATGTCTTTCATCCTCTTCCCTCTGGGAAGGGGAACGAGGGGAAGGGTCTTAGTCGAACTAAGACCCAATCTCCCTCTCACGGTCCGCTGTTTCGAGGCTGCTGAGCACGCGCTCGATCTCTTGAATTTCTGCCGCCGAAAGTTGTTGACCTCCGAACCTTACGCGATTGTAAGCCCGAGTGATAGTCAGCGCCGATTCGAGTTGGAGTTCACCGGCAAACTCGAGTGGCGTTAAGTGGGCTGCACGCTCAGCTCCCCGCTGAGCCAAGAGTCGGGACATCCGTTCGTAAAATAATACCGGCGAAGATTGCGGTCTCTGGCGCTCCGGCCGAATGCGAAAACTCCGCCGCCAGCCGAAACGGCGCACGCGCCGAACCGCAAAAATGGCTAAAGCGCCCAGCGCCAGAACCAGCCCACCGAAATAGAAAAGTCCGGGTTCGGAAGAAACTGTCGCGCGCAAGGTGGAAACGAACTGACCGAGCGCGTTGCGAAAATCGTAAAGACGGCTCTGAAATGAAGCGGCCAGCGAGCGTTGCTCCTGTTTGTCGTAACCAATCACGTATTGAAACCAAATCAGTTCAAATGCTTCGGCATATTTTCCCAGCTGAGCGGCAAACCCGGTACGGGCCGGCGCCGCTTTACCAGCGGAGGGAGTAGGATCAAAAGTGACCCAGGAACCGGTTTCCGGAAAAAATACTTCTACCCAGGAGTGCGCGTCGCTCTGTCGGACCGTGTAGGCCCCGGAGGCATCATTGAATTCGCCGGGAAGAAATCCGTTCACGACTCGCGCGGGAATGTTACGCGTCCTGAGCATCACCGCCATAGCCGTCGAAAAATATTCGCAATGGCCGGTCTTGACGTTGAATAGAAAGTCGGCCAGCGGATCGGAACCGCCGGCAGTCATCTCGAGACTATAGCCATAGTCCTGTTGCAGATGTGCTTCGATCGCTTTGGCGGCGTCGAAACGATTGTCCGCGTGGGCGTTTACCAAAACCGCATTTGTCAGCGCCCCGATCCTCGGATCGACATGTGCGGGAAGTTCTGCATACCGTTTGAAGGTAATCGGATCTCTTTGCCGGTCGCCTCTCAACTGTCGCGGATCGGGTTGCGTCATGTCTGACAAGGCTGTGTACATCGATCGGGAGGATTGGTGCCGGGCCACCTGGACGGAACCCTCCCCGTCAACTCGCAACTTGGCGAAGTCTCCCTGAATAGCGATCGGACGCGACGCGGCAAAGAGGACGGGGGAATCGATGGGTTCCAGAAAAATTGTCTGCGTGGTTAGGCGGTTTAACGCGACCGTCGTTCCCAGCCTGGTAAACCCCGGCCCATCAAACGTTCGTTCGGTGCGGCGTACTTCGGCCGACTTTTTCCAACTGCGCCCCGTAAATTCATCCAGCGCCACGCCGCGCCACCTGATGTCGAGATTGGGCTGCGGATCCTCTATACGCACGTGCATCACTACTGCATCGTCTCGCTTCAAGTTTCCGATCTCTCCGAGCATGACATTCTCAGAGAAGCCGACAAAATTCGATAGAGACGAACCTGAGCGACTAAACGCTGCCCCGCTCGACCGCGGCGCAACCAAAAACAACGGCAATGCCAGCACGAAGATCAGGACGAAGAGTAAAAGCGCGACCACCGGAAGCCGCGCGGTCTCAACGTTGACACTCCCTTTCCGGTTTTGGCGCGCTTTCTTGAAAATGCGTGAATCCGGCGGTACCAGGAGGTGCGTTTCGGAAACATTAATCGCGCGTTTTGATTTGTGGATTTCGAAGGAAACTATGGTCGAGACGCCGCAAAGAAGATAAATTGTGAGCGTGCCGAGGAAGACCGGACTGAAACTCAATCCGGCAGCGAGCAGGACTTCAAAAAAGGAAATCAGATACAGAAAAACCCAGTCGCGGTCCTTCTTCACTTGCAGGAGTTTTACCGCCGACAGGAAAACAATCAGATGCGCGAGGGCAGTGACACCCATCCGTCCAGCCTGTTCGCCAACCGCCTTTTGATAATTCCAATCAAGCACGAAGAGGGGAACGGCAAGCAAAACAACGATGAGGCCCACTCGTTCGGATAGTTGCCACCGCTTGCCTTCCCAGATCCAGGCCAGTACCAGCACCATCCCGAAGATTCCCGCCAGGGCGACATGCAGACCTCCAGCCAGCACGAGGGCGAGCGTCGCGCAGGTGATCATGGCGTAAGACGAGGCCCGGAAGTAGCTACTAAAATCCATTGACGATTTCGCCTGTAAAACGTTTAAGTCTGTAGCTTAACACGCTGGATTCCGAACGCCTCACAGGCAAGAGGGTAGGTGTCAGGGTCTTCTGGATATAAGAAGACAGCAGGTGATGTTAAGGCAGCATCTGAAGTCGCTGCTAAGGCGATAATTTGGCCGCCGCGGCGGTTAGTGAAAGTGTTAGCCTGAACGCCTTGGGCCGCGACCATAGGGTTAAGACTATGTGGGGTGCCAGGGTCAACTCTTTTCCTGGTTAATTGTTAGTGAGGCATCGCCAACCATGTCAATAACCATACCCCAGTCTGGTTTGTAATCCGGATGGTCTTGAACCCAGCCTATACACTCGGAACCGGTTCTACTCAGTCCGCGAGTCGCGGTTGTATGCGAATACCAACGTTTGCCGCTCGTGAAATGAGCAAGCTCTCCCTGGACAATCGTGCTGGTGTACGACAAAGTCACAGTCGTCTCGGCGAAGGACTGGGCCGAGAACCCTAAACTCATAGAAGCTGCGCTCTTATGGAATAGACACGCCGAACACTGACTTCCCTTTGGCATTAGCGGAATCTGTTGACTCCCAGCCGTGTTTAAGATAAAAGCAGCCCGCTACAAGCTCCATCCAACTTCCCCTAAGGAGTATTAAATGATCAAAGGAATGCTACTAGCGCTTTTTGTCGTTTGCGTTGGGTCGACCGCCCTGGCGCAGGACCCGGTGAAAGTTGATCCCAATCACTATAAAGTGGAATTTGAAAACTCCGAGGTGCGTGTGCTGCGTGTGAAGGTGGGCGCAGGAGAAAAGTCGATCATGCATCAACATCCGAATGCAGTGGCCATTTTCATGACAGACATCAACGGAAAGTTCACTTTTCCTGATGGGAAGACTGAGCCCGCAACTCGCAAGGCCGGAGAGGCGCTTTGGACACCCGCGATCAGTCACCTGCCAGAGAACACAGGGGCTCAACCATTTGAAGTGATACTGGTGGAGTTAAAGAGCAAACCAGTGGCCCGGAAAGGTCATCATGGGAGAAGGCGTTGACCCCTTGAAACCTCGAAGCCGTAGCAAAGAAAAAGTCCTCTCGAACTACACGAGCGGCGAGATTCTTTAGGCGCTGCCGGACAAAGAGGATTTAACGCGTCAGCGGAGCTGCATTTCAGCCGGGACTATAAACGACCTTCCGGCCCTTCTATCATCGTGGGCGAGGCAGTTGGCACCAACCCCAGTACGGTTTCCACCGCAGGCCAGCCGCAACGGACCGTCAATGTCGGTTGGATTGCCGGTCCTGATTTTACCTATTGCGAAATCTATCTCTCTGTTAACAACGCGCAGTGGAGTGACTTCGGCAAAGGCGGCCAGGGCAACTCGCCGGCGACGATCAGCCGCGGCAGCAGCTACACCTTTCGCATGATGGTCTATGAAGGACAACAGGGTACACCGAAAATCATCAAGACCGTCACTGTCAGCGGTGTGCCGTAACTCAGTCCGTTTTCCGCAGCACAGCGCGATTCTGAGACCACGCGTCAACACAGTAGCCCTAACAAAGTTGAAGGAGAAAGACATGGAAAGAATCATTCCGAAGTTAACAAGACTCTTCGTCGTTGCAATGCTTTGCGCTGCCGCCGTGACGACCGCGAGCTCACAGGAACCCAATCGCACAATCGACTACGACGCTCTGGCCGCCAGGGGACAGGTGCTCGTGAATGAGGATCCGTTGGCAGTCGAACTCCGCAACCAGCAGGCGAACGAGTCTGGGCGACGAGCATTCGATATCGGTATGGGCGTCGCTGACGGGAACACCGCGCCGGGCCCCGGTAAGGACAGAGTTTGTGCCTTGCAGCTTCGAGGGGAAGCGCGTGCATGCAGCGTGGCCGTCTTGTTTTCCGTGGAGCGCAACAGAAACGCCGAGCTGGCTGCCACCGGTGCGAGGATCGCGCGATCAAATGAAAGGATTTCCGCGGCGCGAAATGCCGAAACTGATGTGTTCTTCAAGCTGGGATTCGATATCGCCAGCGGAATCTTTGGCGATCGTGCTCTGGGCGCAGCGGGTAACACTTTGATGGGGCCCGGTTCTCAGAAGATTCGAGATTCGCTTAGCACCGGTGGACAGAGGGGCTTCAATGCATCAGTGAAGTTTCACCTGGGCCAAGCAGCATCTGATGGTGAAAGTGTGAGTGATAGAGGTGGAGCAGTAAGAGTCAACGATAATCCAGGCGGTGTCGGTAGAGTGATCGATAAGTCTGGTCCTGGGGCGGTCATTGATAAAGAAAACTCAAGACTTCCCAACACCTCAAAGCGCCTGATCATTACCGCCGAGGGCACATCTTTGATTCAGCCGGTCCCGTCCGGAAAAATAAATCTTCATCAAGAATCTGTCGGCGAGATTTATTTTGCGATCTCTTATGAAGACGGCACTCCCTTCCCCTTAGCAAAATCTGCAGACATTAAGATCTCGATGTTAGCGGCCAGACCTAGCGGCAATGCTTCTGAATCGGTAATTCTCTCCGAGGTTGGTGACGGCGTTTGGCATGTCCGGTTGCCCAGGATTGACTCTGCAAGTCGTATCTATCTCATCAGTGTAGTTACCGAAGCGAAGGCCTGGCATACGACCTTTCAGGGTCGCTCCATGGTGCGCGTGGACTATACGAGGCTGCCCTATTGGAATGCGCAACGTTACGACGGAACCATCTGGGATCCACCCAAGTAAAAGAGAGGCCCAGGAGGGAAATTCATGATTCATAACGATTCGGTTCGCTTCTTTAAGTGCCGCCGGACGAAGAGGATTCAACGCCTCAGTGGCGTTTCACTTGAGCCGGAGCTATTAAGCCGGCAGATGTGCAGTTGATTTTACTGACCCGGTGACAACGCCGTCGTTAGCAAAGTTCAAGGAGAGACATGGAAAAAATGAAATCGAAGCTAACAAAAGTTCTCGCCGTCACACTGCTTTGCTCCGCGGCCGTGACGATAGCAAGTGCGCAGGACAAACCGAACTTGATCGACCTTGACGCTCTCGCCGCACGGGGCGAGGCGCTGGCGAATGAGGACCCGCTCGCGGTCGAGTTGCGCAATCAACAACCGCACGATTTTGCGCGACGGGGATTCGATATCGGGATGGGCATCGCTCAAGGGCACACCTTGGGTGGCCCCGGTAAGGATCGCATTTGTGCCTCACTGCGTTCAGCCGAATCGCAAGGCTGTAGCATCGCCGTTCTATTTTCCGTGGGCCGCAACTGAGGCTGCAACTCGAAAGGCCGGAGAGGCGCTCTGGACACCCGCGATCAGTCACCTGCCTGAAAACACAGGGGCTGAATCCTTTGAAGTAATACTGGTGGAGTTAAAGAGTAAACCGGGCAAGAAGGGACATCACAGTTGGCGAAGACGCTAAAGGCCAAATGAGTTGGTCAGCTTAGAAAACGCCCGCTCGACGATCACGCCGAGCGGGCGTTTCCGGTGTGCCCTTACTGGGCCTTGGGTGCGAGAACAATCTCTCGCGCCAACCTCTCACCCATCACTTCGCGAATTTCCAGACGCTCTCTGTAACCTTGCCTTTGCTTTTCATCGTCGCCCACCACCTTCTGTGCTACATCGTCGGCCTTGTCCAGGTTAGCCTCCATCGTGGCGAGGTTTTTATACTCGGTCATCAGCATCACATTCCAATCATTCGAATTGTGGCCTTCGGTGGTGATGACTTTGTATGACAAAACCAGGCCTTCCTTCTTCATCGCCTCCTGATTAACTTTCCAGGAACCGGCGAGATAGTTCAGGTAAGCGGTTTCCATGCCGGGCTTCATCCGGATAAAGGCGATGTTCCAAACTGATCCATTGTGAAAGGGACGTTTCACCTGGCCGTAGGCGGTCACAGCGACAATCAAAACTGACAGTACGAGAGAACTAGTCAATATTCGTTTAAGTTTCACTTGGGCTCCTTCCCGTACTAAGGGTTAGCGGACAGCGAGGTACGGGTTGCACGCTGTCTGCACTGGTTTCTGCGGCAAAACAAATTTGCCGCGTGGATAGAACCTGCCTTAACGTCAGGCGAGGCGGACGCTACTGGAAAAAGAGATGACTGTCAACTCCATCCGGTAGTGGGTACTGGTTCAGTTTGCTTTGCGCTCTTTGCGAAAACCTTTGCGTACTTTGCGGTAAAGATCTAAAGACAAGCAGAAACCGCAAAGGTCGCAAAGCTAGACACAAAGTCCCGCAAAGAAATGCGTCTGATCGAGTCCAACTGCACCAGTACCCGGTAGTGCGTCAGTTTGGAATTCAAGGTTGGGGCGATTAGATCAGCTCTGACAGGGACCGCGGGCGCCCTCGCCCGCACTCGGTACGTAAACACGAACCGTTTTCCGCCAGTAACTTCTACGCAACATGCAGGCGAGGGCGCCCGCGGTCCGATAGGAGTCGACCATTCAACCCAAACTGACCCACTACCAAAATTTCCTCGCTGGAATCCCCAGCAAAGTAGAAGCGGCGCCAGGGAAGGACGACGGAAACTGGACCATGTTGCTTGTTTCGGCTGGGTCGACGCGCGAGTCATCCGAGGCGAAAACTGGAGAGTCCTGAGATTCGACAAAGTGGCTTCGCAAACTTGAGCGCATACGCTCGATCGCTCGCCAGAGACTGCGCCTTTGAAGTCAACTGTCAACTGGCAGGCGTCTTCGTGATATATTGCCTCCCCAAAATCTAAATAGCGGATCTTAGTAGGCGTGGTTAAAGGACAAATCTAATTCTTCTGACCCGTCACTCGTAGACGGGTCCACTGGAGATCACTTCGTAGCTCATAGGAGAGACAATGGCGAAATCGACAAAGACAACTAAAGGAAGCAACGGCAAGGTTGCCGGAACTCGCCGGATCGACCGGGCGCTAAATACGATTGAAGTGGTGGGAAATAAACTGCCCGATCCTGCCGCTCTCTTCCTGATTTTGCTGGTCGTGGTCTGGATTCTCTCGGCGCTGCTCGCGCCGATTTCCTTTACCGAGATCGATCCGCGCAACGGCCAGCCCATCAAAGTCAACAACCAACTGACGGGCGCTTCTATCGCAGCCTTTCTCTCCAACCTGGTCACCACGTTTACCAGCTTCCACCCGCTCGGCGTTGTGCTGGTGGCGTTGCTCGGCGTGGGCGTCGCCGAACACACCGGCTTCATCAATGCCTCGCTTAAGGGACTATTAAGTTTTACTTCAGTCAAACTGCTGACGCCGATGCTGATCCTCGTCGCCATCGTCAGCCACACCGCCGCCGACGCGGGTTATGTTCTGGTCATACCGCTCGGCGCCGTGATCTTTTATACGGCAGGGCGGCATCCGCTGGCCGGCATCGCTGCGGCATTTGCGGGAGTGTCCGGAGGCTTCAGCGCAAACTTTGTCCCTTCAAGTCTGGACCCATTGCTGTCTGGCCTGACGCAGGCCGCGGCGGGAATCGTCGACCCCACCGAACAGTCAATCCACTTTCAAATTGGTTCTTCACCGGCGCCTCAAGCCTGTTGATTATCGGCGTTGGTTGGTTCCTAACTGACCGCGTCATCGAACCCAGGTTGCGGAATGTCGAGGTAGATGGCGACATCGCCGATATGCCAAAGATGGAGACGTTGGGACAAAAAGAACGGCGCGGTTTGGTTGGCGGAATGTTGACTCTGTTAGCGCTGCTTGCTGTGCTGGCTTTCGTCTCCGTTCCTAAGACTTCACCAATGCGCTCTCCGGCAGGCTTCAAGTTGACGCCCGAATCGATCGAACGATTGCGAGCGGCGGCGGTCCCGGAAGACGTGTTGACGAAACTCCAGGGCGTAAAACAGGAGTTCCCGGGTCAAAAAGCTTTCCAGGATTCACTCAAGACGCGGCTCGGTGAAGCGCAATTCACCACCCACGGCCAGGTGATCACGGCGAATGCGCAAGTGTCGACTCCGCAGTTGACGGCGGCAAATGCGCCGCTAATGCAGTCGATCGTGCCGTTAATATTTCTGATATTTCTGTTGCCGGCGATCGTCTACGGTTATCTGGCGGGCACTGTCAGTAGTCACCGCGACATTATCAAAGGCATGAGTAAATCGATGAGCACCATGGGCTATTACATTGTGCTCGCATTTTTTGCGTCACTGTTTATTGCGGCCTTTGGACAATCCAACCTCGGGGCCCTGCTCGCGCTGAAAGGGGCCGGCTTGCTTAAAGCGATGGCCTTGCCGGGTCAGGTGACGATAGTTGGCATCATCCTGCTAACCGCGCTGGTTAATCTTTTGATTGGTTCTGCTTCAGCGAAGTGGGCATTACTGGCGCCGATCTTTGTTCCCATGTTGATGCAACTGGGTCTTTCGCCGGAGTTGACGCAGGCAGCCTATCGCGTGGGTGATTCGACTACGAACATCGTTACACCCCTGATGCCCTACTTCCCGCTGGTAGTGGTGTTTGCCCAACGCTACGTAAAAAAGACCGGCATCGGCACGTTAGTTTCACTAATGCTTCCCTACTCAATTACCTTCCTGGTTATATGGACTATATTTCTCTTGATCTACTGGGCCATGGGAATACCGCTGGGTTTACAGGCGCCGTATACGTATCCATAAGAAATTAACGGTTTGCGTTACGGTCAGTGCGGCAGCCCGTGTAGGTCGATCATCATCAACGGAAATCTTTGATCAGCACGACATCCAGATTTGCGCTGCCGCGTGAGATGGCGAGACGCTTGCCGTCGCGGGAGACGGCAAAGCTGGAGATTAAATCCGAGGTGAAGTTGGTAATCTGTTTCGGTGGACCACCGTCGATCGGTTGTCTCCAGAGATTACCAACCCCTCTTTGCGTCGACTTCAGGGTTAGTGAGCGGCCATCGGGGCTCCAGAAAAGACCCGCGCCGAGGTTGATGTCTGAGGGTGGGGTGATCAGCTTGGGAGGCTCAGTGGAGCCATCCACCGGGACCACGGCTATCTGCCCCACAGTACCGCCAAGAGTGAAGTGGAGTGCCGCCACATATTTTCCGTCCGGCGAAAATGCCGCCCCACCTGAAATGATGTCAGTAACCTGGATGGCTTCCCCTCCATCACTCGGGACTTTCCAAATCAGTTGAACTCCGGATCGAAACGAACTAAACAGGACCCACTTTCCATCCGGCGAAACCTGAGGCGCGAAATCCGCGAAATCGCCTGACGTAATCTGCTTGAGACCCGATCCATCAAGGTTTATTCGCCAAATATGAGGAGTACCGTCTTTCATTGAGGAGAAATAAACTGTCTTGCCATCCGGAGAAACCGCAGGCTCCGCCAGACTTTCCTTCGCCTTAAAAATAGTTCGCGACTCGCTACCGTCCGCCTTCGCTGATATCAATGCGTTAGTGTCACCGGTTTGATTGACATAAACGAGCTCGCCATCGGCCGTCCAATCCAAACCGGCCGCGCCATCCGTCTCGCCGTGGGTTATTTGAATGGGTTGCACCGGGGCCGTAGCTACCCCGGCAGCCCAAACTTGATAAGACCGATTGCTTTGCACCGTCACCATAGTCTTGCCATCGCCGCTCACACCAAGACTTACCGAGCCATATCCGTTCAGATCGTTAGTAATCCGATTGATGGTCCCCTCCGGTTGCTTGATGAACCAAAGCTGGGTCACCAAAGCCGATTCCACGACCGGGGTCACCAATCCGCTGCCGTCTTTCAACCAAAGCACACGTCGCACGTCACCGCGGAATTTTTCGGCGGTAAGCGGTTTCTCCGAACCGTCGGCCACCGCATAACCCGCCACTGTCGTGTACGTTCCACCGGTATCTGTCCCGACGCCACATGCAACCCACTGACCGTCAGGCGACCAGGCGGGACCTTCAAAAGCAAACCAGTCGTTCCCTTTCCGACTAGCTAATCTACGTTCACCGGTTCCGTCCGAATTCGCAATCATCAGCGACGTTTCCCCGCGATCTAAGAGTCGCACAAAAGCAAATTGGGAACCGTCGGGCGAGAAACTTATCGGCCCGCGTACCTGCGCCAGGATTTTCTTCGGCGGACCACCCAGGATTGGCACCTGAAACAACGAACCTCCAGGGTTCTCATCATTCATGCCGACGTAGTAAACAAACTCTCCATCATTCGAAATGGTGGTGCCATTGTTCCGCATTTCCTGGGGCGGCACGATTTGCACATCACTGCCGGTGGCGACTTGTCTCACCCAAATACTCACCTTGCCGGCATCGATAAGCGTATAGACCACATACCGCCCGTCCGGAGAAATCGAAGTGCTGCCATCGATTGGGACGCCATTAACGCGACCGCCGCTGGTGAGTTTGGTGATCTTCATGACGGACGGCGGCGCCGGTTGTTCGCGGTTCGCGAGTTTAGTCCAGGCAAAAAGCGCTGCCGCCCCGAGCAGCAGCGGGATAGCTAACACGGCCAGTATGACGCCGGCTTTGTGTCGCTTAATCTCGCTGACTAGATATTCCGCGCTGCTGGTTGGACGAGCAGTGTCGAGCGATGCTGTTTGTAATCCGGCGCCGGCAAGTGTGGTAGCGGCCGTTGAGTTTTGACGGTGATCGGAGTCAGGGGTGGCAGAGCGCTCGATTTCGCTTTCGAAGTCGAGCTTTTTCTTGAGTCGGCGCAGATCTACCAGCACGTCCTTGATTGTTTGATACCGTTCGTCGCGATCTTTCTCCAGCGCTTTGGAAATGATTTCCTCGAGTTTTACCGGGGCGTCCGGAACCAGACGAGTGATCGGGGCAGGATCAGTCTTGACAATGGCAGCGATCACGTCGGCCGAAGTCTCGCCGGCGAACGGCGCTACGCCAGTCACCATTTCATAAAGAATGACGCCCAGACTCCAGATGTCGGTGCGCTCATCAACCAGCTTGGCGCGCGCCTGTTCGGGTGACATGTAAGCTACCGTTCCCATCACAGTGCCGGCATCTGTGTTTACGAGCGCGCGGGTCGGCGCTTCGGTGTCAGTTGTGTTGCTGGAAACTTCGGTAAGTTTGACCAGGCCGAAGTCCAACAACTTCACAAACCCATCGCGGTTGCGCAGCATGATGTTCTCCGGCTTAACGTCGCGGTGAACAATGCCGGCTTCGTGAGCGGCAGCGAGTCCGGAAGCAGTCTGAATTGCAATGTCCAAAGTTTCGGCGAGTGTTGGGCGAGCTCGCTTCAAATGTTGTCTGAGCGTGAAACCGTCCACGAATTCCGTCACGATGAATCGGGTAGAGTCGGTTTCGCCAATCTCGTAGATGGTAATGATGTTTTGCTGGTTAAGGCTGGAGGCCGCCTTAGCCTCCTGGACAAAGCGACGCATGCGTTGCGCGTCGGCAGCGACAGAGGCCGGCAACACCTTGATCGCAACGGTGCGGTCGAGTTCGGAATCACGAGCGAGATAGACGTCGCCCATGCCGCCCGCTCCTATCTGCGAGCGAATCTCATAGCGACCAAGCTTGGTGCCTGTTTGAATAGGTTGAGTCATTGCACGCGGACTTTAGACAGCCTTTACTCTGTGTACCCGGCGAATTCTATCTGAGGATTTGAAATAGTTGTAGGAAAAGGACTGAGGAACAGAAAGCGCCTGGAATGAAGAATCGACTCTGGTTGGAACGCACAGCAAAAAGCCCGCTCGAAATTAATCGAGCGGGCTTTCTTGAATAATCCCGGCGACTTCCTACTCTCCCACACAGTTACCCGTGCAGTACCATCGGCTCCAACAGGCTTAACTTCCGTGTTCGGGATGGGAACGGGTGTGACCCTGTCGACAAAATCACCGGAAAACCGGTTTGAGATCTCAAATTTCAGAATCTCAGATTCAGAATTTAGTTTTCAACTTCGAGCTTCCAGGCGCATCTCAAATTTGTGATTTGAGAACTCAGGAAGAGAGCTCAGATAATCGAATAGTGATGTTTGCTTTTCCTTGGGGCAAGCTCGCGCAAGCGCGAATTTGTTGCTTGAGTAAATTTTATGGTCAAGCCAAGGGACTGATTAGTAGTGGTCAACTGAGCACATTACTGCACTTACATATCCACCCTATTAACCTCGTGGTCTACGAGGAGTCTCACTGGCAGAATTAATCTTGGGTCTGGCTTCACGCTTAGATGCATTCAGCGTTTATCCATGCTCCACATAGCTACCGAGCGCTACGGCTGGCGCCATAACTCGTACACTAGAGGTGGATCCATCCCGGTCCTCTCGTACTAAGGACAGATTCCCTCAATTCTGCTCCGCCCACACCAGATAGGGACCGAACTGTCTCGCGACGTTCTAAACCCAGCTCACGTACCGCTTTAATTGGCGAACAGCCAAACCCTTGGGACCTTCTTCAGCCCCAGGATGCGATGAGCCGACATCGAGGTGCCAAACCCTGCCGTCGATGTGAACTCTTGGGCAGGATCAGCCTGTTATCCCCGGCGTACCTTTTATCCGTTGAGCGACGGCCCTTCCATACAGAACCGCCGGATCACTAACTCCTACTTTCGTACCTGTTCGACTTGTTTGTCTCACAGTCAAGCTGGCTTATGCGTTTACACTCTACGGCTGATTTCCAAACAGCCTGAGCCAACCTTCGAGCGCCTCCGTTACTTTTTGGGAGGCGACCGCCCCAGTCAAACTACCCGCCTGATAGTGTCCCTGCACCGGATTACGGCGCTAGGTTAGAGTCCAAACAAACGAAGGGTGGTATCTCACCGTTGGCTCCACCAAGCCCAAGAGCCTGGCTTCAAAGCCTCCCACCTATGCTGCGCATCGTTTGCCCGAACCCACTGTCAAGTTGTAGTAAAGGTGCACGGGGTCTTTCCGTCTAGATGCGGGAAACCGGCATCTTCACCGGTACTACAAGTTCGCTGTGTCTCTCGTTAAGACAGCTCCCAGATCGTTACGCCATTCGTGCAGGTCGGAACTTACCCGACAAGGAATTTCGCTACCTTAGGACCGTTATAGTTACGGCCGCCATTCACTGGGGCTTCGATTCGTAGCTTCGCCTTGCGACTAACCACTCCTCTTAACCTTCCAGCATTGGGCAGGCGTCAGCCCCCATACGTCGTCTTCACGACTTTGCGGAGACCTGTGTTTTTAGTAAACAGTCGCCTGGGACATTTCTCTGCGACCGTCCCGGAGGACGGCACCCCTTCTCCCGAAGTTACGGGGTCAGTTTGCCGAGTTCCTGAACGAGAGTTCTCACAAGCGCCTTAGGATTCTCACCCCACCTACCTGTGTCGGTTTGCGGTACGGTCTGATCGCGTGTATAGCTGAACGAGAATTTTCTTGGCAGCTGGGGTCAGCGACTTTTTTCGGGTTTTACCCCTACTTTCGTCCCTGCCTTTACCCTGATGTCGCCCGGATTTTCCAAAGCGACGGGCTATGACGAGTTCAACGGCACATCCATACGCCGTCTCGCCTACCCTACTGCGTCCTCCCACAGCACACGTTACAGGATCCGGAATATTAACCGGATTTCCATCGACTACGCCTTTCGGCCTCGCCTTAGGTGCCGTCTAACCCTGAGCAGATTAACTTTACTCAGGAAACCTTAGGTTTACGGCGCGCGGGGTTCTCACCCGCGTTATCGCTACTTATGCCGACAGAGTCTTTTCTGATCGCTCCAACGGTCCTTACGGTCCCGCTTCACAGCTACAGAATGCTCGCCTACCATCGTTGAATAAATTCAACAATCCGAAACTTCGGTACGTGGTTTTAGCCCCGTTATATTGTCGGCGCAGGGCTGCTTGACCAGTGAGCTATTACGCTTTCTTTAAAGGATGGCTGCTTCTAAGCCAACCTCCTGGCTGTCAGTGCTTCCCCACTTCCTTTTCCACTTAACCACGATTTTGGGACCTTAGTTGTCGGTCTGGGCTGTTTCCCTCTCGACCACGGAGCTTAGCCCCCGTAGTCTGACTCCCGGATATACGTTTACGGCATTCAGAGTTTGATTGGGTTCGGTAACCTTGTGAGGCCCCTAGCCCATTCAGCGCTTTACCACCGTAACGATTCGTCCGAGGCTAGCCCTAAAGCTATTTCGGCGAGAACGAGCTATCACGAAATTTGATTAGCCTTTCACCCCTATGCACAGTTCATCCAAATGGTTTTCAACCCAAACTGGTTCGGTCCTCCACGTGGTGTTACCCACGCTTCAACCTGACCATGCATAGATCATCTCGCTTCACGTCCGAATACCACAGACTAAACGCCCTATTAGGACTCGCTTTCGCTTCGGCTCACTTATCGTTTAACCTTGCCTGTGACATTCACTAGCCGGCTCATTATGCAAAAGGCACGCGGTCAGTCAGGACGAACCTTGACCTCCCACTGCTTGTAAGCACACGGTTTCAGGTACTATTTCACTCCCCTCACCGGGGTTCTTTTCACCTTTCCCTCACGGTACTGGTTCACTATCGGTCACTTCGGAGTATTTAGCCTTACCGGATGGTCCCGGCAAATTCATGCAGGATTCCTCGTGTCCCGCATTACTCGGGTGTCAGATGGGAGGGTTGTAA
>CAWEBR010000003.1:0-187500 GCA_963807365.1 Pyrinomonadaceae bacterium | reverse complement strand
AATTTCATTGAGCTTTGCAGTACCTCATCAGGCATCACGTTGCGCGACTCGATCCAACCTTCGGTGCTGTCCTCGTCATGGGCGCGCACTCTTAACCAGCGTTCCTTTCTTGTGTGGTCAGTCGGATCCTGAACGTCCTGAGCTTCGAGGATGTCCACCGTGTCGCCCCGGTTAGCTTTCAAAAGAACCGCCGCCACCACGGCCGTTGAACTACGAATTTCAGCAAGGTTGGCCACAATTACGCCTGAATCGTTTCTCTGTGCCAGCGTGTTGCATCCGGCGCTCACTACGCAAGAGAGGAGAAGACCCAAAAAGCATGAAGTGAGTAACTTGGAATCCACTGTTCTCATAACACTATCTTAAAACCTCTGCGACTACTATTAGCCTCGATATCCGAGACAACGAAGCGCCTGGCGCTGTGTGTTGCTTAAGTTGTTTGCCACTGACAGCCTCGGCGCTTGCAGCCCACCGCCCGGCCCAAGCTGAAGTCCAAAAGGCGAAAGCGTCGATTGAATATCAATTCGCCCCCGAGATTCAACGAAATCTCGACCAAAAGAACTCGTCCTCGCGGTTTCATTGAGGAGCTTTATTATAGTCTCGTTTGCAGGTCCCTGTCCTGTTGCGTGTAGCTTAAAGAGCTGACGGTAAACGTCGTCGAGTGATTGCCCGCAGTCCGTCGCGAGCCTTAATTGCAAATCATACGCAAACGCCACGAGCACTCCCTGGTCGTAAACGAGTGACGAAGCAGTGGTCCAACGTCGCTCAGATGCCTCGATCAGTGACAGAGGAACAGATTCGGACGACGCCAGGTATGACGAGTAAACGCGCGCAAGGGTTTCCAGGTAGGTTTCAAATGAGATCAGCTTAAGCCGCAAAGCCGTGCGTAACGCTTGATACAGGGTAAACCCCTCGAAAAACCAATCGTAGTTTCCCGAGAGGGTCAAAGCATTCGGCACCCACAAATGGAAGATCTCGTGGGCCAGCACAATTCCGAGCTTGCCCAAAACTCGTTTACGGCCGGCGTCATTACCCAACAGCATTACCACTGCGTTGCCACGTGTTTCCGCAGTCCAACGCTCAGGGCCTGTATCTCCGGCAAAAGGAACCAGCATTATCACCGCGTCATTCTTAAGCGGATAGCCGGTTACTCTCGTATGCTCCTCCATCAGCTTGCCGGCGATCTTGAGCGCGTCGCCCTCTGAAAAGGGCCACTTCCCTAACATGTTCACTACCAGGTTTGTTTGACCGACACGACCGACTTTCTTTCTGAGCGCCGGTCCCACCATAAAAACCGTGTTCTCAGGATCAGTGGTCGAGTAGCCGGGCTCTCGACCACTGAGGTTAGACTCGACAGACCAGCGGGATGGGACAGCAATCTCGACCCTGACTAAGTCGCCAGACTTCTTTGCGGAACGTGGCAGCAAATCCGACAACATCAACAGTCCGCCATCATTATTAACCCACGAAACATGTGACATTTGTGCGGGCTGCGCCAGCCCGGTCAACGCGACTTCGTAATCCAGGCGAGTCACCTGCTGATCCGTTTCATATTCGCCGGACCCCAGTTTCCTAACTGAAGCATTCTTCCCGTGGAACTCGGCAGTGACCTGTTCAATTCGCTCGCCCAGGCCAAGTATGCCGGCGTAGGAATTGCGAAATGAGAAGGAGGAGGTCGGGGTGGGAAAAGCCAGCTGGATTCGCAGTCGAGCGGGCGCAATGGAAGCGATGGTGAGTTTTGCGCTCAGGTTTTGGGCGATGACTTTACCTGAACAGGCAAATAACAGAAACACGACCGCAACTGCCACTCCTCGGCGAGAAACGGGGCGACCATTGTTGTTTCTCAAGAACGACATCAAACACAAAGCCCTCAAAATTCGGTTCGCTCCAGGATAAACCCAACCGGCAAACGCGGTTGACAGCCCATGCTGCTCTGACTATATTTCCAGTACCGAATCTACCATAAGCACAAAAAGTGAAGAGAACGCCAAAAGGAATTCAGCGAAGACCCCAAAACATGCTAACCCGCGTGGTGGCATCTTTGCTGCTCAGTTTCGTCGCTTACGGAACCACGGTCGCTTCGGCTCACAAACACAGCGCTGTATTTAATCTGGAACCGCCGTCTCAAAGCATCGCGATTTCGGAACCAAAGACGAACTCCACAGCAACGCTTGATCTTTCCGGCTGCGGCGAATGTCTCATTTGCAAACTCCATCAGGATTTTTCCACCTCGTTAATTGTGGAACGAGACATTAGCTCGGCTCCACACACCCATCTCGCAGTCAATCAATCCAGTTTCGCTTGTCAACTGACCCAGGCCATCACCAGCCACTCAGGTCGAGCGCCACCGTATACCTCTTAAGTCGCATCAACGCTGCTCTCCGCAATAGACCAGAACGCTCGGGGTCCCGACAGTCATCTGCCGAACCGCTTGCGGATCACGCAGCTGGGTCCTTCCCATCAGACAAGAGGTAATTAAAATGATTTATGTTCTCGGTAGCTTCGCGGCCACAGTGATTTTCCGTTTCTCCGCAGTTCTCATATTCGCAACTATGGTGTGCTCCCCTGCCCTCGGCCAATCCCAAGCTTCACTAAAAGGAAAAGTAACCCTCGGGGAAAGCGGGCAGCCTATTCACAACGTACTAATCACGATTCAACAATTGAAACGGACAGTCGGCAGCGACGAACAAGGAAATTACGAATTCCAAAACCTGCCGCCTGGTCGTTACGATGTGATCGCCCACCTTGATCGAGTGCCCGATATCGTGCGCACTGTGGACCTCCCCGGCGGATCAACAACCACCCTGGATTTTCGCGTTGAACTGGGAGGACTGCGAGAGGAAGTCACAGTTACGGCGACTGGGGTTGAGCAGGCCGTCTCTAGCTCAATCCAATCGGTAGAGGTGATCGGCTCGGTAGATCTGGCGAAAAAGAGTCCGGTGTCGCTTGGCGAAGCGCTTGATGGCCAGCTGGGAGTGTCCAAGCGAAGTTTCGGACCCGGTACCGCTCGCCCTGTCATTCGAGGATTTGATGGTGACCGGGTGCTCGTTTTACAGGACGGGAACCGGGTTGGAGGGCTGGGATTTGAATCAGGTGATCACGCCGAACCGGTGAACGTACTTACGGTCGAACGAATCGAAGTCGTTAAGGGACCGGCCACACTTCTATACGGCAGCAACGCGATCGGCGGCGTCGTTAATGCTGTGACCGGGCACGACAGCGCTCACAAAGGCATCAACGGTTACTTTACCGCAGTCGGCAGTACAAATGGTCGCCAGGCGGCCTCCAGCGCAGGTATCGAATACGGCACTGAGAGGTGGTTGATCTGGGGCAACGGGGGCGGTCAACGAGCGGGCGATTACCGCACGCCGATCGGCCTGGTGCGAAACTCCTTCTCGCGCGAAGCAAATCTCTCGGCGGGATTCGGTTTTTATCCAACCAAAGCCTTCTTCAGTTTCAACTACAGCTTCGACCAGCGACGATATGGAATTCCAGTAGACGCCGCTGCCCTCGACCCGGAAGTTGTGTCTCTGAACCCGCGGCGTCACGGGTTTGAGCTCAAAGCCGGCTTCAGGGAACAAACTTCTTTCATTCAGTCAGGAACTTTCTCGGTTCAACACAACGACTATGCTCACTCCGAAATTGAATCGTTGACCAACGAAGTCGGCACAGCATTCACGAACAAGACAACTATCGTTCAAGGTATCTTCGATCAGAAGAAGATCGGCAAACTCTCAGGCCGATTTGGTTTCTGGGGTTCTCATCGCGATTTTGCAGCAACGGGAGATGAGGCGCTTGCTCCACCAACCAGGCATAACGCGTTTGCAGTCTTTGCCCTGGAGACTCTTGAGTTCGAGCGCGCCTCGCTGCAATTCGGCGCCCGCCTTGAGAACAATCGGTATGCTCCCGAAGAAACTGCGCAACGAGGCGTCCTGGAGAAGAGGTCCTTCACGGGCTTTTCGGGTGCCATCGGGCTACGCGTTCCCACCTGGAGCGGCGGATCTTTCGTTGCTAATTATTCGCATTCTTACCGGGCCCCTTCGCTTGAAGAGCTCTACAACAATGGTCCGCATCCCGGGAATCTGGCTTTCGAGATAGGCAATCCTCATCTTACTCGCGAACTCGGTGAAGGACTTGATTTTGGAGTGCGCCACTCATCAAGCCGGCTGCGTTTCGAAACGAGTGGGTTCTACTATCACATTCGTGACTTCGTGTTTCTGGCTCCCACGGGTAACGTAGAAGACGATCTCATCGTTGCCGAGTACAGCCAGGGAACAACTCGCTATACGGGTTTTGAAACGCGACTGGATGCGCGGATTCATCCGTCTGTGTGGTTCACCATGGGCGCGGACTACGTGAATGCCGAACTGAAGGCTACTAAAACTCCGTTGCCGCGTATTCCTCCGTTTCGCGTGAGAGCCGGCTTGGAGCTCCGATACAAAAGCTTGCTGCTGAATCCTGAGGTGGTAATGGCCAGCGACCAGGGGCGGTTGTTTCCCAACGAATCTCGAACCGCAGGCTACGCGGTACTTGGTTTATCTGGTTCTTATTTGATTGCCAGGCAACATGCCGCGCACATCATCTCATTCAACGCTTTCAACCTTAGCAATCGCTTGTATCGCAATCACCTCTCCTTCATCAAGGATTTTGCGCCTGAAATGGGACGTGGGCTTCGAGTTACATACGCCCTACGGTTTTTCTAGAACTGGGTCAGTTTGGAACTTAAGGTTGGGTGTTGAGATCGGTTCTTGCAAGGACCGCGGGCGCCCCTCGTTCGCCCGTGGTGCGCAAACACTAAGCGCTTCCCACCAAATAACACATCGCTCAAGATGCGGGCGAGGGCGCCCGCGGTCCATAAGAGCGGCCATTAACCCACGCTACCGGCTGCCTTTGGAGATGCGTTGACAGCCACCGAGCGGCGCAAATACAATGGACCGTCTCTCGCTGATTGACCTTTTTAGCCAGCCCTCGCAGCTTAGTTTGCTAAGGAATTTAGTAATGAGTCTCGTAAAAATCATAGTCATCACGATCATCGTGATTTTGAGCATTCTCCTTTTCGGTCGCTTTTTCTCGTAACCGAATGGGCAGCGTGCTCATGCCTGCCACACATCGCAAGTCTTCTTTTGCAGCTCTCTCTCTAGCGCGCTCGGTTTTTCGTCGGCGCGTTTTTCTTTTTCTATATTGCTTTTTACTGACGATCGCTTTCGTTCACGTTCGTGTGTTGGCCCAACGGTCTGACTCTCTGGACGATGAAGTGGTTCGGGTCGCTACCGACCTGCTGCTTTTCCCGGTTCGCGTGCGGGATAGAAGCGGTCAAACCAGCACAAACTTAACGGAAGAGGATCTCACGCTAACAGACAAGGATCGCGTCACCAGCGGACTCTATTTCTACCGGGGCGTCGATCAGGTTTCGATGATCTTCGCGCTCGACCAGTCAGGAAGCTTGCGCGAGATCGTTTCGCAACAGCGACACGCGGCCCACGCGCTGTTCGCCCGGTTCAGCGAAAGATCGCGAGTAGCCGTGCTCCGATTTTCTGAAACACCAATGCTGGTCGCGCCGTTTGGCAGAGACGCTGACGCAATGCGTCAAGCGTTCAACTTCCCTGTGCAAGCGAACCGGCGGACTGCGATTTTTAACGCTGCCGCGGCAGCCGTAACTGCCTTCGACGAGTTACCGCGCGTCCGTTCTGAACGACGCATCGTCATCCTGATCAGCGATGGCCTCGACAATGCCAGCACGATTAAGCCCCAGCGGATCATCGAAGCTGCGTTTTCCGCGCGAGTTTCTTTTTATGTAATTCACTTACCGCTGTTCGAGCCGCGCGATGGCCGGCTCGTAGTGCGTGGCCCGGCGAAGGGGTTTCGTGACCTCGCTGAAAAGACGGGTGGAAAGTATTTTCAGGTCGGAGACGCGAAGTCTGCACTCGTGCCGAATCGAAAGATCGATTTGGCCCCGGTCTTTCAATCAATTGAAGACGATCTGAAAAGCCAGTATCTGATTGGCTTCTACTTAAACGAGACTGCAAACGACGGCCGCAAGCATCGTTTTTCGCTCAGCGTTCCCAGGGGGTTCGAATATTCCGTGGGGCGCTTTGGATATTCACGTACCCAGGACTTCTTTGTGGATCGACCTCGCGAAGCGCTGATGCCCAACAAGTAATTACCCGCCACAATCTAGTTTCTCCGCCTCCCGTTTTGACTAACATGTTGCGGCAGACCAGAATGTCTATTTTATTCTACCAACGCTCGCTTCGATTTCACTTATGACAGAAAAACAGGAAAAAGGTCTGCGAACCATCCGTCGCGCGCTCATCAGCGTTTCCGATAAAACAGGTGTCGTTGAATTTGCTCGGGAACTTCGCACCCGCAACGTCGAAATTATCAGCACTGGCGGCACCGCGAAAGCATTGCGTGAAGCCGGCATCGACGTGAAGGACGTCTCTGAAGTCACCGGCTTCCCCGAGATGATGGACGGCCGCGTCAAAACTCTGCATCCGCGAATTCACGGCGGACTGCTTGGGCTCCGCGACAATGAGAATCACCAGACGGCCATGCGCGCGCACGACATTGAGCCCATCGACATGGTGGTGATCAATCTTTATCCATTTGAAGAGACTGTGGCGCGCGCGGGTGTGACGCTTGAAGAGGCGGTCGAGCAGATCGACATCGGCGGCCCAGCGATGATTCGCTCCGCGGCGAAGAATTTTCGCGACGTGGCAGTTGTCATTGATCCTCGGGATTATGGGTTTATCGTCGAAAAGCTCGAGGAGAATTCGGGTGGGCTATCCTTCGAAGATCGATTCGAGTTGGCCCGACAGGCGTTTCTGCGCACCGCGGCTTACGACAGCGATGTCTTCAGTTATCTGCAAAACCCGGCCCAAAACCGAACCGGAGCGATGGCTGAGGGTGACCCGTCGCTTTTTGATTACGAGGAACTGGCGCTAAGCAAACTCAACGATTTGCGATATGGCGAGAACCCGCATCAACGGGCCGCCTTGTATGAAGCAAGTATTCTCGACGGTCCGATCAACTCAGGCGGCGTGGCCCATGCCGAATTGCTGCACGGCAAAGAAATGTCGTTCAACAACTACGTTGATGCCGATGCCGCGTGGCAACTGGTTTGCGACTTCGATCAACTTGCCTGCGCGATCATCAAGCATACCAATCCAGCGGGTTGTGCTTTAGGCGAATCGACAGCACATGCTTACCGTCGTGCGCTGGCGACCGATCCAGTTTCGGCTTTCGGCGGCATCGTGGCCTTTAATCGTCCGGTGAACGAACCGGCCGCCCGCGCAGTTGTCGAAATCTTTACCGAAGTCATTATTGCTCCTGACTACGACGATGCGGCGCTCGAAGTGTTGCGCTCAAAGAAAAATCTTCGGGTGCTGCGCGCAGAACCGAAAACGACAGAGACGCTTGATTACAAACAAATCAGCGGTGGCATGCTCGTGCAAACTCGCGATGCTCATCAGTTGAAACGGGAAGACCTTGAGGTAGCAGGAAAGCGCGCGCCGTCCGAAAAGGAAGTGGACGATCTCCTTTTCGCGTGGACTGTCTGCAAACACACGAAGTCAAACGCAATCGTTTACGCGCGTGACGGCCAAACGGTTGGCGTGGGCGCCGGTCAAATGTCGCGCGTTGACTCAGTAAAACTGGGGGCCATGCGCGCGCAGTTTCTGGTTGCTGGTTCGGTGCTGGCGTCGGATGCTTTCTTTCCATTTCGCGATGGCATTGACGAAGCTGCGAAACACGGAATCACCGCCGTGATCCAACCGGGCGGCTCAATGCGCGACGCGGAGGCTGTGGCCGCCTGCGATGAAAATGACATCGCAATGGTGATGACAGGGATTAGGCATTTCAAACACTAAGTTGGCGGGACGTCAGCTATTGAATAACCAAGACGTTTGTGAATAACGTGTCAGCGGTTGAGAGTCACGCCACTTGTTCGCAAACGGAGAATTAGACTGGAATGATTGATCGTGCTGACTTGCGCAACGTCGCAAGCGAGAGACTCAAAGATGCCGAGGCGCTCCTGGCAGCCGGGCGTTACGATGGGGCGATCTATCTCGGAGGTTATGTGGTGGAATTGGCGTTGAAGAGTCAGATTTGCCTGCTACTCAACTGGAAGGGATTCCCTCAAACGAAGGGCGAGTTTCAACACTATCAAAGCTTTAGGACTCATAATCTCGATGTTTTGCTATCCCTGTCCGGAACGGAAGACAAAATCAAGACTCGGCACCTGGCAGAGTGGTCTGCCGTTGCGGCTTGGGACCCGGAGGCAAGGTATAATCCAATCGGCAGCGCAAAAAAAAGTGATGCTGAATTGTTAGTGGAGGCGGCAAAGACGCTGTTAGGTGCTCTATGAAAGACTTGTTAGGAAAATTCGTTGAGCTGGAACGGAACCTGTCGCAGGAGAGGGGCGAGTTCTCACTCTTTGCTCTGTTTCTTAGAGAAGATGCGTCGGACAAGTGGGACTTGATCATCGCTACGCCATGGATTGAAGCTGACCGCAAGGAAGCACTAGCTTACATTACCGCTGAAATCCAGCAGCTTTTCAACTCAGAAGAACTTGCTAGTCTTTCGCGGGTCGTTCTAGTAAATCAATCGAATCCTGCTGTCGAAGCTATGAATCAAGCAATAAATTGTCAGCACGGTCAGACTGAGGTTCGAGATAGCAACTTCTTTGGCGTGCAAATCAAACACGCCTTCATAATTACGTCACAAAGGCTAAACGTAAACGAAAAAGTACCAGCATAGCACTGCTGTTGGGTCTCGCTAGTTGATTGGCGGTGCTTTGTCGCCCTTTCCGCTTGAGCGATGATAATCATCGCATAGAGGATTAGTTCGAATGCTGAAAGACAAACTTGGAATCATCTTTGGAGTAGCTAACAAGCGCTCCATCGCGTGGGCCACGGCCCAGGCGTTGCACGAAGCCGGCGCCCGCCTGGCTTTCACTTATCAAGGCGACCGGCTCAAGGAGAATGTCGAGGGTCTCACGAACGAGGCCATGCCAGGCTCGCTCTTGCTTCCCTGCGACGTCACCAAGCAGGAAGAAGTTGACGCCACATTCAAACGCGTCAGCGAGGAGTTTGGCCGGCTCGACTTCCTGATTCATAGCATTGCTTACGCACCGCGCGAAGCTTTGTCGGGCGGCTTCCTGGATACGAGCCGCGAAGCTTTTCTCACGGCCATGGAGATTAGCGCCTATTCGCTCGGCCAACTCGCTCGCTCCGCCGTTCCGCTGATGACTGAAGGCGGCAGCGTGGTTTGCATGACTTATTACGGCGCGGAAAAAGTTGTCGCCGGATATAACGTGATGGGGGTGGCGAAGGCGGCGCTTGAAGCCAGCACGCGGTATCTCGCGCACGATCTTGGTCCACGCAACATCCGCGTGAATGCGATTAGCGCTGGTCCGATTCAAACGCTCTCGGCGCGCGGCGTGGGTGATTTCAGCACGATGCTCAAACACGCGGCCGAGAAGGCGCCGCTACGGCGAAACGTTGAGCCGCGGGAAGTCGGTAACACCGCGCTGTTTCTCTGTAGTCCGATGGCCTCGGCAATCACCGGCGAAGTTATTTATGTGGATTGCGGTTACAACATCATGGGGATCTAATCGATGGCTGATCAAACAGAACTAGACGAACCGGCAACCGGCACCACCCAGGACGAGCAATTACTCGAGAGCCCGGGCCCGGATGAGTTTACTCACACGGATACCTGGCGTGTTTTTCGCATCATGGGGGAATTTGTCACCGGCTTCGATGAACTAGCGACACTCAGCCGGGGCGTTTCAATCTTTGGGTCGGCGCGCACCAGCCCAACCGATCCTTACTACGCCATCGCCCAGGAAACGGCAGCTTTGCTGGTGAAAGCAGGCTTTGCTGTAATCACGGGTGGTGGTCCGGGCATCATGGAAGCGGCGAACCGGGGAGCGTTTGAAGCGAAAGGTACTTCAATCGGCTGCAACATCGAGCTGCCGTTTGAGCAGGGCTCCAACCCGTATCTCACCAAGGGTCTGAAGTTCAAATACTTCTTCGTGCGCAAGATGATGTTCGTGAAATACAGCCTCGGGTTCATCATTTTCCCCGGCGGTTTCGGGACGCTCGATGAACTCTTCGAGGCGCTGACACTCATTCAAACCCAGAAGATTCGAAACTTTCCGGTGGTATTGTTTGGATCAGATTACTGGAATGGTCTGCTTGCCTGGATTCGCGATCACGCGATGCGAGAGGGCAAAGTCACCGAAGAAGATCTGAAGCGTTTACATCTGACTGATTCGCCGACCGAGGTGGTCCAAATCATTGTAGACAGCCAAAGCTCGCTCCGGCTCGCGAATCACTCGATGTCCGAAATCGCTGACATGTGAGCTTCAGATCTCCGAGTTTACGTTTTCCCTGAGCCATTCGAGGTATGGCCCGGATCCGTCGACCAGCGAGATTGCTACTATTTCGGGAGTTTCATAGCTGTGCCGCGCGCGCACTTCCCTTTCCAGTTTCTCAAAACCTGACCGCACGCCCTTCGCAATCAGCAGGACTTCCTGCTGACGTTCAATCTCTCCTTGCCAGCGGTAAACTGACTGCACCCCCGGCAGAATCTGCACGCACGCAGCCAGACGCGAAGCCACTAACATCTCAGCCAGGCGCAATGCTTCGTCATGGCTCGCAGCCGTGATGAATACGGCGATTGCCTCCGCTGGTTCAGAACTCATGCTTTTTCACTATCGAAAACAAGTAGAAGCCCATGCGTAAGCAAGGGCTCCTGACCTCAGAGCAAAGCGCTGGTCTAGTTGCCGTCTTCGTCGTCGTGGTTCTCTTCTGCTTCCGGGGAACTTCCGGTTAGCGGGCTTAAGTCGCTGCCAAAGAACGCGGCATACAGTTCCTTAGCGCGATCATAGTCGCGCTCATCAACCAGGATGGTGGCGCCGGGTGAAGTGGAGGAAAGCAATGGCGAGAACGCATCGGCGCCGCCTGACTGGACGGCGGCGCGAATCCCGTTTTGCACCAGAATGTCGTTTACCATCTCGGCTTCCGCCGGCGAGCCAAGGTTATGAAGCGGGACAAATTTCGCCTCACTCATGTCGCGGCCGGTATTCTCAGATGTCAACCGGTCAACCAACGCTGAGTTGTCGTCCGAGCAAACTGTAATACCGTCTTCATATTCCGACTCGCAAACAGGGCAGAACATAGGTGCCTCCTGAACAGTTAAAGTGCCGGCGAAAAAAGTGAAAGTCGGAATTGCTCGCTAGACGTTTCCTTTTCACGCTTACCTTTCGGACTTCACGGCAAACATTTATGTAGCACTGACAGCTCGTTCAAAGGGAATCTCTTCGAAGTTTGTCATTTGCTTGAAGGTGCGAAATCGTTCGTTGATCTCGTCGTGCGTCAAACGCTGCACGCGCGCGGTGCCAAACTCTTCCACGTTGAACGAAGCCATCACCGAACCAAAGATCATGGCGCGGCGCATCGCGGCTTCGTCGAGCTTAGGTTGGCTGGAAAGATAACCCATGAATCCGCCCGCGAAAGTATCGCCGGCGCCGGTGGGATCAAACACCGACTCGAGTGGGTAGGCCGGAATAGCAAAATAGCTCTCGTTGGTGAAAAGGGCGGCGCCATATTCTCCGCGTTTTACAATTAGCGCGCGCGGTCCCCATGAAAGAATGGTGCGCGCCGCTTTAATTAGATTCGGGATCGCGGTCAGTTGCCGAGCCTCGGCGTCGTTAATGATCACGACGTCGACGCCTTTTAGGGTCTTCAGGAGAGAATCGCGCGCGATATCGATCCAGAGGTTCATCGTGTCGAGGGCCACGAGTTCGGCGCCGGTCACCTGCTCACGCACTTCGCGTTGAAGATCAGGCTGAATGTTGCCCAGGAAGACTAGCCGCGCCCTCTTCGACTTCTCCGACAGCTTCGGTTTGAAGTCAGCGAAGACGTTTAACTCGGTGTTCAGCGTGTGCGCGGTGTTGAGATCGTAATCGTAGCGTCCATACCAGCGGAAGGTCTTGCCATCTTCAATCCGCTCCAGGTCCGAAAGATCAACCTTGTGCGACTCAAGAATTTTTCTGTCGTCCTCGCCAAAGTCACCACCAACGACGCCGACAAGCTGAACGTCGGTAAAAAAACTTGCAGATATCGAAAAGTGGGAGCCCGAGCCGCCTAACATCTTTTCGATCTTGCCGAATGGCGTTTCGACCGCGTCGAACGCAACTGAACCGACTACAAGTAGAGACATATTTTGGATAGGGAACTATTTCAGATTTTGACTTCACAAATCAGATCTTAGATTTCCGATTTCCAGATCCGAGATTTGCGCTCAGGTCTTCAGACTGATACCGGAATCATTATGGTTTCGGAATTTCCGGCTTGATGGGACCGCCCAGAGACTGCAAGGCAGTTTCTGCCTCCTGCCGAAACGCACTCTCCGGATAATCGGCCACCAGCCGGGAGAGATACACTCGAGCGTCCTGACGAAGCTCATCGGCGCTCTTTTCCTTTGTCTTTTGCTTGCCCTGATTTGCCGCCAGGCGCAAACTGCTTTCCCCGGCGATGAATAGCACTTCATCCATTTTCGCAAAGTTTGGATTACCCGCGTCGATTTCTTCGCAACGCTTGATGGCAGCAACATAGGCTTTCTTCAGTTTGAAGTAATGCCGCGCCACCTTGAGGTTGTGCAGCGAGTCCTTTTCGAGATCAGCATCACGAAGGACCGCGCTGGTAGGTCCGGTCCTAACCGCACCCTGCCCGAACCGATCAGGAGCAGAAATGAAAAGTCCCAATGCCAGCACTAACAATGCCAAAAACAACTTCTTCATAAATCACCTTTCAACATCTGAAGCGACAATCATTTCCTGGTAGCGTCCCGGCCGAGCCTTTGGATGCTGGAATTTCAGGAAACAGAATACTTTTTGATTATAGCTTCAAGTTTTATCCGCGTCGCCGCCGGCCACGAATCCGGAGCGGTAAAGATCGCATGTTGGAGGGCAGAACCACACATGCAGGTGCGCTCGCTGCCCCCAATCCGTTTCACTGCCTCTTTCATGATTAACTGCGCATTGCGCACATTCTTGTTGAGATATTCGATAACGCTGTCGGCAGTGACCGCGTCATGCCCCGGGTGCCAGCAATCGTAATCCGTTACCAGCGCCAGGGTCGCATAACAAATTTCGGCTTCCCGCGCGAGCTTCGCCTCCTGCAAATTAGTCATGCCGATAATGTCCATTCCCCAGGAGCGATAGACCTCCGACTCTGCCTTGGTGGAAAACGCCGGGCCCTCCATACAGATATACGTCGCACCTCGGTGCGTTTTCACGTCAGCGACTTTGCAGGACTCCTCCAGCACATCTCCCAACTCGCCACAAACCGGATGAGCGAATGCCACATGGGCCACGATTCCCTCACCAAAGAAAGTAGACTCGCGCGCACGAGCGCGGGTGCGATCAAAAAATTGATCGGGAATGACCATGTCGAGCGGGGCATACTGTTCCTGTAACGACCCTACCGCTGATGCGGACAGTATCCGCTCGACTCCCAGCAGTTTCATGCCATAAATATTTGCGCGAAACGGGACTTCAGTTGGGGTGAATCGATGTCCGCGCGCATGCCGCGGGAGAAACGCTACGCGTTGCCCTTCAAGCGTGCCAACGATAAAGGCGTCCGACGGGCGGCCAAAAGGCGTGTCGATTTCGACCTCTTCAACTTCGGCCAGTTCGGGCATCTGGTAAAGACCGCTGCCCCCAATGATTCCAATCTTTGCTGTGCTCATCTCGTGACGCCTGACAACTTTCGCTGCTCTTATTTGCAATTCTTCATCGATTCCCTGACGAAGTCTGAAAGCTGACCTGCCTGCTGCTTTGCGATCAATATCTCCAGCGGTTCCATCTTAACTTTTGATTTTGCAATCTTGAGATTCTGATATGCCTTGAGCGCGCCTTCCACTCCCGCCAGGTAAATCTGATGCTGGTCGTTAGCCTTGTCGGGATGCTCAATGACAAACTTTGCTTGCGAAAATGTAAACTGGCCGGTGATCACCGGCGAATATTCACCTTTGATTTTCGAATAGTCGCCGAACACCGCAGTGCAAAGAGTGACGCTGATGTCAGGCACTTCAATCAACCATACCAACAGTTCCTTGCTTAACGCCTTGGCGTTCTTGTGGAGCGGTTCATTCTCCAGCAGAGTCGCAATCTCAACGGCGCGCTGACGCTCTTCCGGCGTTGAGGGGCCCCGATCCTGCGCCGACGCTGAAGTAAGTCCAAGTACCAGGAGAACCGCCAAACTCGTGATTAAGATTTTGATTTTCATGATTCACCCTCACATCCGAAAATACTTACCGCGCGCAATTTTCCCTTCTCTTCATAAATTCTGCACAAGGGTGCTTCCGGATCGTGGTAAAAAAGACAAGTCCATCCTTCACGCGCAGCCTGGGGCAGCAACCGCTTCTTAACCTCCAGCGTTTCGACCGGAAAAAGATCGTATCCCATGATCCATGCATTTGGCACATGTGCGCGCATCGGCACCAAATCGGCAAAACCAAACATTGTTCGCCCGTCGCGATCCAAGTCGCCAGCACTGCATCGATCGGTTGTGACCAGGAAAAGTTTTCATTCGCAGCCCAGGCGCTACTTCATACTCTGCGTCTTGCAGTTCCACTTGCCCGCTCGCGCTCAGCGGCTGCCAGTTGTCAGGCAAATAGCTAGCCCGATCTCGCTCGCTGGGAGCCTCAGCATGTTCCCATTCAGCCCTGGAAATGAAATACCGGGCGTTGGGAAAGGCAGGCGCCGCAACCCCCTTGTCGTCGAGCACAGTGTTGCCGCCGGCGTGATCGAAATGAAGATGCGTGTTGACAACGATGGTGATATCTCCCAACTCCACTCCCGCAATCTCGCGTAGCGATTGGGCCAGTGTTCGGCGTCGGGTGATGCCATACATTTGTGTGTGCTTTGCCGACCACTTCTCTCCGATGCCCGTTTCGATCAGGATCCGTTCCAAGCCAGTGTCGATGAAAACACAGTTCATGTTCATCCTGATCCGGTTCTCCTGATCGGGAGGACAAACTCTGGCCCATAATGTTCGCGGTATAACGCCGAACATCGCACCGCCATCGAGCCAAAACTCCGTGTCCGGAATAATCTCTACACGGTAATCGCCAAACTGCATTCCGGTTTTCTCTACACCCTTCACGCCGCGAAACTCAACCGATCCGCGAAATCTCGAAAAAACGCCCGCGAGAATTTGTCTTAAAGGCGAATTCGTGAATTGATTTTGGTGGCGGGCTCGTTAAGAAGTCCGCCTGCTTTTGTCCTATTGATCTTTCTTAGGATCAGCCGGCTGTTGATGTGGATTCTGCACTGGCTCAACTGGTTGAGCCTGTCCTGGTTGCGGGCCACTGCCGGGAAATCCGGGCGGGAGACCTTGCTGTGGTTGCGGCTCCGGCGCCTTCACTTGGAAGTTTTCCGCCACCGTCACCTTTGAACGACCAACAATCTCGTCAAGCACCTTTTTCTGCTTCTCCTGCTCAACCGCAGCCCGAGCCTTCTCCTGAGGACTTTGAGGCGGGGCAAAGGGATTGGCTCCGTCGCCGGATGCGCCGATCAAGACATGCCGTGCCTTAACCTGCTCTTCAGACTTACCTTCCTTCGTCTCAGTCTTGCGATCCTCAACTTTGATTATGTGATAACCAAACTTTGTCTCGACGATATCGCTGATCTGACCGGGCTTTAAAGCAAACGCCGCTTTCTCAAACTCCGGCACCATCTGACCTGGGCCAAACCAACCAAGATCGCCGCCTTTCTCTTTCGCCCCGGGTTCGGTTGAAAACTCCTTGGCCAGGTTAGCGAAGTCCTCGCCCGCTCGAGCGCGCTTCAAGACCTCTTCAGCCCTGGGGCGATTCTGCTTGCTGGTGTCGAGTTCAGGATGCGCGGCCAGATAGTCTTCCACCTCTTTGTCGGTAGCCTTCATTTTTTCGGCCAGCTGCTCCTGCGCATATGTCTGCGCGAGAATTCGCGCCTGCTCGAGTTTCACCTGAAGATCGACTTTCCGATCCTTGTTGGCCCCGGCAGCCATCGCTTTTTGCTCGCCAATCAACACCTGGCCGAGCTGACGCTTCACCTGCGTCAGCTGTTCTTCTGGAATTGGACCGCCGGCAAGTTGCGGATTCTTGACCTTGGCGTCGCTGATAAACTGATCAAACTTCGTTTGGTTAATAGGTTGCTTGAAAAACTCTTCCACTTCCTGATCGGAGATGTTCGGACCGTTAGCGCCGGTTAACCCCTGCGATTTGAAATAGTTTTCTGCCACCACCACTGACCGGACCAGTTCAAGTTGGCGTTTGACTTCCGGTTTGTTGGCGATGCCTTTCGCCCGAGCTTCCTCCGCGACCGCCAGTAGCTTGCGCAGGTCGTCGGCAAAGCTCTTGCGCGCCTCGGCATCAGTTGCCAGCCGGCTACGAAACTGTGGCGGCTGATCTTCAGCGATCAGCGCCATATCTTCGGCCGACAAATTGTTAAGCGAATCTGATTTTCTAAATTTCACCTGCCAGACAATCAGCCCGACGGCACACACTACCGCGAGCCCGGCAGCAATCAATGCTTTAGTAGTTGAAGTCAAAATAGTTTTCCTTTCAAAATGAATCTAGACGTGCTGCACCAGTTCCAGCAGCACGCCGTTCGCCGACGACGGGTGAACGAATGCGACGAGGCATCCACCCGCCCCCACGCGCGGAATTTCATCAATCAAACGCGTTCCCTTCTCTTTGAGTTGGGCCAGCGTCGCGCGAATGTCCGGAACCCTCACAGCGATGTGATGGATGCCGGGGCCGCGCTTGTCTAAAAATTTGCCAACCGGTGAACCAGCACTCAGAGGCTCCAACAGTTCAATATGCGTTTCTCCGATGGCCAGCATCGCCACGCGCACACCCTGTTCGGTCACCTCTTCGGTGTGATCCACTTGCAGACCTAAAGCATCCTGCCAAAGAGCAAGCGCCTCGTCGAGTTGGGGCGTGGCAATTCCGATGTGATCAATCTTCATAAGTCTGGTCTAAATTCGGGAGTCTTCGCTTTGCATGCGGTTTTGCGTAGTTCGCTTCTCGAGAAACTCCGTCTTCTACCGGACACTCCAGGCTCTAACCTCCCGCCGCCAAACCGAGGATTTCCTCTACGGCAGAATAAGGATCTCTTTGCCGACTGGCAACTTCAGCCGACAGGCGGTCAAGCAGTTCCGATGCCGACCCTGACTCCAAAGTTTGCGCCACCAACCGCTCGCGAAGCAGCTCAACGATACGCCAGCGGGCTACGGCACGGCGCCTGGCGTTCCCAAACTTGGCGTTTCGGATAAACTCACGATAACCGTCGATAGCAACCGCAAGCTCACTTATTCCTTTATTTTCGGTCGCCACGGTCTTCACAATCGACGGGTGCCAGGCGTCTTCCCGCATCGCCAGGGATAGCAGCGCTTCCAACTCTTTCTCGGTAGAGAAGACGCCTTCGCGATCAGCTTTGTTGATAACGAAGATGTCGCCAATTTCCATGATTCCGGCCTTGATCGCCTGAATATCGTCGCCCATTCCGGGAACCAGAACCACGACCGAGATGTCAGCTGCCTTAACAATTTCTACTTCGTCCTGACCCACTCCGACAGTTTCAATAATGATCTTGTCGTAGCCCGCGGCATCGAGGATAGAAACAGCATCAACGGTTGAACGGGCTAAACCGCCGAGATTTCCGCGCGTAGCCATGGAACGTATGAAGACACCTTGATCGAGCCCGAGTTGCTGCATGCGAATTCGATCCCCAAGGATCGCGCCGCCGGAAAACGGGCTCGATGGATCGACTGCAACTATTCCCACTCGTTCGCCCTGTTGCCGGTAATGCAACGCCAGCTTGTCCACGAGGGACGACTTGCCGGCTCCAGGCGCCCCCGTAATGCCAATCACCAGACCACGCCCGGTCAGCGGAAAGATCTGCTTCATCATTTCCGCCGCATCTTTGGAAAGATCTTCAACTTTTGAAATCGCGCGAGCTACGGCTCCAATGTCTCCCGCCGAAACGCGCTTTACCAACGACGTGCTCCGGTCGGTATTGTCTGTGTTCGTCAATGAGTTCATCTTGTTCGCCGCCGAAAGGAGTTCAACACGGGTACACAGAAAACCACAGGTTACACCGGGAAGATCTAAAACGCTCTTTAGGGCATCTACAATGACCGCAGGGCTAAACACCTCGCTGTAGAATCTCGCGCGCGATGATCATCCGCTGAATTTCCGAAGTACCTTCGCCAATCGTGCAAAGTTTCGAGTCGCGCCAGTACTTTTCGGCGGGATAATCCTTCGTATATCCGTATCCACCGTGTACTTGGATGGCTTCCTCGCAAACGGCGACACTCACTTCGGAGGCAAACAACTTGGCCATTGACGATTCTTTGGTCACCTTCCGTCCCGTGTCTTTCATCCACGCCGCCCGATACATCAGCAAACGCGCCGCGTCGATCTGCGTGGCCATATTAGCCAACTTGAACTGGATCGCCTGAAACTCCGATATCGGTTTACCAAACTGCTGACGTTCCTTCGAGTAACGCACCGCCGATTCGTAAGCGCCCTGAGCTATCCCCACCGCAAGCGCCGCAATGGATATGCGGCCGCCATCGAGAATCTCCATCGCATTAACAAAGCCCTGACCTTCATCTCCCAAACGATTCTCGTCAGGCACATAACAATCTTCGAAAACGACACTCGCTGTTTCAGAAGCGCGCAATCCCAATTTGTTTTCTTTTTTTGACGGGGAAAACCCCTTCATGCCTTTTTCAAAAATAAATGCGGAAATGCCTTTACTTCGTTTCGACCTATCGGTGACCGCAACTGCCACGCACGTATCCGCGTGAATGGCATGCGTAATGAAATTCTTGGAACCATTCACGATCCAGCCGCCATCCTGCCGCACCGCGGTCGAACGGGTCCCCGAGGCGTCGGATCCGGCGCTCGGCTCCGTCAACCCCCACGCCCCCAAATGTTTACCGCTAGCGAGTGGCATTAGATACCGCTGCTTTTGCGCTTCGGTGCCGAACATGAATATGTGATTGCTGCATAGTGAATTGTGCGCTGCCACAGATATTCCGACCGACCCGTCTACCCGCGAAAGCTCTTCAATGATCGTTGCATACTCCACGTAACCCATCCCCGCCCCGCCGTACTCCTCCGGAAAAATCACCCCGGTCAATCCAAGGTCGGCGAGTTTCGGTTGCAACTCAATGGGAAAATGTTGAGCTTCATCCCATTCCATCACGTGCGGCGCAATTTCTGCTTCGGCAAACTCGCGCACACTCATCTTGATCTGTTTCTGCTCGTCGGTTAGTTCAAAATGCATTCGTGGTCCTTGATCAAAAGTAGGACAGGCATTACTGCCTGTCGGTCAGTCTCGGTCAATGATTAACAGACAAGAATGTCCGTCCGGCTGAATAGCACTTGTCGAAATGCGGTGGGTTATTCTACCTCAACGGCGTGGTGAACCTCGACCGGCAGTCGCGGTTTTGGCCGTGGGCCTGGCTTTGGATCCAGTCTGGCTGCGCGTGAGAAGTTTTACTTCCTCTTCGGTGAGGTGGCGCCATCGGCCGGGCTTCAGTTGATCATCTCGCAGGTTGCCGATGCGCGAGCGGCGCAATTTGATCACCGAGTGCCCAATAAGATCAAACATACGGCGAATCTGCTGATTCTTGCCTTCGTGAAGCAGAATCTCAAACCACGTGTTGGTTTCAGTCTCACCAACCTTCCTGATTTTTGCGGGCGCGGTTTTCGTGCCGTCGTCGAGCGTGACGCCGCGTCGCAGCCTTTGAATTGCCGGCTCCGGGGGAACCCCTTTGACCTTCGCCTCATACACCTTGTCGATTCTGTTGCGCGCCGAGGTGATGAAGTTGGTGAAGTCGCCGTCATTCGTGAGCAACAGCAATCCTTCGGTATTGAAATCCAGACGGCCGACGGGAAAAAGCCGGCCCAGCGACGGAGGCAAGAGTTCAGTCACCATCGGGCGTTTATCCGGATCGGAAACGCTGGACAGATAACCCTTTGGCTTGTTTAGCAACACGTGCACCTTTTCGCGTCTCTGCAAGGTGGGATTGATCAGCTTGCCGCGAACCTTTATATGATCGTTTGCCGGATCAGCCTTCGTTCCGAGTTCCGTTACTACCTTGCCATTAACTGTGACCAGCCCGCCGGTGATCAGCTCTTCTGCGTGGCGCCGCGAGGCGATTCCCGCAGCCGCGATTAGTTTTTGAAGTCGTTCTTGCATAACTTAGAAGCGCATAGCGCCCGATCATCATCCACCGGAGAGGTCCTGGAAATCTTCAACGCTCGGCAATTCCGACAGATCCTTGAGTCCAAACTGCAACAAAAAGTCCTTTGACGTGCCATACATCATCGGCCGTCCCACAGTTTCTTTTCGCCCCCTGGCAACGATCAACTTCTTGTCGAGCAGTGTTTTGATCGATGAAGGCGATTGCACGCCGCGGATTTCCAAAATCTCCGGCACTGTCACTGGTTGCTTGTAAGCAATGACCGCCAACGTCTCGAGCGACGCGATTGAAAGCTTCGCGCTGGGTCTGGACTTCAAGAATGCGCGCACATGTTCGTGATACTCAGCGCGAGTGGCAAATTGCCAACCGCCGGCCACCTCGCGAAGTTGCAAACCGCCGTTTCGGGCGTTGAATTCTCCGGCGAGTTCCGCAATCGCCTCGTCGATCAGCTGCCGCTCTTCTCGGAGCACGCTGGCAATTGTCTTTGCGCTCAATGGCTCTTCGGAAACGAAGATCAAGGCTTCTACAACCGCTAGACGCTCCGCGGAACTCTGCACGGCGTAGACAACAGTGTCATCGCTCGCCTCCTCAGTCTCAGGCGTGGGCGATTCAGCGGCGACGAGCTCCGCGAGCTCACGACTTGCCTCTTCGTTTAAGGCGGCTTCGTCTAACGCTGCTACTGCTTTTGCATTTGCGGTCTCTTCAGTCATCGTCTTTTTCTCACAATACAGTAGTTAACTTGCCACCCGGGCCACGATATCGCCAAACGTTTGCTCCTGGAACAACTTAATCTCAGTTGTCCGCACCAGCTCCAGGACCGACAGAAACGCGACAACCAATTCGCGCCGGGATCGGGCCCGCTCAAAAAACACCCGCAGATTCAGTTCACCGGCGGACATCACCATGTTTCTCAGACGCTCGAGCATTTCCGCCATGGAAACTTCCTCGCGGCCAATCTCCATCAGCACTTCTTCTTTATGGCGTGCGAGGATTTCCTGAAAAACCTTGAGCAGATCAAATAACCCAACCGTAACCTCAGGATTGTTTTTGTCCGTTTCAATCTCAGCCCGCTTGAACACGGCACGCTCGACGGTAGCTCTTGACCAGAGCATTTGCGCGGCCGCTTTGTACTTCTGGTACTCAAGCAACTGGTCGATTAATTCTTTGCGCGGATCTTCCAGTTCCTCCGCCGCCGCAAAGGGATCTCGCGGCAAAAGCATCCTGGTCTTCAACTCGATCAGGGTGGCGGCCATCACTAAAAAATCGCCGGCGACGGCGATATCCAATTCCTGCATGGCCTGGAGGTAGCGCAAGTATTCGTCGGCAATGCGCGCCACCGGAATATCGTAAATATTGACCTGTTCCTGACGAATCAAATGCAGCAGCAGATCCAATGGACCATCAAAGTCGCCCATAACGATCTTCAAGTCGTCAGTCAAATGATCGGAAACAATCTCCGGCGATGATCCGGTCACGCTCACAGATCCCTGCGGAAACTCTACCGACGCAGATTTCTCCGCGGCAGTATCCGGTTCGGGAGCCGGCGCTGCTGAATTTGATTCGTCCATCTAGTTCCTCGCGGGCTGCGCGCTAAACGCTCGCGCCCCTGAAATTCCCATCCGTTTCATCGCTGTGGCCAGGGTGGGACCGGCTAGCGATTGTGCCTTCACCCGCCCCTGCTCCAGGATCGAGTTTAGCTCAGCGTCATCGATCGCCTGCACACGTTCCTGCAACGGCCTGAGAAACTCAATCGTAACTTCTGCCAGTTGTTGCTTCAATTGTCCGTAGCCCTTGCCGGCGAACCAGGTCTCAATCTGCTCCGGATCTTGGCCGGTTAACAACTGGAAGATGGTCAACAAATTTGTAATGGCCGGCCGCGAGTTGTCGAACCGAATTTCAGTGCCGGAGTCGGTCACTGCCCGTTTAAACTTTCGCTGAATGGTGTCGGCATCGTCGAGTAGCATTACACTGCCGTTCACGTCCTCGTCAGACTTCGACATCTTGTTCGTCGGATCCGACAGCGACATTATGCGAGCGCCTACCCGCGGAATGTATGGCTCCGGCACGCGAAACGTCTCGCCATAATCTCGGTTGAAGCGAATCGCCAAATCGCGGGTCAACTCCAGGTGTTGCTTTTGATCGTCACCCACCGGCACTAAATCCGTTTGATACAAGAGGATATCCGCAGCCATCAATACCGGATATTCAAAGGTGCCTACGCCTACATTCTCCGTCTCTTTGCGAACCTTATCCTTATACTGGGTCATCCTTTCGAGTTCAGACATTCGGGCCACGCAATTGAGAAGCCAGGTCAGCTCCGCATGTGCGGCGACGTCTGACTGAACAAAGATCGTGGAAACCTGCGGATCAATTCCGACCCCGAGATATATCCTGGCGAGATCTCTGGTCTGTTCCGCAAGAAGTTTCGGATTCTGGCGACGGGTAATAGCATGCAGATTGACGATACAAAACAAACTCTCATACTCGTGCTGAAGTGTGACCCAATTACGGAGTGCCCCGAGGTAGTTTCCCAAATGGATGTTGCCGGTCGGCTGGACGCCGCTAAAAATTCGCTTAGGCATGCTGTCTTGTTCCCTGACTAATGGTCTCTCTAGCCCTCTACGCCTAGCAGCAGCAAGTAATAAACCACCGACATGACCGGACGGATAATTGCTCCAAAAAAGCCCACGTAAATCAACAACATCAAGATGATGTAGCCATATTGTTCCATAAGCGCGAGTACTGGTTGCGCGCTCGCGGGAAGGAAGGTTTCCAAAATTTTGCTGCCATCGAGGGGAGGAAACGGGAGCAAGTTGAAAATCGCCAGAGAGATGTTCATGGTCAAGAGCATTCCCATAAACAGCTTTACCGGCTCCTGAAGTGAACCTTCGCTAAACCACCAGCCCGTCATCAACAACACCTTGATGATGGTGAAGGCGCAAAGAGCAATACCGAGGTTGGCCAAAATTCCGGCTGCCGAAACCATGACGTTGGCAAGATCTTTGTTGCGCCAACGCAAGGGATTGACCGGCGTCGGCTTACCCCAGCCGATTAGCGGAATATTGGCGCCGGCGGCACTTCCCAGCACAAAGCCAACGATCGGGATCAGAAGCGTACCGATTGGATCTGTGTGCGCTACGGGGTTTAAGGTTACCCGTCCGAGGAGGCGTGCGGTGTTGTCGCCAAATTTGTCTGACATCCAGGCATGAGCTGCTTCGTGGGCGGAAATCGCCAGTAACAGCACCACCATGTAGATTATAAGTCGTGGAATTAGTTCTTCAGTCACAGGGTTATCTTTGTAAGTTTCGGTAGCAGAAAGACGGTAGCACCCTCTAAAAAGGGTGTCAAAAAATCGTTTCTTTGCTTCAAGTTACAGCGTCAAACTGTACACTGCGTCAGTTGAGGCGATGGCGAGATCGCCAGTTGGGCTGAAAGCGAGTCCCACAAGGTTCATGCCCGCCACAAACATTTCCGCGCTCGCACCGTCCAGTGAAATTCGTACGATTCCCCGCCGTCCGCGTAGCGAAGCAGCAACCAGAAGATGTCCCTCGTCGTCGAACGCGAGCCCTTGCGGTCGGCCCAGTCCTTTGAAAAAGGTGCTCACTTCTCCGTCGCGATCCACGCGCGTGATTGAATCAAAACTTGCAACGGTCGGACCGGTAACGTACAACGCGTCGTCTGGGCCAATTGCCAGGTGATACGCAGAAACGGATGGTTCCAATTGGGCCCACGAAGTTTCTTCGCCAATGCCATTCACTTTGTAAATCCGCCCCGTGCGATCGCCAACATACATCGTGTCCGTGCGATCAAAAGCAATGCCGGTGGCGACGCCAAGATTTCTGGCGAAAGCCACCGCTTCTTTGAAGGGGGTTATCCGATAGACGATCCCCTCCATCCGGCTGGTCACAAACATCTGCCCGCTGCTATCAAAGGCGATGCCGGTCGGGTTCACTACGTCGCCTGAGAATTCAGAAACATCTCCGGTGATATCAATCCGGAAGAGTGTTACCGGCAGGTGTTCACCACGGGCGCCTGAGCGGGTGACAAATAACGATCCGTCGTCTGGGTCAAATGCCGGACTGGACACCGGATGTAAGTCTTCCGCCAATCGTCGTCCGAGCATTATGTTTACCGGTTCACTTCGTGTTCCATTACTCTCAATTCTCACTTCAATACTTCCGCTGAGCTTGAGTTCTGGCGCCATTACGAGCGCTCGCCGGGGTGACAACGCCACAATCGGAGCACGCTCGTCTTCAAACCAGACTGCGCAGAGCGTGGGATCGCTCGTGTCCAAATCTTCGCAGTCAATTGCCACTTCACCACCGGGTATCGCATATGCCGGGTGGATCTTAAGAATCCTGGGTTGCTTGCTCATTTATTGCTGTTCGCGAACCGTAATTAGCACTTCCTAAGATTTCCGTGCCGTTGAAAAGGTCTCATCATACGGCCTGCCTTAAGTGGTGTCTAACGACCGCTGCCTGGAGGTGGCGAAATCCAGAGGGGAAGCAGCATTTCAATTTTTCAATTTGGGAAGCTTCGCGTGGTACATCGCAAACAGTGCCGACCGGGTTATTTCCGCACCGCGGCTGAGTCGGACATTGGTGACGAGCCGAGTTCACGACGGTTCCGCGGAGTTGGTGCTTGCTATCACTATGATATAATCCGCCTCGCAAGCGCAGGGTGATAGTTGCTGTTTCTGGGGTGTCGGCGCTTGCCAGCCAACTTTATCGTAATGCTCAAGCGAATAAGCGAAGCGAAATCGCCGAGCAACATTCAAAGTACCTTCCCGGCGTCGGAAACCAACTGCTCGCAACACTCCTCCTGTAACTTTCGCCAGCTACAATTTCTTTATAGTCGCAAAATTTGGAACTGCGCCGTTTTCAGTCCGGAATATGCGCAGCTACGTCTCGGGAGGCGCTGAAAAATAAAAGACGTAATCGGAAATACCGCGGGCCTCAAGCCCAACCAACTTCGCCGCATAGAGAAGCTCTACACGCGGCGAATCCCGCCTCACCAGATCGTCACTCCCGAATTCGCTCGGCAGTTGGCCGAGCTCTCGCATGAGACCCGGAGGCAGATTGGGGTTCTCATCGATCGCAGTGGGCACGTAGAGTATGTGATGGTCGGCGACAATCGCAGCATTGAGCTTCCAGATTTCAAACGCATTCGCGTAGCTGTTGACAGGTTTCGCGGGCTGCGGTGCGTACACACCCACCTTCGCGGGGAAGCCCTTACGCAGGACGATCTTACTGACCTGGCACTTCTGCGCCTGGATCTGATGGCCGCGATCGACGTCAATCCAAACGATGGGTTTCCCGGCCTGGTGCGTGCCGCCCACTTGTTACCCATCAGCCTCGGCAACGGTTCAGCTGCTGCGACCACGGAGCCATACGCTTTTCTGCCTCCGCAAATGGCTTCCCAACTTGAGGATGATTTTCTTTCGTTAATTAACTCGCTCGAAGACGAGATGGCGCGCAATCGCCACGCGACGCGCCAGTCAGTTGGGAAAGACTGCACAATTCTCGTAGGTGTCACCACTGGGTCAATGGCCGACGCGGAAGAATCAATGGCCGAGTTATCAGAGCTCGCCGGCTCTGCGGGAATGGTTGTGCAGGATCAGGTGATTCAAAAACGCCAGGCGATTGATCCGCGCACCGTGCTTGGCCGCGGTAAGCTGGATGAGCTACTGATCCGTTCCCTTCAGCTAGGCGCGGACATGCTGGTGTTTGACCGAGAATTAAGCCCAGCTCAGATCAGGTCGCTCTCAGAGGCCACGGACCTAAAGATTATTGACCGATCGCAACTAATCCTCGATATCTTCGCCCAACGAGCACAGTCGAGCGAAGGCAAGATTCAAGTAGAGCTGGCGCAACTAAAATATCTGCTGCCGCGTTTGATCATCGGCCAGGATTCCGCGTTCTCGCGTCTTGCCGGCGGCATCGGCGGGCGTGGACCGGGTGAGACAAAACTCGAAATGGATCGTCGCCGCGTGCGCGACCGCATCAACCGTCTCGAGAAAGAGATCGAAGCTCAACGGCGCCGGCGCCAGGAACGACGCAAAGTGAGAACGCGAAACGAGCTTCCCATCATCTCGATCGTCGGTTACACCAACGCAGGAAAATCAACGCTTCTTAATGCATTAACTAACAGCGAGGTACGTGCGGAGCAGCGGATGTTTGCCACCCTGGATCCGACATCGCGTCGGCTGCGGCTGCCTCGGGAACGCGAAGTGATCATCAATGACACCGTCGGGTTTATTCGAGATTTGCCGCCGGGCCTGCTTTCAGCATTTCGGGCGACCCTTGAAGAGATTGGCGATAGTCGTCTCCTGATTCATCTGGTTGACGTTTCAAACCCGCGCTGGTCGCAGCAAATCGAATCGGTAAATCGAATCCTGGAAGAGCTCGAGTTTGCTCGCATTCCTTCCATTCTGGCGCTCAACAAGTCTGATCTTGTTGACTCTGAAACTCTGGCGGCTACCGTTCGTCATCTCTCGCTAAGCAGCAGTTCGCCGGTGGTGGCGATGGCTGCGACGGATCGGACATCTTTGCAACCGCTCCTCGAAAAAGTCGGGGAGTTAATCTCCTTTGACCTCGGCGTGGACAGCCCACGCCCCCAGGACATCGAAGAAGAGTTTTCAGTAGCCGAACTTGAAATGAACGAGCTGGGAGCCGGCAAGCTCAGCTAAGCAAATAAGCAAAAATGGCCCTGCGTCCCAGATTCACGACTCCATTTACTCGCGTGCGCGACACCTTCGTGCAGTACGTTGTGCGTCCTTTCAAAGTATTTCAACCCAGAACGAGATTTTTGATTGGCCTCGGCGTGCTCATTGCCCTCACCACCGCCCTGCTCTTTAACAACTACTCCGCCGGCTTCTCCGCCAACTATCGCGAAGGCGATGTAATCCGAGGCACCGTGGTGGCGCACACCGATGTTAGTGGCGTCGACATTGCTGAAACTGAAAGGAGACGCAATGCGGCCCGCGATGCGACACGGCCAATTTTCAATTTTGACTCAACCCGCGGTGAGAGCTCGGCGAGAAGTTTTCGAGCGGCCGCTGAAGATCTGAAACGTCAGATCGAAGGGAAGAAGCCTACTAACGATCTGGTTTGGAGCGGCGCCGAAGGGACATCTGCGGCTCGTTTGATTCCGATCGTATCGGCTGAAGAGGACGTCGTTCAGATCGCCAGGCTAATTCATGAGGTCGGCGACAAGTACATTTACGACGACGCAGAAGCCGGCCGTCTTGGTCAGGAAATCGTCCTGGTGGATGTGCGTAATCCCTCAGGCCAGATGGTGATGCCTGCCCCCCGCACGCGGATGCAGGCGCTGACCGCCGCGCGCCAGGAACTCGAACTAAAACTTCGCAGCCTCACGCGATGGACGCAGGATCAGAAGTCGGCGGTCGTAGCCGCAGTCGTTCCGTTGCTCCGCCCCAACGTCGTCCTCGATCAAACCGCGACAGCGGCCGCCCGTGAGAACGAAGCCAACAAAGTTCCGACAGTCGCAATCAACATTAAGCGGAACCAGAATATCGCGCGCGAAGGCGACACGGTCACTCCTCAGATGCTGTCCCAACTGGCAGCACTAAAAAATACCGGAAACGATGGTCGCCCCTGGCAAAATCTGATCGGCTTGCTATTGATCGTGGCCGCGGTCTATTGGGCAGTGTGGAAGTTTACCGAGCACCGGAGTGTCGCTTCCGCGCTATCGCTGTCGAAGACGCGCGCGTTTGCGCTGGTCGGCTCAGCAATCGTGGTCGAGACTGCGCTAATGCGCGTCGGATTTGCGCTGGCGGACAGCGTAGCCAACGGAATGAAGACCGCGCCTTTCAACGATCCTGCGATCTGGAACTTTGCCATTCCCTTCGCGGCCGCCGCGCTGCTGGTGGTAATGCTGGTCGATACGCAACTGGCCTTCCTGACAGGTATCGTTACCGCTCTGTTTGCCGGAATGATGGCGCCAAATGGCATGCAGATGGCGCTGTTCGCCATGATTTCCTGCGCCGCGGCCGTCTACGGAATCGGGCGCTATCGCGAGCGTCAATCCGTCACCCTCGCCGGCTTGCTGGTCGGAGTGGTAAACGCCTTCATGGCCCTGGCGTTGTTTGCCTACGCGGAACAGGCGTTTACGATTAACACCTTCCTACTGCTGATTGGTTGCAGCTTCGCAGGCGGCTTGTTGACGGCGATTTTCGCCGCCGGAGGCTTGCCGGTTAACGAATCGCTATTTGGGATTCTGACTGATGTTAAACTGCTCGAGCTCTCCAATGCTGACTTGCCGGTGCTGGGCCAACTCGCGTTACGCGCTCCCGGCACCAACCAGCACTCTCACGCCGTGGGCCAGCTCGCCGAAGACGCTTGTCGGGCTGTCAACGCGAATCCGCTGCTGGCGCGAATTGGCGCGCTATATCACGATATCGGCAAAGTGGCGGCGCCGGATTATTTCGTCGAGAACCAGCAGGATGAGAACCCACACGATCACATGCGACCCTCGCAAAGCGCGCGAATCATCACCAGCCATGTGACCTATGGGATGAAGCTAGCGAAAGAGATCGGCCTGCCGAGCAAGATTGCTGATTTTATTCCGCAACACCACGGCACGCGCACGCTGCATTTTTTCCTGCGCAAAGCGCAGGCTGAAGCGAAGCCGGGCGAGGTGATCGACGAGAAGGACTTCCGTTATCCTGGTCCAAAACCACAGTTTAAGGAAGCGGCAATCATGATGCTGGCGGATTCTTGTGAAGCCGCTGCCCGCTCGTTGTCGCGGCCGGATCCGCACAACATTCGGCTTGATCGTCGTCAAGATTGTCGATGCAGTCATCACCGACGGACAGTTCGACGAATGCGATCTGACCCTGAAGGAACTGACCACGATTCGCGAAGCGATTATCAGTGCCCTGACGGCCATCTACCACGCCCGCATTGACTACCCAGGATTTAATCCTCCGCAAGTTACTGGTCCACTTTCCTCGCTTACACCCGTTGCCGTCCGGTGAACTCGACAGTGAAGAACGCGGCATCACCTACGCGAGTGCGCAGGACATTCCCATCAACGAAGCCGGCGAAGTCGAAGACGAAGCCATTAACCGCTCGGTCGTGAAGCGCTAAGCCTAGAAGTGGTGTCGTTAAGTCGGGTTCAGAACTTGTCGCGGAGCTTGCGATAGGTTGTGCCGAGGTCTTCCGAGATCACGCGCGTTTCCCCAATCGCCGACATGAAGTTTGAATCACCGGTCCAGCGCGGCAGGATGTGAATGTGAATGTGCGCTGCCACCCCAGCGCCCGCCGATTTCCCGAGATTCATACCGATGTTGAACCCATCCGGGTTGTAAGTACGGCGCAACGCCGTCTGACAGCGCTTGGTCAGGTCCATTAGCTCGTCAGTGATCTCTTTGGAAGCGCCGTCAAATTCACCGACATGTTCGTTGGGAACGATCAACAGATGACCGCTGATGTAAGGGTAGATGTTAACTACGACGAAGCTGCATGAAGCGCGGTGCAACACGAAGTTATCTTCGTCGTGTTCAGGGTCGGAATGAATGGCGCAGAAAACGCACCTGCGAGATTGAGACTCCTGAGCGCCGCCGGAAGCGATGTATTCGTAACGCCAGGGACTCCAGAGCCTCTCCATCGTGAGCTCTCCAGTTTGTCGGTTACATGATAGGAGGTTGACGAGATGTCGTCAGCGAGCAGCTGCCGCCGTGCTTTCCGCGGCTGGAGTGGAGGAATTGTTACCGTTGATCAGTTCCTTGAGTTCCTTGCCTGGTTTGAAATATGGGACACGCTTGGCCGGGATGCTCACCGGATCGCCGGTCTTGGGATTCCGGCCGCGACGAGCGCCGCGTTCACGAACTCGAAAACTACCAAAGCCGCGCAACTCGATCTTCTCACCCTGGTTTAATGTTTCAATAATGCTTTCAAAAACGATTTCGACTAGTCGCTCGGCATCCTTCTTGGTAAGTTCAGCCGCTTCGGCGACGTCTTCGACGAGCTCCGCTTTTGTCATTAATCACCTCAAGGGCAAGTGGCCCAACCAGCGCGTATTGCAAACCAAAGACTTGTGTATGTAGGACTTACGAGGCTCGCTTGACCAGGTACACTATCAGAAAACAAACTGCGCCGGCAACAAACTCCCAAGGAGCAAGACCCCTATTCAGCTGCAGACTTGGTTCCGGTTTCGCTCGTCGCCGCTCAGCCGGAACCTCGGCATCCGTCGCTGCCGCTGCTTCTGTCTCAGCTACAGCTTCCGCTTCTGCTTCTGCTTGCGCAGCAGCTTCGGGCTCCGTCTCAGCCTCGGCGTCCGGTTCGACTTCAGCTTCCGCCTCAGGCGCGGCGGACCCTTCGCTCAGGTTCTGATGCAGCCTGCTTCATCCGTGGATTCCGGCTCGCGTTCGGATTTCGGTTTCCGGTTCCGGCGCGCTTTCGGCTGGCGGCGCTGACACCAGGCTTTCCCCAGACCAAAATCAGCGAGTTCGCCCAGCGAGGCCATGCCGCTCCCGGCCTGCGACGAGTAGATCTTGGTATCAACGATCGGTTCGTCTTCCTTGCCGACAGCGCGCGCGGACAAACCGATCTTCTTGTTCTCAGCGTCGATCCGGAGAATCTTGAATTCCATCTCCTGGCCGAGCTGGACCACGTCCTCAGGTTTCTCAACTCGCTCATCGGAGAGCTCCGAAATATGACAGAGACCTTCGAGACCGTCGTTCAACTCGACGAAAGCGCCGAAGTTGGCAAACCGCGCGATCTTTCCGTGCACCACGTCACCGGGTTGATGTTCGGTGATGAAGCGATCCCAGGCATTTGGTTCGAGGTCCTTAATCGAAAGTGAAAGCCGACGATTCTCAGCGTCGATGCTGGTAATGATGGCATCAATCTCCTGGCCCTTCTTCAGCATCTCGCTCGGATGCTTGATGCGACGCGACCACGAAATATCCGAAACGTGGACCAGAGCCGTCAACTCCATCCTCAATTTCGATGAAGGCGCCGAAGTCGGTCAGGTTTCTCACGCGACCATGAACGCGACGTTCCGACCTGATAACGTTCGTGCAGCGTCTGCCAGGGGTTGTCCTGGATCTGTTTCATGCCGAGGCTGATACGGCGACCCTTTGGATCGACGCTCAACACTTCCACTTCCACGGCGTCGCCCGGGTTAACGAGCTTACCGGGATGCTTGACGCGCTTGGACCAGCTCATCTCCGAAACGTGAACCAAGGCCTTCGACTCCATTCTCCAGTTCGACGAACGCGCCGTAGTCGGCAACGCTGGCAATGCGACCGGGAACTCTCGTCCCGACCACAAAGCGTTCCTCAACGCTCGACCACGGATCCGGCAGCAACTGCTTGTAACCGAGCGAGACGCGCTCGCGTTCGCGATCAAACTTCAGCACCTTGACCTGAATCGTGATCGCCGACTCTGAACAGCTCGCCCGGATTCTGAAGGCGACCCCACGACATATCAGTCACATGCAGCAAGCCATCAACTCCACCGAGATCCACAAACGCACCGTAGTCGGTCAGATTCTTGATTTGGCCTTCGACCACAATGTCTTCTTCGATGTGGCCCAGAGTTTGACCCTTCTTGCCGGCGTTCTCTTCCTCAATCACAGCCTTGCGCGAAAGCACCACATTTGATCGCTTGCGATTGAGCTTGATAACCTTTGCTTCAATCTCCTGATTGCGCAACGAGTCCAAGATTGCGAATCGGACGAACATCAACCTGCGAGCCCGGCAGAAACGCGCCAATGCCATCGATATCAACGCGCAGTCCGCCTTTGATACGTTCCATTACGCGGCCTTTGATGTTAGTGCCGTCGCGATAAGATTTCTCCAGATCGTCCCAGGCTTTCATCCGAACGGCGTCAGCCCGCGAAAGAATCGGTAGACCATCGGCCGTTTCCATGTTCTTGACGAGCACGTCAACTTCGTCGCCGGCCTTGACCGAAATCACGCCGTTTTCGGTGAACTCGGCTGGATTAACTATACCTTCCGATTTGTAGCCAAAATCTATCACGACTCCGCGCTCGCTAATGCCGACGACAGTGCCGCGAACCACTTCGCCTTCCTGCAACGACGCCTGTTCCTGTTCAAACTGATCGAGCAATTGCCCGAAATCGACATCGCCAAACGCACGCGGCTCGTCGTCGTCATCTTCAGGTTCGGATGTTACCGGTGGAGTGGGTTGCTGCGGCGACGGAGAGGGTGGCGTGCTCGACGTAACTTCCTGTTCGTTCGATGATGGGTTGGTGTCGTTGGTTTCTTGGTTGGTTATTTTCGATTCTTCACTGGCCATGCAAACTCCTCTAACAGATCCCGGAAAGATTCACCGCCCTGCGATCATTCTAAACGCTGTCAGCCATGTCGGCCCAGTCTGCCCTCGTTATGATTTCGGGACAGTCGCTGAGCGACACCTGTTTCTTGGATTTGGCGAAATGTCGGGATTGAAGCTTGCGAGGAATGCGAGCCGTTTAGATTTGGAAAAGGAGGTTTTATGTGTTTCGATTTCCGACGCCCGTAGTCACCCGCTTGCTCCGACACTCACCAGCCGCTTACCGGGTAGGCCCGCAATGTACACGGCTGCATGAGCGCCTGTCAAGGTGCTGCAACTTGTTTGCTTGCAGTGGCTGGGGCCTCGCGCCGACCTGCTGGTTTAACCTGGTCCTTTTCGCTTCACTGACTGGTCGCCAGCGACCCGTCCGATCCTCGCGGCACTACGTAGACACCGGCCGAATGTGATCCAACAAATAAGGTGTTCTGATCCGCCGAATCGAAGGCCAAAGCCCAAATTCGCTGGCTGGGAAGACGGTTCTCTTTGGGATCAATGCGCGCCCAGGTAGAACCCGCATTCAGCGTTCTATATACACCGCCTCCTACTTCGCCCGTCTGATAGGCATTGCCAACAAAAATCTCGTCCGGGTTGCGCGGATTAATTAGAATGCTGGTGAAATCGCCAAAAGGAAGATTGCCACCACGACGGGTCCATGTGGCGCCGCCGTCATGCGATCGGTAAAACGCCTGCTTGGTTCCCACATAAAGATAGTTAGCGCGGTTAGGATCCAGGGCGATGGCATTGACTGGAGCCTCAGAAGGAACACCCGAAACACGCTGCCACGTCTTACCGCTATCACGGCTAACCAATAACCCGGACGCGGCCGTGCCGGCCCAGATTACTTCAGGATTTCGAACATCAGTTGAAATAGTTGTGGTGCGCGCATCCAAACCGGAACCGAAATCCAACTTTTCCCAACCAGCGGTTGGATCGAAACTTCGATAAAGTCCTTTGTTTGTGGCGGCGAGCAGAATCGGACGTTGGCTGGCTGAGTCCACGGTCTGTAGCAAAGCATTAACGGCGTCTGACAAGACCGAAAGATCTCCACTCTGTCCCGAACCGGCACTACCTTTCACGCCAAGTTCAGCGAGTGTTGCCTCATCCAATTTTCCAGTCACTGGAAGGCGACGAGCTGTTTGATAACGCTTGATCGCACTGATGGTCGCTTTGCCAACCTGGCCATCGGCCGCTCCGACTTCATATCCGGACGCGTTGAGCGCCCGCTGCGCCTTGCGTGTAACTTCAGTTGCATTGCGCGACGCAGTAGTCTGGGTTGCTCGCGGGGCAGCCCGACCCGCACGGGCGGAGGGCTTCTTCTTAGGAGCGGGTTTGGGCGTCCAAACCGGGGACCAGGAGACTCCTCGATCAAGCGACCGGTACACACCGAGATTGGTGCCCAAATAGATCAAGTTAGCATCGCGAGCATCCTGAACAATCGCATAAGTAATCAGGCGCGGAGGCATGCTGCGCATCGAGGGTCGCCAGGAGGCGCCATTATCGGTGCTCAGAAACAGAAAACCGCCTCCGGTGGTCGTGTTGATCGTAGCCGCATAAACCCGGTTAGGCATTTCGCGATCGGCAACAATCACATTGGCGAACCGACCGCTATAGCCTCCGTTTGTCGGCAAAAAACTTTTCCCGCCGTCGTTGGAGATCATGACTCCGTAGTTATTAGTGCCGATATAAATTGTTTGCGGCCGAGACGGATGCACGGCGATGGAATTGATCTCAAGCTGGCGAGACGTGGTCACCATCCACGAGTCTTTATGACCGCCGCGTTCAGAGCGCCAGAATCCTTCGGTGGTGCCGGCGAAGACAATACCAGGAAGAGATGGATGCTGCAGAATCGCCCGCGTGCGTCGCGACTGAGATGGAATCCCGTTGACTTTGCTCCAGCTGTCGCCGGCGTTCTTCGTTTCATAGATTCCGCTGCAAGCGGACATGATTACGTGATCCGGATCTCGCGGATCGATATCAATAGCGAAGATATCGGAGTCGTCGATAATCCCATTTTTGATACTTCGCCAGGTCTGCCCCCCATCCGTGGACTTGTAAGGCAAATGAAAGGTTCCGGCATAGATCGTGTTAGTGGTTCTCGGGTCTACAGCGACCGAGTGGACATGCTCGAGGCCGGGTGTCGTTGAAGTGGGCAAGTGTTTCCAACTTTCGCCCGAGTCGTCTGATCGATAGATCCCATGAAAGGTGCCGGCAATCAACACGTTGGGGTTCAAACTCGACTGGAACAGCGAGTGGAGAGCTTCATTCTTCAGCTGCGGGTGCTGGCGCCATTTGCGGCCGCCGTCAGTGGACTTAAAAAATCCGCCGGCGTCTGTGTGGCGGTGCGCGCCTACGTACAAAGTTTTCGAATCGCGCGGGTCGACAATGATCCGATCGATAAAAAGTTTGGGGCGCTTAAAATCGTAGAGAAACTCCCAACTCCTGCCGCCGTCGGCGGAGGTGTAAATCTGCGCATCCAGAGTGCCGAAGTAGAGCCGGTCCGGATTATTGGGATCGACGACCAGGCTGCGCACATCACCCCCCGGCGGGCCATTCGCACGCCAGTCCTGTGAATACTTGGCTGGATCAGCGGCAGCGGCTACGGCAGCGCTATCTTTTGAGGAATCTACGGCAATCAGCTGCATGGGCACAGCAGCCAGCGAAAATAGAACCAGAATTAGCGTCGAGAATTTTGTTTTCATATTTCTAATGGAAGTTGATATTAACGCCTCACGGCATGTTGCAAGTTTAATATAATTTCGCTCATTTGTATCGCCAAAGATTTGGCCAGCCTGTTCGATGCAGAACCCGGCTGGAGAGTTCTTCATTTTTCCCCTACGAAAAATAAAAGCGAAACGGGCGATGCTCTCCTGGGAGAACATCGCCCGCTTCGGAAGGTTCGCGTCAGGTTACCGACGCGAGTAGGTTGTTGCCTAGTCGCGGCGCCCGCGTCTACGTCGCGGCGTAGTTCGCTTGCACTCAGGGCAAGGATCAACCGTTGCAGAGTTGCTCGGGGTCGGTGCAGCCGCGCCGGTTGGCACGGTCCACAGCTCAACTACGAGTTCTTCGCGACAGCCACCGTCGATAACCGTCAAGCGGCCAGCGTCGATACCACGCGTGTTGACCAGGTAATCCTTCGCGCGATCGCCTCTTGCCTGACCGGCGCCGGCGCAGTTACCAAACACAACAATCGTGCCGGTGCTGCCTGGTGCGTTCTGCAGTTCGATGGCGTAGTTGTCGAGTCTGGCTTTTTCATCGTTAAAGCGGATGTCGCCATACTCGTCAAACTTACGTGCGGGTGGATTCGGCGGCGCCTTGACTGAAGTCGAGCACGAAGCCGTTCTCGAGCAAGACGGAGCCAAACCACCGACCTCGAGAGTCGCGGTTACGGTCTGACCACCGAGGCCAGCCGTATCAACCGTGATGGTCGAAGTACCCTGACCACTGCTGATGGTGCCGGCTGAGACTGACCAGTTGTAGGTGACGTTGCCGTCGCCCACTGAAGCGGAGTAAGTGATCGGCGCACCTTCGTCAACGTCAGACGGACAGCTAACTGAAACCGTCGGACATGGCGGCACGCAGCCGGTGCACTCAGCTGACGGTGACCGTCGTGGAGGCCACAGCTGTGTGGGTGTTACCGTCATTCACTGTTACCGTCGCTGTATAGGTGCCGGCGTTTACACCTGAAAGATCCCAGGCAACCGCGCGACCGTCTCCGGAAAGGGTTCCGCCGGTAACTGACCAGGTGTAAAGGAGCGTATCGTTATCAGGATCGGTTGCTGCCGCGGTCAGATCCACAGTTCTGCTGGAGCTGGGCGTGCAGGAATCCGAACTAGTGCCCGGCGGGCATGGTGTAGTGATCGACGACGTCGAAGACGACACCGAAACCGTTGGCGCCTGATTCGGTGGTGGCGGCAAGGTTCGCGGATTGCGATGTCCAATCCAGAACTGGCCAATGAAACCATTCGGATCCTCAGACTGCCTGAAGCCCGCAGGGAGCTGGCCGCTGAAACGACCCTGATCCTGCTGATTCATGTGCCGACGGTAAGCACCGCCGATACCCCACCAGCGTGCGGGGTAAATCTTGACACCGCCCAGAACATCAACTGGGTTGTTGTTGAATGCATTTGGCGTTCTGCCACCCATGTACTTGGTGGCTCGCGCTTCGGCGATCAGCTGGAAATACTTGTTGAGCGGAAAGTCGAAACCAATACCAAAGAGAGCTTCGTCCGGACGGTCGAGAAGAACCGCGTCGTTCATTAGTTCGCTCTTGGGATTGCTGTTCAGGATGTAACCACCGTTAACCGACACATTGACGTGCTGGCTGAGGCGGGCATCGAAGAAACCGATCAAACCAAAGTCGCCAAGCTGCGCACCGGGACCAGCGCCCCGCTGCATCTGATTGAACCCTGAAAAGTCATCAGCATTGTCCAGATACCAGCGATAGAAGGGAATGATTCCATAACCTACCGCGTGGTTCGGGCTTGCGAACCGAATCTTCGCTCCCACCACCATGTTACCGAAAGCGGATTCGCCATAGAGCCTGTTGATAAAGGGCGCGTCAGGCAAGTAGCTCGGGGCGATCGTGAAGGTATTTGGAACGGTCAGCGTGTTGAACGTCAGGTTGGGAGGAATCGTCCGAGTTGCGAGCACGATGCCAGGAAGGATACTGCCCACCGGCGAACCAATACCGGGGAAGTTTGAGGCAGCGCCAAAGCTTCCGCTTCCGCCCGTCGGAACGCCCAATCGGCTCACAAATGGCGGCGCGATCGCATTACCCGTTAGACCAAAGTTCGGGCCCGTGGCGCCGATGAAGGGAAACTGGACAAAACCCTGTCCGCCTACGTTACAAGGCGGCCCAGGAGGTCGAACCACAGCGCCGGTGATGCCGAACGTGCCACTGACTCGGTCAGGCGCAAGTATTATCGCACCGCCGCTGCACCGTTGCGCCGCACCGAAAAAAAGCTGCGAATTCGGCAGATAGAAACTTGACAGATTCTGTGGACTGTTGATCTTGACGCCCCGATAGCCGTTGGTCTTGAAGAACAACTCAATGTGATCGTTCAAGCCGACATTAAAGCTCAGCGGCGTTTCGACGATATCCGCATTACCAGGGTCGCGATCAAAATTACTGTAGGCGACGCTGAACGTGAACTCGCCCTTCCGAATCGTCGAACCGTCGTAAATAGTAAACAATCCGGTTGGTCCGCCTTCCGAACCACCAGTCCCCACCGCCGGAGACTGATTCCGTGGATCCTCGGGCAATCTCAAAGTCTGCGCCGACACCACGGCACATAGCATTAATGTTGCGAGCGCGGCTATAAGCGCTCTGTTTGCGAGTCTCATCGCATTCCTCCTGCGAAACCTGATTAATAGAAGTTTGATTATGAATACCACCTTGGGCAAGTGGCCAGATCCCATCGGCTGGCTATCGTTCTTGCTTTGAGGTGGCGCCAACTACAAGCCAACGAATCGGGCTCGCGCCCGTCTCTAAATCCTCTTGGGTTATCCCGAAAAACAAACTTTTCACGCACCTACGCGCGCTGCCTGATTCGTAACTTGAGAAACCTAAGCGCCTCTTTGAATATTCAAAGGTATATCCAAAGTGTCGTTTAGTGTCAACGATTCAGCACTCGAAGCGAGGCCCCGCCTCAAAAATCTTTACACTTGTCCGAGATACAAAATCACGCCAGACCATACTCTACCTTCATGGTGAAATCAAGACCTTTTCCAAAGATAGGCCCAATTTCTTTATGTTTTTTCCGTCACGCATAGATGCCGCGCATCCGGGTATCATAGGCCACGCGGTCAATCGCCAGCATATAAGCTGCGGTACGGGTGTCCACCGAGTGGGCGTCGGCGTATCGGCAGAGGTCGTTGAAACTGGCCACCATCGTGTCCTGAAGGCGTTGATTAATGACATCTTCACGCCAAAAGTAACCCATCCTGTCCTGAACCCACTCAAAATACGAGACCGTCACCCCTCCGGCATTGGCCAGAATATCTGGGATTACAAAGATTCCCTTACCGTGGAGAATCTCATCAGCCGCCGCTGTCGTTGGCCCATTTGCGCCTTCGGCTAACACTTTACATTTAATTCGGTCCGCATTTTGTGAGGTAATCTGATTTTCGGTTGCTGCCGGAACGAGGACGTCACACTCGAGCTCCAATAGTTCGCTATTTGAAACTTTTTCCACGCCTTCAAAATCCTCAAAAGAACGCGTTGCGTGGAGATGCTTCAGGACCGCCGGGATGTCGATTCCGTCTGGATTGTAAATTCCCCCATGAACATCTGAAATCGCCACTACCTTGTAGCCGGCCTCGTGCAGCAGTTGAGCTCCAATTCCTCCCACGTTACCCGATCCCTGAACCACCACTCGCGTCTCTGCCGGTGTCATTCCGAATCGTTTGATCGCTTCGTTAATCACAAAGAGGATCCCGCGACCGGTTGCTTCCCGACGCCCTGACGAGCCGCCGAGGTCAATTGGCTTTCCGGTCACCACCGCGGTGACTGTATGTCGGGCATGCATTGAGTAGGTGTCCATGATCCAGGCCATGGTCTGCTCATTGGTATTCATGTCTGGCGCCGGCACATCTTTTTCCGGCCCGATAAAATCAAGGAGTTCGGAAGCGTAGCGGCGCGTCATGCGTTCGAGCTCTCCCATCGACATCTGCTGGGGATCACAAACAACACCGCCCTTGGCGCCGCCAAATGGCACATTAACCACCGCGCACTTCCAGGTCATCCAGGCCGCCAGCGCCCTCACCTCATCAAGGCTGACGTCTGGCGAGTAACGTATTCCGCCTTTGGCCGGGCCCCGTGCGAAATTATGCTGGACTCGATAGCCTTCAAAAACCTGGATGCGCCCGGAGTCCATGCGCGTAGGTATGTAAACCTTAAGCTCACGATTGGGAACGCGCATCACTGCATAAAGGTCCGCGTCCAGATTAAGAAGTTGGGCCGCTCGATCGAACCGCGACATCATTGACTCAAAAGGATTCTCTTCCTTTATTTCGCGGATATCGTCTACGTACACTGTGCTGCTCATACTGGACATGATCTTCTCCGGAAAGTTTTTAGAATCGAGTTCTATTGCAGATCGAGAGCTTCATTCATCGCCCCACTTCGATACCCTTGCAAATCAAGAGTCACATACTTAAACCCAAGCTCACGAAAACGTCGCGCGAGATCGCCCACTACTTCCAGACGCAAGGCCAGCGGCATTTCGGCAGGCGAAATCTCAAGCCGGGCGAGATTGTCGTGATGACGAACCCGAAACTCGCGGAAGCCCATCGAACGCATGATTTCCTCGCCACGGTCCACTACTGACAATCGCTCGATCGTAACTGGAATTCCATAAGCAATGCGCGACGAGAGACAGGGGCTGGCTGGCTTGTCCCAGGTCGGCAGTCCCGCCCGACGACTCAGCTCCCTCACCTCTGACTTATTAATTCCGTGCTTCAATCAATGGACTTCGCACCCCATGACCTGTGGCAGCGGCCCGACCAGGCCGATAGTCATTCAGATCATCTTCGGTTGATCCATCAACAATAAACTGAATACCGCGCTCCGTGGCGATTGCGCCAAGCTTCTTATAAAGCTCATCCTTGCAGAAAAAACACCGCGTGGGACTGTTGCTGGTGTAGTTGGCATCATCGAGTTCGTCAGTCGGGACCACCTCTCGGCGCCACCCGAAGCGATTCGCAAGCTCCTCGCTGTGCCGGCGCTCGCTAGTCGCCATGCTCGCAGACTCGCCGGTCACACAAAGTGCCTCCCGGTTCAATTCCTCGCTGGCTATCCTCGCGACGTAGCTGCTGTCAACGCCTCCCGAGTAAGCAACAATCACTGACCCCATGTCGCGCAAGATCTGTCGCAGCATGCTCTCTTTCAAAGCGAGTAGGTCATCGGCATTAGAGTCGATCGACACCGGCGAATCTATTTGTTCAATCAAGCCGTTACTCACGAAATCAGATTCTCCGAGGAGCGCAGACACATTGCGCCGCATGCGTATCGGTTTCTCTAAATTTTGAGATGGGATTACAGTTCGCAATGTTATCTCATGCATCAAGACGAGTGCAACCAGCATCACAGCAAGCAATCGCGACGGCGCGCAGCCGAATTTGGACGCGATTACTTTCAGCATGTTAAGATCAGCCCATTCCCCAGGTTCTGTCTCTCCTCTCCATCTATTCATGAACCGCCGCCTTTCAAATATCTTTGCTTCGTTGACCTGCTGCGGGCTGGTGCTCGTCACTCTTCTGGCGTCCATCCACTGCCTACGGGTTACGGCGCAGGCTCAGGGTGAAGATGCGTTTAGTGATTCCGCAGCGGATCCGATCAAGTTGTTTGAGCGGGGACAAAATGCACATGCGCGTGGCGACTTTGCGAAAGCGCTTGAATTCTACGACGAGGCTCTCAAGGTGCGGCCGGAGTTTCCTGAAGCTGAATTTCAACGGGCCAACGCCCTGTCTTCACTCGGCCGCCCAAACGAATCGGAAGCTGGTTTCCGAAAAGTCATTGAACTCCGGAAAGACTGGGCGCTGCCGCATGCCGCGCTCGGAACTTTGTTGGTCCGGCTCAATCGCGATAACGAAGCAGAGCCTTTGTTGCGACGGGCGATCAAACTCGAGCCGCAGAACAGCCTGGCATTGCGCGTCCTTGCGGACATCCGCCTGCGCGCCGGTGATGCAAAAGAAGCTGCGCGGCTGGCAACCGCGGCGACGGCAGATCAGGATGCGCCACTCGCTACCTGGTTGCTGAGGGCCCAGGCAGAACGTCGCGCTGGCGAAAATGCGGCTGCACTGCAAACCCTTGAGCATGTGCTAAAGATTGAGCCTGCAAATCTCTCAGCCTTACTTGAACGCGCCGAAACCCGCATAGCTGTCGGTGACATGTCCGGCGCAGTTGCCGATCTAAAAGGCGCCGAGGCTCTTCTCAAGGAGGACAAGGCGAGCGCTTCAAGAATAGCTATCGCTTATCAAGCAGCCGGACAGGCGGCGGACGCCAGTCGCGTAGCCCACGCAGCGGGCATCATTAAGTCGGATCCAACCGCCGTGAGTGGCGGGGTGATAGTGATTGGAACTCCTGAAGAGATCGAGGCTGCAAACAGCGACGACCCGGCCGTGGGTCGCGCGGCGCTTGAGCATCTTTTGAAGAAAAATCCCGACAACCCAATGCTTCTGGCGCGGCTCGGTGAGTCGTATCGAACTGGCGATCCCGATCGGGCGCTGGAGTTTTTCAGACGTGCTACCAGGCTGCAACCGGCGAATCCTGACTATGCAATTGGATATAGCTCAGCTCTGGTTCAGGCGCGGCGCTTTCCCGAAGCTGTCGATATCCTCCGCCGGGTGATCAGGTTCGCGCCCGATAATTACCTGGCACATGCTAACTTGGCTACCGCGCTGTATCGACTCAAACAGTTTCCCGAAGCCTTGATCGAGTATGAATGGTTGCTAAGGGCTAAGCCGGAGTTGACGGTCGCTCATTATTTCATTGCCACGGCGCATGATTATCTTGGAGAATACCGGGCGGCGTTAGCAGCTTACGAGCTTTTTCTGGCACATGCCGACGCGAAAATCAATCAACTCGAAATCGACAAGGTTAACCTCCGGCTGCCATCGCTTCGTCGTCAGATAAAGCTGGGACAGGGCGCCAAACGCAAACCGGGCCAAGTCACGCAGTAGTAGTTCGACACAGATGAACTTCTCACTCCCACAGATCCACCGATTCATGGTCACGTTATTGGTGATTGCGCTGGCTGGGTCAGCAGTCAGCAGTCAACAACCGCAAACGCAGGAGATTCCCGCGCCTCCTCCGGTAAAAGTTATTTCAGCGTTGGAACGCGAACAGCTCAACGCCGCCAGGGATCCGAAAGCGCGCGTGAGGCTTTCAATCACCCTGGCAGAAGCCCATCTCACCAGGGCCGAGGTTCATACGGCAGAACGTGAGTATGACAACGCGTCCGGAGAGGCGGCTCGCTATTGGGCCATCGTCGAAAATGCTTTCGCCTATTTGCGCGGACTGAAGTCAGGTAACAACAAGAATCGCGATCACTATAAGCGACTGGAACTAGCCCTCAGAGCGCATGGTCCACGGCTCAGCGGCGTGCGCCGGACGACGCCGGCCGAGTATGCGATTTGGATAAAAGAGATAGAAGATAATGCGCGCAGTAGTCGCACTGAGGCGCTCAACTCTTTCTATGGTGACAACGTCGTGCGGGATACCCATCGAACGCCGGACCTGCGACCAGTCGAGAAATCTATTCAGCAGAATTCCGCAGCCCCGACGCCAACTCCGTAATGAATAAACATCGAATCATAGATAGTTGGGCGGTGGCCACGGCAGTTTTGCTGTTCACGCTCAGTGCTTCGGCCACAATCTGCCGCGCTCAAAATCGCGATCACCTTACGCCGAAAGAAGTAGAGCTCGTCCAGGAAGCGCAGATTCTGGATAAGCGTATCGATGTTTTCATAAGAGCGATCGATCGCAGGTTTCTGGCGATGAGCGGCAGTGTGACCGAAGCGGCGACCAAACAACTAAAGAAAGAATCCGAGACCTGGGGAGAACTGCCAACCGGAAGCCGGGCTGAACTTATTGGCGACATGGCCAGAATCCTTAACGAGGCCATTACAAACATCGACGACGTGAATGCTCGGGACGAGAAGAATCCACTGATTCCGAAAGCGCTGCGGAAGCTGGCGCCGGCGGCCGCGAGCACCGTCGAACGACTCAGACAGCTCACTAAAGACGATGCTGAAACTATCGGCTTTGAGCAGCTAGTGAAGCATGCTGAAGAGATCGAAGAGGCCGTCGCCGCCCTCCCGCCGCCCGCGGAGAAAAAACCAAAAGGGAAAAACAAGACCGAGAAACCAAAGGAGACGAATTAATTTTCATCGCCCCCGGTGTTCTCGGTCCCTGGTCCTGAGCAGTCTGCGAACCTGTAGCTTTAGTTTCTATTCTTCTTTACTTCAGCAATAACCATTCTCGCTTCCTGTGCCAACGCTTTAGCCGCACTCGCCTCGTCGCCTTCTTCCTTGGCGGTAGCTGCGGATTGAAGCCGAGCGGTGGGTTGACCGACCGCAAATAACTGATACTCAATCCTCACCTCAGTCTTGCCGATGCCGCCAACGCCGGCGGCGCGACCAAACATGCCACCGATCTTGCCGGCCGCGGAGGTTTTCAGCGAAGCCACATGCGTGTAGAGGACAAAGTCGCATTGCATAGCTTTCGCCTCAGCTTCGATCTCGGCCGGCGCGATAGCTCTGAGAGGAACCGCTTCCACGCTGCTCTCCTGAATCTCACTAATCAATGCAGCGCGCAACGCATCCGCCGAAATCCCGCGGTCGGTCCGGTTGTTGATCGGGACAATTCCAATGCGGATTACGCCTGCCGCCTTCGCGTTACTGTTGCCGGGTTGATTGGGCTGACGTTGTTCCTGAGATGGGCGTACTTCGTCGGCCTGGGCCATCATCGCGTCCATGGACGGCATGGCATAAAGCTCCTGAGCGTTTGCCGTCTCAACATATCCTGTCGGAACGTCAAACAATGCCGCGTCGAGCGGCTCGCGCGACAATTCGACCACTTCCCTGGTCGAGGTAAAGGCAACTTCACCCCCCGGGCCATACATCGTGGTGGTTTCGATCAGGGGATAACCAGTTCGAGCGGCGCCTTGCCGATTGAAACGCATTCGGTCGCGACAACCGCCCGCAGGTTGCGTGCTGGTCGCCAGCTGTCCACCGCCGGTTTCGCAGTTCAGACCATAGGCAAAATCAATGTACCAGCCATCAGTCTCCATTTTTTGCTTCATGGGACTACAAGCATCAGGAGAGGATTCAATGGACATAGTAGTTTTCACGTGGCGGGCAGTGAAACCAAACATTTCTTTGCGCTCGCCCGTGTCAACAGCCGTCGTGTTATAGGTAATCAGACCGCCACGCCGCGACGGCTCTGTGGAAACTCTTGAACTTGCAGAAGGTGTCGGGATCGCGTCAACGGTCTCCATCGGAGTAATGACATATTTTCTGGCTTTGTCGCTAATCTGAAGCGTTCTTTTCAAATCACACTGGGTGACATTTACGATCTCCATGCCGTAACCCATTTTCATCTCTGTTCGCTCACGCGCGCCTTTGAGCATCGTCGTCGTTTCGATAGATTGGCCGGCATTGGTCATTCGGTACTTAATCTTCAAGTCGTTCGCCGCTACGGCTCTCGCTTCAGACCTGGGTCTCGGCCGCTGAGCCATGAAAGTTGAGGCCGAAACGGCGGTGAGCATTAACATACCAATCACACACATTCCCCAAATGCGTTTTCTCATGAAATATCTCCTTGTCAGTTCAATTGCGTTACCGCATGAAAAGCGTTGCTCTACTTATTAACGCACGAGACAAGCAGAGAGCGGATCGGGGCATAGTGTCCCGGCGATTTGAAGAATTCTCAAAGCCCCGGAGCGGCCCACGCCGAATCCCGGCAATTATTCGCGCGCTTTCTTCAGAACCTCGGCGCCACGATTGATCGCTTCCACGATCCTTCCCAGCGCTTCCTTAGCGTTAGTTGTGTTTCTATCTTCGAGTGCCTGGCGAAAATCGGGAAGCGGTTGAGCCGCATAACCCGTGTAGGTGCCCGGCGCGTAGATTTGATGGGTATACCACGTTCGACCGCGCAAGCCGCGCGGGTCTGTGAAGGCGCGCTCAACTCCGATCAACGCTTCATTGATGCGCCTGAGCTTCCGGTCTCCGGAGCCGCCCCCAAAGTTTGGCAACGCCTCCTGCCTGGCCTTCTCGGTTAGCGCCGCCTCTTCCCAAAACCTCTTGATGGCGTCTCTCATTGGTTTCTCATCAAGGGCGTTCGCCAGATTTCTTCGCTTGGCAGTCTTCATGCTCTCCTCAAAGAAATCGCTGATCTGTTTCGCGTAGTCGGTATAGTCAAACTGCAAACCCTCGGCTCCAGCCAGGCGCATAGCCACCACTCCCCAGAGCCGCGCCGCGGTAGCATGATAAGCAAAGCTTGGATCTCCGAAGTGCGCCATCCAGTGGAATGAATCGTAGGCGGAATGGTAAACACCGTAGTCGCCGCTAAATCCCATATCGGTCGCGGGAATTCCGAGGTGTTGCAGAAACGGAGTGTAGTCGGAACCGGAACCCAGCGATCCGATCCGAGCCTCAGCGATCGGGCTATCCGAACCAGTCTGCGCCTCGGTCAGCGCCGCATCTCCCCGACGCTCGCGATTCGTATCCTGCCATTGCTGATACACGGACTTGCCGGACTTCGGATCCGTAACATCGCGGGTCGCCGCCCGGATCAGTTTCCACAGCGAAGGCACTGAGGCAGCGCCGAAGTTTGCCCCGGATACTGCCGCATCCATGTTTAGGTAAACCACGGCCTTCTGCTTCAACTCAGCTGCATTATCTTCAGCCCATTCAGTCGACCCCAACAAGCCATACTCTTCCCCGTCCCAGCTGCACATCAATATCGTGCGCCGTGGCTTCCATCCACTCTTCAACAGCTCACCAAATCCGCGCGCCGCCTCCAGCATCGCCGTGCTGCCGCTGTTTGGATCAACGGCACCGAAGGTCCAGGCATCCCGGTGGTTGCCCATGATTACCCAGCGGTCCTTTTCCTCGTTTCCTTCAATCCGCGAGATCACGTTCCAGATCTTCCGGATCTGGTAATCCATCACCGTCTTTAAATGGACCCGCACCGCCTCAGTTCCGCCAACGTGATAACTAAACGGGAGCGCACCCTGGAAACCAGCGGGCCTGACGGGGCCACCCAGAGGCTCCAACAGCAACTTCGCATCACCATATGAAATGGGTTGCACGGGAATGCGCGTCAGGTTTGTGGCTTCTTCAATCTTGAGACGCGCCTCTCCGGGCACCGACGGCCTGCCGGGAGTCAATGGATCGCCAGGCGACTGAAACAGATATTGAACCGATCCTCGCTGCGCCGAACTTACCGGGCGCCACGGCCCTTTCGGATAAACGTCGCCCTGCGCGTAGCCGTCGTCTGCGGGATCGGAATAGATAATCAAGCCGACTGCGCCGTTATCTTCGGCAACCTTGGCCTTCACGCCGCGAAACGAATTTCCATAGCGCGCGATTGCGATCTTGCCCTTCACCTCGACGCCGACTTTTTTCAGCGCCTCGTAATCCGGTGGCAGACCATAGTTCACGTAAACGAGGGGCGCGGTGACCTCGCCGCTGGGACTGTAACCACTGAAGAGTGGAATGATTTTGGAACTGGATGACGACGGATCCGCCGGAATCAGTGCCTCCTTTACCCCCAGACGCAAACGGCGACGCGGCGTAATCAACTCAACCACGGCGGGTTGCTTCGGGTAATTGAGCAGCACGTCATATTCGTTCAGCTCCGAAGGAATCCCGTAGCTGCGCATCTTGTCCCGGACGTAGATCGCGGTCGCATAATCTTCCTTCGTTCCCGCCACATGAGGCTCCGCTGTCAAACGACGCAGATGCTCGCGCGCCGAATCCGGCGCCGGCAGACGCTGATACATTTCTTCCCACCGCCGTTGATTTGCAGAACCCTCCGCCGTAAACCCGTCGATCGCAGTCCTTGGCGCGGTTTGCGACTGGGTGGAATGCAGGTGCGCACTCGCAATCAATATGGAGCAAACCAGAAGGTAAGTAAGCGTGCGACTCGTGGTCAAATTCGTGATCTCCTCACAGTTTTATCGGACCGGGATGCGTCAATGGGGTAATTAAGTCGGTGACCAGATATTACCATCTTCCGCCGTGCGAGACTCCGATTGATTGTTCCTTATTCAATTATTGACTTGCGGAAGCAATCGTCGTATCGTCGCCGCCTACAAAGCCTGGACGCCGAAGTGGCGTCACAAATCAGCCCAGGGGCCTGCGACGCCCCCAGTCTTTAAGTTTTCCTGAATCTTATTCTGTACCGCAAAGTAGTCAGAACAGATCTTACCTGGCTGCACGTTCAATAAAACCCTAAACCCTCTGGAGGTATTGATTCATGAAGAAGTCTTTTCTGTTGTGGCTGGTGGTAATTTTGGTTTCGGCGTACTCGCAAGTTATGGCCCAGCCCCAGAGCCCACCCCAGGCATTGCTAATTGTCCGTGAGGAAATCAAGCCCGGAATGATGAGTGTACACAACCGACACTCGGCTGAATTCACGGGAATCTTCAACGAGTTGCAGACGCCTAATTACCGAATCGCACTGGTGCCGGTCGCCGGGAATGAAAACGAAGTTCTCTACATCACTTCCCTTGAGTCATTCGGCCAGCTGGAAACAATGAACCGCGCGACCGACAGCAAGTTGGAGTCCGCCACCGGCGTGATGAGGGCCAAGCTCGACAGGCTCGAGAAGGAGAATCCCGTGCTCCATAACGCGATGCGAGACATTCTGGTGAGATACCGGCCGGAGCTTAGCTTTAGCCCCGGCGTCAGCATTCCGCACATGCGCTATTTCCAGATTATTACGACCCGACTTAAACCGGGATACGACGCGCAATGGGCTGAATATATTCAGAAGGTGAGCAACATCGCGCGCCAGAAGGCGAAGCTGGATAATTTTCACCTCGCTGTGTTTCAGGTAGTTTCAGGAGCGCCCGGTGGAACCTACCTAACCTTCAGACCGATGAAATCACTGGCGGAACTGGATGACCCAATCGCGCGAAAAGTGCGCGAAGCTATGAGCGACGACATGCGAAAGGACGCCGACAAAGCTGTCCGCGAAATGGTGATGTCGAGCGATGCAAGCATTTACGCGTTTGCGCCGCGCATGAGCTATGTGGAAAAAGAGATGGCCGCGGTTGATCCAACCTTCTGGAATCCTAAGCCCATGGCCACGCCCGCGACGAAGGCCCGGAAACGTAATCCAAACCACCACGTACGTCGCTTAAAATAATTGAAGTTTTTCACGGCGGCACTGTCGGCTAATCGTAGTCGGCAGCGCCGCCATTCTCTGTAGAGATCCAGATTAGTCTTATGAAACCAAATCGCGGCGGAATCATTCTCGCATTTGGAATATTGAGTCTGGTTGTCTGTCCATTCTTCGGCCTGGCCGCCTGGATTATGGCTGACCGCGATCTGGAGGACATGGATCACGGTCGCATGGATACCTCGGGCCGAGATCTCACCAAGGCAGGTCGCATTTGTGGAATTGTGGGGACCGTACTCCTGGGCGTTCAGGTGCTGATAGTGGTTGCCGCAGTGGTAGGGATGATCGTGTTCCGCGCCTGAGTTTCCAAGATCAGAGATAGCGCGGTCTAGTCGTGACGCAGGGCCCGCACCGGATCGATTCGCGCCGCGCGCGCCGCAGGATACAGCGCCGCCAGAATCGAGATAACCACCGCAAACAGGATTGCGCTGGCTGAAAGCCATGGAGGCAAAGAAAAGAAGTCTACAAAGGAGGCACCCTGAGGCTTCAACACGAAGCGATAAGCGAGACGATTTGCAATGCCGTCTACGGCCCACGCGGCCAGTGTTCCCAGCACTCCTCCGGTAACCCCAATCACCGCAGCTTCGACAAAAAAGATCAGTTTTATCTCACGGTCTTCTGCGCCTATCGCTTTCATGATCCCAATCTCGCGCGTGCGCTCGAGAATCGACATAATCATGGTGTTGGCAATCCCAAACGACGCCACCAACAGAGAAATTCCGCCCAGCAGTCCCAACACTGAGTCGAGAATCAGAAAGACTGTGCGCAGCTGTTCGAGCTCATCAACAATCGAAAAACTGCTCAAGCCAAGTTCAGTCAAGCGTTGCCGCACCGGCGTGAGCGCTACCGGATCGTCAACGCGGATCACCGCTGAGAGATAGCCTTCACTTTGCCTGTCTCCGAGTTGACCGCTTTGCCGCGCCAAAGCGAGGGCTACTTCGTTCATCGGATTTCGATGCGTGAGCGTCCATTGCCGCGCCGCTCGCACCGGCACGTAGACCGACGCGCCTGACATTAGCCCAATCCTGCCACCCTGCCCTGCTCCCTCCTTGTTCGGCTTACTATCAAGAACGCCACTAATGCGAAATGTGTGGCCCACTACCTGGTTGAGCCCGGTCGGGCTTTCCGGCTTCGACCCGCGGCGTTGTTCATCGCCTTCATCGTCGAGCGGGATGCCGAAAAAGTTTAGTCCACCTTCGTCTTCACTTTCCGCTTCGTCTTTTGATTTTTGATTTCCCCCTGCCTGTCCCGTCTCGTCCGCGGGCGCGAGAAACTCAATTGTCTGGCCGACGGCATCAGCCGCTTGTTTGAAACCAAGCGTTTCCGCGGTGAGGTCGTCAATCACCGCTTCGTCTGCATCGGGGCGGCTGATCATTTGTCCCCCGAGAAAATTCTTGAAACGGGACGAAGCATTTGAAACAGAAACTCCGTTGACCGAGAGCGGCACTACTCGTCCATTAGCCCGCACAAAAGTAGTGAAACTTATATCGGGTTCGACATAAGCAACGCCCGGGATAGCCGCGATTTCAGCCAGCGCAGCATCATCGAGTATTCGGGTAGGGGCCTGACTCGACCTAAATCCGGGGCCTCGACGTTCGCCGGGATTGTCATCTCGCTTAAGTTTTGGGTCTACGCCGGCGACGGCCATGGAGAAAACGCTCTTCCCAAACACTCTAACCTCATTGAAGAGATCGAGAGCGCGAAAACGTGAAAGCATGTTTCGCTGGAGACCAAGACCAAACGACACCATGGTGACAATCACCGCAACGCCGACGATCACACCCATGGTGGTCAGGAAAAACCGCAGCTTGGCCTGTCGCAGATTTCGTAAAGCCAGGTGCAGGATGTCGAGGAAGCTCATGATTTGGTAAATATCCGAAAACTTTTAGTTTGTCGATTCTGGTCTGATGAAGGTTACTAAGTGTGTTCCCGTGAAACTGGCCAAATCGAAGTTTGCCGGACAATCAATCAAAAACGTGATGGACTGCCGCCACGGTCCAGTCTGCGAGGCTCGCGGTAACGACTTCTGCGCCTGCGGTTCGAAGTTCAGCGTCGGTCACTGTATTGGTGACGCCGAGTGTGCGCATGCCGGCGCTTTTGCCGGATTCAATTCCCGGAGGGGAGTCTTCAATCACCAAACACTCACTCGCAAGTAATGGCAATTGCCTCGTTGCTTGTCGCTGCGCGTTCAACTTATCAAGACCGACGCGATAACAATCGGGCGCCGGTTTGCAGGCGGAGACGTCTGCGCTGCTAACAACTACCGAGAATAGTGAGCGGAGGCGCGCGCGATTCAACGCGTATTCGATTTCGCTAAGACTTGCCATGCTGACTATTCCCACCGGGAAGTTTCGCGCCGTGGCCTTCAGAAATGTCACCACGCCGGGAAACAAGGGCAACTCATCCGCGATCAGTTCGCGATGACGAACGCCTTTTTGCTCCAACACGACTTTCAACACGTCATCGTTCAAAGATTTTCCGGCGCGCTGAAAAGCATGCCGCACGAATCCTTTGTCATCCAGCCCCAGCGCGCTGTAGTAATCAGCCTCGGTTAGTTCGATCTGGTGACCGCCCAGAACTTCCTTGTATGCCTGCATTTGAATCGGCTCATCGTCGAGAATGACGCCGTTAAAATCAAAAAAGATTGCCTTGATCATCGGGTGACTGAACGGTTCAGACTGCAAAGTCTAATATTTTGGAGTTTCGGCTGCTTCTCGAAAGTCGATTAACCAGAGACTTTCTTGCCCAAACCCCTATGACGTTGGACTTTGGACTCTGGACCTTGGGCTCTCCTTTGCATTGGACATTGAATCTTCCGTTCGCTCGGCGAGCAACGCGTTGTGCTCTTGGAAAAGTTTTGGTAAACGCTCACTTTCCAGAACATCCAAACGTCGCAGCACTTCCGCGAGTGAAAGCTCGTTTTTAAGGTTGACCCGGTAATCCAAGTCGGCACGGAGCCGGTCTTTTTCACCCTGCCGGTTTTGAGACATCATAATGATCGGCGCCTGCATCCCGGCAATCACCGCCAGCAACAAGTTCAACATCTGGAAAGGCTTGGGATCGAAACCACTTGCCACCATGTAGGTGTTGAAAACAATCCATAAAAATATCAAGGCAATCGAGACGCCGATAAACTTCCAACTTCCGCCAAACTCGGCAATCATATCGGCGGCGCGATCGGCCACCGTGGCGCGCTTTCGCTCCTCCTCGTTTGCGTTGCGCGAGACGCGCGAGCGTAACAACTCATCGGTGCGCCGCAGCCGATCCGTCAAGGCCCCTAACATGCCAAGCGCCACATCCGGATTCGCTCTCACAAAGGCCAGGAAGTCTGTGCGCGAAAGAACCGCAAAACGCGCGTCCTCGATTACGCGGGCATCCGCAGATCTTTGTCGCCCATCGATTAAGGACATCTCGCCAAAAAAATCACCCTGAGCAATTTCAGCCAGGGTTATCTCGTGACGATCCTCGTCGGTGATGCTGATTCGAACCTTGCCGCGCTCGATCAGGTACATCGCATTGCCGGTGTCACCCTTGTGAAAGATCTGCGTATTTCCCCCTACATCGCTGAAAGTCAGCAGCTCTCGCAATTCCGTGGCCGCTGCATCGTTAAGCGAAGCGAAGAGCGGCACCGATCTCAGTGCCTCCAGTGTCATCTCGGCGTTTTTAGTCGACATCGTTAACCTCGCGATTGGAATCAGCTCGATTTGCCAAGCTCAAGCGGCCCGGCGCGCAAACCAGAGGTTCGCGTTACATGCCTTCGCCTTCATTCTCTACCACCCGGCCGTCTTTCATCACGATAATTCGATCGGCGAAACTCCCGGCAAGCTCGCGATCGTGGGTGACCATCAATATAGTCAGCGAATCAAGAGTGACCATCTCGCGCAACAAGCCGAGCAATTCATGTGCGCGAGTTGAGTCCAGATTTCCCGTCGGTTCGTCGGCCAGCAGCACTTTGGGATTGTTTGCGAGCGCCCGCGCGATGGCCACTCGTTGCTGTTCACCTCCCGAGAGTTCGGCAGGGCGGTGCGTCAGGCGATCAGACAAACCAACCCGACCGAGCAACTCCCTCGATCGCTGCCGACGCTGGGTTCCGCGCAGACCGCCGAAGGCAAGCGCCAGCTTGATATTCTCTTCAGCCGTCATCGTCGGAATTAAATTAAAGTTTTGAAAGATCATGCCGACTGAGAATCGTCGATAACGGGCCATCTCCTTCTTACTCCGCGGCCCCAGCGGTTTCGCATTGAAGTAGACGTCTCCACTGGACGGATGGTCCAACCCGCCCACCATATTTAGCAGGGTACTCTTTCCCGAACCTGACGTACCCTGAATCGCTACAAACTGGCCTTCGCCAATCGTCAGAGAAACACTGTCGAGGGCCGTAACGGTAGCGGTCCCCATCTGGTAGACCTTCGAAATCTCTCGCGCTTCAAGGAGTGCTGTCATTATTCGAACCTGAACGAGCCCGAAGGACTGGATTGGCACAGAGGAAAAAGTTCCCGTCTAAATCCCAGTTGCGAGCTAACCTGAATTCCTTAACTTCCAATCCACGCCGGCCCGCCAAAACCCACATCTTCAGAACCGCATCGGTGTTCCTCCGTGCAAGTCAGTGGCAGCTCGCTTCGCCGCCGGGGCAACGCGCCATAATTCAAACTTCTCGTCAGCGAAGCCCCTCAACTCGTGCTGAAAAGCGATCGCCTCGAAGCCTTCTGAAATTAAAAGCTCGCGCACTTCCGGATCATCGTAAAGCGCCCGCGAGATGATCACGTCATTGCCGGACGAGAGACTCTCGAGCCGCGCCGCCATGTTTACCGTCGAGCCAAAATAATCAAGCCGGTCATTTAGAGTAACAGCGATGCACGGTCCACTGTGAATTCCCGCCTTTAATATTAAGGGCGCAACTCCCGGAGGTGGTGAAGCCAGCAGCTGCTGGGCCGACAGCATCGCCTTCAGGGCCGCCGACGGGCGTCGAAACACCGCCATGACGGCATCGCCAATGGTTTTAACCAGTGCGCCGTTTTCCTCGGCGATCAATTCCTTAATCACGTCGAAGTGATTCATCACGCGACCGAAGGCGGTCGCATCGCCAATCTCACGATAGAGTTGGGTCGAACTCTTCAAATCCGTAAATAGTACTGTGAGCGTGCCTACTGAAAATTGCTCGCCACGCCGCAGCGCCTCGCTGGAAAAAAGATCTCGAAAGATCTGTAAGGCCGTAACCTCCGCCGCCGTGGCTGCCTGATCGCTCCATGCCAAGCGCTCAAGGATGAAAAGCTGCTCGGCATCAGTTTCGTTCTTAAGTGTTAACGAGGTCCGGGGCGCGATGATTAATTCGTCGCTTGACCAACCGTGATCCGACACTGTGACCACTGCGGTAGTCGATCCATCATCAATCACCCTTACCGGGATTTCACCGGCCAGCTCGAGCGCGCGCAGACGATAGCTGCCTGTTTCGAGTGGCAACTCCAATTGCCGATTAACACGCGCCGATAATAGTTGCTGCACCACCACGTGAGGAGTTCGCTGGGGACTCCCAATGCAATAATCTTTGACGTCAAGCGGTCGGATAGCATCGTTGGGATGAAAAGTAAGTTCAACGAATTGATCGAAGTTGACGGTGAAGTCTATTTTGCAGGTCTCGCAATGCGCATTTGAGTCAAGCTCTGAAAGTGAGCTGCCTCCGCCCTGCGATCCGCGACACATCGGACAGAGCAGTTCCCATTGCAAGTCGAGAAGACCAACCCGCGTCGCCCGCAGGCAAGCCTCGAGTACGCTCCGGCGCGATTCTTTCCATTCGTCCGCCAACTGATAAGGCTTGATCCTCGCCAGGGCAAAATCGTTTGCTTGTTGAATGAACAGAGCCAACCGGTCGACGACCTGGCCATCAGCGCCATCGGCTTTCAGTCGGGCGGTCGCTGATTGCAGGCGGCTGGCCATGGCTTCGGGCAACGTGCCGACGGATTCGGGGGCTGGAATTATGGCTCCAATTTCTTCACGGCTCGCGAACTCATCATACTTTTCAAACGCGGTGCGAAATCTGCGCGACCCAGCGAGTCCAATCTGTAATGGAATCGCCAAAAAGCCCAGCAGCGTTTTGGGGCGCGCGCGAAGTTCGTAGACAAAATGCGTGCCCCCCGGCCGATTTTTCTGTCAGCACTCCGCACACGTTTAACTCTGCGATTGGTCCCTTACTGTATGAACGCGATACTCCAAAGCGCCGCGGCCGGATCCACTCAAATGGTTGTTCTTCCCACTGTACCGGCAAGCCAAATATTGATAATTTCGCCCGGCGGCGCGCGTTCCGCAACCGGCTACCGGTCTCGACTTCTAATGCCGGAACACTTGTATCTCGGTTAAAACGATTAGTATCGGAGACAAACGGCCAAAGGCTTTCGGGCGACGCCTGAAGATCATATTCCCAACGATAGTGGAATTCGCGGTAGGGCATAGAGCGGAAGTCGGAATTCAGAAGATAGGAGACAGAATACAGGAGTCAGCATATCTGTCATGGTTTGGTCTTAAACATTTGACCCGACCGCAGCGGCTTTGCACAAAAAGTGGTCTCGACTCTGTCCGCCTCAGCGGACGACTGAAAATAGCCCATCGATTCATCGCTGCGATCGATGGCCGTTCAAGCAGAAGTTGGCGACGGCTGAAAAAGCTGGGGAGCTGGGTCCAATTCATTCAATCGTCCGCTTCACGGACTTTGAATCCTTGCGCAACCGTCGGCGCCGGGTAACTCTGTTTCCCGACTCTTGTCTGCTGACTTCTATACCTCTTTGTATTCCGAATCAACATCTTCGGTTGACGCAGCGACGCGATAGTTTCTGGACTGCACTTGCTTAGTAATCAGCAGATCGTCCTTCGTCTTAAGGAGGTCGGCCCGATTGTAGACGGAGAGTTCGAAATTGTATCCGTGAGTGATCGCATCCTTGGGACAGGCCTCGACACAATAGCCGCAGAAAATGCAACGTCCGTAGTCGATGTTATAGACCTCAGCATAGCGTTCATCGACACCGATCCGCTCTTCAGGGAGACGGGGATCGTCTTTGGCAATAATGTAAATGCACTCTGAGGGACACGCCGCGGCGCAGAGAAAACAAGCCACGCATTTTTCGCGACCGAGTTCATCAACGTGAAGCAGATGTTGACCGCGATAACGCGGCTGCACTGTGACCGGCTCTTCGGGATATTGGACTGTCCACTTCTGTTTGGGAATATACGACAGCGTCACACTCATGCCCTGAATGATGGCTTTCGTCGATTCGATTACATCGCTAATGATTGACATGTCTTCTCCTACGGACCATTTCCCGTCGGGGCAGCTCACTGTTCCAACTTCACTTCTGACCCTACAGCTTGCCAGCGATTGTCACGCCAGACAAACTTGTCGGTAAAGCGAATCGTAACCGAACCGACCTGCCCCTGCTGATTCTGCACTTCGAGCCGCAATATTCCAGTCAACGCAGCACGATCACCGAGCAAGTTGACTTTCAAATCGTCAAACTCCCATTTTTGGATCGACGTATCTCTCTGGATAGTCCTCAGGTAATCAGCTTTACCTTGAGTCTTTCCATCGAAGGTCTGGCCGACATAATCATCCGCCAGGATGTGATTTAACTTTTTCTTGTCGGCATTGATGTTGGCAACGGTCCATTCATGCTCGATGTCGGTGAGGGTTGACAGCACATCAGACTCATTCGCGGGCGGCTCCGTCGCTTCCGCGTTCAGGTTGCTGTCGTTCTCGAGCGTCTCCGCGGAGTTTGAATTCAGGTTCTGATTCTGGTTGCGTTGGTTAACATTAGTGTCTGAGGTTGCTGCGTTCTCGTTTGACGATCGCAACATCGATGGGATGAAGGTAGCGGCGGCGATCCCAAGTCCGACCACAGCCAGTAATAGCAGCATCGCAATTCCCAGCACCCACGGCCAGGTTTTCCGGTTACTCGTTTGAGTGGGCGATGTGCCGGGAGGAACGTAACTGCCCGGCGGCTGGTAAGCAGAATCTGCGTTTCCCGATCGACTGTCGACGCGCGATCCGGCTGAGGGAGTGACAACGGTTTCTTCGTCGTCCGGCTTGGAAATCTCTTCGACCGGCAGCAGCGGAGTCCCGTCGTCGATGCAGAAGGTTAGATTGCGATCAGTAAATGTCTTATTGCAGGTCGAACAGCGCTTCAAGATGGCACTCCCTGGTCTTATAAATTACTCAGTCCGCCGGCGAGAATGGCCATGCCATAAACGAAAAACAGCAACACCATAAAAGCGATATAAAGCCCACCCGTCGCAATCCCGCCGATGGCCATCCCCTTTCCGGTGTAACGTGTAGGGTTGTTCTTGATCTGGACCAGAGCTGCGATTCCCAAAGCGATACCCACCGGAGCCGTCAGAACTCCGAAGGAACAACACCAGCCGACGGTCATACTGACAATTCCCAGGACGAGGGAAATGGCAGCCATCGAATTTTGCTGCGTGCCGATATATTGCCGCGATGGCGGCGGCGGCGGTTGCCAGCTTGCGGGAGAAGCAGACTCGATAATGACCGGAACTGCCGGCGGTTTATAGGCATCGGGGAAATCGAGCGTAGGTTCCTCGCTCCTGCTGACCGTAGGCGGAATGGGAGGATAGACAAAAGTCGGAGGGGGCTCCGACGGCGCGCCTCTGACCTCGACGAGCGAAGCTCCATCCTGGGTGCAGAATGTAAGCCACTCATCAGTGAATTCTCGATTACACGTTGGACAACGCTTCATCTCGTCACTCTGTTGCGAATCGGCCCGGTGTCCCTACCAACCCATTACTGGATTGAAGAACGAAAAACAGGAATGCCCGCCATGGTACTAGACCAACTCGAGCTGACTGAAGAAATATGCGATCTCGATAGCCGCATTTTCGTCTGAGTCGGAGCCGTGCACCGCGTTCTCGCCCAATGAACCGCCGAAGTCTTTTCGCAAAGTGCCCGCGTCGGCCTTGGCGGGATCGGTGGCCCCCATTAAATCGCGCCAGGTTTTAACCGCATCTTGTTTTTCCAAAACCATGACTACGCAGGGAGCGCTCGACATGAATTCCGTGAGCCCACCAAAGAACGGCCGCTCGCGATGGACCGCATAGAATCCTTCTGCTTCTTGCTGAGTCATGTGCAGCGTCTTAATTGCTCGCAGCTTAAACCCGGAGTCAGTGATGCGCTGAATGATGTTTCCAGTGTGGCCGGCGCGAAACGCGTCAGGCTTTACGATTCCGAATGTAAGATTCCCTTGTTCTGCCATTAATTTTCCCCTTCAAATATTGGCCATCGCCCGGCACTGACGACCCCGGATCTCATGAGCGCACCGCTCGAGTCGAACTCGTTTTCGAATTGTGATTTTCAGATCCGTTCTGAGCCCCCGGTTGCGTGCAGCGATCCTATCTCTGGCTTACTGTCGCTTACTGCTTTACGCTGCCGAGCGAGCGCCCAAAGCGTCTCTCATGCCGGTTCCGATATCAGCCGGCGACTTCACCACGCGGATCCCTGCTTCTGCAAGCGCTTTCATCTTCTCCGCCGCGGTTCCCTTCCCGCCGGCAATGATTGCGCCGGCATGCCCCATGCGACGTCCGGGCGGCGCAGTCTGTCCGGCAATAAAAGCGACGATGGGTTTGGTAACGTAGGACTTTCGCGAAAGCCGCCGCTTCTTCTTCAGCTGTGCCGCCAATCTCGCCAATCATCACAATGCCGTCGGTCTCATTGTCGTCCTGGAAAAGTCGCAACGCATCAACATGAGTCGTGCCGACGATCGGATCGCCGCCAATACCAATCGCAGTTGATTGGCCCAAACCCAAAGCCGTAAGTTGGCCCACAGCCTCATAGGTTAAGGTGCCTGAACGAGACACCACGCCGATACGACCTTCCCGATGAATGTGACCTGGCATAATGCCGATCTTGCATTTTCCCGGGCTAATGATGCCGGGGCAGTTTGGTCCAATCAGTCGAGTCGATCTGTTTCGCAAATACTCTTTGACCTTGACCATGTCGAGCGTGGGAATACCCTCGGTGATGCAAACCACGACTGCGATGCCGGCATCAGCCGCTTCCATCACTGCATCGGCAGCAAAGGCGGGCGGCACGTAAATTACGGAAGCGTTTGCACCGGCGTCTCTCACCGCGTCAGCAACGGTATTGAACACCGGAATGTTTTCGTGTGTCGTGCCGCCTTTGCCGGGAGTTACGCCGCCGACCACATTGGTCCCATACTCCACCATTTGCCTGGTGTGAAAAGTTCCCTCTTTGCCGGTGATGCCCTGCACCACCAGACGCGTGCTTTTGTTAACGAGAATGCTCATAAGAAATTTGTGCTCACCAAACTCAATCTAAATTTCGCCGCTCAGCTTTAAGCTATGCAGCCGCAGCGACCACTTTTTCCGCCGCATCCTGCATACCCTGCGCCACCGTGAAGTTCATTCCTGAGTCACGAATCACCCGCTGGCCTTCTTCCACATTCGTTCCCTCAAGACGCACAACGACCGGCACCTCAATGCCGAGATTCTTCGCCGCCTCAACCACGCCGCGCGCCACCATGTCGCAACGAACAATCCCGCCGAAGATATTTATCAAAACCGCCTTCACATTTTCGTCAGCTAACAAAATGCGAAATGCGGCTTCCACGCGTTCCTGCGAAGCGCCGCCGCCGACGTCGAGAAAGTTTGCCGGTTCTCCTCCGGCGAGCTTGATGATGTCCATGGTGGCCATCGCCAGGCCGGCGCCGTTTACCATGCAGGCAATATTTCCGTCGAGCTTGATGTAGTTGAGATCAAACTTCGACGCCTCGATTTCCAGCGGCTCCTCTTCGTTCAGATCGCGCAGATCGAGAAACTCCTTATGACGAAACATCGCGTTGTCGTCAAAATTTACCTTCGCATCAAGCGCGATCAGGCGATCGTCTTTCGTGAGCAGGAACGGATTGATCTCCAACAGCGAAGCGTCCATCTGTTCATAGGCGGTGTAAAGCGATTGCATGAACTTCACGGCCTGATTAATCAAGTCGGGACGAAGACCGAGACCAAACGCGAGTTTGCGCGCCTGGAACGAACGAAAGCCGACTGCCGGATCGATAGTTTCCTTCAGAATCTTTTCCGGTGTGTTCGCGGCGACCTCTTCAATGTCCATTCCACCCGCCTGGGAAGCCATAAACACCGAACGGCCCGATGCCCGATCAAGCACGATGCCCAGATAGAATTCTCTATCGATCGGCAAGCCTTCTTCAATCAACAACACACGCACCTCGCGACCCTCAGGCCCCGTCTGATGCGTGACCAAATTCATTCCCAGGATCTCTGAGGCCCGCTGCTTTGCTTCGTCAGGACTCTTCGCGAGTTTCACCCCGCCGCCCTTGCCGCGCCCGCCCGCGTGAATCTGTGCTTTAACGACTACCACCGGCGTCGCAAGTTCGGTGGCGGCTCGATGGGCTTCCTCCACTGAGCGCGCCACAATGCCTCTGGGCACCGGCACGCCAAACTTCTTGAGCAGTTCCTTACCCTGATACTCGTGAATTTTCATTCTTAGATCCTTTATCTAAACACCAGCGGAAGGTCGCAGGATGAGCGTCGCATTATGAAATTCATTATTTTGAAACGGCGACGAGTGTAGCCGCACGAAAGTGACTACTGCAAGCGGCGCCAAATGCAGACCCCTTTCGACGCGCGTGGGTAGCGCTCAAGCTCTCAACTGGGACCGGGGGCGTCCCGCCCGCAGTGACCGAGCAACGTGGACCACGCCAGTCATCAACACGGCCACTGCTCATTGCGAGCGGGACGCCCGCGGTCCAGCAAATCACTTGAGCGACTGATAGAATCAGCCTTTACCGTTTCATTCACTTATTGGAGGTCACAATGCGCGAAGTCGTGGTCAGTTCGCTAACTAATCTGCAAAACGAAGTCCGCTATGGTGAAGGTCAATCTTTCATCACCGATGAGCCGATCGACGCCGGCGGTGACGACGCGGGTCCTGATCCGTATACACTATTGCTCGCCGCGCTTGGTAGCTGCATATCCATGACGGCAAAACTCTACGCCAAGAGAAAGGCATGGCCGCTCGAACGCGTGACAGTTCGTTTGCGAATAGATCGGGTCCACGCGGCGGACTGTGAAGAGTGCACCCGCACGACCGAAGGTTATGCGCACCGCATTCAACGTTCAGTAACCTTTGAGGGAAATCTAAGCGGTGAGCAATTGGCTCGCCTTCAGGAGATCGCGCATAAGTGTCCGGTCCACAAAACACTCATTTCGGAGATTGTGATTGGTGAACTAGCGGCCGGCACCTGATGGGCGTCAGAACTCGGAGCGTAGTGATGGGGTTCGGCAGAATCAAATTAAAAGGGCTCCCAATCTGTCTCAATTGGAAGCCCTTCAAACTGGTCGGGACGCCGAGATTCGAACTCGGGGCCTCACCCACCCCAAGGGTGCGCGCTACCAGGCTGCGCCACGTCCCGTCTGTTGTCGCCTAGTATCTCTACAAAGACCTCGTAACGCAACCGGATGGTTTGCATGATCCACTGTCAGTAGATCCAGGAAATTAAGACTGTCAGAAAAGGCTCTCAGGAAAGGTGGGGTCAATTATTTCTTCGCGGATTTCGAAGCTTCAAGCAAAGCCAAAAGCTCACGCAACTCCGTAGAGAGCTGTCTTAAGGCTTTTCTGTCTGCCGCGGTTTTGGTGCCGGGGCTCGAACCGCCTGTGGGCGACGAAGTGGCTTGCACTGCGCGTGCAGAGTGATCGGAATCTTCCCCGTTGTCTTCCGGGCTCACCTTAAATTTACCGCCCGCACGGAGGTCGTTTGCCAGTCGTTTCTTGGCCCCGGCGATCGTGTATTGGTCCTCGTAAAGCAGTTCTTTAACTCGCAAAGCAATTTCCACATCGCGCTTGCGATAGACCCTCTGGCCGGCACGATTTTTCTGCGGGGCCAGCATGGGAAACTCCGACTCCCAGTAGCGCAAGACATGCGCCTGCACTCCGGCCAGCTCACAGACCTCACCAATCTTGAAGAAGAGTTTCTCGGGTATGGTTACTGCAGAACGGCCCATGATCCAATGCGGTGGACGACTGATTCCGACGGGAAATGCCAACGAAAATATCGGCGAAAACGTTGAGAGACTAATGGCGAGTTAGCCAGCAGCTCGGCGAGCCGCCATGTTACTGCCCCTCCGTTCGCCGTGTCAACACTTACATTTAGGAGCTGTTAGTTAAAACTAATTCTTAAGTGTGGTTAGTAAACCTAATCTAAAACCTCAATAGTTGGGATAGCCGCAGCAAATGCCGGATTAAGTTTGGAGGCCTTATGACTACACCTGCCCGATTCCCTTCGGCGTGAGATCAGGTCGTTGATTGGGGGAGTGGATCAGGCAAGAGATCAGTTTGGGTCGAATGTTCGACTTTTTAACGGACCGCGGGCGCCCTCGCCCGAAACTAATGCGTAAAGACAAACCGTTTTCCAGCAAGTGACTTCTACGCAAGATGCGGGCGAGGTTAGACGCGGTCCGCCAAGAAATGTTCTCAACTCCAACCTGCATTCCAATTAATCCACCATCTGAGATCAGGCGCGCTAGACGGCCCTCATCAGCAGGGATATAATCCGCCTTCATTCCCGCTTCAACAATTGCTCGGAAGGAATTTCTTATAATAGTGACCTCTACTGCTTTGCCCACGGGTTTCCGCCTGGCCTCGCGTCTCGATGAAATCGGCTTTTCCGACATCGTTAACATTCGCAACCGGATAATGAAGTTGCGGGCTGAAGGCGCTACAGTCCACCAGTTCGAAGGCGGTGAGCCCTACATGCATACGCCGCAATTTGTTAAGGATGCGATGTCGGCCGCACTCGCGGATAACAAGACTCGCTACGCCCCTTCGTCGGGACTTTCTGAGTTGCGCAGTGCGATTGCCGAGAAGCTACAGGCGAAAAATAGTATCCCGGCAGCGGCCGGTGACGTGATCGTCATGAACGGTGGTATGCAGGGTTTGTTTGGCGCGTTCCAATCGGTGGTGAACCCCGGAGACGAAGTGATTGTCTTCTCGCCGTTTTGGACACCCATCAAGGACTTAATCGCTTACTCGCAAGGCACGACGGTCCTGGTGCCCACTGAAGAAGCACGCGTTAATGGTTTTCAAGAAACTCTGGCGCGTTACGCCACTGAAAAAACCCGCGCCATCTATTACAACACTCCGCAGAACCCCACCGGCGTCGTTTTCACTCGTGATGAAGCTCTCGCGGTTTCACGTTTTGCCCAGGAAAGAGATTTGATTGTCTTCGCCGATGAGGCTTACGAAGATTTAATTTACGATGGTGATCATTGCTCCATCGCTTCACTCGAGGGAATGTTCGAACGCACGATCACATTGTTCACGCTTTCGAAATCTTATGCTATGACCGGATGGCGTTTGGGTTATGCAGTTGCCTCCGAGCCGTGGATGACCGGCCTGCGAAAGACCACGCTCTATTCCTCAAATGGAGTCTCCACGCCGACACAGTGGGCAGCGTTGGCCGCTTTGACGACGGAAACTGACTTGCTCGCGAAGAATCTGGCTGCCTATCGTGAACGCCGTGACCTAATGCTGACGGGCCTCAACGAGATTGGGTTGACATGTCAGACGCCAGCCGGCGCCTTCTACGCTTTTCCGGACGTCACCAGAGTGAGTAGCGATAGCCGTGAAGCCGCAGATATACTCCTCGAACGCGCGCAGGTGGCTACAGTCCCCGGAGTAGTGTTTGGTGCTCACGGTGAAGGCCATCTCCGTTTCTCCTTTTCCACTTCAATTGAAAACATCGAAGCCGGCCTGGATTCTCTGCGCCGCAACTTGTAAGTGCTTCAGATTTTGCGGCAAGTAACCCACGGATGAAGCCGGATTTTTAGAGCTCCTTTCCGTAATTCCCGGCTTGAGTTGCGCCAAGCTGCGGTAATCTGCGTTTATGAATAAATGAACGAATTCGATTTCATCAGAAAGATCCGGGAGCAGGCGCGCTCGCGTCCGGCTTCGTCCGATCTGGTATGCGGAATAGGCGACGATGCGGCGGTGTTCAAGCCGTCGACCGGATCAAACGTGGTCGTCAGCGCCGATCTGCTTATCGAAGATATCGACTTCCGGCACGATTACACGACCCCAAACTTGCTTGGACATAAAGCGCTTGCTGTTTCCCTCTCCGACCTTGCCGCAATGGGCGCAAGACCGCGATGGGCCATGTTGTCACTCGGGGTTCAAACCGGGGTTTGGAATGCGGAGTTTACTGATGGTTTCTATGAAGGCTTTTTCAGTCTAGCAGATCGATATGACGTAAAACTCATCGGGGGCGACGTTTCACGATCACCCGACCGCACGGTCATCGATTCAATGGTGTTTGGCGAATGCGAACCCGATCGTCCTATTCGGCGCAGCGGCGCGCGACCGGGTGATCGTATCTTCGTAACCGGTTTTCTGGGCGACGCTGCGGCCGGTTTGCGCCTGCTCGAACGCGGAGCGCGCCTACATTCGGACCACGCTGAAACGCATCTGATTGATCGATTGCTGCTCAGACAGCTAAGGCCCGATCCCCGGGTCGGCTGGGGCTTGCTGCTGGGTACGCAGAAACTGGCCACGGCGATGATCGACCTGAGCGACGGACTATCCTCAGACCTGAATCACCTTTGCGCCGAAAGCCAGGTTGGAGCGCTGATTGACGCTTCTCGAATTCCCATTGATCCGTTAGTGCGGGAGGTGTGCGGACGGCGGGCACTCGATCCGCTAATGCTGGCCCTGCATGGAGGAGAAGACTTCGAACTCTTGTTTACGGTGCCAGCGGAAACTGTTGCAAGTCTTCCCAAGCGGGTGGACGGAGTCGCCCTGACCCATATCGGAGAAATTACGACAGTGTCTTCGGGAGTTCAAGTTTCTGAAGGCTCTCGCATTTGGAATCTCAAGCCCGGCGGCTGGGAACACTTCCGGAACGGGAACGATGATTGATAAACGATGAATGTGGGTTGCCTGGACTGCCTGGACTGCTCGACTCAAAGCTTAACCCTCGTTCAATTTGATCGATTCATCATTCATCATTCATCACTCATCGCTCATCGCTCATCATTTAATCCTTCATAGTTCTATTGGTTTGACTCGCAATTAATACTTACCTAGACTCCTAAACGTGCGCGCTCTATGAGTTTCCAGGGGCGCGCATCTTTAGTGGAAACAGCATGCTCAGATTTCGCAATACACTTTCCGGGAAAATCGAAGAGTTTCGCCCCATGCGCGAGGGCGAGGTCAGCATGTACTATTGTGGTCCAACCGTCTGGGACTACGGACATATCGGAAACTTTCGTTCGGCCCTTAACGCCGATATTCTGCGCCGCTATCTGAAGTTCAAAGGCCTGAAAGTTACCCACGTGATGAACATCACGGATGTCGAAGATCGTATCATCGCCAAGTCGCAGGAAGCGGGAGTTTCGATCGACGATTACACGGCGAAGTATATCGACGCGCTCTGGGAAGACTTCGATGCGCTCGGTTGCGAACGGCCGGAGATCGTGCCGCGCGCCACGCGCCACATTCCCGAAATGGTTACGCTGATCGAAAAGCTGTTAGCGACGGAACACGCTTACAAGTCAGATGGATCGATCTATTACCGCATCGCGTCGTTTCCCGAATACGGCAAGCTTTCAAAGATTAGTTTTGAAGGAAATATTGCCGGCGCCAGCGACCGCATCGACACCGATCGTTATGAAAAGGAAGATGCGCGCGATTTTGCCCTTTGGAAAGAATCTATTTCACCCACGGAAACCGGATGGGACGCGGCGATTGGACGTGGTCGACCAGGGTGGCATATTGAGTGCTCGGCGATGTCCATGAAATACCTGGGCGAGACTTTTGATATTCACGCCGGCGGGATCGACCTCGTTTTTCCCCATCACGAGAATGAAATCGCGCAGAGCGAAGGCGCCACCGGGAAGCAGTTTGTGCGCTATTGGATTCACTTCGAACATCTCAAGGTCGAAGGGGAAACGATGTCCAAGTCGAAGGGCAACTACTACACCTTTCGCGACGTGGCGGCGAAAGGATATTCACCCGCCGCGGTTCGTTATTTTCTGCTCAGCGTTCCTTACAACAAACAGCTCAATTTTACTTTCGATGCACTCGCTGGCGCTGAGAAGACCGTGCGAAGTTTGCGGGATTTTCGGGCGCGACTCAGCGAGGCCAAACCGGCCGCCGGGTTGAATGAGAAATTGCATGAGTTGTCGCTTCAGGCCGCCCGTGAATTCGAAGAAGGCATGGACGACGATCTCAACACCTCAGTCGCACTGGCAGTGATTCACAATCTCACTCGCGACGTAAACACGGCGCTCGCACGCAAACAGTTGCTTGCGGAAAACCAGACCGAATTGCTGGCCCTGCTGGATCGTTTTGATACTGTGCTGAATATCTTCGGCGAACAAGCCGCGGAAATGATCGACAGCGAAATCCAGGCTCTCATTGATGAACGACAGGAGGCCCGCCGCCGCCGCGACTTCGCGCGCGCTGACGAGATTCGAGTCGATCTCGCCGGACGTGGAATTGTTCTGGAAGATACAAAAGACGGTTTGCGCTGGAAGCGTAAGTAGGACAGACATTCCTGTCTGTCCCTCCCAATCTCAAAACCAAAAAATTGGGCCACCGATATTCCGGTGACCCGCTTCTGACCTGTTTTTGGTGGTGCATTACAAACCAGGATGCCTGGGTGGACCGGGACGCCGTCCATGAGATCCGCCCTTGTGCATCTCGTCCGCCTTAACTCGCTGCTCCGGCGTCAGAACGCTGTAAGCCCTGGATTTCATGCGCATGTGTTCGACCATTTGATCTGACATCAGCTGCGCCTGTTGATTAGCAATCTCACGCACTTTCGTCTCGTCAAACTGGCCATTTGCCGTGGCCGCTTCCATTTGCCGGTGTAGTTCGTCAATCTTCACATGACGCGCTTCTTCCCCGGCCCGCATTTCCTCGAAGATCGCTTTGATCCGAGTTGTCTGTTCGCCGCTCAGCCCCAGGACTTTGGCCATGTGATCTACCATTTCAGGACCGGGTCCGCGCCTATGTCCGCGCTCGCCGTGTCCCTCACCACGTCCCTGGAATCCGTGGCCCAACGCGAAAACGGTCGCGCCAAAAACCAGGACTGCGACCCCCACGATGGCTACAATTCTTTTTGTCATCATCAATCTCCTTTTTTGGGCAGGCCGACAGTTGATTCCATCAGGCCGTTTGAATCGTTGCGGACACTTATACGCCGGTTTCGAATCGCGGGTTGTAAAGAGTCAGTTTGTCGCGTGTAAAGTTTTGTAAAGCTGAAGAAGTACTGTTAGACAGGATTAACATGATTTACCGGATGGTGAACGGTGCGAGGAAGGTGACCTGACGACAGCTCTACCCGCCCTTCTATCAATTCTCTGAATTTTAGTGATCATGTCTGAGTTTCGCTTTTTCTTCGTTGCTTAGCGGGTCAGTTTGAAATTCAAGGTTGGGGCGTTTAGATCAGCTCCGGCAGGGACCGCGGGCGCCCTCGCCCGCACTCGGTACGTAAACACGAACCGTTTTCCGTCAATAACCTCTACGCAAAGATGCGGGCGAGGGCGGCCGCGGTCCCATAGGAGTCGACCATTCAACCAAACTGACCCACTACCTCTTCGTTGACACTTCTTTACAAAGCCCACTCCAACCGTGAGCTACAATGAAGCGACCTCGGGCAAGCACCCTTTTAGCACAGTGTCGCAGAATCAGACGGGCAAGAATGCCTGTCCAACTAAATGGAACGCATACTTGTCATTGACGACGACGTAGCGCTTTGCGAACTCGTCCTGGAATACCTCCAGCCGCTCGGATTCGAGATCGAGTTTGCCCATCGTGGGGATCTTGGCGCTGAGCGCGCAATCGTCGGCGACCACTCTCTCGTAGTTTTAGACGTGATGCTACCCGCGCTCAACGGCTTTGAAGTACTGCGAAAGATTCGCCTCACTTCAAACATCCCGGTGCTGATGTTAACTGCGCGCGGCGATGATGTAGATCGCATCGTAGGTTTGGAAATCGGAGCCGACGATTACCTTCCGAAGCCTTTTAACCCGCGAGAGCTGGCCGCCCGCATCCGCGCCATTTTGCGTCGTGCACCTTTGGCAAGATCTACTGAACAACTGAGTACCCGGATACTAATCATCGGTGATGTGGAGTTGGATGGCGGCACACGGACCGTCCTACGCGATGGCGAGACTATTGAATTGACGGCGGTTGAATTCGATCTACTCGAAAGACTTCTGCGAGGCGCCGGAACCATAATCAAACGCGAGGAGCTATCAAGCGAGGTGCTTGGACGCAACCTGTCGCCCTTTGATCGCAGTATCGACATGCACATCAGCAACTTGCGCAAGAAGCTGGGCCACCATTTCGGCGCGGTGGAGAGAATTAAGACGGTGCGCGGGGTAGGCTACATCTATGCTCATGCAAGCCCAACCGAAGGAACTTAAAACCAATTGCCGCGAAGCTTATTCTTCAAAATTTTTCTCTGGTTTGTGGTCGTTGTCATAACGATGATCGCGGGCACTTTCCTGGTTAGCGAGATTTTGCGCCCTCACCCTGAACACGCGCCAATCCGGCGCCCTCTGGAACCGCTGCTCAACGAGGTCGCACAAAACGCTGCGGATACTTATGAGCGCGAGGGCCAACCTGCGCTCAACGATTATTTCCAGCGTGTCCGACGCGAGTCGGACGTTCGAAGTTTCCTTTTTAACGACCGGATTGAGGAACTGTCCGGCCAGCGAATCCCTTCCGAGGCGTCCAATAAGGTGCGGGCGGTGTTCGAAGGTACGCATCACTCGCACGGGATTTCTTCTGAGGGTCCGCCGCTCACTGCACGCGCTGTCACAGCGCAAAGTGGAAAACAGTATGTATTGGTGAGTGAAATTCTCACGCCGATACCGAGGGGTGGGTATCACCCCATTCTGCATTTGCTGGGCGTGGGCTTAGTCGGCGCGCTCTTTTGCTACTGGCTGGCTCGACACCTGACGTCGCCGGTAACAACACTGCGCGCGGCGACGCGAGAACTGGCAAGAGGAAACTTGCACGCCCGCGTTTCACCGGCGATGGGCAATCGCCACGACGAGCTCGCTGCTTTGGGCGCCGATTTTGATCTGATGGCGGAAAAGATTCAGTCGCTGGTCGAGAGTCAGCGACGGTTGCTCGGGGACATTTCACACGAATTGCGATCACCTTTGACGCGCATGAATGTTGCTCTGGAATTGGCCCGGCAACGCGCAGGGACCGACGCAACCACCGCGCTCGAACGAATTCAACGCGAAGCCGAAAACCTCAACGAGCTGATCGGACAACTGTTGACGCTTACTCGCCTCGAAAGCGGCTCTGAATTTGTACCGGCCTCGCGATTCGATTTGTCCAAATTAGTAGGCGAGGTTGTGGACGATGCTGAATTCGAAGCGCGTGGCAGGAATCGTGGCGTAACCTTCACGATGGTGACGCAGGTCTCAATGGTTGGCACTGAACACTTGTTAAGACGAGCGATCGAGAACGTGGTCCGCAACGCAGTGCAATACACAAATGAAGGAACGTCGGTGAAAGTAAAACTGGAATTAATTGACAACTGTCCCGAACTGACCTTGACAGGAACGGCCAAACAGATTGAGAACCCGGCACCGTGCGCGATGATCACGGTTCGCGACTATGGACCAGGCGTCCCCAGAGAAAAGCTTCAGGAAATCTTTCGTCCCTTCTATCGCGTTGACGAGGCGCGCGATCGAGAAGCCGGCGGAGTTGGTTTGGGATTGGCGATCGTAGAACGAGCCATGAAACTTCACGGAGGCTCGGTGAATGCTGCGAATGCGCTCGATGGCGGACTCCAGGTGACGATGTCTCTGCCGTTAAACCCGAGCGCCACCAGGTAGCCATTTGCAACCAGCGGCTCCCGTGACAAAAGGCCGTCGTGGATGGGCGGCATCGCGGCAACAAAAGAATCCGTGAAGTGCACGACTGAATCAGCCGTCCGCTTCACGGACCTTTCATTACTTGCGGCTTCAATTCCCAGCATCAGCGGCCGGGCTACTCGCCGTCGTCGCTCGCGCGGACTTTTTACTTCGGCGTCACGCCCAAATTCCACATCAGAAACGAATAAATATCAGTGTTCTGTTCTATGGACTTTGTAGTGCTGCTGGCGCCGTGTCCCGACTTCGTGTCGATGCGAATCAGGATCGGATTCTCGCCAGCTTGAGCCGCCTGAAGGGCCGCGGCATATTTAAACGAATGAGCCGGCACGACGCGGTCATCGTGATCCGCCGTGGTGATCAAAGTCGCAGGATACTTCGTCCCCGCTTTGACGTTATGAATCGGCGAGTAAGCTCGCAGCACTTTGAATTCCGCTTCGTTCTCACTCGAACCGTAGTCGGCAATCCAGTTTGAGCCAATGGTGAACTTGTGGAACCGCAGCATGTCCATCACGCCCGCGTGCTGAAGCACTACCTTGAACAGATCGGGACGTTGGTTGGCCACCGCGCCGACGAGCAATCCCCCATTTGAAGCTCCGCTGATAGCGAGCTTCGCGGGCGAAGTGTATTTTTTGGCGATTAAGTACTCCGCCGCGGCAATAAAGTCGTCAAAAACGTTTTGCTTTTTGAGCTTCATGCCGGCCTCGTGCCACTTTTCTCCATACTCGCCGCCGCCACGCAGGTTTGTAGAGGCATACACGAATCCCTGCTCGAGCAACGCCAGACGCGTAGAACTGAAGCCCGGCGAGTTTACAACGTTGAATCCGCCATAACCGTACAACAGTGTCGGATTATTGCCGTCGAGTTTGAGGCCCTTCTTGTGGACCAGGAACATCGGAATCTTCGTCCCGTCCTTGCTCGGATAGAAAACCTGCGAGGTTTCATACTCGCTTGACTTGAAGCCCGGAATTTCAGGCTGCCGAAACAGCGTCGACTTGTCCGTCGCGATGTCATACTTGTAAATCGTTCCCGGGAGAGTTGAGCGAGGTATACGTATAGAAGGTAAACTTATCGTCCATCTTACCGCCGAAGCCGCCGACGGTACCCACGCCTGGAAGTTTGATTTCGCGTTCCAGTTTACCGTCGATGTTATGAACGTACGCGCGGGTCGAAACGTCTTTCAAATAGGTGACAATAAGTTTTCCGCCCACGGTCCCGACGCCACCGAGTGGTTCCGGTTTTTCCGCAATAATCTCTTTCCAGTTTTTCTCGGCTGGGTTTTGCGGGATCAAACAGAAAAATGCGGCCATTGGGCGCACCCTTATCAGTTTGCATTAAAAACTTATCGCCCACGTTATCGATGACTCCAAAGCTATCGTTGCCAATTTCGGGAATGATCGGCATGAACTTAGAATCAGCTTTGGAAAGATCGCGGTAAAAGATCGCGTTCCCTTTTTTGCCCTTGCCGCGGTCGGAAATAAAGAGCAGCGCAAACCGTTCGTCGTCGGTCGTACCTACCTGATGAAATCGCCGCGCATTGGCTTTTTCCTGGTCTTCATAAACAAGCGTGTCCGCGGATTGTGGCGTGCCGACCTTGTGATAGTAGACCTTATGAAACTCGTTGTTGGCCGTGAGCTCCTGACCCTTTTCCGGTGCTGCATAGCGGCTGTAATAAAATCCATCGCCCTGCCACGAAATACCGGAAACCTTGACCCACTCGAGATGGTCCGCTTGCTTTTCCTTGGACGCTACGTCCATTACATAAACATCGGTCCAGTCAGAACCGCCTTTTGAAACACCGTAGCCGAGATATTTTCCATCCTTCGAAAGTGAAAACTGTCCCAGGCGCGTGGTTCCCTCAGCGGAAAATTTGTTTGGATCGAGCAACACTTCGGGAGTTCCGTCCAGCCCTTTTTGCCGATACCAGATGCTCTGGTTCTGAAGTCCATCGTTCTTCGTGTAAAAGAAGTATTCACCGCGACGGGTCGGCGCCGAGTATCTCGGATAGTTGAAGAGAGCAGTCAACCGCTCCTTCATCTTGCTCCGGAAAGGAATCTTCTCGAGGTAAGCAAAGGTAAGTTGGTTTTGTTCCTCGACCCACGAAGCCACTTCGGGAACAGACGAGGCATCGCCTTCAAGCCAGCGATAAGGATCGGCCACCTTCGTGCCGAAGTAGTCGTCAACCGTTTCACCCTTTTTAGTTGCGGGATAGACAATGCTCGGCGTACCGCTTTCAGAGATCGAGGCGGTGGTGAGCTTCTGTCCGTCTTGCGCGCGCGTTAGTGAGGTCAACTGCGAGAGCGAAACTGCCGACAGGGTTAACACTACGACTGCGAGCGGCAGCAAGGCGCGCAGAAACTTCAAGCTAAAAAGCGGCGAGCTAATTCTTTTCATCAGATCATTCTCCTGAAAGGGTCGATTACAAGTGAAACGCCATACGTTGTCGTTTGAAACTAATACGGAAAACCGTGCAGGTGGACGCCGCATACTCTAATCCACTTCGGGCCTAAAGTTCAATCCAGCGTCACTAAACACGCGGTTCCGAAAACTCGTCGAATTTCCGGTTTTTCGGATGTCTGCTAGGATTCGGAACGATTGCCGAAATTCACGCCGACTGCGAGAGAGCGTCGCACACGTTAGGAAAAGAGTATTAAGCACAACGTCACCCGGGACAAACCAATTTCATGACGAGGCAACCCGCGATCGATACCGCCGCCCGATTTCAGGAACTCGAAAGAATGATACTCAGACTCACGCGAAGGGCGGAGAGTCTCGAGGCTATCAGCCGGAGATATTGGATTGCCAGGAGAGTTATTGTTTTCAGCGCTGCCGGTCTGGGTTTGGCCGCGTGTAAATATTCGGGCACCACTTCGGCGTGGATTCTCGCAGCCGCCTTCCTCGCAGCTTTCATCGCCGTAGCGATTTATCACCGGCGCGTGCTGGATAGCATCAACAGCAATTCGTTAATGCTGGACATCAAGCAAATTCAGATCGCGCGCATGAATCTGGACTGGAATAACTTTACCCGTCCGCTGCCGCCGCTGTCCGCAAACTCGACCGCCGGCGGTCATCCTTTCGAAACTGATTTGGATATCACCGGAAATCGTTCGCTCCATCAGTTGCTCGACAGCGCTGTCACCAAAGGTGGGAGCGAACGGCTCAAAGTCTGGTTACTAAACCCGACTCCCGATGTAGAGATGATTGCAAAGAGACAGTCGCTGGTCCGTGAACTTGTGAACCACTCGCTTTTCCGGGACAAGCTGCAACTCATCTCAGCCGTCGTCAACGAGGAAGCGAGACCGGGGAGTGTGCGGGCGACCCTTCCGAATCTGTGGGACTCCGACAAGTTAGTCGATTGGATCCGGCTGCGACCACGCGAGCGTTCCCTCCTCCCGACCATCGCGTCGCTGGGAATACTGGCCGCTTTGAACGTCGCGCTGGTCGTTCTGGCGCTACTCGGTTTGCTGCCGCATATTTGGCCTCTAACGTTGATAATTTACTTCGCGGTGATGAACTTCAAGCAAGGGCGGATTGCTAACGCGTGGGGCGACCTCCAGGATCTGGAAACGACGCTGCGGAGATACGGCGCCGTTTTTCAGTATCTTGAAGCGCGCAGATACGGAAACCTTCCCGGTCTCGCCGAGATTTGTTCACCTTTTCTCGATCAGGACAAACGCCCTTCTACTGAATTGAAACGCCTCGAGCGATTAGCCGCCGCTCTCGGTGTGCGCACCAATGCATTGTTGTGGCTTTTGGTCAACGCGGTCGGTCCGTGGGATTTCTACTTCGCCCATAAACTCGACCTTCTCAGGCAGGAACTTGACGTACTCTTACCTCGTTGGCTGGATGCCTGGTACGAGCTGGAGACCCTTAACTCGCTGGCAAACTTCGCCTACCTGAATCCGGGCTATGTCTTTCCCGAGGTTCATTCCGGGCCGGCTATGTTTACCGCTAACGCTATGGGGCATCCTCTTTTGAAACCAGAATCGAAAGTCTCCAACGACTTTAACTTGAACGAAGAAGTGAAAATCGCGATCCTGACTGGATCCAACATGGCAGGCAAAAGCACGTTCCTCAGAACGATCGGTGTCAACCTCTGTCTGGCTTATGCCGGAGCTCCCGTCAACGCCGAGCGTTTTATCACGTCAGGATTGCGTCTCTTCACCTGCATTAAAGTCAGCGATTCTGTTCAGGACGGACTTTCATATTTCTATGCGGAAGTGAAACGATTAAAGGCATTGCTTTCAGCGGCCCAACAGCCTGACGCCGCACCACTAATATTTTTGATCGACGAGATCTTCCGAGGCACGAATAGCCGCGAACGTCTCATCGGTGCTCGTGCATTTATCCGCGAATTGGCGCGCTTCCCTATTTTTGGTCTCGTCGCCACTCACGATCTTGAGCTCGTGAAGCTGGCAGATGAAATTGGCGGAGCTGTCAACTTTCACTTTCGCGAAGAGGTGCGCGAAGGGAAAATGGTGTTCGACTATCACCTCCGGGAGGGTCCATGCCCAACCACTAACGCGCTTCACATCATGCGTCTCGAAGGCCTGCCAATTGAATGAGGCCGCCGCTTGAACAGGCTCGAACCATTCTGATTTGATTTCTCTCGGTGTTCTCTGTGATTCTGTGGGGTAGATGCTAAACCACAAACGGGCTGCTCACGATCCGAGGCAGCAAGCCCTTTGCTGAACTTCTCGTAAACTAAAAGGAGCGTCGCCATCCCAACTATTCTCCACCTGGTCCTCCGTGATGATTGGACCGCAGCAAAGCCGGCCGGGCGATATCGTCCCAAAGCCTTTGACGCCGAAGGGTTCATCCACTGCTCGACGCCGGAACAGGTGATCGCGGTGGCGAATCGACACTATCCCGGGCAATCGGGATTGGTCCTGCTTTACATTGACACTGAAAAAGTTAAGGCAGAGATCGTTTACGAAAACCTGTATGGTGGACAGGAATTGTTTCCGCACATCTACGGCGAATTAAATGTTGACGCGGTTACGAGGGTTGATGATTTTGAGCCGGAACCAAATGGACAATTTACTTCCGGCAGCGCTCAGAATCTGATTAATTTGTAGGGTCACCAGGGCAATCTGTCCCAAATCCTGCCACCGCTGCCACTTCGATTAACGCCCATATTGCGCGCCCTCAAGATGGAAGCTGCGTCAACGACCGAGCGCAACGGGACTTCTCCAGAAAAGCTCTGATCAAACCTTTTTTCGGTGACGAAGAGTGGAAGAGTGAAAGCCGACTCAAGGTCGTAGCTTAACCTGCCGCGATTAGTAAACGCTGACCATACGACGCCGGGAATCGAGCCCAAATGAACTGTGACCGGCAGGTTAACGCGCGAGGCGCGACGCCCACCGACCTTCAGAGAACCTTGGTGACTGCCTTCGATCAAGTCGCGATCGCCAAGCCTGAGGCGATAGTCAAAATCTTTGAGGCTCACCGGCACCAATCCGTTAGCCACGTCCAAACCCAAATTCAGGCGTGCCGTCTGGTTTCTGAAATCAATCGACTCAAGCGTAATTTCGCCGAGCTTAATCTGAACATTCACGGCGTCGCCGATCCGGCCCAGGTCCGGCAACCTGAATTGCGCCGCAGCTTCGTTAGCTAAACCGGAGATCGCCAACGTGAGCACCAGCAACACGGCCGGCAGTGCGAATCTCTTCAATAAATTTGCCACCATCGTCTCAATCCTCTTGTCGCAAATCCCGAAATGGGAGTTAAACCGAGCAACCCTTAACAGGTCAAACATATTACAAAACGCGTGCCATCAATCTTGTCGAGCAGCCTGGAGCAAAATCGAATGAATTCTTCGTGAGTGGGGAATCTGGTAACGGACATGACACGATAAAGTAGACACCGCGACTGTATCGTGCAGCGGTTAAAGACAACTCGTCTGAACAAATGCCAGGCCGCAACCCAGGCCCCGGAAGTAATGAGTCGCGTAACTTGAAGGAAATGGGTGAACAGTTCATCCAGGCGCGGACTGAACTTCATCGAGCCGCCGCTCCAGGTAACGCCGCTCGCTCTCGTTCGTTACCAATGTCAATGCTCGCCGATAACTTTCGGCCGCCGGCAACGCCGAACCGGCCCGACGAAACAGGTCAGCGCGGGCGGCGTGCATCAGGTGATATTCGTCGAGATCGCCAGACTGGCAGAGTGAGTCGATGATCGCTAGTCCGGCTTGCGGCCCCTCGGCCATGGCCACTGCTACCGCGCGGTTCAGTGAAACAATGGGAGACCGTTGTTGGCGCTCGAGCAAACTGTAAAGACGAACTATCTCGCGCCAGTCGGTGGCGTCCGATTGCAATGCACGACAGTGCTCGGCCGCGATCGCCGCCTGCAAGGCAAAGGGTCCCGGCGTTCCACGCATCGCTTCGCTGACGAGGGGAACGGCTTCAGAGATTTGCTTCCGGTTCCACTGACTCCGATCCTGATCTTCCAGGACTACTATGTCACCGGTATCGGTAAGTCGGGCGTTTCGCCGCGAGTCGTGCAGCAACATCAGGGCCAGCAAGGCGGTGGCTTCGGGTGGTGGCTCCGGGAGCATGAGACTTCGAACCAGCCGTCCCAAACGAATCGCCTCTGTGCACAAGTCGGCCCGCACTAAATCTTCGCCTTGCGTCGCGGCGTATCCTTCGTTAAAGATGAGATAGATTACCGTCAAGACAGCATCGAGCCGGGCCGGCATTTCACTGGTTTCAGGAACTGAATAAGGAATTCCAGCGTCACGAATCTTACGCTTGGCCCGCACGAGCCGTTGCGCCATGGTGGTGGGAGGAACAAGAAAGGCGCGCGCGATCTCCTCAGTCGCGAGTCCGCCGAGAGTGCGCAGCGTTAGCGCCACCTGGGCTTCAGGTGCGAGGGCCGGATGGCAGCAGGTGAAGATCAAGCGAAGCCGATCGTCCGGGATCTCCTGGGTGCCGTAGTCGGGTTCCTGGATTGTTTGGATCAACCCCGAGGCGACATATGATTCAACTTTCTCCTGAAAACGCGTCTGCCGGCGAAGTCGATCAATTGCTTTGTGCCGTGCCGTTTGGATGATCCATGCCGGAGGTGAATCGGGAATGCCGGAGTCGCGCCATTGATCCACCGCGGCGGCGAAGGCCTCCTGGGCTGCTTCCTCTGCCAGATCGAAATCGCCAAACGACCGGATCAATGTGGCGACGATGCGGCCCCAGTCAGAATTGTAGACGGCCTGAACGGCGGCGTTCGCGTTTGGAAGCATGAGCCATGTTAAATATTATCCAGCGAAGTGTCGATTCAGCTGCTCGCCGTTCGACTTACTGGTGGAGGTACAAAAAATCATGAAATATATGTTGTTGATTTACCACGAAGAGCAAGCCTGGGAGAATTACACTGAGGCGGAGCGGCAACAAATTTACGGAGAATACCGCGAACTAATGCAGGACCTGGCAGTCAAAGGTCATCTGGTCGCAGGTGATGAGTTGCAACCAACGTCGACTGCGAGCACGGTGCAAGTCCGTGCCGGCAAGCAAATTGTGACCGACGGTCCGTTTGCAGAGACTCGCGAGCAACTTGGCGGGTTCTTCTTGATTGAGGCTGCGACCATGGACGAGGCCATCGCTATCGCCGTCCGAGTCCCATCAGCGCGTACGGGAACCATCGAGGTTCGCCCTGCGGTTGAAGCAGCCGCGGCCGTGCCGGCGTAATTGCGTCGCCTGAAAAGCCTGTCAAGATTCGGAATCACCGACTAATACTCCCGTTAGTTTGTTCCACTGTGGGGAGCGCCGCCCGGGGGCGCCCTCCAAATCAATCACGGAGACATCATTGGAGCCAATGGTGAACATTCTGAGAGGCATCGGGGCCATCCTGGCAGGTATAGTTTTTATCGTTGTCACGCACACTGTTACCGACATGGTGCTTGAGAAACTCGGCATCTTGCCGCCGCCTGACCAGGGCTTGCATGCAACCTGGATGGTTCTTACTGCCACCCTCTATCGGACAATTTATACCGTCGGTGGTGGCTATCTAACCGCGGCATTAGCGCCGCATCCGCGGATGGGGTATGTAGCTATTCTCGGAATCTTCGGGACTATTGCCGGTGCTCTCGCGGCAATCGCCACCATCCCGATGGGACTCAGCCCGGCCTGGTATCCAATTGCGCTCGCGGTTTTGGCCTTCCCGTCGGTGTGGGCAGGAGGCAAACTTAAAACGAAATAATTTGAATAGTTCAATACAAACATTAGATACCTAAGATGGCAAAAGATCCGAACGCAAAACAATTTATTCAGAAGATGAAGGCCCATAGGTCGCCCGAGGAAGCGCAGAAAATTCTGCGTTACTTCAAATCCGGCGAAGGCGAATATGGCGAAGGCGACAAGTTTATCGGTGTGCGCATGGGGCAGGTCTTTGCGTTAGCGAAAGAGTTCATTGAAATGCCGCCCGCCGAGATTGAAAAACTGCTGGAAAGCCCGATTCACGAAGTGCGCGCCGGCGCCTGTAGCATCATGGGCCAGCAAGCCAAACACAAAACGACCCCGGAGAGCCGCCGGAAAGACTTGTACGATCTCTATCTGCGGCGCCACGACAGAATCAATAATTGGGACCTCGTCGATCTCGCTTCTTACAAAGTTGTAGGCAGTTATTTATTCGAGTTTGGCAAACCACGCAAGGTTCTTTACCAGCTGGCGCGATCTAAAAACCTCTGGGAACGTCGGACTGCGATCGTGAGCACGCTTTACTTCATCCGCAAGGGCGAACTCGACGACGCGTTTAAGATTTCTGAACTGCTACTCAAGGACGATCAGGACTTGATTCACAAAGCGACGGGGTGGGCACTGCGATTTGCCGGCGACAAGGAACGCACCCGGCTGTTGCAGTTTCTTGATAAGCATGCCGCCACGATGCCACGCACGGCGCTGCGTTATGCCATTGAAAAACTTGATCCGAAGCAGCGGAAATATTACCTGGGACTGAAAGCCGCGCGTTAATCCAAATCGTTTCGCAAACAACGGTGCGATTTGAGGGAGGGTCAGTTTGGACCTTAAGGTTGAGGAGTTCAGGTCCGCTCTGGCTGGACCGCGGACAGCCTCGCCCGCACCCAGTGACGCAAACCTAAACCGTTTTTCCCCCAAAATGACTCTTTACGCACCCTGCGGGCGGGTCCCTGGTGGTCCATAAGAAGTCGACCATAACAACTCAAACTGACCCACCACCTGCGATTTTGGGTCAGGTTGAAAGCGATCAAGAGGAGCAAGCGATGCAAAAGATAACGCCGTTTCTATGGTTCAATGATCAGGCCGAGGAGGCTGCTGGGTTTTACGTGTCTATCTTTAAAAACTCAAAGCTGGGCGACATCGCTCGTTATGGCGAGGCAGGAGAGCAAGTGGCCGGCCGGCCAAAGGGCTCAGTAATGACAGTTGAGTTTGAGCTTGACGGAGAGCAGTTTGTTGCTCTCAATGGCGGTCCACATTTCAAATTCAACGAAGCAGTCTCTTTCGTAATCAATTGCGAAACGCAGGAAGAAGTTGACTACTTCTGGGAAAAGCTCTGTGAGGGTGGCCAGGAGGTTCAATGCGGCTGGCTGAGAGATAAGTTTGGCCTCTCATGGCAGGTGGTTCCCAACGTTTTGAACGAGATGATGAAGGACAACGATGCTGTCAAAGCTGATCGCGTTATGGGCGAAATGCTGAAAATGAAGAAGATCGAAATCGAGCCCTTGCTCCGTGCCTACGATGCAGAATGAACCACCTTCCAGGTAATGGAGCTTAACAATCGGTGCGAGTTTCTGCGTTGCGTGATGGAGGACGAGCTATGAAGTATATGCTACTGGTTTATCTGGACGAGAAGGTGCTTAGCGATGAAGAACGCGAGCAGTGCTACATTGAGTCTGCCCAACTCAGTCAGCATCTTGATGCCAGCGGGCACTTTATTGACGCGAGCCCGCTCCATTCGATCTCAACAGCTACCAGTGTTCGCGTCCGCGCGGGCAAGCGATTCGTAACGGATGGTCCCTTCGCCGAGACTCGAGAGCAACTAGGCGGTTACTACATTATCGATGCTCCCAATCTGGATGAGGCGATCCGGATCGCAGAGAGAGTGCCGCCGGCGAAGTTTGGCACGGTTGAGATTCGACCGGTGATGGAGATTGAGGGCTTACCAACTTCGTGACGGCGCGGGGCTTCACCTGAAGTTGTTATAGGTTCAGTTCGCCTTTGCGTCCTTTGCGCGAACCTTGTGCCCTTTGCGGTAGAGTCAGAAATTCCGCAAGTAACGCAACGACGGCAACGACTAACAATTTCAACTTAAAACACCTGGCTGAAGTCCCAATTTGATTGGGTGAACCATGAAATCCAGAGACAAGATTAACGTGGCGCGCAACGTTGACGAGTATTTGGCGGCGCTGCCCGAAGACGCAAGGACAACGCTGGAAAAGATCCGCGAGGCAATCAAGGCGGCTGCACCCAAAGCCACTGAGGGAATCAGCTACCAAATGCCCATATACAAACAGAACGGGATGCTGATTGGTTTCGCAGCTTTCAAGAACCATTGCAGTATCTTCCCTGGCCCGGGCGCCATTGAAAAACACAAGAGTGAGCTCAAAAACTATGAAACGTCGAAGGGCACAGTGCGTTTTCCCATCGGCAAACCACTTCCGTCCGCGCTCTTGAAAGCAATCGTGAAGGGACGCATCGCCGAGAACGAAGCCAAAGCGATGGCGAAGAAGAAAAAGAAATAGGGTCTTTGTCGTTAGCTAATGCTGACGACAACTCTAAGTGGGTTGGGTCGCAATACCGGCCAGTCACGCGCTAGAATCTCTTTGGGAGAAAAGTCGAATGAAGTTTCCAAAGCTCAACTGGCCGCTCTGGGCAGGCTTCCTGCTCAGCCTGATTGCATTCCTTAGCTACTTTCTCGTCTTCGCCAGGTTCCCGGCCACCCGTGATTTCCCCTGGGCTAACTTGCTGCTCTTCGCCGCCGCAGTGGCCCTAGTCATGCTTGGACTACGGCGCGCCTTTGCGACCGGCCGACCCCGGCGGGCGAAGATCGGGGGCGCGTTTCTGACAACGTTAAGTTTCGCAATTCTCGGATTATTCATCTTCGCTGTATTTATTTTTGCGCGTCAGTTGCCGGCCTCCCAGGCGGCCCCCAAAGTGGGCCAAAAGGCCCCGGAGTTTACCCTTGCTGATACTGACGGCAAACCTGTGTCGCTGGCAGATCTGAGAACGACGCGGGATGAGCAGGGGAAGAGCCCGCGCGGCGTCTTGCTTATTTTTTACCGCGGCTACTGGTGACCGGCCTGCAACTCCGAGTTGCGGAGCATCCAGAATAGTTTGGACAACCTAAAGGCAGCGGGAATCCAACCCGTCGCGATTACCGTAGACAGCCCCGAGGATTCGCAGAAGCTTCGGCAGGCCGAGGGCTACACGTTTCCCTTCCTCTCGGATCCGAAGGCCGAGGCCATTCGCAGTTATGATTTGCTACACGCAGGTGCGGGAATCAGTGGTCACGACGTTGCCCGACCCGGGGAGTTTTTGATTGATTCATCGGGCACAGTGCGATGGGTTAACCTGACGGAAAACTACTGGGTGCGCGCGCGTCCGGAACAAGTCCTCGAAGTTGCGAAAGCGCTCCCCTGACCAAATAATTAAACTCATTAGTTGATTTGATCCCGCGAAGTCTAACTAACCCGCCAACCGCGGGGTTTCGGCCCGCGATTTCGCAAGCGCGGGCGGGACGAAACCGGAAACATCGTTACTGAGGAGGAGTCTTATGAAACTGACGGAGTATTTGCTGGCCGAATTGGATCGCGAAGTGGAACGTTCGCGCCGCGCGCTCGCCGAGGTTCCCGAAGGTAAGTACGACTGGAAACCGCACGAGAAGTCTATGATTCTTGGTTACCTGGCCAACATGGTGGCGACGATTCCGACCTGGATCGTTATGGAGATCAATCAGGCTGAGTTGGACGTGGCGCCGGTTGAAGGTTCCCCAATGGAACACAAAAAGCTTGAGACCAGCTCGGCCTTGATCGAGGCTCTCGACACATCGGCAGCGGCTGCTCGCGCAGCTCTCGAGCAAACCAACGACGAGCACCTGCATACGTCATGGAAATTATTGGCCCGGGGAAACGTGGTGATGGAATTCCCTCGCTACATCTTTATCCAGGACACAATCAATCATTGGTCACATCATCGCGGACAAATGACGGTCTACCTGCGTCTGATGGGAGCGAAGGTTCCCGCTCTTTTTGGCCCATCGGCGGACGACAGTGAGTTTCGCTGAGCTTTCGCCAACAACGGTTGAGTGCGCCAACCCTAGCTCAAAAAACAAAAAGCAGGAGCAGCGGGACAACTTCCCTTCTACTCCTGCCAATTGTTCCGCGTGAATCTGCGGATGGTTGTCGTTACTGGTCGCCGTTTTTCCAGGTTGCCCAGGGCTTACCATTCTTGAAAGAAATGGTGACATCGGTGATCTGCGAAAGATTGAGCTTGGTCCAAACGCTGGCTTTACCGCTCCTAAAAACTACTTTCATATCCCACATGTCTTCCTGACGCCTGGTGAAAGAAATGTCGACGCTTTCCCCCGATGGCAGAGTGTCGGTTCCGAGAATGTCTTCTTCCCATTCCTCAACTCCGGTCGGAGAGATGTAGACTTCCTTCACTTCCTGTCCAGTCTCGTTATGCAGCGTGAAATCCTGCTTATTTTGACTGGCCGCCGAAATAAAGTTTGCTGTCCCCTGAGCAAATGCCGCGGGAACGATCATGACCGCCAGCGCAAAGATTGCGACCAGGGCCTTAAGCTTTCGATTCTTATTCAATACCACAGTGTTGATTTCCTTAGGATTGTTATTCGGGTAGGTCTTTGACTTTTGATGGTGTAATCCGAGCGGGCGGATTGTAACACTCACACTCTGAAAGACAAAAAGGAAGGCAACTCACCAATACGCGTCACACTCAGCGTTCTAGCTGGCCTTCTGTTTTCGTTCCGGACGGGCATACTGATCCAATCCGAAACCGAGGAACAGAGTGCCGAGAATAAACGCCGACGAGAAATAATAGGGCGCTGAAACGCTGATCCGATCAAAAGCCCACCCAAAGAAAAGCGGAGCAATGATCCGGGCCACTCCCCCATAAGTCTGCTGCAAGCCCATGTAGAGACCGCGTTCTCGGGGAGCCGTCACTCTCGATAACAACGCCGTCACGCAGGGAAACGTAAAAGCAGTCCCCAACGGGATGAGTCCGGCCGCAATCGCAAGCATCCACAGGTTCTGAGCGAGCGGCATGCCGATTACGCCCGCCGCCAGCAACACGATACCCAAGCGTGAAAGATTTGCCTCACCCAGCCAATCAACCGCCCGACCCAGCAAGAGTACGCGGGTAAAGACGGAGATGGCTCCAACGTACATGAAGAAATAACCGATCGTTAGTTCGGTAACCTGGAAGCGGACGTTTAGGAAAAGGGCCAGCACCGAAAAACTTCCCTGAAAAGCGCCGATAGAAATCGCATAAATCCAAATCAATCGCGAGGAAGGTTCGCTGGAATTTGCGATCACGCGCCACGTTGCCTGGCGCGAGGTTTGGGGTTTTTCGTCTGTATGCGGTTGCTCAGTGAAGTCTCGCGATTCTTTTAAATACCGAAAAACGAAGACCATGTTGAGCAGGCAGAGTCCGGCGGCGATTATACCCGGCGCCGCCTGTCCCATTCTCAGAGATGACTCGCCGGGCATCAGATCGCGGGTGCCAAGAGAGATGGCGAAAGAACCAAGTACGGGCCCCAGCGCGACGCCAAGATTTGTGGTCGCTGACAGCCAGCCGAGCGCTCGGGCGCGATCTTTTGGATCGGTGGAGTCAGCCACATACGCCTGGATGACGCCCACCGTGCCTCCGCCCGCGCCCTGGACCAGACGCGAAATGAAGAGGACCAGGAGGGAGTGAGCAAAGCCGAAAATGAGATAGGCAGCGGCGGAAGCTCCGAGGGCGATCAGCAACGTGGGTCGCCGCCCGACGCGATCAGAAAACCTTCCCCACATCGGCGCGCTCACCAATTGGGCCACCGTGAAGGAAGCGACGATAAAACCCATGATCGTGCCAATCCCAAAGTGGAGCCCGGCCAACTCTACGCCCGAGCCGCCGATCGTCTTCACGTAAAACGGCAACAACGGAATGATCATCAACAGACCAAGCATGTCCACGAATGCCGTCGCCATAAGCGTGAACAACTTGGCCGGTATCTTCTTCACCTCGCGCCACAACACGTACAGCAGTCCAATCGCAATCGCGCCCAGCAATACGCGTACGAGCGGAGATTGAAATGATTGCGCGATGTTCTGCTGGAGTATCAACATGTCAACTTATCCGGCCGAAAACTCTCGCCTGGTTTCTAGAAGACTATATTCTGCCTTCCCACTGCGGATTCTGAATTCTAGATTCTGGCCTGGAGTCGCGCCTTCACCGCCGGCCACTCCGCCTCGATGATGCTAAAACAAACGGAATCTCGGTAACGTCCGTCCGGCATGATCAAATGATTGCGCAAAATCCCCTCTTGCCTGGCGCCGAGTCGCAGGATGGCCTTTCGCGACTGCACATTCTGCACGTCAGTAATGAGAGATACCCGGATGCAGCGCCAGTACTCGAAAGCGTGGGTCAGGAGCAACAGTTTAGTCTCGGTGTTTACCGGCGTGCGCTGAGCGCTCACCGCCAGCCATGTATAACCAATCTCAACGCTAAGATTTTGCTGATCGATGTTATAGAAACGCGTGCTGCCGACAATCATGTCTGATGACTTTTGAATAATTACGAACGGAAGCTCGCGTCCATCTGAATGGCCGTTGAGCGCGGCTTCGAGGTAGGCCGTGATCGTTTCACTTGAAGGGACCACTGTGACAGTGGAATTCCACAACTCGCCATCACCGGCCGCGGCAACTAACGCCTCGCCGTGTTTGCGTTGCAGAGGTTCCAGCCTGACGTGATTACCTTCGAGAGTAACGGGGGAGATTTTCATTTACCGTGAACAGGATCGCTTTTTAACAGTGTGGTCGAGCAACAGGGTGGAAAACTTTTCAATTCCATCATGACTGCAACCTCGGCGACAAGCCGCCGTTTCGTCCGGTCATCGCCCTCACTACTACTCTCACCGCGATTGGTTTAGTCTTGCGAACCAATTTCTCAGCCCTAGCCGGCCCCGGAAGCTATGCTGGGATTTCGCTTCGCCAGTTTATACTTAAAAGAAAAATGTAGTCACTTTGTCGATCTGAGAAACGCTCGTTCGACTATTAGTTAAGAGAGCAAATTCACGCGAATTACGCTGAAGCGCTCCCAAAACTAAATTATCGAGGAGAAATATCCGATGCGAGTTATGGTACTGATAAAAGCGAATAAAGATTCCGAGGCGGGCGTTTTGCCGGACGAAAAATTGCTTACGGACATGGGAAATTACAACGAAGAATTAGTGAAGGCCAGAGTGATGGTGGCTGGTGAAGGGCTGCACCCCAGCTCGAAGGGTGTGCGCGTGAAGTTTTCCGGCGACAACCGCACGGTGATTGATGGTCCATTCGCCGAAACTAAAGAACTGGTAGCCGGTTTCTGGATTTGGCAGGTGAAGTCGATGGATGATGCGATCGCATGGCTCAAGCGCTGTCCCAACCCCATGCCGGACACGGAACCGGAAGTTGAAATTCGTCCAATTTTTGAGGCGGAGGATTTCGGGGCCGAGTTCACTCCGGAACTTCGCGAGCAGGAAGATCGGTTAAGAGTACAGATGGCAGAAAAAGAGGGCCAATCGTAGCTTTGCAAGCATGCGGAGGAGAATGAAACGATGACTTACGTACTCTGGATTATCCAAATACTACTCGGCGTTCTTTTTATCTTCGCCGGCGGGTCGAAACTTTTAATGTCGATCGAGGTGATGCAGGAGTATGCGCGCCAGGCTGGTCAAACGCCGCTCCCGGGCGGGCTGCTGCGTTTCATCGGCCTGGCCGAGTTGCTCGGAGGCCTCGGTCTGTTCCTGCCGTCGTTGTCGCGGGTTAAACCCGGTCTGACACCTCTGGCTGCCGCCGGTCTGCTGATTATCATGATCGGCGCCACGGCTATTACCATGTCCAGCGGCACGATTACGAGCGGAATTTTTCCACTGATAGTTTGTCTCCTCCTGTTGTTTATCCTCTACGGCCGATGGAAAAGCGCGCCCATTGCAGCGCGCCACTAGCACAATTCATTTTGGTCAACTTAACGTTTTACTATTCTTGATTGCAGGAGATTCTGATGAAATACGTGGATGGTTTTGTAGTACCTGTGCCCACAAAAAACATGGAAGTTTACCGTCGCATCGCCAGACAGGCCGGTAAGGTGTGGAAGGAGCATGGCGCTTTGGAATATCGCGAATGCGTTGGCGACGATCTGAAGCTGAAAATGGGTCTGCCGTTTGCCGAAACTGTAAAGGCCAGGCGCAACGAAACAGTCCTATTCTCGTGGATCGTTTATAAGTCGCGGGCGCACCGTGACGCAGTCAACGCAAAGGTAATGAAGGATCCACGGATTGCGAAGATGATGAAGGGCGCTGTGCCTTTCGATGTGAATCGTATGGCTTACGGCGGTTTCAAAGTGATCGTCGACGCGTGAACTGATAAAACGATCTCGGTTGCCGCGACCCGGCAGCCTGCTCCGAAATGTCCCCGAAGGATTCCGCTGCTCCGGAAGTCAATGTCGCCGGCTTACCTAAATCCATCTGCGGCCACAGATCAACCGTTTGATGTGGCGGTGATCGGCGCGGGAGTATTTGGCGCCTGGACCGCGCTGCAAGTGAGTCGGGCCGGCGGTAAAGTCATACTAGTAGACGCCTACGGCCCTGGAAATAGTCGTTCCAGCTCGGGCGGTGAGTCGCGAATAATTCGCATGGGATATGGGCCGGATGAGATTTATACCCGGATGGCCCAGCAGTCGTTCGTTCTTTGGCGGGAACTTTTTGATCAGCTCGAGCCGGTGGGCAGCGGGCTTTTTCAGCACACAGGTGTTCTCTGGCTGGCGCGAGAGAACGACGTTTACTGCGAGGCTACGCTTGAAACGTTCACTCGATGCAACATACGGTTTGAAAAGTTAGATGGGGGCGAGGTTATTCGTCGTTATCCACAGCTTGCCTTCGATTCCGGCACCTGGGGAATTCTTGAACCCGATAGTGGTGTCTTGATGGCCCGGAAAGCAGTTGCGGCTACGGTCCAGGCAGCGCAAGCGAGTGGGGCAGTTTATCTGGAAGAAACAGTGTTGGGGCTCAACGAGATCCACCCCGACTCAAAACTCAGTTACCTCCAAACTTCATCCGGAAGCAGGATCTTTGCCGATAAATTTGTTTTTGCGTGTGGACCGTGGTTACCACAGCTCTTCCCTGCCCTGTTGGCCAGACTTGTTCACGTCACCCGTCAGGAGGTTTTTTTCTTTGGCGTGCCCGCCGGCGATCAGCGATTCGCCACAGCACACATGCCCGCATGGATCGACTTTAATGATCTGGTCTATGGGATTCCAAATCTGGACGACCGCGGTTTCAAGATGGCGATCGACGCACATGGCGCGCAGTTTGATCCGGACTCAGGCGAACGAATCACATCCCCTGAGTGCCTGGCCGCAGTTCGCGCCTATCTTGCGCGCCGTGTCCCCGCGTTAGCTGCCGCTCCGGTAGTGGAGTCCCGCGTTTGTCAGTATGAAAACACTTCAAACGGTGATTTCCTGATTGACCAACATCCTGCTTACGAGAATGTTTGGTTCGTGGGTGGTGGATCCGGGCACGGCTTCAAGCACGGTCCGGCGGTTGGCGAACACGTCGCCGCCCTGCTTTCGGGTGACGCTAAAGTCGAACCAAGATTTTCTCTCCCAACTAAAGAAAAGGTGCAGCAGCGAAAAGTATTTTGACGATCAAAGGAGCCAGGCTATGTTCAAAGACACAAAAGCATTCAGCAGTTTTTCAGCGGACGACTTGAATAAGGCAAAAGAATTCTACGGTGAAACTCTGGGTCTTGAAGTTTCAGAAACGAAGGAAGGCTTGGGATTGACGATAGCCGGCGGTGGGCAGATATTTATCTATCCCAAGCCCAACCACTCCCCGGCAAGTTTTACAGTTCTGAATTTTCCTGTGGACGATATCGACAGCGCGGCGGCTAAACTTAGAGCCCGTGGGGTTGAGTTTGAATCTTATGATGGCGAATTGAAGACTGACGAAAAAGGCATCTTCCGTGGGCAGGGGTCGGAACCGGACATCGCATGGTTCAAGGATCCCGCGGGGAATATTCTGTCGGTACTTGAAGAAAGCAAGTAAGCAGCAATCAGCGGTCGGCAATCAAGATTATTTATCGCTTCGTACTAAATGCTGTTTGCCGTTTTCTGTCTTCTGACTTCTGACGTCTGTCTTCTGTCTTCTGTCCCAAAATGATCGTTCATCTCATCGACGGCACCTACGAGCTCTTTCGTCACTTCTACGGCATCCGTCGTTTCAAGAAAACCGATCCACCCTACGGCGCGGTCACCGGCCTGCTGCGCATGATTGCGAAGATGATCGAGGATGACGCGACCCACCTTGGAGTCGCTACTGATCATGTGATCGAATCGTTTCGCAATAAACTGTGGCGGGAATACAAAACCGGCGCCGGTATCGAACCCGCTTTGCTCGCGCAGTTTCATCCTCTTGAAGAAGCGTTGGTCGCGATGGGAGTCGAAGTCTGGCCGATGATCGACTACGAAGCCGACGATGCGCTGGCTTCGGCGGCATACCTCGCCGGGCAGGATAAGCGGGTGGAGAAAGTTTGTATTTGGACGCCGGACAAAGATTTGGCCCAGTGTGTTGTTGGCGAACGCATCGTCCAAATCGATCGGCGTAGGAACGTGATTCGCGATGCGAACGGAGTCCGAGAGAAATTCGGCGTGGCCCCGAAGCATATCGCGGACTACCTCGCCCTGGTGGGTGACGCGGCGGATGGATACCCTGGCATTGCGGGGCTGGGTGCCAAGACAGCTGCGACACTCATTAATCGACACGGTCCGATCGAGGACTTTCCTCTCGGCACACTGAGTGATGACAACCTAAAAAAGGCGCTCCTCTTCAAGACGTTGGCTACGCTGCGAATCGATGCCCCTCTCTTCGACGATGTTGAGCAACTGCGATGGAAAGGCGTAACCCCCTCGTTTGCCTCGATGGCGGAAGAGATGGGGGATCCGAATCTCGTTAAGCGCGTGGAGAATCTACAGAAGAGTCTTCTCTAGCTGCCGTGCTGCGTTTGAATCGCAGACAGCCTTCCTGCTGTGGCTACCGGGCGTCGTAGTCGCGGACGACAAAGACCCATCAGCACCCGTATCAGCCCTCAATTCACCCGAACCCATTTTGAGGTGAGCATATAGCTGTCCGGGGGATCGGTGAAGGTCCGCTCTGGAATTTCCTGGTTGTCATACCACGGGCCGGCGACCTTCAAAACCGTCATATCAGACAGTTCCAGCCAGCCGCGCACGACATACTTCGCGGTACTTTTCTCCCGCTTAATGGAGATAACCCGGCCGGATATCGAGACGGTGCCGGTGGTAATATCGCGGAGCTTCTTACCGTTTCTTACTTCGAAGAAATCATTGACGTATCCCCCATCTCCGTCGATCGTCCACTTGCTGGTGAAGTGCAGCGAGTCGGTGCCCGCGTGTGAACCCGAGTCTCTGAAAACATATTGAGTGGAGATGCGCCCGGGATTATCACCCCAGTTGCCGACCAGATCGGCAATCGTGAGTTGGCGAGTAGGCGGCGGAATGAATAGGTTGCCCCATTGATCAAGAGTCGGGGTGGCGGTCGCGGTGGACGCAGGGACCGCCGGGACCACACTACTTGCCGGCGCCGCAACCTTATCCATTTCTATTCCGCTGAGAAAAGTCTGCAACTGAGGCACACAGGCCTGGTCGCTTAAAACGCCCAACACGCTGACCGCCTTTCCAAAACCACTAATGACAGTCAGAAAGGCCATACCCGTAGTGCCCTGGATATCAACGGCTCCACCACCTCCGGTTGCTGTCCAGCCGTCAGCCGCTTCCGATTCGGTAGCCGGATTTGCGTCCGCCTTCATGTTCTGGACCACCAGGCTGTTCCATTCTTTCTTAAAATCACTCTGCGGATCTCCCGTGCCCGGCGTGGCGCCATGCAGCGTGATCATGCAAAACGCTTTGGTGGATTCGTTCATCGTGCTGAACACGATCACGTTTCCCTGTTGCTGGGTTTTGTGCCAACCAGAAGGCGGTACGTAGTTCACGATGCCAAGCTTTTGCTTCTGACCGAAAGCCGTTTGCGGAACGGCGGCAAAAGCCAACATCAAACTGCACAGGCAAAGAGCGAACCTAAGAAAGTTTTTAGCGAACGTCATGATCAATTCCTCATTTGGGTCAAACTGGAATGAAGTGTGGCGGCATCATGTGCTTATGCTCCACTATGTGCAACCAAAAGCACGGGGTGGTCCAGGGTTAGTTCGTGCGGTTTTGCGGATCGCTTTCCGGTCAGCCTTGCCCCAAAAACAGCCCGGAAGTGCATCGAGGTCTGCACTGCAACGTCGAGATCGTTTTATTGGACACTTGCTTTTTGCTTCTCTGCTTTTTCCCACATTTGGGCAAAGTATTCAGCGGAGTCCATCAGTCGTTGGTGAACGGATAGATTCTTCTCTCGAACGTCTTTCATAAAATCAGCCATCAACCCATATTGAGAAACGCCTTCTACGGTGTAATCCCAGGTCCGGCTTCCGGTCGTGCTTTTTGGAAAATCACTGTTATAGAAATTAACTGAGTGAGACTTTGGCGCCCGGGGCAGACGTTCCATGCCGTTAACATCCGTTCCTATAGCCACCCTTGGCGCACTGCCCTTGGCTGAAGAAGTTGCCCAGACCTCGTTAAAGCTGGCAATAAACGTTGATGCATCCGTGTGATGTTCCTCTGAATCAGCGGTGCCCACTCCGAAAATACCTCCGAGCGCCGCCACCCGTTGCGTCGCTGAAACCGATGCGTGTCGCTCTACGCTGTTCGCATGGCGAATGCCGTTGTGTCCGATATTCACCGGATACTGAAATCGCTCGGCCATTGTCAGGGTGTCGTCCTGTGCGAGATCAGACATATGGTCGATGTCGATCAACATCCCTAACTTCATCATTTCCTTTACGGCAACTTTGCCCGCGTTGCTCAAACCTTTGGCATTCAAGTGTCCTTTCGGTATTGAATCGTAGATTTGCCACTCAATCGGCGGTGTCAGAAGAGTGCGAATGGTCCTAAAGGTGGTCCAACATCCAAGACTCCCGTGAAATGGAAGCGCGTTTACGCAAAACCGCGAGTCGAGCGGATTCGCGTTGAAGGCCGGCTTATACGGAATCAGCGCCAGGCCGTCGAGAATTCGTCCAATATCTTTATTTGAGGAAAGGTAAACTCCGATATCCGACATCTCGCCCAACTTGAAACCAACCGTGTTTGATTGTCTTACGGTATAAAACTTACCGGTTGCAAATTTGTTTGCGAAATTGAACAAATCTTCATACACGGCAGTGCCGCCAAATTGATTGTCCAGGAGATGTATGGGGAATACATACCTGACACCTTTTCCATAGAGCCTTTGAATTTCAGCCCGTACGGCTGCATCGGTCGGCGGCGAAGGAGCATAGTCAAAGGGTGGCCCGCTCTGTTTATTAAAGTTGCCGATATTGTCGACTTCGACTCCTAAGATCACCGCGAGTTTCCCGTCGCCCACAATCCTTCTCACGTCTGCCGCTGCATAGGCGACTTCCATAAAATCGTTGTGTCTGCCCACAAACGACTTAATCTCATCTATCTGCAAATCCGCGGAACTCTTATCGTCTCTTGGTGTCCCGCCATTAATGATCTCTGCGAGCAACTCGCTGTTGACTGCCAACGCAACCATGACCCGCAAATTACCTTGTTCCTTCGCGCGCTTGATCCATTCCCACCACATTTGCTGATGGACTTTCGAGGTCTGGTGAGGCCAATAAAGAAACTGTTGCGGTGCACTATCGATCCCCTCGTGTCGGTGGTCGCCAATTAAATTGCCGCCGTTAAAGAGATCGTTCTTTAGCTTGGAGGCAAAATCGGCATCGAAGAGCTCGCTAATGATGGTAGCTCTTACCGAGTCTCCACACTCGTTATGACCCAGCCCCCAACCGCCGTGTGTGGAGCTGCAATTGCCGAGGGCGTCGAATATATTCCTCGCCCTGAACTCTTCTGCATTGCAACTTTTGGTGCCTGCGGGAACGAGAGAGCCGTTTGCTTTGTTGTCAGCATCAACCGAGCCATCAGGCACGCCGTGCATTAACTTTTTCCCAAATCCCAGATGACTCATCGGATGCGTGTGCATATCCACAAAGCCATTAAGACGGATGGGAGTTGGCACAGGAGCTGGGGTTGGCTCGGGCTGAATCGGTGTCGGATTTTTGGGAATTGCTTTTATGATGGGCGGATTTGGGTTGGGCGATGCTTGTGTCGGGCCAGGCGGAATCGCGGTGGGGGTCTTGGTGACGCCTTTTATGACGGGCGGATTTGAAGTGGCGCCCGCGGCGACGGGTTCAACAACCGTGGCCGCCGGAGGGCTCGTCGGATTTGGGATCGTTTGTCCCGGTATTGCGACTGGCGGATTTGTATTGGCGCCTATGCTGCCGGAAGACACCACTACGTTGTAGGCCGAGCTGCGAGGCATAGGTTGATCGTTGAGGTTGGCGATAAACCATCTTCCAGCCGCAGAACTGTAGCTGGCCCTGGCGGCGAACGCATTTAAGTTGTAGGGAGAACGATCATCCGGCGCATGGTTTTGCAGGATCTGCACCTGAGCATTCGGATTGTCATTCAGGACCGGGCTATCGATATACGAGCCTTCCGCCCCAAGATTCTGCTCAGTGACCACGTGCAGAAATTGATTGGGTCCGCGCTGCTTGAAAAACTGCACTTTGTATTTTGCGCCCAGAGGCATTACGGAGTGATTTGAATTGAAGATGTTCCATTTGCCGGAATAGTACCAGGCGCCAATTGGATTTGGGTTTAGCTCGGCAGTGCTGCCGAGCGGAGTGGCCACAATGATCGCCAGTGCGTTACCGGTGAGGCCGGGCATGTCTATTGACGACTTGGAGGACACAGTGTTCGCCGCAGTAGTCGTCAGGGTGAACTCTTGCGCGAAGGCGCTGGACCACGATAGCGATAGACATAGCAATGCACCGAAAAGCAACCTGAGTAGTTTCACTAAACTTCTCCTTTAGTTTCCCGACCGCCTGTTTTCAATTCTTCCCTCTAAGCCTCGCACCGGTACATCTACGGCACTATGCAATTTTCCAACAGCAGGAACGCTTTGGAATTGTCAAAACCGCCGCCGAGCCCGCGAACAGTTCCTTCAACCGTAGCCTGCTCATGTGCGCTTAATGCGGCCACACGCGAGCTCTGTGATGGATTGAAGAAGCACTGCGCGTTCCGGTAAGTTGTGATTGAAGACTTGAAAGTCAAAATGATGTTTCCGTTCTTGCCGATCTCGATGGTGTTCACAGTGCCGAAAATGCGCATCCGTTTTCCCACGTACTGATGATTGGCGCGGACTTCATTTACTTCAAACTCCTTGACCAGGGCCGCTGCATGCATCGAGGCGACGTTAGCCGTCGCCGCTGGCGCTGACGGCGCTGACGGCGCTGCTTCCTCGCGCCGCAAGGCAGGGCTCTCTGCCACGTCTGGGCGCAATTTTATGCTCTCGACAAAGGTGGCTAATTGCGCCGCGTAGCTCTCTTCGTTGAAGATGCCAAGAATGCTCACCGCTTTTCCAAATCCACTTAGCACACTCAAAATCGCAATACACCGGGAGCCCTGGAAATCTATGATCGCCAGGCCGGCGACGGTCGTCCATCCTTCTGAGGAGTGGGTCTCCGTTTTTGGTTTGGGCTCAGCTTGCCACGGCTTCACCACGAGAGTGTCCCACTCCTTCGCGAAAATCTCTTGCGGATTTGCTGAACCTGGCGCCGCGCCGTAAAGCGTAATGACGCCAAAACGCCCGGTCGCTTCATTCAGAATGCTGAAGGCGACGAGGTTTTCTTTTGCCGATTTTTTCCAGTCCTTGATCGGGGTGTATTCAACCAAACCCAGTTTTTCCGTTTGGCCGAAACCCGTCGTCGGAGCGCACAAGAAAGCCATAGTCACGGCGAAGAGGCAGAGACTAATTCGATCACAAAACCTGAAGGGCATCCTGGTTAATTCCTTCAACTAAGAAAATGGGAGCAGCTGTCTAGCCGCATCATGTGCCTCTCCCGGAGAATGTGCAACCAAAAAGGCAGGGAAACTCTCAATGAAATAAGAGCGCCGCGATCCACTAAGATATACGAATCACACAAAAGGCCTTCGGGTTAGTTAATGCATTTCGTGGATCGCTTCCCGGGTGAGACGGATCCTGAAAACCACCTCGAAGTCCTTGTGAGCTTGTGCAGGCTGGTAAGATAGAATTCCGCCAGATGGACACGTTAGCGCTTTCTCATTAATGTTCCCGACGATGATGTTTCGCTTACCGATGAACCATGGGCTGAAGGCGCCCGCAAGTAACCCCCAGGCAAATAAAAATAATGCAAACAACGCCAAAGACTCCGGACAAGATTCACCGCTACCCCTGCACGGCCTGCGGCGCCGATCTCGTTTACGAACCAAAGGATGGCTTTCTTTCCTGCGCACATTGCGGACACAAGGAAGCAATTCCAACCAGCCCGGAACAGATCGCGGAGCGACGTATGAACAGTATTTGCACATCCGGCCCGAGCAGCTGGAACAACTCGCGGCCAATGCACTCGACGTGCAGTGTCAGAGTTGTGGCGCGACGGTGACTTTCACTCCGCCGGAAGTCGCGCGGCAATGCGACTTCTGCGGAGTGCAGCTGGTGGCCCAGGCAAAATCCGCCGACCCCATTCTGGCGCCTGAAGGTGTTCTGCCTTTTTGCATTTCACAGCTCGCAGGCAAGCGCCGGCCTGCGCCAATGGCTCAACTCGAGATGGTTCGCGCCGAATGCGCTCAAGCAGTTTGCCCGGCCCGACGCAATTCACGGCATCTACATCCCCTTCTGGACCTACGATACCAATACAATGAGTTATTACACCGGCGAGCGCGGTGAGCATTACTACATCACCGAAACTTACTCAGACACAGACTCGCAGGGAAAACAAGTAACGCGCACCAGGCAAGTGCGCCACACTCGCTGGCATCCGGCTTCCGGAACTGTAACGCGATGGTTTGACGACATTCTGGTTCCAGCCACCACGTCGTTGGCGTTGAACCGTCTCGAGGCGCTCAATCCGTGGGACCTTGCTGAGCTGAGGCCGTACGATCCGGGATTTCTGTCGGGGTTCAGGGCGCAGCGTTATCAGGTGGATTTGGCGCAGGGTTTCGAAAGAGTAAAACAAGTTACCGCAAATGTAATTCATAGTGACGTTCGCGCACACATCGGCGGTGACGAACAGCGTGTGCACAACGTCTCGACACACTATTCGGGCGTCACTTTCAAACACCTCTTACTGCCGATCTATGCCGGAGCATATCGGTTCAACAGCAAGGTCTATCAAATCGTAGTCAACGGGCGGACTGGTGAGATTCAGGGAGACCGGCCCTATAGCATTTTGAAGATCGCGCTGTTTGTCTCAGCGATTCTATTTTGCCTGTTGATCCTGCTGCTGTTGATTAACTTGACTGGAAATTCCTGATCCGGCCGAGTCCCCATCAAGAATGGATCGAAACCGCAACGCGTCTTGCGTCATGCGTACGTTGTTGAAGAAAACATACGAAGCCATCGGATTGACTGATTGACTGCCGAACCGGTTTCGTCGCCGTGTGGATTTACGAGGCACAAGCATCGTAGCCAACTCACGTAACTCGCCTGCCTCATATTCGTATCGCCATCCGGTTCGTCCGTGTAGTCTGAAATAGAACCTTTCGGGTGTGACACTTCTGGCGGTAAATGGATCCACCACGTGCCACAGGTTGAGTTCGTCGCAAATTGTCTTAACAACTTTTTGATCCCAATCCCCTCGCGGTTCCCAGGCTAAGTTAAGTTGATCTCCTTCAGATCCGCAGCGGTTGATGCTACTGAAGAACCGTTTTAAATTTGAGAGGTTTTCTTGGGTCTGCTTAAAGCTGGCGGGACACTGAAACAGAATAGTGCGGGCGCTAAGCGCTCTGGCACAGGCCAGCGTCGTCTCCCAGGCTTGCTGAACAAGCGGTGTAGCTCGAAAATATCCTGCTTGTTTCTTCTGACCCTCAGTCAACTTTTTTTTCAATCGCCGATAGGTTGGGCTCCTGGCGTCGTGAGTGATTAGCTGCCATGCCTTCACGACGAATTCAAAATCAGGCGGAGCGGCAGCACGCCAGCGCTTGAGCGTGGGAATTCCCGGAGGCTGGTAGAAGGTGTGCTGAACTTCAACGCAGGAAAACTGTTGGATGTATTTCGCCCGTGCCAGGCCGAAGCCCGATGTCCCTACCTTGATCTTCATAATGGGCACCTAAAGATAGCGCCGTTTCCAGTAAACGCGGCTAGAAAAGTGTGCAAATCCGGGGTGGTTGGTTATACTCCCCCGATCTCAAACACACCTGAGCAGCGGCGCGCCAACCTCTGGAGGAGCGCAAAGCTGATGGAGAAAAAATGAGCCAGACCGATTTGTCAAAATTGCTTGACCGTGCGGCAAGCGATCCCATCCTCTGCCACCGTTTGTTTCAGAATTTTTCGAGAACGCTGATGGAAGAAGGATACCAGTTAACTGAAAGCGAAATCGAAAGTGCCAAGCGTGATTTGAGCGATGTCCCAAACCCACCGCGCCAACCCTACCCCCCGTTCCCAACTAATCCCGGTCCGCCTCCTGAGTTTATCCAACGGCAGATGGAGATTGGCCTTACTCGCATGGCCGACCTGAGTAGTTATACGGTCGAGATCCTCAAGACCACGCTCAATAACGCAGCGCGAACCTTCAAAACGATCACCTGGATGAATATTGTGATGTTTGGAGTGGGCATAGGGCTTTTTGTGGTGGCTGCCGTGTATGGAGTAGTTGCTGAACGCAAAGTTTATTCACTGCTCTTTGGTGGTCTAGGGACGTTGAGCTTTGCGGTGCTTTTCCTGCTTGGGCCAATCGAGCGATCTCAAAACGCACTTTCAAATCTGGTCCAGGTAGAAATCTCTTTTATGAACTATTTTGCTCAGATGGGCTACTGGGAAACGTATGCGATGCGACTCGAAGGTTTCCCGCCCATGCCAACTACGGCAAATATTGAAAAAGCCAGCGAAATGCTGCAGGAGCGGGCGAAAGATACGATCGAACTGCTTCAGAAATATGTAGAAGTCATACCAAAGAAATAGGGAAAGGCCAAGTAAATTGCCACTAGCTTTAGCTAGTGGGGAGAGGAAAGGCCAAGTAAATTGCCACTAGCTTTAGCTAGTGGGGAGAGGAAAGGCCAAGTAAATTGCCACTAGCTTTAGCTAGTGGGGAGAGGAAAGGCCAAGTAAATTGCCACTAGCTTTAGCTAGTGGGAGAGGAAAGGCCAAGTAAATTGCCACTAGCTTTAGCTAGTGGGGAGAGAGGAAAGGCCGCTTGAGCAGTTCCCCATTCTGTTGCCAGTGGCCAATTGAAAATAATGTGTCGAAATATCAAGACCTTGCACAACTTCAAACCGCCGGCCACCGATGAAGAGATTCGCGCTTCATCGCTCCAGTTTGTTCGCAAACTAAGCGGCTTCAACAAGCCTGGCAAGACCAACGAAACCGTATTCAACCGAGCGGTCGAGCAGGTGGCCCAGGCTGCCCACGAACTACTCGCGTCTCTCGTAACCAACGCACCGCCGCGTGACCGCGAAGTTGAGGCCGCGAAAGCTAAAGCCCGGTCAGCCGAACGCTTCGGATCACCTAACGCGTAGCCTCCATTAAGCCATTTCTTATTTGCGGAACGTGCGTCTGTCTTAAAGATCTTGCGGTTTTTTCCCGCTCTACCGGCAAAAGCCGCCAGGGTTTCCGCAAAGTACATACAGCACCGAGCCACCAACAATGCGCCCCTCTTTCTGAAATCGCGGGAATCTGTGTAATCTGTGGTTGGACTTCTTCCAAAGAAGGCAAACATTTTTAATTTATGAGCACTGAACCAAACAAAGTTATTTATTCAATGGTCGGCGTCAGCAAGTTTTACGACAAGAAGCCGGTCCTCAAAAACATTTATCTCTCTTATTTTTATGGCGCGAAGATTGGCGTGATCGGTCTCAACGGATCGGGCAAGTCATCCTTGCTGCGCATCCTCGCCGGAGTAGACAAAGACTTCAACGGCGAAACGGTTATCTCTCCCGGCCACACCGTCGGATTCCTTGAACAGGAACCTCTGATTGATGACGCCCGCACCGTCCGCGAAGTCGTGGAAGAAGCCGTGCAGGAAACTGTCACTTTGCTGAAAGAGTTCGACGAGATCAACGCAAAGTTTGGCGAAGAGATGTCTGACGAAGACATGGACAAGCTGCTGGCGCGGCAAGGCGAGGTGCAGGAGAAACTGGACCACGCCGACGCCTGGGATCTTGATTCGCGTCTGGAGATGGCCATGGACGCCTTGCGCTGCCCGGCCCCGGAGACGCCAGTTAAGATTTTATCCGGGGGCGAGCGTCGTCGCGTCGCACTTTGCCGCCTGCTCTTGCAGAAGCCTGACATTTTGCTGTTGGACGAACCAACCAACCATCTCGATGCCGAATCGGTGGCCTGGCTCGAACATCATTTGCAAACCTACCCCGGAACAATTATCGCTGTCACTCACGACCGTTATTTCCTCGACAATGTAGCCGGATGGATTCTGGAACTTGATCGCGGCGAGGGCCTGCCGTTCAAGGGAAACTACACTTCGTGGTTGGAACAAAAGCAGGAGCGACTGCGCAAGCAGGAGAAGTCCGAAAGCGAGCGTCAGAAAACGCTCCAGCGCGAACTCGAATGGATTCGCATGTCGCCGAAGGCGCGTCACGCCAAGGGCAAGGCAAGGGTCACAGCCTATGAACAGCTGCTCGAGCAGCAGTCTGAAAAGCGTCGTGAGGATCTCGAAATCCACATTCCTGCGGGACCGCGTCTCGGCAATATCGTCATCGAAGCGTCTGCAGTGAACAAAGCTTACGGCGACAAACTTCTGGTCGAGGATATGACTTTCGCCCTTCCTCCGGGCGGCATCGTCGGAGTGATTGGTCCGAACGGCGCCGGAAAAACAACTCTCTTTCGCATGATTGCCGGCCAGGAAAAACCTGACAGTGGCACGATTCGCATTGGAGAAACTGTCGAGCTGGCTTATGTGGACCAGAGCCGCACGCTCGATCCGGAAAAATCGATCTGGGAGGAGATAACCGGCGGAACCGATCTACTAAAGCTCGGCACCCGCGAGGTCAACTCGCGCGCTTACGTGGCGCGCTTCAACTTCTCAGGTTCAGACCAGCAAAAGAAAGTCGGGATGTTGTCCGGCGGCGAGCGGAATCGAGTTCACCTGGCAAAGATGTTGAAAGAAGGTGCGAATGTGCTGCTGCTGGATGAGCCCACCAACGATCTCGATGTCAACACTTTGCGCGCGCTCGAGGAAGCGCTGGAAAACTTTGCCGGTTGCGCAGTTGTGATCTCCCACGATCGCTGGTTTCTGGATCGGATTGCGACCCACATGCTTGCATTCGAGGGCGACAGCAAGGTCGTTTGGTTTGAAGGAAACTATTCGGAGTATGAAGCGGATAAAAAGGAACGCCTGGGCGTTGCGGCTGAGCAACCGCACCGGATCAAGTATCGGCAGTTAACGCGGTAGATATTTAAGTCCCTGAATCGTCGTAGCCGAGCGCCGGCAAGACGCCCCCTCTTTGCGCGAGGTCGAATAATTCAGAACCGGGAGCGGTAGCGACCGGGTAAAGGATTATCGTTAGACTTCGAGGGTTCTCTATTCCCGGTCGGGTTCCCTTAGTGGGGTTGACCCGGTCGCTACCGCTCCCGGTTCTGAATTACTCGCGCGACGCGGGGACGGACATGACTCATGATAAAAGTCAAGCGTTTACTGCTCATCGTTGCCGCCGTAGTAGTGGTCTTGATCCTGTTGGTGCTGGTTCTGGGTTTTATGCTGCCGGCAGAACATCGCGCATCCCGCACCCTGGTCACGAAGCAACAGCCTCAGGTCATTTGGGACACAATTAACGATCACCCAAATGAAGCAAACTGGCGTGCCGATCTCGCCAGCGTCACCTCGCTGGGCCAACGCAACGGCAAGCCTGTCTGGCAGGAGAACTATAAAGACGGCAATCAGTTGACGTTGATGACTACGGAATTTACGCCTCCTACCCGCATCGTTCGCGAACTCACGGATCTTGACGGGCCTTTCAGCGGCCGCTGGGAGATCGACATTGCGCCGACCCCGGAAGGCGCGAAGGTCAAGATCACTGAGATTGGAAAGGTCTCGAATCCATTCTTCCGCTTTATATCCAAGTATGTGATCGGCCACACAACCTTCATGGAAAGATATTTGGTCGGCCTGGCTGGAAAATTCGGCGAGCAACCACAACTGACAGAATAGAAATTGTCGTGATCAAACTTGTGAGGGCCAACTCAGGCGGTGGCTTTTTTGCAAAGTTCCCTTTCGCCGGAACCGCGACGCGAGGCGTCGGGATTTGCCCAGGAGCGGGACATTACCGACTCGCTTTTCCAGATAACTGACCCTCAACCTTATTGACGAAACCATGGTCTGCCAGATAAGCGAGAATTGTCCGCGCGTTCTCCTCAGCTTCAATCCCAGTCGTTTCAAGTCTTATCTCTGAATTTTCAGGCGGTTCATACGGATCATCGATTCCAGTGACATTCTTGACCTCACCTCGACGCGCCTTTGCGTAGAGTCCTTTCGGGTCGCGCTTTTCACATTCTGCCAACGGTGTGTCAACGAAAACTTCCACGAAACGATCGGGGCCGATCATGTTGCGTGCGTCGTTGCGCGTCGAGCGGTATGGGCTGACCGCCGCGCAAACGACCATGCCTCCGTGCCGCACAATCTCTCCGGCGACAAAAGCAATTCGGCGAATATTGAGGTCGCGATCCTTTTTACTAAATCCTAGCCCAAGCGAAAGATTTGTGCGGACGACGTCACCGTCCAATACCGTCACCTGGCGGCCATGCTCTTGCAAGAGGACGGTGAGAATCTCGGCAGTTGTAGTTTTCCCTGCCCCGCTCAATCCGGTAAACCAAATGCAGACTCCCTGTTTATGACGCGGCGGATAGGTCTCGGCCAGAATGTTGGCAACCTCGGGCCGGGTAAACCAACCCGGCAGCGACCGGCCGGCTCGCAGGTAAGAGTCGCGAACGTCAGTTCCAGACAGGGTGGCGGTTTTTGCATGAGTGGGAAGTCGCGAGGTTTCCTCGTAACGGTCTTCTTCGGGCAGGTAAACATATTCGGTGAAAGGCAAATCCCGCACCCCGATTTCGTCGTTGAACTGCGCCACCAGCTCCTGAGCATCATATGGTCCGTAGAAAGGTCTGCCTTTTGAATCTAACCCGGGGCTCGCGTGGTCTCGCCCAATGATAATGTGATTTGCGCCGTAGTTCCGTCGAATCAACGCATGCCACAAGGCCTCGCGTGGGCCGGCCATTCGCATTGCCAGAGGCAACAGCGAAAGCAGTATCCGATCCGGAGAGTAATAATTCTCAGCCAGAGTTTTATAGGTTCGCACTCGCACGTAGTGGTCGACGTCGCCGGATTTGGTCATCCCCACGACTGGGTGCAGAAGCAATACTCCATCAACGAGTTCAGTCGCTTTCTTGGTCATCTCTTCGTGAGCGCGGTGCAACGGATTACGAGTTTGAAAAGCAACGACGTTGGCGAAGCCCATTTGCGCGAGTCGCGCCCGCGTCTCTATTGGCGAGAGCCGTAGTTCGCCGAAATCGTAGTGACGTGGGTTTTGGATGATGCGCAGCCTTCCCGACAAGTTGAAATTGCCCCAGCGATGCATCTCCGCAACCAGCGGATGCCGCAAGTCCGTGGTTCCAAAGACACGATATGAGACTTCAGCTAGATCCCATCTGTAGGCTTCTTCGACCGTCATCACTGCCAGCAGTTCATTTCGCGAATCTCGCAACGCCAGGTCTCTGTCCAGGTGGACCAGATGAGCCTGACCAGCATCTACCGGCAAGGTTATCGGAATGGGGAAAATGGACCCCTTCGCCAATCGCATTTCTGCCACCACGCGATCGTGATCCTGGCGATTCATGAATCGGTCTAAAGGAGAAAATGCACCGTTTGCCAACAACTCAAGATCGCAAACGGCGCGCTCTGACAACTGGATTGATGGAAGTTGATTTGCGTAAGCGATCAGCGCGGGCTTCGCTTCAGCGCTGACTCCGAGATTAATCAGAGTTCCGCCGTAGGGCGAAATGGCGTTAGATTTGTCCAGGCGTTCTGTTTCGAGCAAGCGGGATTACCTCATCAACGGCAACCTGCAAACTAAACTGCCGGCGCGTCGCCGTCAAATCCGGCGTAGTAAATATTGCGAAACAATGAATCGGCAAACTCGATTCCGAGACTTGCCGGCGATTCCACTATTGACTGGGGCCGCCAGAACTTAACCTGACATTTGCCCCAGTGAGATTAAAGACGCGGACGCGCCGGAACCAAGTCACCGCTTTGTGATAAAGTGACCCTCTCCATGCTTGACCGTTTAACGTCATCTTTACAATTCAAAGGGAAGCGCAGGCGACGGCCAGTTGCGAGCGTGTTAAGCGCCCACACGATAGTCGGCGGTTTGATCGCAGGCCTTTTCTCCTTGCTGGTTTGCGGACAACAGGCTACCCCTGCAACACCGGTCGTGGTTCAACCGGGAGCCCCTGGTCAGCCAACCCGGACGCTGCCACCGGCGACGAGGGCCACACTGCCGCCGCGTTCACCTGCGGATGTGCGGTTCATGCAAGACATGATCATGCATCATGCGCAAGCAGTTGAGATGACCGCGCTCATTGAATCACATACGACTACAAAGGACCTGCGATCACTCGGCGCGCGAATCAGCCATTCGCAGGCTGACGAAATAAAGTTTATGAAACGCTGGCTTGAAATCAGGGGGGAACCGATTTCGCTGACCACTCATGAAATGCATAGCCACAACATGGCGAGCCATTCGCTGCATGCAAAGCATCCGATGCTCATGCCGGGAATGCTTACGGAAAAGCAGATGCAAGCTCTTAAAGCAGCGAAAGGCGAGGAGTTTGACCGTTTGTTTCTGGCTGGGATGATTCAACACCACGATGGCGCTTTGATTATGGTAAAGCGCTTGTTTGACACCGCGGGCGCGGGACAGGACGCGGAGCTGTTTAATTTCGCGAGCGATGTCGACAGTGGCCAACGCGCCGAGATCAGGATTATGCAAACTATGCTCGGGAAAAACTTTTAGAGGAGAAACGATGAATCGAGTACACCCCATGGCCTTCCGTTTGGTTACAGCTTCCCTTTTGTGCTGTTCATTTCTGGTGACCAGTCTCCAGGCGCAAACGTCTCCATCGTCCGAGGCCGCGAAGACGGCGGAGACAAAATCCGCCGGCCAGACCGATCCGTTTGCTCCTGAAACGGCGCCTCCGCTACCGGCGGGAATGACAGGCTCTGATGCTAATGACCGGCGCGCAAAACTCGCGCCCGGAATGTACGACGCAGCAGAAACATCGCTGGGTCTCAAGCACATCGCGCTCGTCAAGAAGCCTGACGCATTTCAACTCGGCTCAACCAATCCGGATGATCCCAGGGTCCAGAAGACTCTTGGTCTGCTCGGCGTCAACGACACATCAAAAATGAAGAAGCCGGTGCAGTTGATCAGGGCCCAGCTGGCGTTTGCAAACTCCGATCTTGCGTTCCAGGGCAAACATCTCTTTCAGGGAAACTTTTATGGCTTCAATATTTTTGACATCTCCAATCCAACGAAGCCCGGCTTGTTAACGTCAGTGGTGTGTCCCGGTGGACAGGGTGACCCGTCGGTCTACAAGAATCTTCTGTTCATGTCAGTCGAGGCGCCCAACGGTCGCCTGGATTGCGGCACCCAGGGATTTCCGCCAGAGCCTGCCAAGCCCGAGCCGGCCGCCGGACCCGTAGACGAAGAGAAAACTCCGGACCCGCCGGCAGCGCAAAAGGATCGTTTCCGGGGGGTTCGCATTTTCGACATTAGTGACGTCAGAAATCCGAAACAAGTGGCCGCGGTGCAAACTTGCCGTGGCTCGCACACGCACACACTGGTTGTCGATCCGAAGGACAAAGACAACGTCTACATTTACGTTTCGGGAACTTCATTTGTGCGCCGCAGCGAGGAGTTGGCCGGCTGCTCGGCCGAAGCGCCCGGCAAGGATCCAAATACGTCGCTCTTTCGCATCGATGTAATTAAGGTGCCACTGGCGGCGCCGCACGAGGCCAAAGTTGTATCCACTCCGCGAGTGTTTATGGACTCGCGGACGGGTGTCTTAAACGCTTTGAATAACGCGGGTACTCATGGGAAGGATGGCGTGCTTGAGAAGCCATCCGACACTAATCAATGTCACGACATCACCGTTTACTCATCCATCGGTTTGGCCGCCGGCGCCTGCTCGGGCAATGGGCTCCTGCTGGACATCAAAGATCCCGTCAACCCGAAGCGCCTCGACGCCGTGAACGATCCAAACTATGCGTATTGGCACTCGGCTGCGTTTTCAAATGACGGGAAAAAGGTGGTGTTTACCGATGAATGGGGCGGCGGCCTGACCGCGAGATGCCGGGCAAACGATCCGAACAAATGGGGCGCCAATGCATTGTTCAATTTAAAGGACAATAAGCTGAGCTTTGCCGGTTACTACAAATTGCCGGCGGCGCAGGGTGATAGTGAAAACTGCGTCGCACACAATGGCTCACTAATCCCGGTTCCCGGCCGCGACATCAAAGTGCAGGCCTGGTACCAGGGCGGCATCTCTGTCATGGACTTCACTGAGATCGCGAATCCGATTGAAATCGCGTATTTCGATCGTGGACCGATTGATCAGAAGATGCTCATCCTCGGCGGCGCCTGGTCCGCCTACTGGTATAACGGCCATATTTACTCGTCCGAGATCGCGCGCGGCCTGGACGTTTTGGCGCTTACCCCCACCAAGTTTTTGACCCAGAACGAGATTGACGCCGCGGAGTCGGTGCGAGTCGCCGCGCTCAACGTGCAGAATCAGGAAAGAATCGAGTGGCCACGAACGTTAGTGGTGGCAAAGGCATACGTAGACCAGTTGGAACGTTCACAGGCTTTGACCGCTGATCGTGTCGCCGCTCTTCGAAACTCGATCCAAGGCGCCGAGGCATCAAGAATGGGACGAAACGATCTGGCAAAACTCAAAAGCCTGGCCGGGTTGCTGGAGAAGAGTGCCCTTGCTGCCAAGAGTCCTACGGATTCAAGTCGATTGCAGGCGCTGGCGGAGATCCTGAAGCAGCCAGCGCGTTGACCTGTCATCACATGGGACGACTTAAAACGGGAGTGGGTCAGGTTGGGTTGAAGAGTCTAATTTTTAAGGGACGCGGGCGCCCTCGCCCGCATGTTTCGTGGAAGAATGTGGCCGAAAACGGTTCGCGTTTAGGTACCGAGTGCGGGTGAGGGGGCCCGCGGTCATACAAGAGCTGATCTCGCTGACCTCCAAGCCGCAACCTTGAATTCCACACTGTCTTACTACCCCTACAACGGTGCTGGTTCAGTTTGCTTTGCGCTCTTTGCGAAAACCTTTGCGTACTTTGCGGTAAGGTCTAAAGATAAGCAGAAACCGCGAAGGTCGCAAAGCTAGACACAAAGTTCCGCAAAGAAATGCGTCTGATCGAATCAAGCTGAACCAATACCCACTACCACTATCAAAATCTTGACAACTCACTGGTCTATCTGGTGAGGCAGTTATGCCGCCGGCGAAGATGAAAACGGTATTGGATTACGTGACGGCCACAATGTCCTCGGGGACGTTACCACCGCTTTCCTGAATGCGTTTGATCATTTCCTGGTGGAGCCAGATGTTCATTTCCGCCGATCCATCAAACGCGCCGGTGTAACCCCACTGCTGAGCCAGTCGCTTGCGGGCGCCCAAACTGCTATCTAGTTCTAACAACTTCATTAGATCGACGATCGAAGTTTGCCAGTTGAGAGTCAACGGCACCTTCTGCGCACGTTCAATCAGCAGCGCTTCGATGTTGACGTTTGCAGACGGTGCATATTCCTTTACGAAAAGGTTTTCCTGCGCGACCCAGGCCACGTTCTCTCGATGAGATGTCTGACCCAGATCGAATAGGAGGATCTGAGGCTCGGGAAATCCCTCTAAATAGTATTTCACCTTCAGTTGGTAATCACCTTTGGCAGACCCGGGCCGCAGCGATAGCACGGAAACACTTCGCGAACAGAAATGATGGCTGATCTGAGAGCTGTAGACGCCCCGCGCGCCCAACGCAACGGTTTTGCTTGCGTGGCGGTACACAGCTTCGAGCAACCAATTGAACGGAGCGTAGGAAACGGAACTGGACGTGATGTGCGGAATCGAGGCAGAGCCGGCATGAGCGGGGTCGCTTGAATAAATGTTCGCGTATCCCGATGTATGTATATCGCCGCTCAATATCGTTACGGCAACCCGATGCTCGTTGTCATTCTGTAGTCCAAAGAGGAAATCGAGAAGCTCATCGGTTTGGCCCGCATTCTCTCTGGATCCCCATGAATCCTTTATGTCATCTCGGATATCACCGAGTGACTTACCGAATTTCGTTTGCAGCCCCTTGCCCCATTTGCTCCACCTGGAGACAACGTCAACAACCTTCATCACATACGGCCAGAGATTTACGGCGAGGTCGTCGATGACGGGACTACCATGCGAGAAAACTACCGGACTGACGACGAACAAAGCTTGCATGTTCCGTTTGTTGTCTTCCACCCACTTCTGAATCCGAGATGCCTGATCCCGCGTCAGCAGTTGGTGGCGTCGAAGATTACGGTTTGTCCGCAGATCCAGAAAAACGAATCCCCACTCTCCGACTCTGAAACAGAAGTCGAGCCCATCCCTCGGATTAGCGGCGAGTGCTTGAGGATTTCGGCTCGCTTGCATTAGCGAGAAGGCCTTAAACGCTGTTTCGAATAAGCGTTTCCATTCCGGCTTAAACTTCGCCGTATCGTCCTCGAACGAACTCGCTTCAGATCCCCATCCATCCGTTATGTCATGGTCATCCCAGATCATTACCGCGGGCAACGAACACATCACGCGCCGATAGTGAATGTTGCTCCAGAACCGGCGATAAGCGCTCAGATAAAGACGCAGGCGGACGTCCTCGCTCTCCTCGTTCAGAATTCTTTCCTGCCATTCATCAGCGTAGACCTGGTCGCCGACAAGCAAAGCGAAACGCACCTTTTTGTTGCTCTCGCGATCGATGATCTGTGGGAGGTCGGCCCAAACTGCATGGCCTTCGAACCCGTCCAGTTGGGAAACGGTCGGATTGTGGCAGCTCATGACTACGAAATCGATCTGCTCGTTAGGATCGTTTGAAAGTGTGCGAAAGTGCAGCTCTTTTTCAGTAAGCCCGTCGAGAGGAAGCGGCAGTGAATAAGCCGGGTTGGTCCAAAGCTTGTAAAAATACTTTGTGTCGGGCGAGAGGCCATCGAGCGTAACGCAGTCGGTGAATAGCTTTTCCGGTCGCAGAGCAAGTTGCGCCTTGGCGACGGCCGGTGTCTCAGTTGTGTTCGGATGCAGGGTTACGTAAATGACCTTGTGGGCTCCCTCGAGATGCAGCCAAATTTTAATGCTGGTTGCGGTGACATGGCCCAGGAATGGTCCGAGCATTGTCGGTTCGTCTGATGGTGATGTGGTCGGCGTGTCGGTCATTTGCGAGACTCGTTTGAGAGCTTTTGGCCGCCGATATTACCGTTACAAACACATATTTGTCGAAGATTTCACTGCGGTGCGAATCCTTTAAACCGGGCAGAGAGGCGTTGGGAAAAAGAAATGAGAACCAGCTGAGTCAGATCGCTTTATCTAGTTGAGAGGATTGGTAGCGGGAGGGAGGATCAAACTGCTGACCCTTGCGGTTATGAATCCGATCACAATCGGATTCATAACCTAAACATTTTTATGATGCAGTTAGGCCGGTTTTCCCTCGTCCCGCTTAAGAGTGATGGAACCGTTGACGTTGTTCAATCGAATACGCGGTCCGCCCGAACCAATTTGCCCCGAAAGATTTCGACCGACATATTGACCTTCATCGACAATTAGTCCGAAGTCGTTGCTAATCTTGCCATGCACGGTACTTGCCCTCACCTGCGCACTCGTACCTGATGGCACACTTAAAACAATCGAACCATTCACCGAATTCAGACTGACACCCTTGGATGCGGCCAGTCCTGCAGCGTTAACTTCGATGGAGCCATTCACGGTTGAGAGTTTTACTTCACCTGACAGATCATTTGCTTTCACTCTTCCGTTGACTAGCGACGCGCGCACGTCGCCCTGAACTCCTTCGATATCAAGCGAGCCGTTAACCAGCTCGACGCCGCTGATACGCGCGCCGCGCGGAACCGTCAGCGTGTACTCAATGCTGGCGGAGTTGTTTTCCTTAGTGCGTTGATCGAAATTTACATTCCGCTCGGGGTACCTGGTCTTGATAACGACGCTGTCAGCGGTATTAGTGACCTCGATAGTTGCTTCGGTGAGCCGTTCAGGACTGTAAGCGCGCTTTACGGCGTCAACTTTCACCTCATTGCGATCCCAGACGCTGATGTGAACATCGCCGTTAATATTGGAAATTTTTACCCCGCCTGTCGCAGTCAGCGGGTAAGACTGATGAAACTCTTCGGTGAGTTCGTCACCTTTCGGCTTCTGAATAGGTTCGACTGCGGCCGGTTGATGCATCGAGACACTGTGCTCGAGCACTATGGCGGCTTGAGTGCGGGCCATAGTGGCCAGTGCGATTGATAGTAGGCCGATTAATAAAGCTGCCTTTTTCATTTCATCTCCTTCTCGAATTGGGTTTCCGGCTTCTAATCAGTTGAACACCGGCGCCGGACCTTTTGTGGCAACGAAATTAATAAATGTGACGCGGCCGTTCAGCATCTATTGCTCAGGAAGTCGCGCCTGGGCGAGCTGGTTCATCAAATCGATCTTGCTTTGATAAGCGGCCCGCATCGATTGGGCAGCCAAAGAGTCCTTCGGATTTTTCCGGGCGACTTGGCGGGTGTTAACAATTTCGCTGTCGATCATGGCAAGGTTGTATTCGTACTCCACCCGAAGGGCTGGCCGGAGCGGCGCTTGCGCTTTGATGGCTTCCTCCAGTTGTGTAAATGCTCTTCGATACAGATTCTCTTGCCACGCCAATGCCATCCCGTCAGGTTCAGCAGGCGGACGACTCCTAAGTGTTTTTAAGCGCTGCGGCGCCAGCGATTTTGACGGCCCACTGGCAACTGCCTTCCGGGGCGGCTCAGGTATCATCTGGGTTCCCAGAGCAATGACCTCAGGAGCAACGAGTTCAGTGGGATTTACTCTCTCGGCCGACGGCGCTGATCTTTCTTTTCGCAGGTTAACGACTAGAACAATACCGGCGATTAGAATTGCAACAGCGATTGACGCATAAGCCAATGGTCGAAACGAGGGAACAAAAGTGCGAACGGCCCCGGCCCACGAACCGTTGGTGCGCGGCGCCGTCGTGGCCTGCAATTCCGAAGCGACTGCAGACTTGACGCGTTGACGTAAGCGCTCAGTAGGAACGGCTTCAATAAACTCGGCCGACAGCGCTTGTGCCAGAATCAGGTTTTCAGCCTCAAGCGTCCCGGCCGCCTCGCGACAGTGAACACAACTCGGCAAATGTGCTGCGATATCCGCCGCTGCGTTCGCCTCCAGCTCGCCGTCAGACCATGCCTGGAGCGTCCCCTCGTCAATGCACTTTCTCATTACTTAACTCCAATCTTGCCGTAGTGACGCACAAACTCAGTGCGCCCCCTCGCTACCAGACTGCCTACGTAACTTTCCTTCAACGAAAGTGTCTGAGCTATTTCCCGATAGGAAAGCCCCTGATGCCGCAGGAGCAAACAAGTGCGCATTGGCTCTTTGACCTTGGCCAGCGCACGGCGTGCCGTTTCCATTTCCTGACGCCGTTCGTAATCAAGTTGCGGCACAAGTGGATCCAGGTTTATTTGATAGGTCGTATCGCGGGCCAACGATCGATTCTGACCGCGCAGCGTGTTACGCGCTTCGTTCAAGGTTACGCGCAACAACCACGGCCGTAACAACTCGCCGCTCGGTTTGGAATCGAAATTTCGATAGAGCTTTAGAAAAACTTCCTGAGTGATCTCCTCGGCCAAAGCAGGGTCACGCACAACTCCGCGGGCGGTCGCAAAAACCGCCCGGTGATGAAGCGCAAAAGCCTCATCAAAACTTAGACGGGCCTCCTGCGAAAGATATTCATCCAGAGTGGAATCGATTGTGGTTTGAACTCCTGCGCGCATCTATATCTTGAAAACACCACCATAAACGGGTTTGTGGCAAAAATCTCCCATACCAGATATGCGTGATGCTGCCGTTTGTAAAGTGATTGAAAAATTAGGAAGTAGCTAATTGTCGCCCCGTGAGATGGAGTATGCAAAGAGTTGATCAGTCGAAGCAATTGCGAAGCCTTGACTAGGCGACGCCAATCCTGCGATCGACGTAACAAAGCGGCGTCAAGCCGCCGGACTTTAAAAGTCACGGGACCACGCGTGACGAGTGAAAAATCCGGTTGCCGAACAGATTGGTGTAAGTGGTTGAAAGGATTGGTAGCGGGGGGAGACTCGAACTCCCGACCTTGGGGTTATGAATCCCACGCTCTAACCAGCTGAGCTACCCCGCCTTATTCTGCGACGGACAGTTTACGGGGAGGTAACCGCTTTAGTCTACTGGGGGTTCCGATCACTGGTGAAGCAGCTTTAATTTCAAGTTTGTGGCGTTGAAAATCATCTCTGGCAGGACCGCGGGCGCCCTCGCCCGCACTGTGGTGCGCAAACCACGAACCGGTTCCCGCAAATGACTGTTACGCAACACGCGGGCGAGGGCGCCCGCGCTCCAATATGAAGTAGACCATTCAACTCAAACTGTCCCACTACGTTCCGTTTCAGTACCTGAACCCAAAACTAATCTCAGCGTCTGCTACAGTTCTAATGGGCAGCCTGAGACTTTCCGCTTACTGGGATCATCACATCGTCGCCCTTGCCAAGGTTCCTAATCTGACGCCCGCAAACTTCTTCCACCTTTCGCGTGTTGCTGCGGCTCAGTTCCACGTTTTGGCCATCATCCGCTAATAGCCACTTCCCTTCCGCCTGGACCACATGCCCCAGCTCATGAAGCAGCATCAGCACCCTCGCTTCCCTGGTGTTGGGCTGGAATCTTCCCACGCCGGGCATGTTGATCTGCCTTTCTGAATCCCGGTGCCGGTAAAATGGGCCGTTGCGGTTTATCAAGAACTTATCAAAAAGTCTGTGTTTCCGGCCAGTCTTGACGCTGACCACGTTAGTGGTCGCACCGGACATTACAATTCCAATCGAAGACGCAAAGAGATCCTTTCGCGCGGGAGCCACCAGACTCTTGAAAACGTCTACCGAAGTAACCGGTCCGCCAAAGAAATTACTGCATTCATTCATCCCGCTGAGGATGTTCATAGTGTCGTTAAATGCGCTCTGAAACACTTCATCCTCGGCGAGCAAAGGAGCGGGCGGATTCACCTTGATAGCACTTGCGGAAATAAAACTAAGACAAAGAAGAGTGGTGGCCAGCGATCTTTCGCGCAGTCTCATAGCAGACCTCCTTACCGGATCTTTGGAGCTTCATCCGGAAAGCCATGCGCGATGGGTGGGCCACCAGTTGCGCAGCGCGCGAATTTGGATTTGGCAATCTGTGGGCTAACCGGATTTCATGCGCGACATATACGCCTTGATGATCCTGATGGCTTTCATTTTGTGACGGGCGGGCAGACGTTTGTGACTAACGGGCCTCATGCGTGACAGGTTCGCGGAGGTGGATCAGTTTGCGGATGATGCAAACTGTTAGCTTGCAGCGGCGATAAAAAAATGGACGGGTTTACGCAAACTAAGAGTTTGCGATAACGAAAAAATGGGCGGCCTTCCGCAGGCCGCCCTCAAGTCTAACCAAAGCCAAGTGAGCAAATTAAAAACTGTACCGCAGCTGAATGCGTCCGGTACGGTTGGTTCCCTCATTCTCCCGCGGCTGAGCGAAGTCGGGATTGAAGACGTTGCCGTCAGCCCAGTAGAGATCGTAACTGAAGCTCGGTTTGTTGAGCACGTTGAAAAACTCAACCCGAATCTCGAAACGATCGTTCTCCCATTTGGTGAATGGGATCTTGAATGAACGGCCAAGGTTCAGATCCAAACGACCAACAGATGGCGAGCGGAGTGTATTGCGTCCCGCGAAGCCGCTGGTGATCGTCGGGTCAACAACAAACCGAGCATTAGCAAGGCTAATGTCATTGCCGTTGATATCTGAATAACCGGTCGGCGAGGTGGTGCCATTGAAGGCATTGGAGAATGCCACCGTGTCTTCCGGAGCGTTCGGGTTGCTGATCGCCGGCCGATCGTTAAACGAATTCAAATCGCCGTTTAGATCAGCGCCTCCGATGAATGGCGTCTCCACGTTTCCTGACTGAATACGATAAATCGTGCTCAGCGTGAATCCACCGAGAAGCCTGCCTCTCCAACCCTCATTAAACAAGCTGGAGGAGTTCCAAAGTCCGGCAAAGGTAAACCGATGCGGCACATCGTAACTTGCAACTGAACGATCCACGCGCCGGTTGAACGCGTTCGAGCCTACGCTGGTTCCACCGGTCGTGGCAAAAACCTCACTGTTGGTGTTGTCGATCGCCTTCGAGAAGGTGTACGACGCTCGATAGAGAAAGCCCTTGCTGAACCCGCGTTCGAACCGAGCCTGCAACGAGTGGTAATTGGAATCGCCGCCATTTGTGCGAACGGTGATCCCTCCTCGGGCAGGATTTAGACGCACACCACCGACGCCGGGATTCATCTGCTCATTGATGAACAGGTGCGTTCCGCGCGACCCTACGTAGGCCAGGTCGAGAATATTTTTGCCCGGCAACTCGCGTTGAATACCGAGGTTCCAAACGTACGTCATCGGATTGACCAGATTTGGATCGACGCTGTTTACGCCGGCGAGCGGGTTGATTGTTGGCGCCGCGGGCAGCGACTGCGCGCCAAAGTTGGCGAGGCCGCGACCTGTATTTGGAGCAACGGTGGTGCCGCCGAGCGAATTCGGGAAAGTTGCCACGGTGTTGCTCAGGATGTTGTTGAAGAACACGTCGTAGTTGACGGCTACGCCGCCACGAATGACGGTTCGGTTTTCGCCAAACAAGCTTTCGAAAAATCTAGGTGTGTAGGCGAAGCTGAAACGTGGACCGAAGTTGTTGTTGTCGCGTTTCTGTTCAACTCGAGCCAGCGGATTCGCGAACAGTCCGCCAAAGGCGGGGAATGGAGCGTTATTTGACACCACGCCGAAGTTCTCATAACGAAGGCCGAGGTTCACGCTCAAATTCTCACGCACGCGCCACTGATCGTTAACGAAATAGGCTTGATTCGTCACGTCAGAAGTTTCAGCGCCATCGCCGAATACTTTGGCGGCCGTGCCGGCCGGGCCGGAAAATCCCTGGACGAAGTTGCCCAGCGCGGTGAAACCGCCACCATTGTTGTAAGACAACGTTCCGCGCGTATTGATAGGCACCAACTGCGTGCCACGTTGCGCGAGGATGTCGGCGCCGACGCGGAAGGTGTGATCGCCGACCGTGTGCGTGACAGTGTTCTGAAACTGATAGTTTTTGAAATTACGTCCCTGCGGGAAAACAGCACTCAGACCTACCGTTGCAATGCTGCCAGTGTTGATTGCAATCTGCGGCCCGCCAGTTGAGAGGGCTGCATCCCTTGGAGCAAATAGGACATTAAAACCGTTGCGACCAAAACGAAATTCGTTGGTGGTCATTGCCGAAATTTGGCGCGTGTACGCCGCATAGAAGCTGTCTGCGACACCCGGCACGTCAACTTCAAAGCCCGGGAACTGACCGCCGGCTATGCCCGAGGGAAATTGATTATTGAAGATTTGATCGTTGCGCAGGTAGCGAAACGACAGGCTGTCTTTATTCGTGGGGGTCCAATCGATGCGAGCGATGAAGTCGTCAGTATCAACCGGCTGCGCGCTCTGACGAGCCGCGACCCCAAACGGAACCAACGTGCGACCCGGCGTGCCGGCAGCTTCAATACCTATGTTTCTGTCGGCCTGTGGCGCGAGGAAAGTGCTGACAATTGCCAGATACTGATCCAGCGCCGGGTTGTTGCCGACGGGGACCATCGCGCGCAACTGCGCCGCTCCTGCTGCTGTCGGTACAACTGCCGTGCTCGACACGCCACCGGCGCGGAAGAGATCTCTCTGGAAGGTGCCAAAGAAGAACAGCTTGTTCCGCTTGATTGGACCACCCAGCGAGAAGCCGAAGGTATTCTGGTTGAATTTCGGTGTCTCAGTTAAACCCTCGATGGCAATCTGGCCCGGGGTGAGTGACGATAGTGCTGAATTCTGATTGATGTTGTAGACAGAACCGTGAAACTCGTTGGTTCCTGACTTACTAATCACGTTGACCACGGCGCCGCCGGCACGACCGTATTCCGCAGAGAAGTTACTTCCGAGGATAGTCACTTCCGAGTAACCATCACGAACTGTCGGCTGATACGACTGGCCGGTGATCGAGTTGTCGTTATTTTCAAGACCGTCAATCAACTGGTTGTTTGCACGCGGACGAAGTCCATTGATTGAAAACTCTGTGCCCTGAACGTTGCCGCCGGCGAGCGCGCCCGGGTCAACCACGCCGGGGAGCGTGAAAACGAGGTTTACCGGGTTCAGACCAACAACCGGAAGTTCCGTGATCTCACGACTGCTGAGCGTGTTGACGCGCATGCCATCCGAAGTTTGCAGTTCGATAGCGTCGCTCGAGCTGACCGTCACCACCTCCGAGGGGTTACCGACTTCCAAAGCCGTCGAAATATCGGCAGTCTGCGCCGCAGCCACGAGGATGCGTTCGCGGGCCGCAGCCTTAAATCCCGTGGCGTTAATTTCGGTCCGATAGCTTCCGGGATCAACTGCATCCAGACGAAAACTCCCGTCTGACTGGGTGGTCGTTTCACGAACGACTCCGGTTTCAATGTTAGTGATCTTGACTGTGGCGCCGGCGACAGCGGCGTTGTTTGCATCGACAATCGTGCCCACCACAAAGCCCTTACTGGTTTGCGCGAGTGCGGCTGAACTGAATGCGATAAGCAGCAAGCTCAAACCGGCGGTAAATCTTATTCTTCTCATTCTCTCTCCTTGATACCGAATGCTCTGCTCTGATTGGCAAAGCAACGGTCACTTTCCACTTGATGAATTATTTTTTGCTTACGTTCACAAACCGGCTATACGAGAATTCGGATTACGAACGATGCGTTGGGGAGTAGACATCGCAGCTTAAGTGCAACGACCGTGCCTTTTGGGCCGCACTGAATCGAGGCCGCTTCATCACTCAATACGGCCCGCTCGCAGTCAGGAGCAGATCACACCCTCGCTGAATTTGGATCAAATCCGAGTTTGAGTTGCGGCTTATTGGATTATTGTGATGAGAGAAGGCTGGTTAACCGTCATCACATTCATTTTTTCGTGCCACCAGCCAGGGCGGCAGATTTGGTTACTGGTGCAGTTTGGTTGATTCTTTGCGACTCTGGGCGAGACCTTAGCGGCCTCTGCGGTAAAACCAAGTCAGAACCGCAAAGTGCGCGCAGCATAAGGCGCAAAGTTAACGTGAATGTGCTCGACTGAGACTGGGCAAGAAGGTTGCTCGGTTTTGGGAATGAGAATCGAATTTCGGATTCTAAGCTCGGGCAAAATCAATAAAACCGCGCTCGGGATCGGTTGAAACCAGTCGCACGCGTGTCTTGTCACCTACTCGAAGGCCGCGCTCGCCGCGCATCACGCGCCCATCGACCGGAGGAGAAAGCAAGCGCGCAAAAGTCCCCTTCTCCGTAGCCCCAGTGACGATCGCATTAAACTCCTGACCGATTCTGTCCTGTAGCAAGACTGCCGCTGCCACCTTGCGCATCTTCCGTTCAACTTTGCGTGCTGCTTCGCCTCGCTGGTTGCAGTGCATGGCAATATCATGCAACTCGGCATCTTTGTAAGGCGCCGGTTTGTTATCAAGCGCGGCCTTCACGAGGCGCTGCGTTACGAGATCGGGATACCGGCGATTGGGGGCAGTGGAATGAGTGTAATCCTGAACGGCCAAACCGAAATGGCCCTCGCCCTCGCTACCCGATCTCTCAACCGCATACTCGCCTGGCCCAAGTGATTTGACGACCGCCAGTGAAAGATCGGCAAAGTGCTCAGGAGCAGCGCTCTTTCGGCGTTGCAGAAATTCCGCCAAGGCTCGGGAGTTAGGTTCGCTCGGCAACTTCTCCCCAAGATCTTCAGCTATCTCTACGATCCGGGACCAATATTTAGGAGTGCGCACCACGCGCCGCAGCGACGAACGCCCTGCGTCTTCGAGAAAGGTCGCCATGGCTACGTTGGCCGCAATCATAAAACTCGCGATCAGCTCGCGCGCGCCATTGTCCTCCACCACCACCAGCTCAGTGACCTTGCCCTGATCGTTCACCACTGGGTTTGCCTGAATCGTCCCAAATTCAAGGGCTCCCTGTTGCTTTTGCAACTCGGCTAGACGTTTAGCGATTTCAAACTGCAACTTGATCTGCTTTTCCAGTCCCGGTACCTCGGCGACTTTGGGCGGCATTTCCGCTCGGCCGTCAAGCCAGTCGCCAACCGTTTCATACGAAAGCTTGGCCCGACTTCTCACCACTGCGCGATAGATCTTAATTGACCCCACCTCGCCGTCAGATGACACCAGCATTTCAGTGACCACGGTGAGACGGTCCTGGCCGGGGATTAGCGAAGTCAGGTCTGTCGAAAGCTCCTCGGGCAACATGGGAAATGTTCTGACTCCCGTGTAGACCGAGACCGTGTTCTCGCCGGCGCGCCGATCAATCGCCGAGCCTTTGGGAACGTATGCATCAACATCTGCGATCGCAATCAACAACCGCGTCTCCCCTCCAGGCTGGCTTTCGGCAAACTCGAGTTGGTCCAGGTCGCGAGATTCGCGATTGTCGATTGACGACCATAAGAGCTGGCGCAAGTCACGCGTCGAGCGGTCCGGATCTGTAGGTGGCGGACTGGCAGTCAACGTGCGTATTTCACTGGTAACCGCCTCATTGAGATCCGGCTCAAAACCAGCTTGCACTACGGATCGATGTGCGATGGCCGCCAAATCGATCGACTGAGAATGCGCGTGTTGTTTTGTCATTGGTGAATGGGAGTATAACTCAGGCGCTTCAACGGCAGCGTGGCAGCTCGTAATAAGCGCGAACAAGTCTTACCAGTGGATATACCTGCTCACTAAACACGGCGGATTCGCCACGAGGTCCCAGCACGGCTTTGCAACAACTTTCTCTTACTATCCGGCGAGTGAAACTTGAAGCAATCATCAACACGGGTGCGGGAGCTGACGGGAAAGCTGACATCCGCGACCAGCTGATTGAACTGTTCCGGGCCGGAGGAGTTGACGCCCAGGTCGCGCTGGCCGGCAGCGGGGACGAGATCGTTCGCCTCGCCCGGAAAGCAGCTGCTGGCGATGCCGAAGTTGTGGTGGCCGGCGGCGGCGACGGTACCATCAGCTCAATTGCGTCTGAAATTATCGACACCGGCAAAATTCTGGGTATCCTGCCCCTCGGGACGTTGAATCATTTCGCAAAAGATTTGCAAATACCGCTCGAACTCGAAGGTGCGGTCCAGACCATCATTGCCGGGCACAGTGAGGCGATTGATTTCGCGGAGGTCAACGACCAGATCTTTCTTAACAACTCGAGCCTCGGCCTTTATCCAAACATTGTCCGTGAACGCGAGAAGGGGCAGCGACTCGGTCGCGGAAAGTGGCCCGCCTTTGTGTGGGCGGCATTGTCAGTGTTACGCCGCTATCCCTTTCTTGAAATGCGTTTAAACGTTGAAGGCGAGGAGTTGACGCTCAAGACGCCTTTTGTGTTTATCGGCAACAACGAATATCTGATGGAGACTCTTAACATCGGAGGGCGAGCGAGTTTGAACAGCGGGAAGTTGAGCATTTATGCTACTAACAGAATGAGCAGGCTGGGGCTGGTTCGCTTAACGTTGCGCGCGCTATTCGGCGGCCTACGTCAGGAGAAAGATTTTCTGGCCCTTCATACGGAGGAAATCTGGTTGGGAACAAAGCACCGCCGGCTGCGAGTCGCCCTGGATGGAGAAGTGACGGTGATGGAACCGCCGCTACACTACCGCATTCATCCACGCGGGTTGCGCGTGCTGACTCCTGAAAAAGCGCCCGCAAAGTAGGAGGTAAGTGCCGGCTGCCTGCCTAATTAAAGCAGACCCGGATGCCGGATCCAGCTTCAAAGATTCATGCGCACGATCGTCCATCTTTCTGATCTGCATTTCGGACGCGTCGATCCGGCGGTCGTCGAGCCGCTGATCGCCAGAGTCATTCAAAGCGAACCCCAGCTCGTAGTTGTTTCCGGCGATTTGACGCAGCGTGCGCGGTCACATCAGTTTAAAGAAGCGCGCGCCTTCCTTGATCGTCTACCAAAACCTCAGATCGTGGTGCCGGGCAATCACGATGTACCGATGCACAACTTGTTTGCGCGGTTCTGGCAACCGCTGGATAAGTATCGCCGCTATATCACCGACAACCTTTGGCCGTTCCATTCGGATGACGAAATGGCCGTTTTGGGAGTGAGCACGGCCCGCTCGCTGACCGTCAAAGGTGGGCGCGTGAATGCGGAACAGGTGGCCTGGATGCGCGAAAAATTTTGCTATCTTGAAGAGGGGCTGACCAAAATTATCGTTACCCATCATCCTTTCGATTTACCAGACGGACACGACGAGCGACAGCTCGTGGGTCGGGCGCGGATGGCCATGGAAAGCCTCGCGAGTTGTGGCGCTGACGTTTTCCTTGCCGGGCATCTCCACGTCAGCCATACATCTCATAGCGCCAAGCGCTACCAAATTAAAGGCCATTCCGCTCTCGTAATTCAGGCAGGCACTGCCACCTCTACTCGCGGCCGTGGCGAAGCAAACTCATTCAACTTGATCCATGTGGACCAATTGCGTATCACAGTTGAACGTTTGGAGTGGAAGCCGGAGCGTTCGGAATTTGTTTTGGCCATGACCGAGCGCTTCAATCACGCGGCAGATGGTTGGGTCAGAGTTTGAGTCAGCATCCCGGCCTGTCAAATTTAAAATGAAATTAGATCGGAGAAAAGAAGGACTGACTGGAAGGTCGGTCCTGCAGCCTTTCCTGGAATGGAGACTTGCCGTCGGCCTGCTGGTTTTCGCAGTAATGACGTTGATAGTGGGGGAGCTCGGGGAGCACATCGCGAGGGGAAATCCGCTCACGACCACCGACATAAGGTTGAGTGCCTGGCTGGAGGCAAACAGATACCCTACGTTAACTCTGGCGTTGCGCGGAGGCACAGAGCTCGGTGCAACCTGGTGGGCCATCAGCACCGCGCTTGTGTTTGGTGTTTTCCTGATTTGGAAACGCCGATTCTATTGGCTCGCCGCCCTCTGGCTATCAGTATTTGGCGGCATGTTACTCAACCTGCAGTTGAAGTCGATATTCCACCGCGCCCGTCCTTCATTCAGTAATCCGGTGATTACCCTCACCGGTTATAGCTTTCCCAGTGGCCACACCATGGCCGCGACCGTCCTTTACACGGTTGTGGCCGCCTACCTCCTGACGCGCGTCAGAAATAGATCCACCCGCGGGTTGGTAATTGGCGCCGCGGCCTTACTGATTAGCATAGTTGGTTTCAGCCGGATTTATTTGGGAGCGCATTATCTGAGCGACGTGCTGGGAGCCATCGCCGAAGGTTTGGCCTGGTCGTCGTTGTGCCTGACGCTTTTTCATCCGTCCTGGCGACATCGTAAGGGGCAAAAAAAGCGGGCTGAAGATTGCTCTCCAGCCCGGGTAGAAAGTTCGCGCTGACGCGCTAACTAGAATTGGTAACGAAATGCGAATTGCATAACGCGTCCGGCTTTGGATTCGTTAAGCGGAACCTGCGTGGCCGTAAACCTACCGAAGTCCGGAGATGGAGTAAGGTTACGCAGATATGGATCGCGCGGGAGGCCGAGGTCGGCGATAGAATCCGCATCGAAAAACTGTGTATTCGTCACGTTGAAAACCTCCCAGCGAAACTGGATCGTATGACCCTCCCAGGGCATGTTAAAGCTTTTGTAGAGACCAGCGTCGAGCGAGAAGTATCCGGGACCACGCAGCACATTGCGGTCGCCTACTTCACCCGGTCGGGCGTTTCGGAACGAAGCCAGGGCAAACTGCGCGTTGCTGAACACATTCGGGTTTGCTCCACGTGTCGAAACCGCATCGAGCTGACGCACCCGAACACCATTTGATTGCACGTTCCAGTTAGTGGCCCAACGGCTGGCATCGAAAGGTGTCTGGAACGGCAGACCGCTATTCCAGCGGAAGATCCCGGTCAACTGCCAGTCACCGAGGATTCCATTGGCGATGGAATTCGAATCGCCGAAGAACTTCTTGCCTCGACCGAAAGGCAGCGCCGCCGACCAATTCGCATTCACGATGTGGCGCGCGTCGAAGTCGGAGCTGGCGTAGTTTTGGTCCGGATCGAGCGCGTTGACAATGAACGCAGTGGCGTAGGCGGTCGACGCTTGCAAGCCCGAGGCGTTGTCCAGCGAATGACTCAGCGTGTAGTTGATGTCAAAGGAGAAATCGTTGCCCAACCTTTGGCGCAGGCTAAGCTGCAAAGCGTTGTAGTTGGAACGAGCGAAAGTGCCAAAGCTCGAGAGCGCCGCAAACTGCGGCTGGTAGAACATGTTGTTGAACTTAGCCGGGCCGCCACCAAAGGGACAGGTGGTGCAGGTCGGGCTGTCGTCCCAGAGCAATTGCACAAAGGTGTAGTCCGTTATCCCGGCGCCGCCCTGAGCAGGAAATGCGATGAACGCATAGGCTGCCTGCGTCGGCGTGAGCGACAAATCTCCCCACCATGCGGGCATGAACGGGAACAGATTGTTGAAATACGGAATGTTGGGCACCTGATTAATCGGAGTATTTCTGTAACGATGATCCACCAGCAAGTTCAGCGCCTCATAAAAGGTGAGCTGCGACTGCGGATCGCGGATGTTGTTCAACTGCATGATGTCGCGCGAAGCGAGCAGGTTGTGCGCGAAGCGGCCGACATAGCTCGCTTCCACGGTCAAACCTTTTCCTAGTTCGCGTCCATACGACAGATTGAAACTATAGTTGTAAGGCGTCGTCAGCGTGTCGTCGAGCGACTGCTCGATGCGCTGGTCCTCATTGGCGGAGATCGTCAAAGGAAAAGCGAGTTGATTTGCAATGGTTCCCACGTTGCCGCGGACGCTGGGATTCGGCCCGGTGAACAGTGGTCCCAGCCGATCGCTTACGTTGAAGGTGTTTGCGGAGTTACCCTGGCTGCCCGTAAATCCAAGCACCGAGTTGAGATCGAAGTTGACCGCCAGTTGGCTGCCAATGCGATCGTAGGTCATGCGCCAGCCGCCGCGAATAACGCTTTGGCCGTTGCGGCCGATTAAACGGCTGAACCAGTTGTCGCCCAGATCCGGTGACCAGGCGAAAGCAATCGCGGGGGCAAAGTTGTTCCAGTCCTGTTTGTAATAGCCGGGCCGATTGTTGGCCTTGCCGGCCAGGTCGAAAGTGATCGGCGCGTTAAAAGGAATGCCATTGAAGGAACTGGCGACTCGCTGGTCAAAGTAGGCGCCCAGGCTCGTCGTCGGCTTAACCTGAATTCCCCCGGTCTCATAGACTGGGGTGGAGGTTCCGTAGCGAAGTCCATAGGTCAGGGTGAAATCCGGGCGGATGCGCCAGGAGTCCTGTGCATATGCTTCATACTCTTCAGTGGCGAAAGTTCGTTTGGTTGGGGTGCCGGAGGGTTGAAGTCGACCACTCTTGTCGTAAACGAGATTGGCGGCAAACTGCGAGAAGCGGCCAATTACCGATGTCAGCGCATCGCGCAAATCAGTCTCGCCGCCGCTGACGACGTCATTAAAAATCGGGTTGCCGGAGCCGTAAACATCAAATATGACTGAATCACCTGAGAAGTCGTAGTACGAAGGGTTGGCAACTGCCTCGTCAAAGGAACCAGCAAAGGTCGTGCGGTTATTGCGGATCAGACGAACGTTGCCGCCAAACCCCCAGGTGTGATTGCCTTTGATCCAGGATACGTCGTTCACGAAGTTGTGAACCGGCGTCGTGCGGCTGAGCGAGCGCGAGAATGTCAGTGGCTGAAAGATGAAACGGAAATTGACCGAATTCTCCGTCGAGTCGCCCCCGTCGGTAAAAGAGGCTCGGGACAATCCGTAGGTGAACCGGTTCACGAAATTATTCGAGGCCGTCCAGGTGTGACCGGCAGCGATCGCTTTGGGATGGTTCCAAAAAGTCGGGGCAACCGTATCCGGAAACCGCCGAACCTGGGTGATTAAATCGTTCTGATAAGCACCCCGAACGAAGAGCGTCTGGCGATCCGTAAGATTCATGTCGAATCTTCCGTGATACACATTTAGTTGGGTTGGGGTCGTGGCGTTGAAACGGAAACCGGCGGTATTAAGTCCGTCTCCTACGGTGTTGTCATTCGCCCGATACCTCAAAGCGGCAGAGTTGAGCAACGACAGCGCCGCCGGATTGATGCCCGGCGTGACCCCATTCACGGCAATGTAAGCAGCGTTGATTTCGGCCGGGGTAAGGCAACTCACGCCAGCCGGAGTGCCCGCGGGACACCCGGCATCACTAGCGCCGCTATCAGTAAAATAGCGGACGATTCCCTGCCCCAGCGATGGCAGGGGCACTTCGCGCACCACCGAGGTGCCGGTTGCTTCTCGAAATCCTTCGTAGGTTCCAAAGAAGTAAGCCTTGTCGCGTTTGAGTGGTCCGCCTAACGAACCACCAAAAATATTTCGGAGCAGTTGTGGCCGCGCTACGCCGGCGGCGTTGTTAAAGAAATCGTTAGCGGAGGTAATGGTGTTTCGATGGGTGTGAAATAGCGACCCGTGAAAATCATTCGAACCCGATCGGGTGACCAGGGAAACCTGGGCGCCGGAAGAGCGACCTGCATCGGCATTCGGGTTAGTGGTGGTGACTCGAAACTCCTGCAAGGAATCGCGCGTCACGCGGATGACGCTGGCAAATGCTTCATCCGTTACCACGTCCAACCCGCGCTGTTGTTCGTTAACGTCGATGCCGTCGAGAGTGACGTTTGCCTGGTCGGCACGTCCGCCGTTGACAAAGCCGGTGCGCGAAACGCCGGGCTGAAGCGAAAGCAGACCGACTACGTTGTTCGCGTTGAGCGGAAGATCAACGATTCGTTTTCGTTCGAAGCTGGTACCGAGCGTAGCGTCGCTGGTGTTCAGCGGAGCATCGGAACCCGAGGTGATGTTAACTGTCTCAGAGACCAGCCCGGCTTCGAGTAGAGCGTCGACTTCTATTGTGGTGTCGACCAGTGCCTGAACATCGGAGACCACAGTTTTCTTGAAATTGGGGGCTTCAACCTCGATGCGGTAAGTGCCGGGGGGCACTGAAGTAAAGATATAGTCGCCGCTTTCCGAGGTAGTTTGGGTGCGATTAAAGTTCCGTTCCGCGTTGGACAGCGTTACCGTGGCATTCGCGACCACATTTCCCTGCTGGTCTTTGGCGGTTCCTTTCACCGTGGCGCGACCTGTTTGCGCGTACACTGCACTGCCAATCATCAAAATCGTCAGCAAAGCGGTAAAGCTTTTCGAACATAAGATCTTTCTCATGCGACCTCCTGGGTTAAAAGGTTTGAACTGAACAAAGGATTGCGTTTGAGCAATGCAGGCAACCCGAGTTGATGCTGGGAATAAGTCTCGGTCATCCGGTTGAAAACCATTGGCCCGATTTCTAGAAGAGTGCGCCGGATTTTAGGCATATCCCGTTCCATCCAGTGCTGAGTGGTTTGTTATCAATAACCCTTAGCAATTCTTAACAAATTCGTTTCCCAACCGGAGTTTTTACCAAATCTCATCCAAACGTTTGGGGCGGGCTCCAAAAATTTGGAGATTACCCCTCGTGCGAGTGATAGGCGAAGGTCGAAAGCGAACAAAACGGGCGGGAAGCCGCGATGTAAAAATTCTTGCAAAAACTAAGAAACGAGGTATTTACCAACGCTCTTGCCGGCGGCTGGGCAGGTTGGATATAAGCAGGGTAATCGGGCGAGCGCTGAATGTGTTCGCCGTGCGCCAAACCGGCGCACCTCATAACCACTCCAAGTTATGAGTCTGGGCGTTGCTGGTGTGAGAACAGTGACGCCTATTATTTTGGCCGACAAGCATAAAATCGGTGGCCGTGTCTTCAGTTGGGATAATCAGTGCGCGGGCGAGGGATAGGAACCTTTACCCAGCGGTCCTTTTCCTCGTTTCCTTCAATCCGCGAGATCACGTTCCAGATCTTCCGGATCTGGTAATCCATCACATTCGGATTCAGCCGAAAAGAAACTGTTCGGACGCGCGGCGGACCCGCGTTTGACAGCTATTATCCGGTAAGTTAAGTTTACCGTTTGCTGCCGACGCAAAAGTACTCACCATATGCGTCCCGTTCGTCTAGTGGCCTAGGACACCGCCCTTTCACGGCGGCGACACGGGTTCGACTCCCGTACGGGACGCCAAATTCCTCCGCATTTTCGCGATCTTAACTGCCGGCATGGTCACTACTAGCAACCAAATCGTGAGCGAATATTCCTAGCCGCCGGGGCAACATCTACTTGATGGAGCCCCGTTGAGCTGAGGCAATGATTTCACGTTTTAAGCCCCCCAACTAAACATGGCTGAAACTAGCGTGTGTTCCCACCACCGCACGCCAATGCGATCGCGTCATGACGGACCAAAGCGCAAGCGATACTCGCTCGACGAGAGAAAGGCCTTGACCATATCCGCCTTGCGGAAGTCGCCGCCGAATGAGTCCAGCTTCCCAAGCCAGAACTGATAACCAGAGTCATTCGTATCCGGCAAGTCAGTCGGATTGCGACGAAGATAACCGTGATACTGCAAGAGGACGAAGGCCGGACTGAATTCCGCATTGCTTAAGGATGGCGAATCGCTCACCTTCCGCAGCGCCGCCACGCGACCGGCAGTTCCGCCCCCGCCAAAAGCTGTAATTGCGTCCGAGCGTTCGGTTGGTGTCGGCGTGACCTGCGCCGAAGCGTAGAGCGCGTCAACATACTGCGCCGCCGTCTGCGAGGTCGGGAAGCGCGAGTTGAACACAGCGCTGTTGACTACCTGCGTGGCGTAGGCTTGTTTGTTCTGTTCGAGCTTCGCATCGGCTCCGGCCTGGCCAAAGATCACGCCATCTCCGAGCTGGCGCGTGTCGCGAGCGAGATCCTGATAAGTCATGCGAGTTGTTGCCGTGTCGGAACGCTTGCCGAAAGCCGCGCGCTGCAACCGAATCGCGTAGAAGCCAGTCTGTTGATATTCGATCGAGAGGAAGAAAGCGGCGGAAGTATCGATGCGTTTACCCTCGCGGCACTGAGCGTTCCCGCCGCAGGAGTCGATGTTGTTTATCCAGAAGAGCAGACCTGAAGGATCGGGTTGCCGATTAAGGAAATCGTGGTAATGCTGGGCAACGAACGTATGCGTGTCGTCCATTGGATTTGCGGTAGTCCCTGAAGGATCGTCATCGGCGATGATGATGGTGGAGCGGCTGGCTTGGTCGAGCGTGGCCGCGCCGACCAGATTGAAAAGATTAACGCTGAAATTTTCGTCTCCTTCGTTGAAAGCGTCTTCGCTAATCAGCAGCGTGATGGTCTTGCGCGTGTCGCCCGCCGCAAACGTGAGCGTGCCGAGATTGATTCCATAGTCGCCCTTCTGTTTGGCTGTGCCATCAGAAGTAGCGTAGTCAACGGTCAGTGCGCCGGAGGTGTCGCCCGTGCGGATGACTGTAACGTCGATGCTACTGCAATCTTCAAGCGTGATGTAGGTGTCGAACTCGAACTGCATGTGCGCTGGACCTGACGTCGGCGTCGGTGTTGGTGTTGGCAAAGGTGTCGGTGACGGTGCAGTCGATGTGCCGATAAAGATCAGATCTTGGTTGTTATTCAGGTTGCTGATGTTGATTGACGACGGCGTGAAATTGTAATTGGTCTTGAATGGCGTGACGGTGTAATTGCCACCGCTCGTCGTGCGAATAAAACTGAAGTTGCCGTTACTGTCGGTGGTGGCCGTGGTTGAATTGGCCCCGCTCAAGGTTACGATCACGCCGCTAATGCCGTTGTTGCTCGCATCGAGCACGCGGCCCGCGATGGCGTAGTTTCCGAGTTTGGAAATGAAGACGTCGAAGCCCGGAGAGCCGCCCGTAGGCTGAAACGAGCTGGGAGTCACCGGAAAGTTGGTCGACTGGGTGGTCCCCGTGACGTAGGCGTTGCCTGTAGAATCAACCGCGATGCCGAAGCCCCTGTCGATGAGGCTGCCGCCAATGTAAGTCGAGTAGAGCCGGACCGAGCCAGTGGCATTCAGCTTTGTCACGAATGCATCCCGGGTTCCTCCACCATAAGTTCCCTGCACGGCGTTAACAGGCGGGAGGTCGGTCGAATCGGTTACTCCCGTGACGTAGGCGTTGCCGGCAGAATCAACGGCGATGCCATTGCCAGCGTCGAAGTTGCTGCCACCCAGGTAAGTCGAGTAGAGCCGGGCCGAGCCGTTGGCATTCAGCTTCGTCACGAACGCATCAGCGTCCCCCCCAGCATTAGTTCCCTGCACGGCGTTAGTGGTCGGGAAGTCGGTCGAAGCGGTTGCTCCCGTGACGTAGGCGTTGCCGGCAGAATCAACCGCGATGCCGTTGCCCTGGTCCCCGCTGCTCCCGCCCAGGTAAGTCGAGTAGAGCAAGGCCGAGCCGCTGGCATTCAGCTTCGTCACGAATGCATCCCCGAGAATACCCACGTTTAGACCAGGAGTTCCCTGCACGGCGTTAGCGGTGGGGAAGTTGGCCGATTGGGTGAATCCCGTAACGTGGGCGTTGCCGGCCGAATCAACCGCGATATCATGGCCACCGTCGTAGTTGCTCCCGCCCAAATACGTCGAGTAGAGCCGGGCCGAACCAGTGGCATTCAGCTTCGTCACGAACGCATCACCGTCCCCCCCAGCATTAGTTCCCTGCACGGCGTTAGCGGTCGGGAAGTTGGTTGAAGAGGTGAATCCCGTGACGCAGGCGTTGCCGGCAGAATCAACCCCGATGCCGTTGCCGTAGTCGAAGTCGCTCCCGCCCAGGTACGTCGAGTAGACCAGGGCCGAGCCGTTGGCATTCAGCTTCGTCACGAATGCATCAGCGTCCCCCCCAGCATTAGTTCCCTGCACGGCGTTAGCAGTCGGGAAGTTGGTCGAAGTGGTTTGTCCCGTGACGTAAGCATTGCCGGCTGAATCAACCGCGATGCCGTAGCCCTGGTCGAGGTTGCTGCCGCCCAGGTAAGTCGAGTAGAGCAGGGCCGAGCCGTTGGCATTCAGCTTCGTCACGAATGCATCGTCGGTTCCAGCAAAAGTTCCCTGCACGGCGTTAGCGGTGGGGAAGTTGGTCGAAGCGGTGTTTCCCGCAACGTAGGCGTTGCCGGCTGAATCAACCGCGATGCCGTTGCCCTGGTCGACGTTGCCGCCGCCAAGGTAAGTCGAATAAGCCAGCACCGGATCGATGACCAGCGGCTTGCTCGCGTCATACTGCCCGACTGCGAACTCCACACGGCCCGCGCCCTTAAGCGCGTACCCGCTCTCGATCTCCTGGCGCTCGCCGTTTACTTCCTGATACACCACGGGCCTCTGCTGCCGCACCGTCTCGTCGCCCACTCGCAGCAACAAATCGCCCGTCCCAGCCTCCAACGCCATCCCGTCCGCACCCTCGAACTTAAGCGCGATCTGCTTATAATCCGCGCCGGGCGCAACCACGAAGTCGTACTCAAGCTGCCGCTGGTTGCCGTAATAGACCATCCCGACGCCCTGGTACAGTTCCTCGTAACGGACGCGCCCGAAGGTCGGAATCTCCGTGCGCCACTTCGCGGGGTCGGAGCCGACGAAGTAGTTGACCTTGCCCTCAAGCTCGTTCTGCCCTGAGACGGCGGGCCGCGGGTTCGCCCCCTCCAGCTTCATCCGCAACACTTTCGATTGCTGATTTCGGATTTCGGATTTCGGATTGGTTTCGGAGCACGGCTCGCCGGTTGATGCCGAAGGGTTGACGGAGTTTTCATTCCGCAATCCGCATTCCGCATTCCGCAATACAAAGACGGCTTCGGTCGCCGTCAGGAAGACGGTGTAGCCCGCGCCGCGCGCGAGAAACTTCACCTCGTCGTCGATCTGCCCACGATTCTCTTCAAAGCTCATCTCGATCCGGGCGTATGCCTCGCGCGCACGCGCTTCGGCTTCCGCCGGTGGCTCCGAGGATGTCGTCTTGGCCGGAGTCGTCTTTGCCGTGCCGTCAATTGCGCTCATCGCTTCGCCGTGCGACGGCGGCGCGGCGCGCCTCGACGCCGACGAGGGCGAGACCGAAAAGCTCGCCGTCATGGCGAAAATTATCGTGAGACTCAGCAGGGCGCGTGTGCGACCGCTCGGACGGTTCCAGATCAACATCTTTCATTCTCCTTCTTTGATTACGTCTTGATTAAATGCCCGGCGTCAGCGCCTTAAAGAATTGAGGCAGACGAGAATGCGACCTTCGGCGTCTTCGCTGAAATGGACCGCGCGCTCCTCGACGAGCTTGTAAATCGCCAACTCGCTCGTGCCCGCCTCGCGCGCCGCCGCGTCCACACACGCTATCCCGACCTCCGCCCCGCATTCCGCGCACCACTCGACGCGGTGGCTGCCCCGACTCCTTAAGACGAAAGTGCGCTCGGTCTTAACCGTCACTCTCCTGATGCGCTTCGGCTTGTCCATGTTTTCAGTGAGCAGTGAGCAGTAAAAGCAGTTCACTCAACGAGCAGCCCCTCATTAACTGCTCACTGCTTACCGCTACTTCTTTTCCTCTTCGCGGCGCGCTAGAATGAGCGCGCTTTCAAAATCTCACCGGCTTGTCTCCAGCTCGCGGCGCACAGTACAGAGAAGGCGTCTGAGAAGTCCTTTATCGGCTCCGTAGAAATTCTTAGAAGTTCTTAACGCGACGATGAGCGAGCAGAATCACTACATTTACGAGTTTGGCAAATTCCGCCTCGACGAGCGGAAGCGTCTGCTCATGCGCGAGGGCGAGATCGTGCCGCTCAAGCCGAAGGCGTTCGACACGCTGCTGGCGCTGGTCGCGGAGGGCGGCCACATCCTTGAGAAAGACGCGCTGATGCGGCGCGTCTGGCCGGACACGTCGGTCGAGGAGGGGAACCTTACTTTCAACATCTCCAGCTTGCGGAAGGCGCTCGGTGATGACCCGCGCCGCCACGAGTACATCGTGACGATACCGGGCGAGGGCTACAAATTCGTCGCGGGCGTGCGCGCAACGTTTGACGAGCTAATCGTGCATGAAAGCACGAGTATCACCGTCGAAGAAGAGGAAGAGACGGACTCAGAGAATGCGGATGCTTCGATTGCGGATGGCGGATTGCCGATTGCGGATTCTCAAAACCTTGCCGCGCCACCTGCGAGACACGAGCCGTTATCTTTAAATCCGCAACCCGAAATCCGTAATCCGCAATCCTATCGGCTGGCTCTAGCGGCACTGCTCGTCGTCGGTGCGGCGACTGTCACCTGCGTCTATTGGCTCGGCAGCCAACGCCGGGCGGACGACAGGAGGGCGGCGGTCGTGCCCTTCGGCGAGATGAACATCTCGCGTCACACGACTTCCGGCAAGACCACGCACGCGGCCATCTCGCCCGACGGCGAGTACGTCGCGCATGTGACAGAGGACGCGGAAGGCAACAGCCTCTGGGTCAGACACGTCGCCGCGCCGACGAGCGTGCGCGTCGCCGGGCCGAGCGCGACCGAATACGTTTCGGTCACGTTCGCGCCCGACGGCGACTCCGTTTACTACCTCACGCTGGAGCGGGACAAGGGAAAGACCAAGCTCTATCGCGTGCCCGTTCTTGGCGGCCCGTCGACCATGGCGGCTTTCGATGTCGGCCCGATCGGTTTCTCCCCCGATGCGAAGCGAATAACTTTCATCAGGACGTATGGCGACGTGACCCGCCTCTTCGTGGCGAACGCCGACGGCTCCAACGAGCGGGCGCTGGCGGAGCGACGGCAGCCGGACTTTTTTCGCGTGGATTGGAACGCCCCCGCATGGTCGCCCGACGGGAAGACAATCGCCTGTCAGGCGAAACTCAATGACGAGCGCGGCCAATATGAAACAATTGTCGGCGTGAGCGTCGAGGACGGGTCGCAGAGGCCGCTCACCTCTAAGCGTTGGAACTACACGGGGCAGCCCGCGTGGCTCGCCGACGGAAGCGGCCTACTCGTGACGGCGGACGAGGGCGCGACCGCTTCCGTGCAGATCTGGCACGTCGCGCTCAACGGCGGCGAGGCGACGCGCGTCACGAACGATCTGAACAACTACCACGACCTCAGCCTTACGAGGGATTCGAGCCGGCTGGCGGTGGTGCAGAATCACTCCGTCTCAAGCATCTGGGTCGCGCCCGATGCGGATGCAACTCGCGCGAAGCAAGTCACCTCCGATTCCGGTAGGATACAAGAGTTGGCGTGGACTCCCGACGGGCGGATCGTGTATCGCTCGAACGCGGGCGGCAGCGCCGACATCTGGGTGATGGACGCGGACGGCTCGAACCCGAAGCAACTCACAACGGGCGCGCGCGCCAGTCCCGGCCTCTCCGTCTCGCCCGACGGACGCTTTATCTTCTTCGCCTCCGACCGCGCGGGGCGTCTCAACATCTGGCGCGTGGACGCGGACGGCGGCAATCTCAAGCAACTGACCGGCGGGGACGACGAACTCTTTCCCCACCCGACGCCCGACGGAAAGTGGGTCGTCTTCCAGCGCGGGGTGATGGATGGGAGACTTTGGAGAGTATCGGCGGACGGTGGAGAACCCGTACAGTTGACCGACACGCGCGCGGTGCGTCCTGCCGTCTCGCCCGATGGGAAGATGATCGCCTATCACTATCTCGACTCTGATCTGGACGGATCGCGTTGGGGCATCGGGATCGTGTCATCCGCGGGAGGGCCGCGCTTGAAGCGTTTCGACTTTCCGCCGACGGTCGCGTGGAGGTTCGTCCGCTGGTCGCCCGACAGTCAATCAATTGCCTACGTGAACACCACGGGCGGCCTCTCCGACATCTGGGCGCAGCCGCTCGACGCGAGTCCCCCGAAGCAGTTGACCCATTTCAAGGCAGAGAAAATCATCGCCTTTGACTGGTCGCCGGACGGGCACACGTTCGCCTTTGTTCGCGAGGTCGAGACGAGCGACGTGATTCTCATTGAGCAGGGACAAAAGTGAAAGGCGGAGGGAATGCTTTCGCCAATTTCCGAGTTCCGGGATTAGGCTTTTGCGAAGCTTCGAACCCAATCCAGAATCGGGGTCAGGCTTGCGATTTTGCGATTCTCAAGACTAGCGAACTCAGCAGGGAGCTAGACACCAGAATCGCAAAATCGCAAGCCTGACCCCGATCATTGACCACTCCTCGACGATCCTTCTGTGCTTTGGCTGGAGATACGCAGTTGGCTCGCGCTGTCCTGTGACTTGAAGCGGGAGACACAGAACACAACACAAAAACGCAACTGCTCACGACATTCGACCCAAGGTTTGCATTGTCATCATCTGTCGCCTTCCTGAGTGAACTGCGAACCGCGATCAAACGGTAACGGCCACGAACGCAAAACCTTCAGGTCCCGGCTATACTGTTGATACCTGCTAACGCAGTCGGTACTGATTCGACTTTTCGTGCTAACCACTTCTATTCACGATTCACTATTCATGATTCACGATTTATTGCTTCTTCAAAACGAATCCCCACGCGCCGATTTTTCTGTCGTCCATCCAGATCGTCGGAACCGTCAGGTTTAGAGTTTGACGCTACCGGCTTCTTCGCCCCAAACCCCCAGGCACCGTGACGAGTCCTGGCTTTGTTGCACCAAGAATGCGCGGACCCGTTGGCAGCCTGTGACTCGCGAATGCTGCGAGTTATTCACGCATGGCCCGTGAGTCACTTGCTGGAAACTGGGCGTTTCTCGATTGGGCAGCATGCCTCCTCAGTCAACGGCTCAAAGAATGGGGCGCCGCAGGAATGACTTCGTTAAGGCCAAGACCCGCTCGGCGGAGAGGGACACCGGCAGCAGGGGCTCCCCCGCCGTTGTTCCGATCCTTTCATGGTCGCGTAGTCACTTGTCACTTTTGTCTGGCCGCTGGCGGGGCACTTCCACGTCGCCTGATATTTATACTCTGCATTAAGCCTCTCAGAGCGCCGTCCAGTGCGTTCTACTTTGTTTTCGCAGGTGTATTGAACCCCGACCAGCTCCCACTTGCAGTCTGTGCAATCACTCTGACTAGGGATCCCTTCGTATAGCTGTCGCCAGAAAGGCAGGGTCGGCGTAAGCGGGGCATTGCTAACGAAGTCTTCCGAGGATCCCCTTTTCAAAGGAGCTAAGAGGGGCTCAAGGTCCTCTTCGTTTAGGGTTCCATCACAATCAATATCTCGCCGTGCGTTGCATGGCGATCTCAAGCTCCAGGTGTTTAGCCAAGTGTCGCAACACACGTCGAAGGACCTCACGCCGAGCCGAGTCATTTCAAAGTGTCCCGTGGTAACGTAGCGAATGACCTCACCACACGCACTGATCGAGACCGAATCAACCGTTGGGTCCCTTCTGTTTGGCGCCCAGCTATATGTACCACGCTGAGTGTTCTGACAGGCTAAGCCCTGATTCAACCATGGCGGATTGTTGTTCCGGTCCCTGGGCGGCTCGCATTTCGGTTTCTTATCTTCCGGCGGTTTCTCTTTGCCATCCCCCAAACAAGTGAGGCGCGAGCCATTTCCGTCTGCCGCATCCGCCTGGTGTTTATCCACCTTCGCTTGTAGGTCTGCCGATACCGCGGCTGGAAGCCCGGCGAGCGCGTCCGCGAGCAAAACCGTGCCATCCCCTCCGCACTTACCGACACATATGGACTTGGTCCCCATCAGTGGTCTGCCCACTGTCCCGCCCTCTGTTACCACATGCCCGAATATGGCGCTTGCGAGCCCCGAATCCCCGCAGAACACCAGGAGTTGGTACATTTTGAATCCGTCGTCGTGGGCGGATGAAGGCCGCGGTTTCCCGGCCAAAAAAATGGCCCCTATTACAATAACGAGAACCGACGTAGAAACTAGTAACCTCGTCCTTTTCCTCATAGCCCGCCTCCTATTCGCATTACTCTGCATACCATGATCTTGTCGCAGTAGGCTTCGCTCTTCTTGTCCGGCATACTCGCTAGGTGTCTCCTACATGCGTCCTGAGCAAGGATCCCGCCACAGTTCTTTCCGTCACCGAAGTTCACGTAAAGCGGCTTCGTATCGCAGATCGCAGATTAAGCAGCCGCACGCAGGTTTGCGCGAACCAAGCGGGTCCTGCCCGAAAGTTAGCTGTCGGCCTGGGTCAAATAGCCCTTCGGAGCGACTGCACAACCGATCGTCGGTAATATTATTTTTGATCTCGGTTTTGCCTCCAGTTGACCTGCTCTTCATTCGTCGGCAACAAAGATTCCGTAACGAAAAGGCAAAGCTATCTTGGATGTCACGCGTCTGTTCACGAGGTCGATCACCGTAAGCAAACTGGGGCTGAGATAATAAGCGCTCTGTCCATCACTCGACACGCCTGCCAACGCTCCATCCGACGGAACCGAAATCCGTGCCGTCTCCGTGCCCGCTGTAGTGTCCAAACAGCAGCCTGACCAGCTTGCTCTGAAGGGTTTGAACCAAGGCGCGGGCTCCGCGGGCTTCGACCTTCGTATTTGTGCGCAAGCTTTGATCCGACTTGCGGCCGACAATTCTGCCAGGGCGGCTTTGCAAACGCGCCGCGCGCCAAACCGGGGTCCATCAGCGTCTATAAATATTATGTCGCGGCAAATCACGTCCTGGCGAGTGCTAACCCGGTGATTGCAATCAAAAGCATTAGGACCTGCTGCGTTCTTTTTTTTCTATGCATTCTGATTCTCCACGGAAGGAATTGAAGCGAGTCGTTCAGGAAAGCTGTTTCTCTGGCCAGTTTTTACTTCCAAACGTGACGTGAGTCAATAGAGACCGACCCTCGGTAGCGGGGTAAAGGTGTGGTGCTAAAATCCAGAATCGGGGTCAGGCTTGCGATTTTGCGATTCTCAAGACTAGCGAACTCAGCAGGGAGTTAGACACGAGAATCGCAAAATCGCAAGCCTGACCCCACTCATTGTTTCTTTTCGCCGGCGAATGCTTTCCGTAGAATACGTAAGCTCCCACAACCGGATCCTTCAGTTGGACCAGAGACCTGGTTGGCGTGGGCTGGGTGACTGTGATCTCTTCAGCCATTTTTGATTTCCTCGAACTGATGTCGGGAACAGAACGAGACGCGATACCTGCACACTAAGTCCGCGTCGAAATGGCTCACAACTGCGAAAATTGCGACGGTGCCGGAGCAGCGTCAGAGTGGTCCCCCCTGGTAGGCTTCGAGTCTCTTTCTAACCGTTGCCCGGGCCACCAATGAAGGTCTACCGGGCTTCGGCGACGAGGGTATCATCCTTTCGGGTGTCAATCATACGGCCACTGGTAATTGATCAAGACAGGAGCCGCAAAGACAAGTGGTCTTTGACCAGTTAAACTCACGCGCTACTCATCGCCGCTACTCAGTAGGGTGCAAGGGAAGGATAGTGGCAAACCCTGCCGGCGATGCCGGAGCGAAAGGCAAATCAGTCGGACAAGATTTACAGGATTGACCAGATTCACAATAAATCAGTAAAGACCCAAGTTTCCTGCCCGGGTTGACCAGCTGCAGTATCAGGGCAACACAGTCGCCACCAACAGCTCACTTTGGTCGGCGGCGCCGGACTTTGCACGAACATTGCGGCGTTGCGCCGTCGGCGTTAGTGATGACTTCTACTCCACCACCTCCAACGAAGCCCGCGATCGAACGAATCTAGATCTTGCGGTTCGAGCTCACTTGTTACAAAGGCCCACCTCTGGAGCCTGCCATATCGTTGCTCCGATAAGTAGGAGACGGAAGAACGGCTTTATCCAGTTAGCGCGCGGGTAGAAGCGTGCCGTCTTTCTTCGGTGGCGGTAGCCCGGAAGAGATCCACGAAACACACGATAGACACGAAACTCATTAGGGTGATTTCAGGAGGGTCTCTGCTTATACGACTATTTGCACGGCTCAATCGGGGTGAGCGTGTATTTCTCGGTGCCGGAACCGGTGTAGCCTTCGGTTGAACCGGAGCCGCCGCCCGTCATCGTGCCTGGCTTGCCTAAACCCTGGGGCACCGAAATGGTGTAAGTGCCGGTGCCCTGGGCATTGAATATTCCTGAGTAAGTGTATGTACCCCTCAGCCCACCTGAAGCTTGCAGGGTAATCCCGCCGCCGGTGAGCGTGAACGGTTTCATGATGTCGCAGACGGCAGTGTTCGTCTGAAAATCATCGAGACCACCGACGATTCGATATGGCCATGTGCACCCCTCCGCTATTTTCACGAGCTTAGCAATTTTCTCCCACATGTCAGGATCGGGCTTGAATCCAAGTAGCTCCCTTTGTCGGTTCAGGCCCAGAGTCACCCGCATCGCCTCGGGGGCGTGTTTGCAATCTAATTCCGCAGCGACCATTTCTTTGCGGATGACCTCATCCTCATATTGATCCATGGCGGAATTAATTTGCTGGTAAAGTTCAGTATTATCCAGGTCGTCCTCGCCGAGAAGATTCTTCTGGCGTTCGCGCAGCAAGAATTCACCTAGTTTTTGACTAATCCGCGCCTCTGCCGTACTCGCCTGGTTCATCAAATTGGCCGCCCACGCCGCATCCGCACCACTGCCGACACCAGCACCGCTGAATCTTATCAATTTGATTTTAATTTCTTTGCTCTTGGGATCAACCGGCGCAAGGTGATAGTCCTGACCGTCGCCCTCGTAGCCAAAGATGATCTGCTGCTTAATTGGGATTTCTTTGGCGGGAACAATTGTGAGCGTGGCTATCTCCTTGAAGAACAAACCGGAAGGCTCGAGCTGAACCGCGGTTGGGGTGTTATTGTCCAGCGGTGCACCGTCCAAGCTTTTAACAGCGGTCATTGTTATCTCCATGTCGGCATCAAGCGCCTCGGCTGGAACGTCGAGCGTGAAACTGCTCCCGTCCTCCGAGGTAAGAGATACGCTGCCGCCCGTGCGCGGTACCACCTTGGTCGTCGTCTTTTTCTTATCAAGCTGCACGGTGACGTTGAGCGCCTTTCCGGGAGTAGTGAAATTAATCGCCGGAGCATCACTCGCCTTGTTAGACCCGGTTCGATCGAGCAACTTACACGATAACGACACTGAGATGAGCAGGAGAAGAGGCAAGACCAGCTTAGAATTTTTCATTGATTACCCTTTCGCATCCGCGTTTACAAAAAACCACGCCCGTCGAACAATCCTGATTCGAGCTTTCCAAAAGCCTGGCCTTGATCCTGTAATCTTCTTGCCTTATAAACTGCTGACCTGCCATCTGTATAACTTCGTACCGGCCAGGCGCACGAAATCGCCCCAGTCACATGCGAAGAAGAGCCCGAAAAGCGAGCACCGCCGTCGCTCGCAGAACCCAATCCAGAATCGGGGTAAGGCTTCCGAACCCAGGGGGTGGGTAAGGCTCGCGATTTTACGATTCTCGTGTCTAACCCCCTGCTGAGTTCGCTAGTCTTGAGAATCGCAAAATCGTCGCACCGATTGGGCGTAGGGATTCGCTGCTAATAAGGTATGCAGCGGTATTTAGTTAAGAGCGTCCCTGATAAGCCGTCTCGCAACAATCGATGGCCAGATCCTTCTCGCCCAGTGCCGTGTAACGGCTGGTCGTTTTTATTTTCCAGCCGAATGCTTTCGCCAATTCCGAGTTCCCGGATTAGGCTTTTGCGAAGCTTCGGTTCTGGCGGCACAAATCTCTGCTTCACAAGTTCTCCTTCATCGGGCCCATCGGCAAGGAAATATGCTTGGGTTACAGCCACTACTTAGCGTTGCTAATCAAGATCACATCGGATGCCGCTACGCCATGTGAGATAACGAGTTTGTTGTCCCGTGACCAGTCGAAAGAAAATATATGATCGGACTTAAAATTAGTTATCCGCTTTCGGTTCGCCGCCTTCAATCGACTGACTCCAGAGATCAGCCAGACCGTCCTGGCGCCCAATATAAGTTACCGCCCGACCATCTGGCGTCCAACGCATGCGAGCCGGAAGGTCAAATTTAACGTCGAAGACCCTGGGAGGCGACCCACCATCGATCGACAGAACGGCTAGTTTGGCCAGGGAGCCGGGGGTCTCCAGGGAACACGCGACCATCTTTCCGTCATGTGAGGCAGCGCAGCGTACCACAATCCAGAATCGGGGTCAGGCTTGCGATTTTGCGATTCTCAAGACTAGCGAACTCAGCAGGGAGTTAGACACGAGAATCGCAAAATCGCAAGCCTGACCCCGATCATTGTTTCTTGGAGGCGGTGTCGCCGCGCCGTCACAGAAGTTTATTACTGGCTTTACAGGGCAGGCACAGGGAAGCTCAGGCGGAAGTTCCCCGAATCATTGATAGAATTCCAAGAAACAAAACCTCTCATCACACTACCTATGACCTTGCACGCATCTACGCGCTGGCTGGCAATAGCCAGGAAGCCTTAAAGTGGTTGCGCAAAACAGTGAATGAGGGGTTCCCATCCTACCCGCTGTTTGCGCGTGACTCATTTCTCGATCCGATCAGAAGAGACTCGGCTTTCATTCAATTCATGACTGAGATGGAAACTCGTTGGGAGGGTTATCGTCGCGAATTCGGCTGAGAGACTAGAGCATAGAAGGTTTGCACTCGTGGGCTTGAGGACTGTGCGAATTGACTGGTTAAAACAACTTCTGGTAAGTCGCCCCACCATGAAAGAGTGTTGCGTTTAGCACCATCGCTGCTGGTCCATGACACACTGCCCCGGAAGAAGCCTTGACAGGCAAAATACGCGAGTCCATTAAAAGTCCAATACCCGTGAGTCTTTCAAGTGCGGCAGGGTGCTATCCATGCCGCTAAGTTACATTGAATTACCATAGGTCGCTTCTTTTCCACGGCGGCGACACGGGTTCGACTCCCGTACGGGACGCCAATTCTTTCAAACTCTCACGAGATCTTGCGATCACTCGATTCAGCGGTTGAGGTTACCGGATCAAGAAGCTACCAATTCGACGGCCGCATTTAGGAGGGTGACTGTGTATCAGAGAATAGATGTCCGTTTCCAAAACTCAGACGTCATCCAGAGCTGAACTATGAAACAACAAAAATCGCCCACGTTACTCGAATTCGGAAACAGCTCTGAGGTTTGCAATGATGGTTACCAGTTCAGCAGGTTCGACGGGTTTTGGCAGGTGCATTTGGAAGCCTGCTGAGAGTGCGCGCATTCGATCCGAAAATCTTGCGTGCGCCGTCAGTGCAATTGCCGGGGTTAGCCCTCCCTGATTCCTGGTTAATGATCGAACCTGGCGAATTAGCGAGTATCCGTCCTCGTTAGGCATCTCAATATCACTCAGCAGCAGGTCAGGCTTCATTAGCTTCAGCTTTTGAAGCGCGTCGGTTGCTGTGGCAACCGCTGTTACCTCGGCCCCACTTTGCGATAGTACCGCAGTTAATAAATTCCGCGCGTCGCTCTCATCATCTACGACCAGGACGCGCATCCCATCGATTCGAGGCAAGGTTGCGAGCGGCTCAGCTGTTCGATTTCGAGTCTCCAGGCCTTCCGCCGCAACCCGCCATTCATCTGCCGACTCGTAGACGCTGATCAAAGGCAATTTTAATGTGAAGGTGGCGCCTCGTCCTTCTCCCGGGCTGTGCGCGCTGATTGTTCCGCCGTGCAACTCCGTAAGGTGCCGCGAAATAGCTAATCCAAGGCCCACACCCCCATGCCGCCTGGTCATCGTGTTATCAGCTTGTAAGAATCGCTCGAAAACAAACGGCAGGAATTCGGGGCTGATACCCTGGCCAGTGTCGCTCACATTAATTTCAACATGCGAATTAATCCGCGCCAGACGAATTTGCACGCAACCTCCTTTCGGAGTGAACTTAATGGCATTTGACAGAAGATTCCACAGTATTTGTTGTAAGCGTTCCGCGTCCCCTGTGACAGGACCGGCGTTTGGATCAAGAACAAGTTGTAGGCGAATTCCTTTTGCATCGGCCGCAGGGCTCACTACATCAATTGCTGTCTCTATTACCGACGAAAGTTCCACCGGGCCAACCTCAAGTCGAAGCTTGCCGGAGATGATGCGGGAAAAGTCGAGCAGGTCTTCAATGAGCTTCGCCTGAGACTTTGCATTCCGCTCGATTGTTTCGACCGCTTGCTTCACACCCGATGCATCTAGCTTGCCCGCTCTCATCAATCCCGCCCATCCAAGTATTGCATTGAGTGGGGTCCGGAGTTCATGTGAGACCACGGCCAGAAATTCGTCTTTAGCGTGGGTCGCCGCCTCCGCCGCCATGAGCGCTTGCTGCAACTCCGATCGTGTGACCTGAAGTTTTTCCGCGAGGGTTCGCCCTTCTGCCATTGTTTGTTTGGCCGACCTCAGATTACCTTCCGCCGTGATCGCTAATCGTTCGGCTCTAAAAGCTGCCCCCAATAATGGAACCAGCAAAGCTACATCTTTAAGTTCGCTGAGTAGAGGCTCCCCACCCAGCAACACGAGCACGGTTCCATCCTGTGCAGCTAATCCGGTCGCATCCACCAGAGTTTCAAGAACCAGTGAGGGAACACGGTCTTTGTGGTGTTCAGTCTTGGCGCATTCATTTAGAAATCCGCGCCACAAGCGGCCTTTAGGAAGGGTTTGGGGGAAGCCAAGGGCTGGAAGGGATACTCCAATCTCAAGATCAACGACGAAGATGATGAGATCTTCAGCGCCCAGATGCCTTGCGAGTTTGCGGGCAGCCTCTCGACGGCCTGAGAGATCTATGAGGTCTACGATCAGCCGCTGCGTTTGTGCCTGCATTCAATCCTCGTTCGATCCTACTCGGGTATAACACAGACCGTGGCAGTGCAATTATGAAAACCACTGAACTGGCCTTCCGCGCGAGCTATCTGGCCGTAGGTGTTACAACCAGCATACATCGTTGACCCGAGCGCGTTTTGAATTGCTTGCATCTCCAAACCAAACTCTCCGCCCATTCGCAAGCGAGTTGCCACGCAATCAAAGAAGAGCGCGACTTTTGGCTTGCTGCCATTGAGCTGTTGAACCGCGCCCTGGATTGCCTCCGACGCCGCCTCCGCAGCAGACGCAGAAGTCGTATCCATGATGCACACCATCGCACCCGTCGGAATATCAGCGGCACACAAAATGGAGCCGTCGGGGTTGACCTCGAGGGGCACGCGAAGTTTGTAGCCATCACCAGTGGCAATACCAATTACATTGTGTAGAAAAAAAGGCAGTGGGTTGTCGAGATCAAACGTCTGGTTCGTCGCCTCTGCATGTTCTTGTAATGCGTCCACGGCAGGCGCCGCATTCAAACTGATGAGGCGCATCCCCTCAGCTTCCGTTACTCGCAGTTGAGCCCCCGCGGGTTCCCAACCATGGCTAACGCCAATTCCCAAGGGTTTGTTGGATAGTATTTCGAGGCCCACAGCTGCATCTGGATATGCTTCAGTGCCTTTGAAGACATGCGTCTGGCTGAATTTTGCATCGTCCCCGGCACCGCCACCGAAGAGCTGATAGGTCCCGGCAGTTTGCAGATTGAGCTGCTCGACGAGGTCATCCGCGTGACCCGCGAGAGCATCTGTTAGAACCAGGGCCGAACGAAACAGATAATTGTGGGAATGCAAACCTGCAAACGAAGAAACGATCTGCTCGGCCGCAGCGGTGCGGTCAGCGCGTAACTGCGTGCCCAGGCCGGCTGCGAATCGCATTTTTGAAGATCGGATTGCCACCGCAGAAACGGAACCTTCACCTTGCGCATGATTAATGAATTCACCCGCCGACGAGCAACCTACAATAATCCGCGGCTGGCACGCCTGCTCAATCGCTTTCAGTAACTTGGAGTAATCGTATTTCGATGAGGCAAAGACTATAAGCGCGTCCGGCCTCTCGTTCTTCAAATTTCTCGAAATTTCAGAACCAAGAAATGCGCCCGCTTCTTCACTGCCCGGCAGGTCGGTATAAACGACGGTAGATTCAGTCATGTGTTCCCCCCCTTGATCAGGTGACCATATTATAATGGACGCTAGCCTATCTCGCGTCTATTAGCAAAGATCGAACATACCGGTTGGCTAAGAAAAGCTGACTAAGAACCACGGCCACGCGAAGCCGCTTCTCTTTCACGGCGGCGACACGGGTTTGACTCCCGTAAGGCACGTTAACTCCTCGAAAATTTCAAGACCCACATAGTTCGTGCCATCGCGCGCAGAGTTAATCGACTTGCCCCCGTGCCCACGAGCTGCGCCCCTATCATTTTCAGCAGCCGAACGATCAATCACCGCAACTCGACATCAATCCGTTGGGATACCAAAAGTATTCGCCTTTTGGGATGCGGTTCCCCAGGGCAAGCGCGTGTCCACAAGAGTCCAATCCGCGTTCCCGTGAGTCCTGCAAATGCGCTAAAGTGATGTGCATGCCGCCCGACCTCCGTTGAATTACAACAAATTGCTTGTCTTTCACGGCGGCGACACGGGTTCGACTCCCGTAACGGGACGCCAATACTTTCAATCACTTACCAGACATCACCATTTCGCCGCGAGGCCAGAAAAATCCATTAACTAAATACGGCTGCTTACCTTTCTTATCAGGACTTGCATACACCCAGTCGCTGGGACGGTTGGAAGGAGTTTTTATTTTCCAGCCGAATGCTTTCGCCAATTCCGAGTTCCCGGATTAGGCTTTTGCGAAGCTTCGGTTCTGGCGGCACAAATCTCTGCTTCACAAGTTCTCCTTCATCGGGCCCATCGGCAAGGAAATATGCTTGGGTTACAGCCACTACTTAGCGTTGCTAATCAAGATCACATCGGATGCCGCTACGCCATGTGAGATAACGAGTTTGTTGTCCCGTGACCAGTCGAAAGAAAATATATGATCGGACTTAAAATTAGTTATCCGCTTCGGTTCGCCGCCTTCAATCGACTGACTCCAGAGATCAGCCAGACCATCCTGGCGCCCAATATAAGTTACCGCCCGACCATCTGGCGTCCAACGCATGCGAGCCGGAAGGTCAAATTTAACGTCGAAGACCCTGGGAGGCGACCCACCATCGATCGACAGAACGGCTAGTTTGGCCAGGGAGCCGGGGGTCTCCAGGGAACACGCGACCATCTTTCCGTCATGTGAGGCAGCGCAGCGTACCAGACGCTCTTCACTGACTCGTACCGGCTCGCCACCCTGAATCGGCGTTTTCCATAGGGATTGTTTGAACGAGTGAATAACCCAGTCGGCGCTGGCCTCTGTTACGCCGCTGGTGTTCAACTGTTTGGAATTTCTCCCGTCAATGTCCATTCTCCAGCCAGCAGGCGCGCCTGTGCGCTCCGAAGTGAAAACGATGTAGCGTCCGTCGGGTGTAATCGAGGGACCATAATCAACGGTTTCGGAAGTGGTTAATAGCTTTCGATTCGTTCCGTCCGACTCCATGATCCAGATTCCTTCTCCTCCCCCCGCGGTGGAGTTGAAAACGATCTTGCCGTCGGGCGTCCATCTCACACCGTCGAAGCCGTCCATGTTGCTTGAAAGTGAAGTAAGACGATTAGCACGGCCGGCATCGCCGCCCGGGGCTACCCATATATCTGTATTCTGATTCTCCTGTGCAGTCACCAGGACGCGGGAATCTGCGTTAAGACTGATACCGACGTAATTGTTAAGGTCGTTGGTAATTTTCCGTAGCTCGCCGTCCGGGTAAGAGAGATACCATATCTGCCGGGTGCGAGCGTCCGACGCTTTCTCCGCCGCTGTCATCAGCAGTCCGCTACCGTCCGAAAGCCACGCCAGCCGTTGGATCTGATACCACCTCTTCGAAGTCAGGATTCGTTCCTCGCCTCCTGCGACCGACACTTCAACGACGGTTTGATATCTTCCAGCGGCATCGGTGTCGCGGGCGACCGTGGCGATTCTCTTACCGTCGGGCGACCAGACAACGCCGCCAAAAAAGAAATTCCCGAAACGGTTCGGGCCACCTTTGCGGGTGGCGATATTTCGCTCGCCCGTGCCGTCTGCGTTGGCGATGATCAATGCGCTTTCTCCCTCCCCGCTGCCGCCCCGGACCCCGCTGCTCACACCTCCGCCAACGAGTGCGCTGCGTACAAATGCGATCTGTTTGCCGTCCGGGGAAAAACCGATAGGACTCCCAATGTCGTCGACCACCTTTGAGGGATTGCCGCCGAGTACTGGCATCCGGTACAGCACACGGTTCTGAATAGTGGCGCCGGCGTTCGCGTAGTAGAGAAAATTGCCGTCGGGTGAGATGGCCAGGCTGAAATAGTTAACATCTTCAGGCTTTCTCAGTGGAAGGTCGGTCGCTGTCGCCACCTGTTTGAGCCAGAGGCTACGCAGCCCGCCATCATCAACCACGTAAACTACCTGGTTGCCGTCCGGCGACACCACTGCCGATATAGCCTTTCCGCCGAAGGTCAACTTGGTGATCCGCATGTCCTGGAAAGGCGGAGGCGTCGCCGGGCGCGACCAGTAGTATTTGTAGAAGCCGATGCCGGCTGCGATTGCGACCGCAAGTCCCAACACGGCAAGCAACACGAGGGTCTTGTGACTCTTGATTCCGCTGATTAGATACTCGGCGCTGGACGTCGATTGAGACATTTCGGGATGCGTCGCGTGGGCCACTGGCGGCGTAGTATTGAAGACCTTCGCGCCTTGCGGAACAATCGCCGATCCCTCGCCGGCTAATCGTGCTGGGATGGAGCCATCCAATCCACCTCGATCCTTTAGCTCCTGCCAGAGCTCGTCCAGCTCGATGGCGACATCCTTGATTGACTGATATCGCTTGTCGGGTTCTTTTGCCAAACATCTGCGGACTATGCGTTGCAGTTCGTCGGGCGCGGAGGAGTTGACGTCTCTAATCTGCGGAGCCGGCGTGTGGACAATCTTGTGGAGTGAATCGAGCGGGTCTTTGCCCTGAAAGGCTCTTTGGCCCGTCGCCGCTTCAAAAAGAATGCAGCCGAAGGAGAAAATGTCCGAACGGTGGTCCAGCTCTCTTACTTTGCCCTGCGCTTGTTCGGGCGACATGTAACCGGCCGTCCCCATGATCATGCCGGGCATGGAGTGCTGCGCCAAAATAGCGGTTGCCGATTCGCCAGTGGCGTGACCTTCCCCGCCTGACGCTCGCTGCGGTTCGATGAGTTTCGCCAATCCGAAATCAAGAATCTTCGCGTAGTCGTCGCGGGCAATCATAATGTTGTCCGGCTTTAAATCGCGGTGCACGATGCCGGCCGCGTGAGCTTTGGCCAGGCCTTCGGCGACTTGGGTTAGATACTTGAGCAGTTTTCCGAGGGGGGTTTTCTCACCATGTATCTTGTCGGTGAGGGTCACGCCGTCAACATACTCCATTGCGATGAAGTGAGTTTCGCCGGCTTTCCCTATCTCATAAACATGGGCGATATTCGGGTGATTAAGCGCTGCCGCCGCCCTTGCTTCCTGGGTGAAACGCCGCATTCTCCCTTCATTAGAAGCGACGGCGGAAGGCAGAATCTTTAACGCGACGGAACGGCCCAGCTTCGTATCGCGCGCCAGGTATACTTCACCCATCCCGCCTGTGCCAAGCGGCGCGACGACTCGATAATGTTCGATCATCTGCCCCACCAGGGACTCAGCAATCTCGCCCTTTAGCAAAAGGCTGGCGACCCTTTCGTAAGCGGGAGATTCGATGAAGCTGCCTGCTTGTTCATGCGCGAAGAGGAGCTGCTCAACGTCTCGTCGAAGTTCCGCATCTCCCGCGCACGCTACCGCAAGGAATGCCGGGCGCTCGGCGGGCGCAATCGCCACCGCCTCTTGAAAGATCGGAGAGACTTGCTCGAGGCGTTCGGCTTTCATGACGCCTCCGCTTCGTTGAGTGCGCAGTAAAGCCACGCCTTGGCTTCGCGCCAATCATTCAAAACAGTGTTCGAGTGAACCTTCAGTACTTCCGCCGTCTCATCAACGCTTAAGCCTCCGAAGTATCTGAGCTCGACCACACGGCCCTGACGTGGCGCGACCCGCCCCAGCTCTTGCAGTGCTTCATCAAGCGCGATCAGCTCTGCAGCGCGTTCGTCACCAACTGTCGCTGCTTCATCGAGTGAGACCTTGTGGAGTCCGCCGCCGCGCTTGGCTGACTGCCGCGCCCGCGCGTGATCCACCATGATCTGCCGCATCAGGTTGGCGGCAACGGCAAAGAAGTGTGCCCGGTTTTGGAAGTGTGCATGTTTCTCGTGCGCGAGGCGCAGGTAAGCCTCGTTGATGAGCGCGGTGGTTTGCAGCGTGTGTCCAACGCGCTCACGGCTTATGTAATGATGCGCCAACCGATGAAGTTCCTTCTCGACCAGCGGGATCAGCTCATTGAGCGCTGACTCGTCCCCACTGCTCCATTCGGCCAGCAACTGCGTGACCTCGCGTGGGGTGGGATTTGTCACCTTGATCTCTCTTGATTGCCTTGTGCGACGTAGTCTTAAGAAAAGTTTACCACTTTTTGACGGGTTTCCACCGTGCGGCGATAACGTGAGGAATATCCGTTATGGGGGCAATGACATACTTTACTCATCAAGACCCCACGCTGTGAGAGGCGACTGAAGCAGCCCGAGGGGCTGCAAGAAAGTAGCCGGGGGTTGAGCGCGCAGCGCGATACCCCCGGATGGGACGGCAATCTAATCTGGTCGAGCATCTCCTTCGCCAACTTGAACGTCGCGCCCGCCGGCGGGTAGGCCATCGTGGTCACGGTGGTGTAGTTGTCGTGTAGTTGTCGAAAACCTTCTTCCCGTCGTCGGGACTGTTTTGCGCGCGGATGTTTTTCAAATAGCCCGAGGGGAGAACGAGGCAACAACATGAGAAGGAAGAGTAGTTGACCCAGGTGCTTCAGGGTTAGCTTACTCTCCGTGGTGGATCACTCCAAGCGGTTTCGTCCTCACGCACTAATGCGTTAATGAGATCGCCCGGAGTGGTCCGTCGGATACTCCATCGGGGCTAATACTTGCGGTTCAAGTGCAGTCTCACCGAGTCACGAAATCCCCTCTGCCCGGAGGAGCTCAGCGAGTCGCCGATCGCTATCGAACCCGGCCCCAGCGCCGTGTTGCCCTGCGCGCCCAGCGCTGGGTCGCCGAAGATTGCAGTCGCGATGTCGAACCCTAGCCGGTAGAGCACGTCCGACTTAGCGTTGCGCGCCTGCGCCACGACCGGGTCTGCGGCGGCGATCTTCGCCCCCAAAGCGGCGCGCGCCGCGTACCGGTTGCGATCCAGCGAGAAGGCGACGGCGGTGACGAACCCCGCCCGCTCGGCCGGGGGCAGCGAATCGCGAATCCGATCTTTACCGGGGCCGGGCGCGGTCTGCCCTGCGGCCGCCCCCATCCCGATGTCGAAGCCGCGCCGGGTCGGCCCGTCGGGTTGCTGGTTGCGCAGCTCGACGGCCAGCGGGTCCTGACTCGTGATCTCTACTCCACGGGCGGCGAGTTCTTCGTTCCTCTTTTCCTCCAAAGCCCTGTTGCGCGCCAGCGAGAACGAGACAGCTGCGTTATACCCCGCCCGCTCGGCTGCGGGCAGCGAGTCGTGGATGGCCTGCTTGCCGGGGCCGGGTGCGGTCTGCCCTTCGGCGGCGGCCATCCCGATGTCGAAGCCGCGGCGGGCGTCCGCGTCCGGCTGCCGATTGCGGAGTGCTACTGCCGCCGGGTCTTGATTCGCGATGGCTTCCCCCTTAGCCGCCAGCGTACTCACGAAGCCGCGACACTTATCTTCGAGTCCGGGCGCGGCTGGGGAGTTTCGCGCGCGCGCTCCCAGCGCAGACTCGCAGATGGATAAGGTCGAGGTCGGCCCGGCCCCGGCCCTTTGATCCTTGGCGCCGGGCGGATGCCACCCAGCGGTGGGGGCGGCGGCACGAACGCGCCGAGGTAGCGGTCGATCTCGTCCGAGATTCGGGGCGACGGGTGCGTCGGCGCAGCGCGGGGTTGACGAGACCCACATCCAACTATTGGCAGTGCACGTCTGGCCGGCCAGACACGTGCTTCTGCACCTCGCGTGGACGCCGAAGAGGGATTGGCCCCCCGCGACATCGACGAACGACGGCCCGCCGCTGTCGCCGCCGGCGATCATCTGGCCGCCCGCGCTCGGATACCAGACGAGCTTATCTCCGCCCTTGTCCTCCTCCTCGTCGGTGGTGAAGAATCCGACGCGGTAGTTGCCGTCACGCTGCGACGGCACGGCGGTCCCGCCGGACATTTGCGCGAACCGAAAGATGCCGCGCCCGTAGGCTGTGAGGAGCACCGGCTTCAGCGCGCCGCGGTGAATCTCCCGGTTGTAAGCGCGTGTGGAGCCGGCCACCATGAACGGACTATCGACGCGGATGATCGCAACGTCCATCGGACGAAAACTGATGATTCGCGCCGACTTCCGCGACTGAACATTCGTCCAGTCCGCCGTCAGCGTCACGCTATCCTCGGCGACCGTAATGAATGCCCCCGCGTTGTTCGGGTCGGGACTGTCGAGGCAGTGGGCGGCGGTGATGGCCCAGTTATTCCTGAGCAGGGCGGCACTGCAACTGCCGTTGATGGTCAGCAGGCCGAACCGTTCGCGGTCTTCGACGCTCACGTCCGCCCCGGCGATGAGGCCCTGCTGTGATTTGCGGAGGTTTTCTTGTTGGCTCTGCGCGCCGGCGTCGCCGGCGAATGTGATAACCGCCAGCAAGGTTAAAGCGATGCGGATAACGCGCGGGCCGTGCCCGTCAGTTTTTACTTTCATCAGTCACTCCATTTCAACTGCGGCGGGTGCGCCGCGGATTTAACCCACTCGCCCGAGGCGGGCTGTTCGGTGCCGCCGTGTTGAAAGGCAACACAGCAAGAAAGTACGTCTGAGCTAATACTTCCGACTCAGGTGCAGCTTCACAGCCGCGTCGAACCCCCGCTGCCCCGCCGGACTTAGGTTGTTCCGAATCCCTAATGAACCCGGCCCCGTCGCGGTGTTGCCCTGCGCGCCCAGCGCCGGGTCGCCGAAGATTGCCGTCGCGATGTCGAAGCCGAGCCGGTAGAACACGTCGGGTGTGGCGTTGCGCGCTTCGGCTACGGACGCATCTGCGGCGGCGATCTCGGCGCCCTTCGCGGCGCGCTCCGCATACTTGTTACGCTCCAGTGAGAATGCGACGGCGACTACGAAGCCTGCTCGCTCGTCCGCCGGCAGCGAGTCGCGGACTCTGTCCTTGCCGGGGCCGGGCGCGGTCTGCCCTTCGGCGGCGGCCATGCCGATGTCGAATCCCCGGCGGGCTGCACCTTCGGTTTGTTGCTCGCGGAGTTCGAGGGCCAGCGGGTCCTGATTGGCGATGGCTTCTCCCCGGGCGGCAAGCTCGGCGTTTCTGTCCCCTTCAAGATTTTTGTTGCGCGCGAGCGAGAATGAAACGGCTGCGTTAAACCCTCTCAGTTCGACTATGTTCAGCGAGGCGCGGATGGCCTGCTTGCCGGGGCCGTCAGCCGTCTGGCCTTCGGCGGCCGCCATCCCGATATCGAAGCCGCGGCGAACGGGACCTTCCGGTTGTTGGTTGCGCAGTTCGACAGCCGCCGGGTCCTGATTCGCGATGGCTTCCCCCTTAACTGCCAGCCCGCTCACGAAGGCGCGACACTTATCTTCCAGACCGGGTGCGGCCGGCGAGTTTCGCGCGCGCGCCCCTAGCGCCGACTCGCAGATAGATATCGGTGGGCTCGGCGAACGACCCGGCCCTAACACCCTACCTACGGGTTTGACCGGGGGCCGTATGTCTCGGCTGCGGTAACACTCCGCGCGAAGGCTGGCTTCATTGGGTTCGTTAAGCACGAAGGCTTGTTCCGCTCTGTCGCAGATGGGCCGTTCCGGCCTAGGGAGCTGCTGCTCCCCGCAGACCAGGCCAACGGCATCCAGATACTTGCCAGACCGCCCATGAATGCCGACAGCGAGCGTGGGGCGCATGAAAACTGAACCAGCGGACGACTGCTCCTTCCCCCACGGGCAAACATTGCTGCCTCTGACTTCCGGCAACGCCAGACCAAGGATTCTTATAGGCGGCACCTCGAAGTTCTCCACGCTTCCGGAAGACTCGAAACTGGCTCCAGTGTCATCGTACTTACCCATGTCCTTCCAGAACTCTTTGTCTCGAAGCCACGACCCTTTCGCCCATGGGTGGTTGAGGCCCTCGCAAAGCAAAGTAATGCGCCTGACGGTGCCGATGGCCGCCACGTACAGCCCTGCCACAACCCGCTCCTCGTCTATTCCTTTCGCGACCCGGTTGTCGCAGACAACCTTAATGCTGCCGCCGCCCGGGCCTCCGTACCAACTCGTGGTCGCCGCGGCATCACTCACATACCACGTCACGTCCTGGTCGTAGTAACTGCTGCCAGGGTGGGTGGGCTTGCCATGGATATCTCGCTGGGGGTAAACCCTATACCTATCGACGTGCGCGGATGGGGTGCGACACAGCGGCCGTATCGCGTCAATGTAGAGGCCCGCGCGCAACTCCACGCCACCCAAAAACTGACCGGGAGGGCAGCGCGCAACAAACTCGCCGCCTCCATTCCCCCCGACCGGTGGAATCTTGCGTTCCTGCGCATGCGCGGAAAGAACACCGAGTAAGATCACCGCCAGCACGCCTAACAGGGCGACTGTCCAATCGCACACGTTGCCGGGCGTCTTCCATCCTTCGTCGCTTCATCAACTTTCTCCTTCGCCCCCTCGTTGGGATGATCTGAGCTTCGCGTCTCCCTGCTTCAATGCCGTGGCGCGGGCGCATCGGCCGTCTCGAAATTCGGTGTGTCGCGCGCCCGGGTCTCGTCTCACGTAAGCGTCGAGCGTTTGAGTTTCGTTCCGGAGCAAGCGCGGCTCAAGGCTAATACTTGCGGCTCAGGTGGAACGCCACTGCGGCGTTAAATCCGCTCTGCCCCGCAGCGCTCAGGCTGTTACGAATACCCAGAGAGCCCGGCCCCGTGGCCGTGTTACCCTGCGCTCCTCGCGCCTTGTCGCCGAAGATGGCGGTCGCGATGTCGAAGCCGAGCCGATAGAAGGGATCCACCTCTGCGTTACGCGCTTCTGCGACCGCCTCATCCGCCGCGGCGATCTGCGCCCCCACTGCGGCACGCTCGGCGTACCGGTTGCGCTCCAACGAGAACGAAGTGGCGACTTTGAACCCTTCCCGTTCGGCCCTGCTGGGCAGGGAGTCAAGAGTCCTCTGTTTGCCCGGCCCCCATTCCGTCTGCCCCTCGGCGGCGGCCATGCCGATGTCGAAGCCGCGGCGGGTGGCATCGTCGGGTTGTTGCTCGCGTAGCTCGACGGCCAGCGGGTCTTGCCCGGCGATAGCCGGCCCCTTGGCGGCGAGGGCCTCAACGTCGATAGGCGCGCGGGCGTTGGCCTCCTGCTCGTCGCGGCACTTGGCTTCGAGGCCGGGCGCGGCGGGCGAGTTGCGGGCGCGTGCTGCGCGCGCCGCCTCGCAGATGGACAGGGGCGGGCCGCTCGGAGCCGTCCCCCCCGGTAGTTCTCTTCTCGCAGGTCTGACGCCCCTCGGTTTCCAGTGCCCATTCGCGGCGGCCTGGAAGTAGCCCCTGCCGGAGTCAGTGACGCCGCCGAAGCTCCAGTAGTGGTTATCGACTTTCAGGTAACGCGGGATCGAGTTTACATCCGGGTAGCTCTCCGCCGCCGTGGGCGAAGTGTCCACCGGCACCCCCTGCAACCTCTGCTTCAGTTGGGCGTTGGCGACCGTCTCAAACCTGATGCGCAGTGGCCCGTTGTCGCTGATGGTGCGGTTAATCCAAGCGCACATCCCGGGGCGTAAGCCTTCACTGTTCTCGCCGGCCGGGATGGTATTTGGCGTAAAGGCCATCTCGTAGGTGACGATAGTTTCCCCGGCGGTGCCGGGCCGCGAACCCTGATTGAAAAAAACATACTCACTGCCGCCGGGCCGACTGTAACCGCGACATCTGATTTCGCTGAGGCTGGCATTCATAAGCCCGGAGAGCGCGCCGCCGTCGCCTGCGCTCGGTCTGTCGTCGGTTCGGCCACCGACGCGGACGGGAGGCGGCTCGACCTTCACTCTGCCCGCGGGCTTGACCGTTTTGGACACGCTCGGCGCGTTTTGAGCAGGGGCAGACAGGGGGACGAGAGCCATTGCCGCAAACATCCCCGTCAGGCAAATTACCCACGGGAATCGTCTGCTCGGGCGTTCACTTATTTTTGGTTTCAACGAATTTCTCCTCAATACATTGTTCACTTGTTGAAAGGCGGCGAAGCCCCACACGTCCTGTCGGGCAGCGACGCAGACGGAGACACCCCCGTCTGCGTCTCCGTGAAGTGGACGCGCTCCGGCCTCCACCCAGCGCTAGATCGTTCGCGTGCTGACTCGGCCCCGCCGCTCCACTCGGCGAGCAGTTGCGTGACCTCGCGTGGGGTGGGATTTGTCACCTTGATCTCTCTTGATTGCCTTGTGCGACCCAGTCTCAAGAAAAGTTTACCACTTTTTTACGGGTTTCCACCGTGCGGTTATAACGTGAGGAATATCCGTTATGGGCGTTGTGTTTTTCGCGGACCGTTCACGCATTAAGGGTTAGAAGAACAACGTGCACTGGAGGCACCGAAAACTGATCAGCCCAAGAGGGTTGTGGAAATCGAAAGGAAACTTGCCATGAAGAGATTCAAAAGCTGCCTGCTCGCTTCGGCGGGACTCGTCATTCTTGCCATTACGCTATCTTTCACCGCACCGGGGCGCGCTTTCGCGCAGCGCGTGGAAGAGGGTTGCATCAGGATTTGCGATACCGCCTCCAACCCCATTCACGTCATCGTAAATGGCATCACGCGAGTCACGGGTGAGGTCACAATCAATAACCAAAACCCCATTGCGACGACTGTCACGGGCCCTGTGCAGGTGACCACCTCGCCGCGTCAACCGCTATACGTGCTTCAACCCCTTGAACCGGAAAACATTTTTCAGGAGCAGGTCACGCTGAAGTTGAACCCGGGCGAAGCGGTGGTCACGAAACACTTCACCGTGCCCGCCAATAAGTATCTGGAGATCAAGTCGTCCTCCGGGACACTGACGCACAAGGGTCCTTACAACGTAGTCGCAAGCATCGGCCCTTTGGCGGCCCTGGTACGCATTCGGGTAACGCGAATCAACAACAATATCTTTAATTTCGTTGTGGTTACGGCTTTCGAGGGTATTACTAACCCGCCGGGCCAAGGCGCACAAAGCTTTTACCATGTGGGCGGCAATCAGCTGGCAATATTCGCCGACACGGTCGACCAGGTGGAAGTCGTGCTCTTCCGCCCGGTTGGTAACCAGCTCGAGTCCACGCTTGAGTTGGCGCTAACGGGCGTGTACCACCCCGCTTGATATGACACTACCCAACGTCGCCGAGGCGGCGCCCAGCTCGCCGGACGCCACCCGACGAACATCTTTCAACGGTGCCGCCGCGCTCGCCCCCGGAGACTCACATTGAATCAGGAAGAGGATGCGATGGCTGATGCAGTGCTTTCCGGAATTCAAAATGAATCCAGAGTTGCCCCGGCCGGCAGGTCACTTGCGTTCAAAAGGCATTTGATTTTCTTGCTGGCGATGCTCGCGCTTATCGGCGGCGCCACCGTGCGCTCCAGCATCGCCACGAGACTCGATAGTTTCACGATTGACGAGGCATATCACATCGGAGCGGGCGTGGCTTACGTCCGGACCAAAGACTTCCGGCTCAATCCCGAACATCCGCCGCTCGTCAAATTGTGGACTGGGGCTTTTGTATCGCGTCTCGGTTATCTGCTTTCTCCTTACCGCACTCTTCAGGATAAAGGCGATGAACGCAAGTTTGTCGAAGAAGACGTTTATCTCCGGAACGACCCGGATATGATTCAAAGCCGTTCGCGGACGGCGATGTTTGCTCTAAACGGCTTGCTGTTGTTTTTGTTCGCCACAGCGGCGCGGCGCGTGTTCGGAGACATCATCGCTTTGGCCGCGACAGCTTTTCTGGTGATTGACCCGACGGTTGCCGCTCATCTCCCGGTGGTGATGACGGATTTGCCCGTCGCCTTGCTTTCGACAACCGCCGTTTTGCTCGCTGTCGCGGCGTTTCGCTCCTGGCGTGCGGTTGATTTGATGCTTGCCGCAGTCGCTCTCGGATTAGCTTTGAGCGCGAAACATTCAGCCGTTATCACAATGCTCGCGGTCGCCATGATCGGAATCATGATGGCGATCTTTTGGACCAAGGATTCAAAGATTGTCGTTCGCCTGCGTAGTGTCGGCTTAGTGGCGGCGGTTTTAATCGGGGCGATGATTGTCTTGTGGAGTTTCTACCTGTTCCGTTTTAGCGAAAGTCCGGCGACTAGCGAAGAACAGTTCAATCGCTCTCTGGCGGAGAAAATCAGCGATGTTAATTCGCCGCGTTACCGTGCCGGTTTGAATATTATGGCCCGCGGACATCTGTTTCCTCGTGCCTACACCTGGGGGATGGCGGACGCGATTCGCGCGGGTGCGGAAGGACGCGCCCGATCCGTCTTCGCTTTCGGCAGAACTTACAATAAGGAACCTTTGCATCTTGCCCTGGGCATGATTGCCGTCAAACTTCCGTTAGGCTTGCTCCTGCTGACGGCAATGGGCGCAGCACTACTGATCCTCCGCAAAATTCCACGCGAGTTTGTCTCACCTCTACTAGGCGTGATCGGTTTAGCTGTTCTTTTTCTGATTGCGTTGGCCACAGGTTCGAGCTATGGCGGAATCAGACACGCGCTACCGGCCGTCCCGACATTGGCTCTACTGGCATCGTTGGCAGTTTACAAAGTAGTCGAGTCTAAATCCTATATCTTGCGCGCTACGGTCGCGGTGGCCTTCATCGGCGCCTTGGCTTCCGCCATTCCGGTGCTGCGTCCGTGGGAGTATTACAACGAAACGGTGGGCGGCCCCGAACGCGCCTATCTTTATTTTTCCGATGAGGGAATTGATGTAGAACAGCGCGTCAAGGAGTTGGTGAAATATTATGACGAGAACCTGAAATCCGCAGGCGAGACACCTTTCCTTCTCTACCCTGTTAATCAAGCGGAAAGGAAGAGGCGGAAATTGGATTGGGTGGGGAAAAATCTCGAACGCGACGAGGAGAGGATGGACAATGAAATTGTGAACGGCACGATTATTCTGGGTGCCAGGCGGGCACGCCACCGCGCTTTCCGGGATGCAACTCCGATAGCGCGGTTTGGAAACTTGTTCGTTTTTCGAGGCACGTTTAAGTTTCCTGAATTTAGAAATATTTCGCTTGCCCTTCGCGCCAGGAACAAAATCTATACCACCCGGCCCGACATCGAAGGCGCAATAAAACTGCTGAACCGAGTCGTCGCCCTCAATCCACAAAATTTTTCTAACGCCGTGGAACTCGGAAACCAGTATCTCAAAGTCGGAAACCGCGAAGAAGCTGCGCGGGCTTACCGAATTGCCAGAGAAAACGCTCCGCCAGAAAACGCTATCAGCCAATTACTCGCCCTCCAAATCGAGCGTGTCGCAACCACACCGCTTGCACAAATTCCGCCGTTGCGTAATCCAAAAATTGAGTAGAACTTTTCGGACCATACACGAACGAGGAGCTTGCCTGAGAAGCGCTCGCTCCTTTCCGCGACCAAGTCGTATTGCGAGTAGGTCCGGGTTGGACTTCGATGCAAATGGAAAGGGCCTGCAACAGGCGGCCAGAGCACATAAAGAAGGTGGTTGAGGACTCGATGGCGAAAAGATCAAATCGCTGGAAATCATCCCCTAAATCTGATTGCTTTACTCGGGGTTATCTCACCGGGAAAGTTAATGCGAGCAAAAAGCTTGACCCCAGACGGACCTTCGAGCAACGTTTCGATCGCTTTACTCCGGAAAATGTGGCAGCAAATATTCCGGAGTTGACCTGCTTAAGCGATTTGCCCAACTCGGCGCGGCGCCAAAACTTGCGGATTAGCGACCGGGTTTTCAGCTTGCTTGCGCATTGGACTTTTCCAGCGACCGAATATGATCGTGCGCATCTTTCACCTTGGCAAACTGAGCCTCAACGGTCGCTCGAACGTTAGCCGGCAGATCTTTCTGCAAAGCCTCTTCGTAAGCTTTCACAGCGGAATCCTCGCCGCGCTCACACTCCGAAATGACAGCGCCTTCGTCTTCGCCAGTCACCGTTGACTTAATGTTAATCCAGCCCCGATGTAAGGCGGCGGCGGTGCTGCCCGTCTTTTCCGGATCTCCGCCCAAAATTCGCACTTCGTTCTGTAACTCAGACGCGAACTGCCCGCGTTGCTGCGAGTAAGTATTAAAGAGCGCGATGAGTTCGGAATTCTTTACTCCCTCGGCGGCAGTGCGAAATCCGTTCTGACCGTCTTTGCAAGTTTCGACCAGGTTGTTGAGAGTCGAAGTTACTTCATCGTTATTGATATCCATTTAGATCCCTCCATCAAGCTTTTATACATGTTGCCCTGAGCAACGACTGTGCCATCCCGCTCAACACCTTCAAATTCCAAATGCATTTAAAAAGCCTTGAGTCTCCTTACGCCTTTGATTCACCTTGCTGAATCAAGAAACGGATATGTGAGGTTGTGTCATCGATTCAAGTTGGAAGAGGTGTGCGCTGAAGACGGTTACTGGGCGGAAGAGTTTAAGAATGCACGAAAGGCACTGAGCGCGATTCACTAACGGATCGATTTTGATACATACAAGATATCCATTCATTCAATCTCAAGGCGGGGGCGACTCGCACAAAGGTTAATCAAAGCCAGGGCCTTTGATAAATCGCCTAGAAAGTAGTTCACCAATTTCTATTTTTCGATACGGCATGTGTCTTGCCCATTGTTGACTCATAGCGGCGGAATTCACCATCCGACAAAACCACCTGCTAGCGCCACGAATTACCAGCTTTGTCCGTGCGGACAGAAAATTCGATCCGGTTAGAAATTTTCTAAAGTATTTCTTGCCAATTTCTGCCTTAACCGTTTTTATTGTGAGTGCCATCACGGCAAGTATCGCTTACGAATCTTTCAAAGATTATTCACGCTTAATAGATCAGCAGATCGCCGGCGGATATTTAAAGAGCCGAGCAGGGCTATATGCAGCGCCCCGCATTCTGGAAGTGGGCAGCCAAATCTCGAGGGATCGACTATTGGAGTCGCTGCGGAGGTCCGGTTACGCCAAAAACCAGGCAAGTAATATTTGGAATGGCAGCTTTAAGTCGGAAGAAAAGGTAATTATCTACTTCACGCGGGGCCGTCTACCGTACAATTGCGGCACATGAAGCGCAAAGAACGTTTCCCGTCTGCCTTCCTCGTGCTGTTGTCAGCGGCCTTTATCGTCATCTTCTGGCTGATGACAAAAATGGGTGCCGAAGGGCTCCTGTAACTTAAACGCAGCTTCTCAACTCTTACTGGTCTTAATGGGGGTTGTCTGTTCTCGTGCAAGGTCTGAAGGATCGCTGACGCGATTCGGGCTTGCGGAAGATTGCGATTCTCGACCGATTTCTGCCTTAACCGTTTTTGTCGCGGAAAGTGCCGAGTCACGGCAAGTATCGCTTATCGCAAGCCTGACTTCAAAGTCATCAATTGCACGCTTAATAGATCCGAAGCAGAATGTGACCGGCGGATAATTGCTTAAAGAGCGCGAGCAATGGAAGTCATATCATTCAGTCGTCCGCCGCAGTTCTGGAAGTCGGAGCAGCCAAATCTCGAGCGGACTTCGACTATTGGAAATAAAGTCGCTGCGGAGGTACCGGTTACGCTCAAAAACCAGGCAAGTCTCTAATATTTGAGAAGCGTGGCAGCTTTAAGTTCGGAAGAGAGGTACTTAGCGCTCGGTTATCTACTTCACGCGGGGCCGATCTACCGGCTACAATTGCGGCACACTGAACGACGAATACGTTTCCCGTCTGAGAGCCTTTCTCGTTGCTGTTGAGGTCGAGTCCGGCCTTATATCGTCAGCATTCTGCGCTGATGACAAAAAGTGCATCGGGTGCATCCGACTAGGAGATTGCCGATTCTCTGATACTTTGAAACGCAAGCTATTCTCAACGGTCTTGAATTCCGGAACTGGTCTTAATTGGGGTTGTTTGTGCAAGGTCGAAAGATCGGGGTCAGGCTTGCGATATTGCGATTCTCATTAATAACCTCACCCCCTTCCACCTGCTACAAAGTAACTCCCAAGACCAAGCCCAGCCGTACATGTTGGATAATTGCTAAGACTCTTGCATCCGAAAAAGCAGTAACCTTACCAATTACGGTTGACGACCGAGTTCCGTCAGATTAGTATCCGCGCCTCGAAGAACGATCGGGGCCAGGAAAGCGCGCGCCGAATTCGAGGGCGGTCTATATCAAGTAATCACGCGAGGCAATAATCGTCGTAGTAATCGTCTGCAGATCTTGCAACTCGCCTGCTGACTACGAGAAGTTTCTCGCGCTGCTTACGGTTCAGAAAGCCAAGTTACCATTCTTCCTCTACCCCTACTGTCTCATGACCGACATGTGCATCGGTTGATTGAGCGCCAGGCCAGTGCGATTGGTCGAATCATGCATCGGCTCTTGACTGGTTATGCACAATACTCGCAATAGAAAAAGTCCTCCGAGTATCGAGAGAAGACTTTTGATGCTCTGAGGATCTAGTTCAAAGCGCCCCTCCCCAATCGCGAGTCGGGCCCTGCCGAGTCCTTTAACGCAGGCGGCAATCTCGAATTCTATTGGGATGGAGTTTGTCTTTGTTCCCCCAGGCAGTTTCGAGATGGGATCAAACAATGGATTATCAAATGAACAGCCGGTGCATCGCGTGACAATTGTCCAGGGTTTCTTGATTGGCAAATATGCAGTCACGCAAGGGCAATGGCAAGCTTTGATGCATAGCAATCCTTCATACTTCACTGGTGACGAGAATCTACCGGTCGAAACGGTTTCATGGGACAGTGCTCAGCAGTACATCAACAGATTGAATGAGATGAATGATGGTTACAGGTACCGTTTGCCGACGGAAGCCGAGTGGGAGTACGCCTGCCGAGCCGGGACGACAACGGAGTTTGCATTCGGGTCATCGCTATCATCAGACCAGGCAAACTTCTTCGACGGAGAAGCTTATCGTCGAAGTACAACACCGGTGGGAAGGTTTGCGCCGAACGCATTCGGACTATTTGATATGCACGGCAACGTGTTGGAGTGGTGCGAGGATTGGTTTCACAAGAGCTACGAAGGAGCACCGTCGGACGGAAGTGCTTGGTTAAGTGGTGGAGAGTTGGTTCCGGTAGGTGGTTCCGGGCTGGGCAAGTTTCGGGTGATGCGCGGCGGTTTGTGGCACAGTTACGTAACGGAACTCCGTTCCGCTCATCGCTTCAAGTATAAAGGCCCGGACCATAAATGCGGTGAATACGTTGGGTTGCGTCTAGTTGCGGAAATGCGGATTCCCAAACCTCAATTGCGCCGTTCGATCAACTTAAGCAATAATTTTGGCTCATGTTCAAACGAATCGTGCCCATAAGCCGAATGGCTCTGTTAGTCGCACTGTCGGTTTCGCCGCTCGCCGGAAGCTACGCACAATCTCCGGCCCGGGGCGCTGGCAGAAACTCGGTCTCTTCAATATTCGAAGACGTGTCCGAGCGGGCCGGGCTCAAATTTCATCACTACAACGGCATGACCGGGAAGTTTTATTTACCTGAAATCATGGGCGGCGGCGCCGCGCTCCTGGATTTTGATAACGACGGTGACCTCGACGTTTTCCTCGTGCAAGGAACAGTTCTTGAACCCGGAATTAATTTCGGCGCAACCCAATTTCCCTGGCGGGGCCCGGAGTCGCCACGCGGAAGACTCTTCCGAAATGATCTGGTGGCGGCAAAACACGGCGCTGGGACCATCACGTTTACCGACGTCACAGCGAAGAGCGGAATCGTCGCCGAGGGTTACGGAATGGGAGTCGCGGTCGGCGACATCAACAACGATGGCTGGGTTGACCTTTACCTGACCAACCTGAGTCACAACCAAATGTATCTCAACAACAAAGGGGTTTTTGTTGATGTCACGAAGAAATCCGGAACTGACGACGACCGGTGGAGTACAAGCGCCTCATTCGTTGACTATGACCGCGATGGTTGGCTCGACCTGATGGTCGTTAACTACGCGGAGTTTTCGATCGCCAGGGACCCTTCCTGCTACGCCGCCACGACGGCCAGGGATTACTGCACACCGAAGGTGTTTCGCGCTCCCGGCAATCACCTCTTCCATAACAAGGGCAACGGAATCTTTGAAAACGTCACTGTCGCCGCCGGCGTTGACAAGGAATTTGGGCACGGCCTGGGGGTGGTTTGCGCGGATTTCGATGATGATGGATGGACCGACATCTACGTTGCTAATGATGGTGATCCAAACCAACTCTGGATCAATCAAAAAAACGGCAGGTTCATGAACGATGCGCTGCTGGCGGGCGCGGCCGTCAACCGAGATGGAAATGCTGAAGCCGGCATGGGCGTTGATGCGGGAGATTTTGACGCTAACGGAACCGAAGACATTTTTATTACCCACTTGATGGACGAGACTCACACGCTTTACCCAAATCTGGGAAAAGCTGTATTCGAAGACCGTACGCGCGAGGTCGGTCTGGGCCTCCCGGGCAGCCGCTTCACCGGCTTTGGCACCTTGTTCTTCGATTATGACAACGATGGCTGGCTTGATTTGCTGGTCGTCAACGGCTCCGTTCAACTATTGCCGGAGCTCATGCGAAAGCGGGACCCGTTTCCTCTGGGCCAGCCAAATCAGCTTTTTCGCAATGATGGTAAGAACAAGTTTGTCGAAGTGTCTGAGCAAGCCGGTGCGTCGTTTCGGCTGCTTGAGGTTAGCCGGGGCGCCGCGTTTGGCGATATCGATAACGATGGTGACACCGATGTCCTGATTACCAACAACAACGGTCCGGCCCGAGTGGTGCTAAATCAGATTGGTAACCGCAATCACTGGTTGGGACTACGCTTAACCGACAGTAATAATGTTGATATGTTGGGTGCGCGCGTCGAAGTTGTCCTAGCAAAGCAAAAACCACTATGGCGCAGAGTCAGGACCGACGGCAGTTACCTTTCGGCCAACGATCCGCGGGTCCTGGTGGGACTGGGTCAGGCAACCAACGTTGAGGCGGTTCGTGTTCATTGGCCCGCCGGAGACGTGGAGGAATGGAAAAGCCTTCGTGTCAATCAATATACGGTGCTGCGACGCGGCACGGGGTCGGCGCGAAAATGAAGGCACTAATCGCCAAAAGCAACCGCAGCCACTTGCTATCGGCGTTTTGTTTTGGGTTGCTGTGTGTCTGTGCGTTTAAAGCGGAAGGTTTGGCGCAGGCCCTCTCGCAACCCAACAGTTTCCTGCCCCCGCCTAAAGCCAATCTCTCGCCGGTTCACTGGCCCGATCTCAGCAAATTGGAACCGGAAGTGCGCGAACAACTGGTCTCGTTGCAGGCTGGGCTCGTGGCCACGGCGCAAAATCCTCACGGCACTGATGCAATTCTGAGCGAAGCCTACGGTCTGATGGGCACGACTTATCAGGCCTACTCGCTTAGCTCCGCGGCCCGTGAATGTTATCTAAATGCAGTCAAGTTGGCGCCCAGAGATTTCCGTTGGGTTTATCTTCTCGGCGTCATTGACCAGCGAGAAGATCGCATCGATGACGCCATACGCCGCTACCGGTTCGCCCGTAATCTTCGTCCGGACTACGTAGCCGTTCCCGTCAATCTGGGAAACATCTTTCTGCAACTAAATCGCCTGGTTGAGGCGCATGAGAATTTTGCGGCAGCCCTGGCTATCGACGGCAACTCGGCGGCGGCACTTTACGGGCTGGGGCAGGTGGCACTGTCACAACAGAAGTACGTTGAAGCTGTGAAGCACTTTGAAAGAGCGCTGGCGGTGACTCCAGGTGCGAATCGAATCCACTATTCGCTGGCCATGGGTTACCGAGGATTGGGTGACACGGAAAAAGCGAAAAATCATCTGGCGCAACAAGGAACAGTGGGTGTGCGAGTTAATGATCCGCTCTTTGATGGTCTACAGGATGTGATTAAAGGGGAACGCCTCCATTTGGTGCGCGCCATGGCGGCGATTGAGGCGCGCCGGTATCCGGAAGCTATCGATGAGTTTCGCAAGGTCGTCTCAGCAAACCCAAACAACATCACCGCGCACGTTAATCTGGGAGTTGCCTTGAATCTGGCGGGAGATGGAAAGAGCGCCGCCAGGCATTTTGCCGAGGCTTTGAAGATCGATCCAAACAATTTGCGTGCACATTACAATCTCGCCATTATCCGGTCGCAGGAGAGCAAACATGAAGAGGCCGTCTCACATCTCCAATTCATGTTGAAGCTCGATCCCAATGACCTTGGCGCGCGGTTGTTCCTGGGACGAGAACTGTTGAAAGGGGGACGGCGCGAAGCCGCGCTGACGGAGTTTACTTACGTGTTCGAAGCAGACGCTAACAATGAGGCAGCGTTGCTCGATCAGGTTACTCTGTTACAACAGATGGGCCGGCACAAACAGGCTCTGAACAGCTTGCAACGAGGCCGCGAGCTCTATCCCCGCAAAGGTCAGACGGCCTTGTTCCTTGCTCGTTTATTGGCGACTTCACCTCAGTTTGACTTGCGTGACGGAGCCCAATCCTTGTTGTTGGCACGCATGATATTTGACGTAAGCGGTTCGCCCGAACACGGCGCGCTGGTGGCGTTGGCTCTGGCGGAACTCGGACGCTGTAGTGAAGCCGCCGAATGGCAGCGGCGGATGGTCGCGGCGGCGCAGCATCAGAAGAAAACAGAGATGGCAGTCGAACTGAACGCGCGTTTGAAACACTACGAAGGCAGACAAACATGCCGGCCGACGGGTGAAGTTGCAGGCCTGACACCGCCCAACTAGATCGTCTCTAGAAATCCCGATGTTTGTGAAATCCTGTTGAAACTATTCCAGACAATGCTCGATCAACAGAAGGGTTTGATTAAGCGCCGAGCACTTTTTTCATTCCCAAGACCGCTTCGCTTCATCGATCAGCTCGTTATTCATTTCAAACGTGATGCTTTCACTTCGCTTTGGCGGATACAGATGTTTCTGATAAATCGGATAAGCTTCAGTGCGAAGATGTGCGAGCATGTGATGTCCGCGGCGCGACGCGCGTTCGTGCCTCAAGGTCGAGATGTCTAACGGCGCTACCACGATGCGCTCGCCGGGTCCGGGAGAGGCTTCAGCCAGCAGCCGGCCGTCGAAATCCACAACTTGACTGCCACCCGGCCATGAATAAGGCGGATAGTGTTTCAGACTTGCGCCCTGGTTTGCACTAACAACGTAAGCGATGTTTTCGATGGCTCGCGCTCGATTAATCACGGTCCACCAGGCCATCGGCTCGGTGGTGCCCCAGGGATCCATGTAAGCGGAAACCCGAATCAGAATCTCAGCTCCGTTGGCGGCGAGTTGTCGGATCGCTTCCGGAAACAGCCAGTCATAACAAATCGCACAGCCAATCCGGCCAATCGAGGTCTCAGCGACGGGAAATAGCGGTTCGTCGTATTCGGGCAAGTCGTGGGGACTCGTGTGCACTTCGTACGGAATCCAGGTGTTGACCTTGCGATATTTATAAAGAATTCCTTCCGGCCCGATCAGACAACTTGTATTGAAGACGTGCCCGGGCCATTTCGAATCCAGTTCCAACATGGTACCGCTCTGAATGTAGATGTTGTGCTCCCGCGCTTTCTGTTGCAGGCGCTCGGTGTGCTCGTTAGGAATTTCGACAGCCAGTTTCTCGACCAGCTCTTTGGCAGTTTTAAACACCGGCGCTGAGTGCGCAAATTCAGGGAACACGACCAGGCGCACCGGCAGGAACGCCGCGGATCCCATCACCGCCGAATCAATCATCGAAAGCATGCGATCAGTGTTCGCGCGCATTTGCCGGCGCTCGATCGGATTCGGCAGATCCGTTTGGCAGCAGGCGACTGAGTAACGCAAGTGGTCCATGATCCTAACCTTAGAATTTCAGATTTCGTAAACAGCAATTTAGCGAACTGGCGATTGTCTCTTCGTCAATAGCGTGTCGATAAGCGGAATCTGAGAAGTAACCACGCGCGTGTTGTATTTCTCCATATATTTCTGCCGTTTCGCGTCGAGCGGATACTGCTCAGGCGAGCGATACGGATACCGGCTCATGCCATGAAACGGGAACGGCGCGACGTGGTCGGGGCTCGCGGAGTTGATGTCCATCTCTTTGCTGAAGCCGTAGGAATAAAGCAGGAACGTGCGCGTCCAACCGTTCGGCAACGGCGGCAATCGACTCGCCTCAAACGACAGACTAATTTCGTCACCCGTGCGGCAAACAACAAACATGTCGTCCGGCTGCAAAAGAAGTTCGCGCACGTCGCCTTCACGCGTGTAGCGCCCGGTCATTAACTTCCACGGCGACAGTAACGAAACGCGTTCGTAGTCATAGCCAAACGGTTCGCGCCCATCGCGAGTCACCGCGGCCGAGTAACCGCGCCAGCGCAGGTCAGCACTGAAGGCATCGAGCTTCGCAATTCTAGTAGGCGAGTCTTCGCTGGATTCGCTCACCAGAATCTGGTCCCAGTAAATCTGCATGTTGGTCACAATCCGAATCTCACGGCTTTCACGCAGGAAGCGTTCGGGAAGATCGACGGTAACCGTCTGTGGCCGGCCAACTGGAATTCCGATTTCGTCAATGACCGTCCGCCAGTTTCCCGCTCCATCTTTGACTTGCAACGATGGCGGCTGCGCCGCTTTTCTACCTTGGGCCGCCGCCAGGTTGTCGCTCGACCACGCATAATCAGTCCAGCCGGTTAACAGCAGCGCTACTTTGGCCTCTCGACTTTCGGCTTTGGGACGTTTTGGGATTTCCAACGTCAGCGCATGGTCTTCCGCATAACCGCGAATCCGATCGACTTTGAAATCATCAGGCCAGCGTCGATCGATCTGAGAGATCAGATCGAGTACGTCGTGGCCGTGGTCGTCAACCGCCCTGGCTGGAGGCCGGGCATTCTTCGTCACAAACAATTTGAAGGGCTTCGGCGTCGCGGTCATGCCTTCATTCGGATAAACCTCGGTGCCAATCGGGTGGGTAACCGCGAGCAATTGCAGTCGATCTACAAATAGCGCTTCTTCTAGTTCGTTAGTAACGCGCAATTCGTAGCGGCCATCCTTTGGCTTTAGTTGATCGGCCGTGAGGCGAACATACTCGTCGGGATCGGGGGTGTTGTAGTGCCCGGGCGCGTGGAGGAAGCCCATCTCACCACCACCCATAAAGTCAGTGATGAATTCAAATTCTGCGCCATTCCAGGCGTATAAGTAAGGACATGACGACGGCTTGCGATCGAGTTCAGTGATGTCCAGTTTGAATCGGCCTGCTGCTGATCCTGGGAATTGGGTTTCTGCCTGGACGACACCGGCGGGCCAGGTTACGCGAATCGCGTCAGGTCGATCGCGTTTGCCTAAACCAAAGATCAAATGCGCCGGCGCGGGTGCGGGTGAGGCTGAATACGTCTCGAGCTTTTGATAAAGACTTCCGGCTCGCATTTCTACCTTCGTCTGCACCGCGCTGCGGTTGCTGACGCGGCCGCGCAAATCAATCCGGATTGAGTTATTTCTTTCTCGCAGGTCGTTACGTGCAACTCGCAGGCCTCGGGCGATAGTCCCAAAGATCAAGTCGATGTCCCCGTCACCGTCGAGGTCGCCGCTGAGCAGCAGACGCCGGCCCGGGCCTTCCGTCACTGCTGGAACTTCCGCCAGCACCGGCTTAGCAATCGTATCGCTGATGTCGATCCAGCTCTCGCCAAGATTGCGCCACACTCCCAACTTCAAAACCAGGCGATCTTCAAGCGTGGTAACGATCGTCACCAAATCGAGCAGTCCATCATTATCGAGATCGATCAGCTGCGACGCGTCGTTGTGACGTGCGGTTCTCGAATTCGGCTCGACGGTAAGCTCGCCGGGCCCCCGTTTCAAAGTCAAACGCCCGTGGCCATCGCTTAACGCGAAGTAGCCGGCCCATTCGCTGTTGCCGAAATAAAAATCGGGATAGCCGTCCTTGTTTACATCTCCTACGGCCGCACTCGACACGGATTTCAACTCATCGCCGGCCAGGTTGGCTTGCTTCGCGATGTCTGCAAAGGTCCCATCCCGCATGTTCCGCTGAAGCTGAATACGACTACGGCCGACGATCAGTAAGTCAACGTCACGCCGGTTGTCGAAATCGACCGGAATGATTGCTCCTGATTCCAACGGCTGGCCCAACCCGGCGGTATTGGTTACCTCCGTAAACGTCTGATCACCGTTGTTGCGTACCAGCATGCCCGCGGCTGGAGTCGACATGAAACTAAACGAATAGAAGTGGTTCGGCGGATTCTTCGCGAGCGCGCCTTCAAATTTCAAATTCTCCGCTACGTCTTTTCCCCCGCCGATGAAAATGTCAAGATCGCCTTCGTGATCGTAATCAACGAATGCAACCGTTCGTGAGAGATACCTGTAGCCTGGAAACTTGCTGGCAGTCGTGATATCGGAGAACCGTCCCATCCGGTCGTTGTGATACAGGCTGCTTTGACCATAACGCAGCACAAAGAGGTCGGCGTGCCCATCGTTGTCGATGTCCCCTGCAATAACTGCCATGGCCACTCCGGCTGCGTCTTTTGCCAAGTCGCCTGAGTCGCTGGTCACGTCCACGAAGCTTCCGCGATCATTGCGGTAAAGTCTTTGGGAGGACGCGGCAACCTGAACCAGGTCAAGGTCGCCGTCGTTGTCGAAGTCAAATAACGCGGCGTCGCCGCCAGATTGTCCCAACAATTGACTGTCGGGAATCTTCAGCCCGGAAAAAGGCGGCAACACCGCTTCAGTCACATCGGTAAAACGCAGATCGGGCATCCGCCGATCTACCAACTCGGTCTCTGCTCCGGTCGAAACGACAGCTTCCGCGTAACGCCCGCCTTCGAGATAATTAGTCCCGATGGAGGTGCCGGCGCCGCTCTGCTTTAGCCGCTGAAACTTTTCCAGCATCGATCGGCCTTCATCGCGTTTGCCGGTGCGCGTCAACAGCAAGCCCAGATTGTAGAGCGCCGTTTCGTTGTAAGGCTCATTGGCGATGGCCCGACTGAACGCCGCGATGGCTTCGGTAGGTTTTTTCTGCTGCGTCAGAACTTGGCCCAAATTTACGTTTGCGCCTGCATCGTCTGCGTCAATGCGCAGAACCTTCTGGAATTCGGCGCCGGCATCATCAAAACGGTTATCCGCCCGGGCGATTAATCCCAGAATGTAATGCGGCTGCGGCGCGTCTGGTTTTTGAATTGACGCTTTTTGAGCTTCTGCTTTAGCACGGTTCGCATCAGGCAGGTAATAAAACGCGATCGCCAGGTTGATGCGCGCAATCAGTAAGTCAGGTTTGATCTCCAGCGCCCGCTGAAACGAAGCGACGGCTTCCCCGGCCTTGTATTGCTCGAGCAAAGCCACACCGATATTGTTGGCGCGGTACGCGGCCTCGCGTTTCTCGAAAGTGGATTGAGTGGTGGAGGTTTCAGCGCGCGACGGAAGTTGCCGTGAAGACTCGAAGGCAACCAGGGCAACTGAAAAGCACAACGTGAATAAAAACAAAACACGCGCGGAATGCATAATTTTAATGAAACGTTACCTCGCGCGAAAGAGTGACTTAGTCCGTAGCGGTATAACGCCGCACGCCTCGATGCCTACGATTCATGATCGCAAATTCATTTGGTCATAAGCGACAGTCGTTTTCGAAGTAGGGCTATATTACAACGTCGGCAACAATTGAACTACGTGAGGAAAATTCTTTCTCTGGGCTGTTGTCTTAGAAGTGCGCGACCTCAAGTTTTTCAGGATCACGCGAAGATGAACATTCTGTTGTGAGCAGTTACCGGATGTCCGCCTCCGCGGACGAGTGAAAATAGCCCAGCGATTCATCGCTGGGATCGATGGCAGTTCAAGAAGATTGGGTGGCCCAGAAGGCGCCATCAGCCATCGCTTGTGATTTGAGACTTGCATTGGCCGCGAACTTCATGGTAGAAAGTTAACGTTAACATATAAATCCATGAGTATCAGCGGGCCACACAGGAAGCCACCAAAGAAAAGGCGGGTAAAGCTGAGCGACATTGCAGAAGCCGTGGGCGTCGCAACGATGACCGTGTCGAGAGTGGTAAACGGAAACGGATATGTTAGCGACAACACTCGGAAGAAGGTACTGAGAGCGGTTAAGGATCTGAATTACAGGCGCAACGGTCTCGCTCGCAGCTTGAAACGAGAGTACACCGAGACGATCGGCCTCGTCCTGGGAGATATTTCAAATCCATATTCAACCGAACTTGCTCGGGCGGTTCGAGAGACACTTCTGAGCCGGGGTTTCAGTCTCTTCATTTGCATAAGTGAGTACAGTAGTAAGGAGGATGTGGTCGCCTTCGAATCACTCGCTAACCATAACGTCGACGGCATTATTGTCGCGACACGTTCGAATGAAGGGGGAGACCGCTACCTTCGGGGAATTGTCGAAAGCAATATTCCTGTGGTAGTGATCGGCCGAGACTTCCAGGATAAATTCGTGGATTTTGTGTCGCCGGATAACTTCAAGGGTGGCTTCGACGCGACACAGCATCTCATTGACCTGGGTCACTCGCGGATTGCATTTATAGGCGCAAATATGAGCAACGGGTCGCATCTGAAGCGACTTCAGGGATATCTGAAAGCTCATGAACACAACTCAATTTCGGTGGACGAGCGCCTGATAACCGGCCGCAGCGAGGGCGCGTCTGATGTTCCTGGATACTCGACCGAGGAAATCGGATTTGAGGGCATGAAACGTCTTCTTTCCCTTCCCAATCCTCCGACGGCAGTGTTTGCTCGAAATGATTTCACCGCTATCGGGGCGATGAGCGCGATCAACGACGCGGGATTAAGTATCCCGGATGATATAGCTATAGTCGGGTTCGACGATATTCCGTTAGCGGCAAGGATGTCCCCGCCATTGACTACGGTGCGGCAACAGATGAGGGTTGAAGGGCAAATCGCCGCAGAAATGTTGCTCGAACGGATCGAGAGCGGTGAGCGGATCCCGCGCCGCGAACGGATCTTGCACTGCGAATTGATAGTCCGGGAATCCTCTGGCTTGAAAAGGCGCTAGTCTTAGTTCTTGTTTTAGCTCGCCTTCGAGCCAGTCTTTAAGCGATAAATCTGATAACGTTACCATGTTTAACACACACATTATCCAGGTTAAATCCTGTTTGGGGGTGATGCTGGTGTTGTGTTTTTGGGGCTACCCAATGATCGGTCGTAGTGTGCGGCAGCAACATCTCCAAAACGGAGCGATCCCATTATTCAACGCACTGTTAAATCGTCAGGTTACCTTGAAGCCCGAACTGAATGATGTTCATCCGCGGCTCTTTTTCACCTCCGCAAATCTACCTCGATGGCGGGAGTCTGCGCGGGGAAGCGGGAAAGAACTGTGGCTGGCCACGCTTGGCGCCATAAAGTCTCTCAAGAGAGATGTTCCGGATCCGCAGGATGAAGAACTGTACAAGAGCGGGCTCGCACAGAAGAAGGGCAGTATCTCACAATACGCCCTCGCCTTTGAGATCGCCCAGACCAGCTTTGCCTTCACGATCGAGAAGGATGAAAAATATCTGGCCGCGGCTAAAAAATGGACTTTCGCTGCATGTGCAATGCCGTTCTGGGGGTATCGTTACAATAAGCCGAACGTCGATCTCCCACCAGCCCACCTCCTTTACGCGGTTGCATTCGCATATGACACCCTTTACGACAAATTTTCGGCCCAGGAAAAATCGGTTATCCGAAATAAGTTACTCGTCCAGGGCCGGCTGATGTACGACCACTTTAAGTACAAACCCGGCAAGCGCTACACCTATACACAGAACCATACCTGGATACCGATGGCCGGACTAGCTATCGCAGCCTACGCGATCATGGACGAGGTCGACGAAGCAAAGGCATGGGCTACGCTTGCGCGCGCCGTGTTTGACCGCACGATGCTGGCCTCAGGCACGGATGGCTATTTTTATGAGAGTTTTCATTACTATGGTTTTGCTTTCCGCTGGGCGATCCGCTACTTCGATGCACACCTAAGTGCGACGGGCGAAAACCTCTACCGCGCGATGCAGCCAAAGTTGAACGGAATGAAGTATTTCGCCATGCATTCAGTTTTGCCTGACGGAGAAAATGTATTCGATTTTGCCGACATCGGCGATGGTGCGTTAAATCGCAACGGAACCGGCAAGCGTGAAAATTTATACGCCGAATACGACATCATGTACCGGCTCGCGGCTGTATATCGGGATCCAAAGGCCCAGGCAGTCGGAGATTATCTTCGAACTCAGACCAAGCTTGGCACACGGGAACCAATGTGGGCGTTCATTTCCCGCGACCACTCGATCAACGCCGCACCGCTTGAGGAAATACCCCCTTACCATTATTTCAAAGACAACGACACTGTATTTTGGAGGACAGGTTGGACCAAGGACGCGACGGCGTTCGCATTCCGATGTGCTCCACCGGAAGGGCACCATTCAGCCCGTCTTGCGTCAAAGATTCCAGATTGGAGACAGAACACCGGCCACGCCCATCCCGATGCTAACTCGTTCATCATCTGGGCTAACGGTAAGTACCTGACCGGAGACACCGGCTACCTGGGAATCAAGGAAACCGATGCCCACAACACTATTCTGGTTAACGGACGCGGCCAGGAAAAGGACGGCGTTTATGAAATGTTCAAAGACGTCCCGAATGAACGGCTCGACAAAATCCGGCTAGCCGAGGTCGACGCCACAGCAAAATACTTTTATGCGCGCGGCGAGGCTGCCAGCGGCTATTACGGTGACCTCGGTCTGCGCAAATTCGACCGTCACTTCTTGTTTGTACCGCAGCGATTTTTCGTCGTTTGGGACGAACTCGAGACCGAAAAGGCGTCGAAGTTTACGTTTCTACTTAACGCAGACCGAGAGATTAGTCTAAGTGACTTTCATGCTGATCTAATAAACGACGACTCAGCCCTGCGCGTCTTTCGAATAGAGCCGGTGACCGTTCGATCCGAGGTGGTGGACCAGATTGTGCAGGCCCGGGGTTTGCCGGGGAGTGTTGACAAGGGCGATCTCGAAAAGCGAGGTCTCCAACTCCGCGCAACTTCCGACGGGAAAGATCGAAACGCCAGTTTTGTACACGTTCTCTTCCCTTTCAAAAGAACCGATCGTGACCGGCTACCAACGGTTTCATCCGCTCAGCCCGGACTTGGCGTGGCGGTTAGATTTGCGAACGGCGATCAGACGGTCGTTTGCTTTGCAGGATCTTGTGCGGACGTCAAGGTCACCGAAGGTCGGGTTACGGTTAGATCGATGAGCAAAGGAAAAGTGAGCAAGGATTTGGTTTGGCAAAAATAGTTTTCTGACTCCCACGCAACGGAGAGATTCGGACCGAATAATCGGCAAGAGCAATAGGCAAACTATGAACGAGTCGACGTCAACAAAGGGCAATCTGAGGGTCGAGAGTGGTTTCAAGATCCGCGGCCTCCGCTGGATCATCGTCGGCCTAATTTTTTTCGCCACGTTGATAAATTATATCGACCGGCTGACCGTCTCGGTCCTCGCCCCGATAATCACAAGGGACCTCAACCTCACAAACACTGAATTTGGCGGTGTTGCGACATGGTTCCTGTTTGCATACACGATCAGTCAGTCGCTCTCCGGAAAGCTCTACGACCGCGTCGGTATCAAGAGAGGGTTCACCGCGTCGATTACTATTTGGTCGCTCGCGGCGATGGCCCACACGTTTTCGGTGGGTATCCGCAGCCTCAGTACATTCCGCTTTATTCTCGGACTGGGCGAAGCGGGTAATTGGCCCGGCGCCGCCAAGACTGTCGCCGAATGGTTTCCAGCGCGGCAGCGGGCTCTCGGAATGGCAATTTTTAACAGCGGTGCCGCTATAGGTTCGATCGTTGCTCCGCCGGTCATCGTTGGGCTCTACGCATATTTTGGTCACTGGCAAGAGGTCTTTGTTGTCACTGGCCTGCTTGGATTCGTCTGGCTGGCGGTCTGGTGGTTCGTTTATGACAAACCAGAAACCCACAAATGGCTGACTCGGGACGAGCTCGCAATGATCAAGGAGGACGAGCACTCCATTCCGGCTGCAGAGGAACATTCACCGATCGGTTGGTTGCAACTGCTTAGGTATCGTCAAACCTGGGCAGTAGTCGTCGCTCGGTTCCTGGTCGATCCGATCTGGTGGCTCTACATAACCTGGCTGCCACTTTTCCTCTATAAGGTGCACGGTTTCGACCTAAAGCAGATCGCGCTGTTTGCGTGGGTGCCGTATGCCGCCGCCGATGCTGGAAGCCTCTTCGGAGGATGGTTATCCGGATTTCTGATAGGCCGCGGATGGTCGGTAAACGCCGCTCGCAAAGCCGTGATCGGGTTCGCAGCATTATTAATGCCCGCGGGCATCGCGGCAGCGTTCACACCTAACTCAATGACCGCCCTCATCTTGATCGGCATCGTTCTATTTGGATTTCAAGTGTGGATAAACAATGTGCAGACGCTACCGAGCGATTTCTTTCCGTCAAAGGCAGTTGGATCAGTTGCGGGCCTTGGCGGCACAGGCGCAGGGATCGGATCGATGATCTTCATCTTCTCGACCGGTTGGATCGTGGATAATTTTTCGTACACACCCGTCCTTGTGACGGCCGGCTTGCTGGCGCCAATTGGAACGATTGTTCTTTTCGCTTTGGCCGGAAATATTCGTCGGGTTCAGCTTCAGAGCTAAGGAATGCAGGGAGCAAATTATGGAACATCTCTTTGATTTTACCGGCAAAGTCGTTCTCGTAACCGGAGCCTCAAGTGGCATCGGTCGAGCGACGGCTGAGTTTTTCGGAAAGTGTGGCGCCTCGGTCGCCATTAGCTACTTAAGTAACAAAGCCGGCGCAGACGCGGCGGTCGCCACTATATCGGCTGGCGGTAGGAGTGGTGTTGCCTCGGGGCCCTCGGGAACTGCGGTAGGCACGGCTGCGGTGTCTGCGATGGCCGTACAGGCTGACGTAACCGCGAATGCCGAGATCGAGCGGATGATCCGGGAAGTCGAGAGCGGCCTGGGCCCAGTCGACATTCTTGTCAACAACGCAGGCTCCCTGGTCGAACGTTTGAAAACACTGGAACTGACCGAAGAAAGATGGGACGAGGTCATGAACCTGAACGCGAAAAGCGCGTTCTTCGCTGCGAAGGCGGTTATTCCAATGATGTTGGAAAAGGGAGCCGGCGTAATCGTTAATGTTACATCGATAGCGGCGCGAAACGGCGGCGCACCCGGCTCGATTCATTATTCGTCGGCTAAGGCAGCGATGCTGACGATGACCAAGGGGCTCGCCAAGGAATTTGCTTCGCAGGGCATTCGCGTGAACGCGGTTTCGCCCGGCGTGATAGACACTCCCTTTCATGAGACGTTTTCTACGCCCGAAGCAATGAAGAATTTCGCAAATATCATCCCGATGGCTCGCGTCGGCCGCTCAGAAGAGGTCGCTAGTGTGATCGCGTTCCTGGCGTCAGATGCCGCAAGTTACCTATGCGGTGAAACGATCGAGATCAACGGCGGAATGTTAATGGACTGACCCTAAAGAATTAAGGAGATTGAAATGAGAACGAAACGCCGCAATACGTTTGGACTGGGGTGCTTGATGATGAGCATCCTCCTGTCTGGATCGCTTAGTTACGGTCAGAGCTTTAAGGCAACAATCGTCGGCCGTGTGTCTGACCAAAACGGCGCAGCTGTGCCGAATGCCACGGTCACGATCACAGAGCAATCAACCAACAAGAAGCAGACCGTCACTTCCAACGACTCTGGGAATTACGTGGTTCCACAGCTCGATCCGGGAAGTTATTCGATGACAATCGAGTCATCGAGCTTCAAAGCAGCGGTGAAGTCGGACCTGGTGATTGAGACTGGACAGACGGCGCGTTTCGACGTCGTTCTCGAGGTAGGGAACGTCAGCGAACAGGTTACGATTGTCTCCGAGGCTGCCGTAACCAACTCCGAGACATCGTCAAAAGGCGAAGTAATTACCGAACGACAGGTGCAGGACCTGCCGCTCAACGGGCGCGATTTTTCGAGTCTTGCTCTACTGGCGCCCGGCGTGTATCCGCGTCCGGCAGACGACGATCAAGGCGAAGGCCTGGCAGCAGCCGGCACGCGCACGGACGCCTCGAATTTCATCCTTGACGGGATCGTCAACAAATCAGATCGTAACGGCTCAGTGGGCGTTAATACCTCGATCGATTCGATCCGCGAATTTAAGGTCGAAACTTCGACATACACCGCCGAGTTTGGCCGCTCTGCGGGCGCTCAGGTTAATGTTGTTTCCAAATCCGGTTCGAACCGCTTCAGCGGATCGCTTTTTGACTATTTGAGAAACGATGCCTTCGATGCCAAAAACTTCTTTACGGCACCCGACGAATCCAAGACGCTTCGCCGAAATCAGTTTGGCGGCTCGATCGGCGGCCCGATGCCGTTCTTCAACTTTGGCGAAGGCGGGCCGGCATTTACGAAAGGCAAAGACCAGACATTCTTCTTTGCGTCGTACGAAGGAACCCGTCAAAAAAGATCGGAATCAGCGCTTTCTACAGCTCCGAGGGCAAGCTGGCTCATCGGTGATTTTCGCGATGTTCTCGGCGCCGGCAACGATCTCACCAGGGGAACGGCGGACGACGTTGCGAATTCGAATCAGATCAGATGTTTGACGTCCACCGGCGCCAAGGTCGTGTGTCCGACGCCAAATGTCATTCCGATGACGAACACCATTGTGGGGGCGACCACGGTGCTCGGAATCAACCCCAGCTCACTCCAGATCTTGCGCCGGCTCCCAGCGGCCAATACGATTACTCCGCAAACGCCATTTGGCTACGCCGCCACGGTTTTAGGCGAGACGAATCGTAATCAAACCCTGGTCAGAATCGACCATAAGGTCAACTCCAGAAATAATGCATCGTTTCGGTTTTCGCAGCAGCAAGGCGATGGGTTTGATCCATTCCCTTCAAATCGCAACTTCTACCCGACCTTCGGGCGAGACACCAGCCAGAACTACAAGAACATCGCTTTTAGCGATAACCACATTTTCACGCCTCAGATCATTAATGAATTCCGGTTCGGTATTTACTCCCAATACAGTCAGAATCTGGGCGAAAACCGTGACCGGGATTACCTCGCGCTTCTGGGAATTCCAGGCCTTCCAACCGCGAGTTCGCCTGAAGTGCAAGGTTATCCGGCGATAAGGATCGACGGTTTTTCGGAATTTGGTGACCGACCGAATGATCCCTTTAGCTACCGCCTAAAGAACTACCAGATCTACGACGCGGTGAACGTGATTACGGGCAATCACAGTCTAAAATTTGGAATCGACATCATTCGCTCAAATTATGTTGAAGCTGATGTGCGCAACGTCCGCGGAGATTTTCGTTTTCGTGGGCGTAATACGAATACCGGTACCGGTACGAGCAGCGGATTCCGCTCGTTTGCGGATTTCTTGTACGGCCTACCTGATGCTACCCAGCGTCAGATCGGCGCCGAACCGGCAAATCTGACCGGCACCCAGTATGCATTTTTTGTGCAGGATGACTGGCGGATCGCGAACTGGCTGACGTTCAATTTAGGCGTTCGCTATGAGCTTCAGACACCGTTATACGAAGCAACGGGCCGGCTCGGCAATTTCGTGCCTCAATTCGGAACCACGATCCTCTCGGGCGACCCGAGATTGCCGAAGGGGATGATCGAGACGGACACTAATAACTGGGGTCCGCGTCTCGGATTTGCAATGCGTCCTTTCGAGGATGACAAGACGGTAATTCGTGGCGGAGCCGGTATCTATTATTCGCTTGAGACTTTCAATCCGATAAGACAACAACTCGCCAACACATTCCCGTTCCTACAGCGTGAAAGCTATAGCAGATCATCGAGCAATGCATTATTGCTCTCTTTCCAAAACCCATTTCCGAACGGACTGGGTGGAATTCAGGGATTAACGACGCCGTTCGGTTTGCAGGTCAATTACCATACGCCCGAGATTTATCAATACAATTTAACCCTCGAGCGTGAGCTGTCTAAGGATCTTGCCCTCGAGGTTGGCTACGTCGGCTCGCAGGGCCGATTCCTGGGCCTGCGCTACAATCTTAACGCGTTGTATCCAACGGGTGCCGTTACGAGTTCGGTTGTCGGCGGGGTGACGGTCTACACCCCGGTAACGACTCGACGCTTCCCGGCATTCGGCGATATCCAATTCCAGGAGCAGATCGCTAATTCGCATTATAACGGGATCCAGACATCGCTCAGGCGCCGGGCCAGAGGCGGCCTCACGATGCTCATTTCCTACACCTATTCAAAGGCTATCGACACCGCATCGTCGACTAATAATTCAACGACGGGAACGCAGAAGTTCCCCCAGGATGTTCGAAACTTGAATGCTGAAAAATCGCTGGCGGACTTCGACCGGCGACAACAGTTGACGGCGAGTTACAATTATGACCTCCCGTTTGGCAAGGGGCGAAGATTTCTCAAGGGCTCCAGCGGCGTAACGAACTTTTTGGTTGGCGGCTGGCAGATCAATGGGATCTACACCTATTTGTCCGGGCGCCCGTTCACTCCGCAGTATTCATCGGCGGACGTTGCACAGCAGCGTCCCGACATCGTCGGTGACCCGTACGCCAATATTCCTGCCGGCCTGGCGTTTAATCCTGCTGCGTTTGCGCGTCCCGTCGCAAGACCCTCAGACCCGAACTTTTTTGGGAACGCGGGTCGAAATATTCTGACTGGCCCGTCATTCAACAGCATGGATATGTCCTTAATGAAAAACGTCCGTATTAAGGAGCGGTTGAAGGTCCAGTTCCGGTGGGAGGTCTTCAATGTCCTCAATAAGACCAATTTCCAGGTTCCCGTATTCTTGCTCGACAATGCCAACGCCGGAACCTACTCACAAACGGCGAACGAGAATCGCGAAATGCAGTTTGCGTTGAAGCTGATCTTCTAGTTGGTCAACTGGAAATACGGAGCAGGTTCATTAGTGGAACTGTTCCGTATCTTCCATTTCAACGCAGAATGTAGGAACAACAAAAGAAGAGCCGCCCGTTTGGGCGTTCTACAGCGTAGCTATCAAACCTCTATCGCTGTGTTGACGGTTGATGCGATTCATCATCCCGGATTTGGGGTCGCTCTAATAGAGGAAGTGGAAACAAACTCGGCATCACCTACAGGCTTCCGCACAAGGACGATGGTCAAAAGTCAACGATGGCAATGATCCAGTCCAGGCAGAAGTATCTCAAATAGCGTAGCGATGGATTTCTGGTAAATTATGGTAAAGAAGTTTGCATTATTCGCTCTCTTAATTCCTTTCCTGATATTTTCGATTGCCGGGCAGGACAGTCAGGAACTCAGGGCTGAACGTGAATCGTCCAAACGACTGAAGGGCGAGCACCCGCTGATCGCGATCGCAAAGTCTAAGCCTTCAGCTCTTCGGACAGAATTGGCCGGGGTGCATCCTCGCGTATTTTTGACGCAGGCTGAGATCGACAAGCTTAAGGAAAAGACAGTGACCCAGGAAGAGCTGTGGCAGACAACTCTGGCCAGAGTTCGGGCTTTGACAGTCGCACCGCCGAAGCCGCCCGCGGAGGAGCGTCGGGTTCAAAACGAGGTCGGCATCGGTATAGCAGAGGCCGCCTTTGTCTATAAGATCACCGGAGATAAGAAGTATCTAGACGCCGCAAAGATATACATGAATGCTGCCTGCACCTACGATGTTTGGGGATATTCGTATAATAAACCCAACGTCGATCTTGCCGCCGGTCATTTACTTTATGGGATGGGTTGGGGCTACGACCTGCTCTACAACGACCTCACTGACTCCGAACGTGATAAGTATCGAAGCAAGTTGATAAAGCAGGCACGACTTCTTTACGACTACTTCAAACCAAAATCAGGTAAGTCATACGCATACAGCCAGAATCATACATTCATACCTATGGCGGGCCTTGCCGTGACCGCGTATGCATTGATGGGCGAAACGCCCGAAGCTAAGGACTGGGCCGCCATCTCTCGGGCCATATTTGATCGGGTGTTAGCTACGTATTCTGAAGACGGCTACTATTATGAGGGAATGGAGTATTGGATATTCTCCACTCCGTGGCTGGTCCACTATATGGACGCTCACCTTCACTCAACTGGAGAAAACCTCTACGAGATAACGCCTGGCCTGCGGCTCGCCCATAAGTATGTTTCCCACGCGACTCTTCCGGGTGGCGAATTCAATTTCGATTTCGGCGATATCTATGCCGGGCCGGTCACTCGTTCTCGAAAAGGTGCTGATTACGACCGCGAACGCATCAAAGGCCGCTTTCGAACCAACTACAACATCCTCTACAACCTGGCCGCGAGATACGGAAGCGGTGAGGCGAAGGGTGTCGCTGATTGGCTCAAATCGAAAGGCCAGGTCAACGCTGAGGAATTTTGGACATTTATCTGGTACAACGCCGAATTAAAGACTATACCGATCGAGCGGCAAGACAAGTGGCATTACTTTTCCGATCACGAGGTCGTTCATTGGCGGTCAGGCTGGGGCGACGACGCGACCGCATTTGCCTTCAAGGCTGGTCCGCCGGAGGGGCACGCCACGAACGGAAAATTGAAACTCTTTCCCGATTGGCGGCTATCGAGCGGGCATGCACACCCCGACGCGGGGAGTTTTATTATTTGGTCGAGAGGCAAGTATCTGACGGGCGACTCCGGCTACGCGGGCGTCCCCATGACCGAGCATCACAACACTGTCGTGTTTGGTGGAAAGGGCCAGGGGAAAGAAGGCAAAGGGCATGATGCTTTCGCCGAGGTGCCGTACGAACGTCTAAACGAAATTAAGATTCGAGACGTCAAAATGGATGACAAAAGCGTTTCGCTCCTGGCAGATCTTACTGCCGCCTATGAACCGGAGGTTGGAGTCGAATGGTTTGTCCGGCGGTTTTCGTTTACCGCTCCTGGCGATTTCGTGATCAAAGATTCGATCAAAACAGCTCGTGCGCAAAGGTTGACATCGTATCTTCACAGCGACAATGCGATCGTCAAACGCAACGGTGGCTTCGAATTTGAAAGTGGAAGTCCCCGTCTTCTGGTCGAGATACTTGAACCGAGTTCATACGACGCCATAATAGGTCCAAATATTCTGACTGCTCCCGGACGTCCGGGAAGTGTCGACAAGGGCGAGCGTGAAGAGCGTGGCGTTCGTCTCGCGATCTCCACTCGGAAGGAAGAAAAAGACGCTAGTTTTAGAATTCGTCTCCGGATCCAGCCGTAAAGCGTAAGGTGGTTCAAATCTAGTAACCAGGGAATAGAGAGTGTTAACGATCAAAGCAAAGAATAGCTGTAGATGGGATATCGTATCCCTGGGCGAGGTGATGTTAAGGCTCGATCCGGGCGACAAGCGTATCCACACGACGCGTACTTTCGATGTCTGGGAAGGCGGCGGGGAATACAACGTGGCGCGCGGGTTGAAACGATGTTTCGGCCTTGATGCGGCGGTCGTGACGGCACTTGCGGACAACCCGATTGGTCGGCTGGTGCAGGATTTGATCTGGCAGGGAGGCGTCGATCATTCGCACATCAAATGGGTCAAGTTTGATGGCGTCGGCCGCGGGGCACGCAACGGATTGAATTTCACCGAGCGCGGCTTTGGTGTGCGCGCTGCCCTGGGTTGTTCAGATCGCGGACATACAGCTGTGTCGCAACTGAAAGCCGGCGACATTGATTGGGAAAGAATCTTTGGACACGAAGGCGCGCGCTGGTTTCATACCGGAGGAATCTTTTGTGCTCTGTCCGAAACGGCACCGCAGGTCGCGCGCGAAGCGATCGAATCCGCGCGGCGGCACGGCACGATCGTTTCTTACGATTTGAACTATCGCGAGTCGTTGTGGAAAGACATTGGCGGGCCAGAGCGCGCGCGCGAGGTCAACCGCGAACTCGCGCCGCTGGTTGATGTCATGTTGGGCAACGAGGAAGACTTCACTGCCAGCGCTTGGATTCGAAGTGGAAGGACTGGACGAGCAGCATTCAAAGCTTGACGTCGAAAACTTCAGGAAAATGATCGAGATGGCTGTGCACGAGTTTTCGAATCTCAAGGTCGTAGCGACGACGTTGCGCATCGCGAAGTCGGCCACCCGCAACGACTGGGGCGCGATTGCTTACAGCGATGGCGATTTCTATCAGGCACCCACCCGCGAGAACCTGGAGATTTTCGATCGTATTGGCGGCGGCGATTCCTTCGCTTCAGGTTTGATCTATGGATTTCTCAACGGCAAGGGTCCGCAGTGGTCGGTCGAATGCGGGGCAGCCCACGGGGCGTTGGCAATGACGACACCGGGCGACACCACGATGGCCACGCTGACCGAAGTCGAAAGGGTCATGAAGGGCGGCACGACGCGCGTTGCGAGGTGATCCTGAGGAAGCGCAGGCAGAGCGTAAAGTTGACGGCGCTTTGGATAGTTCCCTTCTTCGTGGACTCTGGAATCAAGAAAGCCGTGGTGCGCTTCGTTTGGCCCGCGCACTCCAAATAATGGATAAGACCCACATACTGCAACGAATTCGAGACACTGGCTTAATACCGGTCGTGCGCGCTGAGTCCGCGGAGCAGGCGATGCGCGCCGTCGAGGCCATCAAAGCGGGAGGCGTGGACATTGTGGAAGTAACGATGACTGTGCCAGGTGCGATTGGCGTCATCCAAAGGCTGGCGAGGACTCACGGCGACGAAGTTGTGATTGGCGCAGGCACCGTCCTTGATCCTGAAACAGCCCGCGCATGTATCGAGGCAGGAGCCCAATTCATCGTCAGTCCCGCGCTCAACGAGGGGACCATCGCCCTCTGCCGGGACAGCGGTGTCGCCGTTTTCCCCGGCGCCCTGACACCAACCGAAGTTGTGCGCGCATGGAATGCGGGAGCTGATGCGGTGAAGGTCTTTCCCGCGGGCGCAGTCGGCGGCGCCAGTTATCTCAAGGCCCTCAAAGCGCCGCTGCCGCAAATCGAACTCGTGCCCACCGGCGGAGTCTCTTTAACTACGGCCGCCGACTTCATCAAGGCCGGCGCGATGGCGCTTGGTGTCGGCGCTGACTTGGTCGACATGAAAGCCTTGCGCGAAGGCAATGCGGACTTGATCACAGAGAGAGCGCGACAATTTCTTGGAATTGTGCGCGAGGCTCGTCGCCCTGAAGAGAAGATGGATTTGAAACCTCACTCGTGAACGCGGCGACAACTCCGCTCAGTAGTCGGGGTTCGACTCCCGTATGGAACGCCCACATTCATCGCAACCCGTCTGTATTCATCGTCAGAGTGAGGCTTGGGTCTACAAATCACAGCAACTTCACTGTCCGAACCTTCCCCGATACTCTGTTGAAGTGATGAACGCCTTGACCATCTCAGCTTGTTCAAAGTTTCCATCAAACTCATTGAGCTTCCGGAGCCAGAACTGGTAACCATTTTCGTCCGGGTCTCTCCTGAGATAACCGAAGTACTGCATCATCACAAATGTTTGCGTAAACTTTGCGCGTTTAAAGCTTTCCTTCTCGACTATCTGGTGTAGTGCGGCAGCGCGGGTCAGCGTGGCGCTGGTTAGGCCTGTAACCAAAGCGTCGCGCTCGTTTGCCGCGTAGTTGACTCCTGTGTGCGCAATTAATTGATCCACGTAGGCCTGGTCAGTCAGTCCGACATACGCATTACGGAAGGCGGCACGATCTACGAACGACTCGATAAACGCCCATTTGTTCTCCGCTAACTGTTGATCCCAACCGCGTTTGCCCACCACGACATTCTGCGCAAGGACGGCGATGTCAGGCATGAACTCAGCAAAGCGCGGGGCACGTCCAAAGCTGGCCCGGTAGAGACCATCCACCAAGCCGCCTGTCTCCTGAAACTCTATCGAGAGGAAGTAGGCTGCGCTTACGTTGATTGTTCTTCGCTCAATGCATGCAGCGTCGGAACCGCACCCGAGTATCTGATCGCTCCAGAAGTTGAACCCTGCTTCATCCGGCTCACGACCCAGGAAGTCGAGATAGTGCTGGCGCACGAAGAAGTCCGGCGTATCTAGCGGATTCGCCTTCGTCGAAGACGCTGATGCGGCAAACGCCGCTTCGGTGTGGTTGCCAAGCTGACTGAAAGCGCGATTGAAAGGATTGAAGTTGTAGTTAACATGCGCGGGTGTAACGGTGTAGAAGCCGGTCGTCTCTACATTATCGAAATGATAGTCACCCTTCGCGTCGGTGATGGCTTTACGGTTTTGAGTACCCGTCAGACTGATCGCCACTCCTGCCACTGGTTCACCATGGTGGTCAAGCACGCGCCCGCTGATTGTCCCGTTGGCCGCCGTGGGCGATGGTGTTGGTGTCGGAGTCGGAGTGGTTGAAAAATTCTGGGGTACATTCCAGAACCCGCCATCTAGCGTGAACGTCCCGCCGATCAGCGTGTTCGTCGCGCTGGGTTCGCCGACGGTTCCGTCGAGGCTGAAGTTCACGCCGACACTCGTGCCACCGCCGCCGCTAACCACGTAAGGATTGATCGGTCCCAGACCCTCGGCCACCGCCTCGGTAGCGGCAAGACCGTGCTCGGCGAAAGACGTCGCACGATGTTGACCAATAGCAGGCGACGAAGTTATCGAGGTCTTCTCGGAGTCAGCACGCTTACTGGTTTCCAAGAAGAAATTGCGCGAGTCCACAGATCCAGCCAACACTGCCGCAAAGAGAGCCAACAGCATGAGTACTGCCAGGACTGCGTTTCTGTTGTTTGACTTCTGTCTCATGTTGGCCTGTTCGCTGGTGTATTGGATCTAAGGAATCAACATGAAGCTACTGGAACCTAATTACGTTGCCATCGACGTGAGATTGGTTACCAGTGTTCGGGTCAAACTGAAGAACTTCGTTCGCCGCGTAGACATATGTCCCGTCAAAGGCAAGCGCTCGAACTCTAAGGACAACAGGAAGTAATGCTCCGTCGACTCCTAAACCATTGATGTTGAGTCTGAGTAGTTGCGTACCTGTGCCAGTAGCGGCATAAAGAAACGTTCCATCGAACACGAGAAGGTCACTGTCAACACCGGGGGCACGAACTGGGTACGGCTCTAGAATCCCGGTACTGGCGCGAATTCGTTTAAGCTCGGAAGTTGCAGGACTGCCTCGGTCCGTCACGTATATAAATGTTCCGTCGAAGGCGAGAGCTCCCGGGTCAATGATGGCAACCGGCGCGCCGTCGACAGCTCCAGTGCTTGCTCTGATTCGCCAAACGGCACGCGTAGACTCGTGCGAAACATATACAAACGTTCCATCAAACAGCAGCCACCTGGGACCAACACCAACCGCTATCGGACTTCCTTCTACCGCTCCTGACGCCACGTTGATCCGCGTTACGCTTCCGCTACCATAATTCGCGACATATAAGAACGACCCGTCAAACGCAAGTGCAACGGGATTGCTGCCAACTCCAATCGGACTACCTTCAACGGCGCCGGTGCTTGTGCGAATCCTCGTCACGCTGTTGCTGCCGGAATTCGCTACCCACATGTATGTTCCGTCATAGGCCAGCGCCGACGGGGCCGTACCTACAGCGATTGGCGCTCCTTCGACAAGGCCTGTTCGAGTCCTGATCCGCATCACGTTGTTGTCGACTTTGTTCGCCACATACATGAATGTCCCGTCAAAGGCGAGCGCCGACGGCTGCCTGCCGACTTCAACACGGTTTGGAACGACCGGCAGCAAATCCCAGCGAAGACGTGCGACCAGTTGAGGATCGAAACCATTCTTGTAGTCATGCGCCAGCTTTGATTTGGTCAGTGAACCATCGGTTAGATTGACGCCATTCAGATTCGTTAACCCCGAACCGTTGCCGACGAATTGGCCGGCTGCGCCAACCACGGCAACCGTGCCTTCAAATTTTTTATCGCCTGCGATGTTTTGGTTGGTGGTTAAGTCAACAAAGTTTTGACTGTTGCTGCCCGTCCCACCGTTGGCGATAGCCACAACTCCCGTCACGCTTCCAGCACTCAGTGCGTTGTTTGCTGTGGTCGCAGTGTTGGCGTTGTCGGCGTTATTTGCTGTAAGACTACGCACCGCAAACGGAACACTCTTGAGCTGCTGACGTGGACTCAGCACTGTGTAAGCATCGTCAGTACCGCCTAGGCGCACACTGATTTCCAGCCAACGGTCTGCCCCTGCCGGAAAACACTCTGCGCTAAAGTCCACCGGCACGGTGAAGATTCCATTTGAGACTGCGACACCCGTACGCGTTACCAGCTCCGGCGAAGACTCAGGCTGAGGCGTGCCCGCACTGGCTGCGTCCCACAGCGTAAACTGAAAGTCGTAGGTGCCATTCGCCGGCGCACCACTATTGCCTAGTTTCCCCTGGTAGGTGAAGCCGCTCGTTTGCGCCAGACAGCTGCCCGCTGCCATAACAATTATCGAAAACAACAAGGCCAGTTTCTTCATGGTTTGCCGCTCCAAGGTCTTTCGGACTATTTAATTTTTCCTCTATCTTACTACGCGCAGAGGGTGCAGGAATCGGCTCAACTAATACCGGTAGGCGAAACCATCACTTTGATCAGGGCGCTGGTACCCCTACAACATCGACGAGAAGTCGAGCGGGTGCGGACTGCCAGGCCGCATCGGATCATCGGCGCAAACACCGCGCGGCCTGTCGGGCGTCCGCGTCTGTGGTTTCACTGCTCCCGCACGGACGTGAAGTTCCACACCGATACCTTGAGGCCCTGCGAGTCGGTGCGCTCCCAGCGGCCGGTGATGGTCTGCCCGTCGGCGCTGACTAAAACGCCTTCCGCGGGCAGCGAGAGCCAGCGCACATCCCGGTTACTCATCGAGGATTCGGGCGGATTGTTCCCACAGGTGATGGTCGTAGTCACGCTGGGAATCATGGTCGATCCCGAACCAATAACCATGCGGTTGAGCTCCGGGACGGAAACACAGGAAATGCACGATGATTCCCCCATCGACCATTATCGCCATTACGCCCAGATTGCTGTTAATGCAAAAATATTTCGGCGATACCGGTAACGCCACTGATGTTGATAATCCCTGGCGTAGCTCAATTTGAAGTTGGTCACCCGTATTCCGGGATCGGCAGCAAAGACGGATCGTCTCGAACCTAGTGCTAACACTTGCAACAAACAGAAATGGATATTCGTCGTGTGACTCATATGTCTCCTCCTGCGCCAAAAAGTGGCGCCAAACTTCTCGTGTATGACAACAGGTATTATCACAAAATGTAACCCAGAGGTTGAGGTTAGGGTTACAAGCTTCGCTGTTTGTAGCAATTGGGTTTGACATCAGCCACTAGTCTTCTTGACCACCAAAGCAGCATTCGCTTGATCAGTCTTCGGGCACTTGGGTTAGGCTGCTTTCCTTGGCTTACACCTTTTCGTGGATGTTGACTTGCCAAGTAGCAATGGGTTGTAGACATGGTGAAGCCATTTTGATCGTTGGATGCTTGGTGCGGTAGCTAGTAAATAATCTGCTATGGCTGAATTGAAGTTTTAACAGCTCGTTGACAACTCCTGCTGATCGGCCACCCGACGACTCGTATTTTCCGCCTCGATGAACATTCGGCTGACATTGCCAAGGGTGCCAAACAAAGCTCGATAACATCTTGATGAGCCCATGAGCACTCACCAATAAGGACATCAAGTTGACGCCAACATGCCGCCACCATGGATCACAATCCCCTGACATCTCACCACAACACGCTCGAAAATCTGGTCGTTGTTACGCAACTATGTTCGGCAAAGAATCGAAAGAAAATAAAATGGTCCGACTTTGACTCGTTCGCTTGTTGATATCGATAATCATCTCCAAAAACCCGTGAGTTCCACAAGCGACCAAGCATGACTTCTTAACTTGACGGCAACACTCGAGCCACAACTAATCCATCTTGACCGCAATGCAGCGATCTCAGCACACATGGTCTGGCCAGCTGCGGACGTAGCTTTTCGTGGAAAGGTTCGACCTGTCAACTCCTGCTCCCGTCGTCAAGTGGACGAGGCAACATGACAAGTCATTGTAACAATATTCTTCAACAGTGGCCAACGCATCTGCAAAAGGTTGGAGGCAATCAACTAAATGCTTCACTTGTCGTCGAGCTCGTGAGTTCATATGACTCTGTTTCCGCCTGCTTCGCCGATGAGCTATGGTGCGCACCACAACATCAAACAAGCGAAAGAACTCATTGATGTTGATCTTGGTCACGCTGCACCTGTTGGGTGTGTGACAGCAAAACTTGATCAGCAGCAGGATTGGCCAGTGACTTGACAAAGCAATAAGCCAAGCAGCAGCCACTAAGGCAGCAGATCAACCAAGTACACCTGACACTGAACTTGAAATGCTCAACTCTCCTGTAGTCAATTATAAAGCATACTGAGACACGCTCTCTAACATTCCTCATGAGCGCCATTTCTTCCTCCGCCTTCATCATCGTCCTGCATTGGCGCACCAACTAATCATACACCATACCATTCTGCAGCCTGGTGGCAGCTGAACAGCCAGCCAACTGATGACAACAGTGGCGATGGTGGCCTCAGCTAGCCCCAGATGCAGGCCATTGATGCAGCACATTGCATGAATTTGGTGCGCCACCTCACTCCAACCACAAACCACGTACTGGCCTCCTCACGCATTGATCTCTTCTGCAGTTGGGCTAGCAATCAGCTTCCTCTTCGCATCCGCTTACTCCTGATTCCAATTGGCTGATTTGATGTCAACATTTGCACGACCTGATATCCATCACTCGACCTCTACAATTCCCCCGGAGTGAGCTGGCTTCACGATCTTGATGCCACTTATGCTTAAAAAGATTCGGCACAACCACTTGGTCATCTCGATGTGTTTCCAGCTCATTTGGCAAGAGCTCGGTCTTGGGGTCCAAGATAGCCAAGTGACCAGAGACCACCTGATTCTAACGGAGATGAAGCTTGACCTACAATTCGATGAAGCCTCCTGCTGGCTGAACTGATAGCTCACTTAGCAGCAGAAGTCAGACACAACCTACACATCACATTGGCCAGAGTCGATGTATTCACTCAACACAAGCACTATTCAGTCCTAGAACACAACAGCCATTTGAACTCCGTAAGCAACAGTTACTTGGCTGAGAATGACAATGATGAGGCAGCACACATTCCGCTGACCTGGCCTCGCTTCTCCTGCTCACTGACCTTGGATAAGGTAAGTGTGTGTCCTCGGCTCTCCAGAGTCACGCCATTATTTCCTCCTAATTGGATGACCATTCCACGAATTTGGCTAAAATAAATAAAAATATATTGGTTCCTACATAGCCAAACGTAGCAGTGGGCCCCACAAATCTGGTGCTTGCTCAAGCATTTCTTCGGTTTCTGGTATTTGGCAAACAATGGTCCTTGGTCTATTCAACAAGATCATCATCGACTCCGAGGGCAGGGGCGGCTCATGCGCCGTCACCACCTCCCAAGGCATTATCTATCAGTCATCACATTCCACTCGTAACTCTACAAAGCCAGTCCTCACATGCGCTACACAATTGAGGAAGTAACGACATAATACTCAACAACCAAAGAAGTCAACAAACTATTGAAAACCACATTCCTCGACCTCACACGCTGGCAAGGCTGACAACTCCTACTACATCATTACATAATTATAATAAACAACAAAACAAGCAAAACCCCAACGCGTTATTCTCAAAAGCAACCTTCGGCCAAGCATCACCAAAGGGATCAAGTTCAGCAATCAAACGGCGATCCACTTGGCTAAGGGCTCAAGCAACTTGCCAAGCACCACCAAATAGTCGTTGAGTTCTAAGCCTGCCATCCATCTGCATCCACACTGTCATTGAACAAGTCGCCAAATATCCACCATCCATCGTCCATTGATCAGCAATAAACTTCATAAGTTCATTTTAATTCTCCAAGTTGATCACAAGTTACATGGCCTGATTAGTCATTGATATAATAATGATGAAATTGAGAGTTGAGTGACATTGATCATCATCAAGTGCTCAAGTTCATCGCCATGTGGGTGAAGAAGAGAACTGACTCTACAAAATTCAAAGCCAACCTTCATCATCCATTCTAAGTCTGGTGCACTTGCAGCTCCGGCTCTCCTCCATCCAACTGTATCCTACAACTTCACTCGTCCTGACAGCTAAACATTTACAACCAGCTACACGCCATATCTAACAAACTGAGTATCCATTCATTTGGGGATTGTTCACCAACTAGAATTAAGTCTGATTCAGGGCACACTCATTGAAAAAATCATTATGTGCTCATTCTCACAATTTTAAGTGACCATCACAAACATCAGTGCACATTCGTTATAAATTTCCTATTGGCCCCTCTGGATAAGGTTTCCTGGCCGTGGAAATTGATTCATCTCGTCCAGCACCTAGAATGGATCTTAAATGGCAATTGAATACAAAGCCTGGTTGGTGCCAGATCATCGTCAGTGAAGGCCATATGGCAGCAAAAGCATGCACGCACGTGCAAGGCGATCCACTGCCTACAAGTCCTAACAGCAACACATACAAGACAGTCAGTGGGATTCAACAATTCTCGTGCAAGGCATAAACTCACCCACACAAACAAACCCGCCACCAAACAATTAAAACAAAGTAATGCGACCTCTAATGAGAAAACTAACTAACTATCAGAAAACAGTACATCACAGCATTCCACCACAACATTCAGGCAGAGGCGTTG